>MKGP02000007.1 GCA_001913845.2 Limnothrix sp. CACIAM 69d | reverse complement strand
CGATACTTTGCTGGGAACACTAAGTGGTAAAGCAAAATTGTGACGTTATGACTTTTGTGGATATATTCGCTCATCTCTGATTTTTACGCCGCAGAGCGGCGGGGAATTGACCCTTAGAGATTAAAAATTTGGTGAATATTTGACCAATCAGGGCGATCGCAATGTTGGGATCGTAACTGTGGTGATCACAGCGATCATGCTGCTCGTTTGCTGTTTTTCCTTGGCTTGGATCCAGCCCTATGCGCTATCTCTACCTGCACGGTTTTGCTTCGGGCCCCGGTTCATTTAAGGCCAGGGCCTTGACCGATCGATTCCAACAACATCAAATCGTCCTTGAAATTCCCGACTTTAATGAGGGGGGATTCACCGGACTGACCCTCAGCCGCCAAATTCAGCAAGTACAAGCCCTGATTAACCAAACGCCGGAGGAACCGATCGGGCTGATTGGCTCTAGCTTTGGTGGCTTGACGGCCCTGTGGGTGGCGGAACAATGCCCCCAGGTGCAACGGTTGGGGCTGTTGGCTCCGGCCTTGGGATTTCCCCAAAGTTGGCACGATCGCCTGTCGCCGGATCAATTAGCCCAATGGCAAAGTAGCGGTCAGTTGATGGTTTACCACTACACAGCGGGGAAAGAGCTGCCCTTGGGGTTGGGCTTTTGGGAAGATGCCCAGCGCTATGATCAGTCCAAGCTTCAGCGGGTATTGCCAACGGTGATTTTGCATGGCCGGGCCGATCGCACGGTGTCGATCGAGCTGAGTCGGCAATGGGTAGCGAGCCATCCTTGGGTGGAATTCATCGAACTGGAGACGGATCACGCCATGGGCGACGCGATCGAGCCGATTTGGCAAGCAATTGAGCGATTTTTTCAGCTCCTTAACCCTCCCCAAATACTCCATTAGTTTTGGGCTGAATAATTTTGGGCTGAATAATTTTGGGCTGAATAGTTTTGGGCCGAATCATTGCGGAAATCAAGAGCAAGATAGCCAGCATGGTCATCACCAGCAGTCGAGATGAGATCGCTTGGCAACGGTTACGGGATGGTTTGCGGCCGGGCCAGCGGGAAATTGCCGATTGGGCGGGCGGGCCCTTGGCGGTTTCGGCGGTGCCGGGCGCGGGCAAGTCCACGGGCATGGCCCGATCGGCGGCCCTGACGATCGCCCGGTTTCAGTTGGACGCGCGCCGCCAACTGGCCGTGGTGACCTTTACCCGATCGGCAGCAGCCCACCTGAAGGCCAAAATTCGCGAGGCCTTGCAAACATTAGGCCTCCCGCGCCAGGGCTTCACGGTGCAAACCCTTCATGGGCTGGCCTTGCAAATTGCCGGACGCAATCCGGAACTGTCGGGCATGGAGCGCGATCGCACCCTGGTGTCTCCCGATCGCCAGCACCGACTAATTGCCAATGCCGTTGATGATTGGATTACCCAAAATCCGTCTCTCTACGGGCTGTTGCTGGAGGGGTTGGAATTTGACGGGGAAGAGGCGGAACGGTTGCGGCGACTGTCCGTGTTACGGACGGATTTGTTGCCGGAGTTGATGCTAACGGTGGTGCGCGAGGCCAAAAGCTCGGGTCTGAAACCCGCAGATTTGCAGCACATGGGCCAAGCGCCGGAGCTGGCCGCCGACCGCTACCCGGGTTTGGCGATCGCGGCGGGTCTCTACGAAGCCTATGAAGCCCAACTGCAACGGCGCAATGCGATCGACTATGACGACATGATTTTGGCGGCCTTGCGGGTTTTGGCGGATCCGGAGGCGGCTAGTCTCTGGCGATCGCGCATTTTTGCGGTATTTGAGGATGAAGCGCAGGATTCCTCACCCCTGCAAGCACGGCTGTTGGAACAGTTAGCGATCGACCCGGCCACGAATGCGGTGAACCTGGTGCGGGTGGGCGATCCCAATCAGGCGATTAACTCCTCCTTCACGCCGGCCGACCCGGTGTTCTTTCGGCGATTTTGCGAAGCCTGTCGATCGCAGGGGCGGTTTGCCCAAATGGATCGATCGGGACGCAGCAGCTTAATCATTCTGGAAGCGGCCAACGTCCTGGTGCAGTGGACGAACGATCGGGAATTTCCCCGCCTCACCCAACAGATTGGCACGCGATCGGCCCTGCCACCCTTTGAGTTGCAATGCATTCAAGCGGCAGAACCCAACGACCCCCAGCCGAACGCCAACCCAACGCCGATCGGGTTGGGGCTGGAGTTGGTGCGTCCCGCCGATATTCATCAGTCGATCGCTCAAATTGGTCAACGGACGATCGACCTGTGGGCCAAGACCCCCGATCTCAGCTTGGCGATTTTGGTGCGCACCAATGATCAGGGGCGTTGGGTGGCCAAATCCTTGGGCGATCGATTTGGCGATCGGCTCAATCTTTACGAAGTGGGAGCCAGCGATCGCCAATCCCACGTACCCGGCGAAATGTTGACCCTGTTGCAATTTCTCGATCGGCCCCACTCGCCCCAATACCTGAAGGCCCTGCTGCGGGTTTTGGTCGATCGACAACGAATCCCCACCCAAGACTTGGACAGCCTGGCCGCCCAACCCGAACAGTTTCTTTATCCGGGGCCGTTGGATCCACCCTTAGCAGAGCCAGCCCGCCAGGCCCGGCGGATTTGTGCCGGCATTTTGGCCGCCCGGCTGCATTTGCCCCACTATGCCCTCTTGTCTTTTTTAGCCATGACCTTGGGCTACGATCGCGCCGAGTTGGCCACCACCGACAAACTGATCGAAACCCTCGTCCAGCGCGATCGGGGTGACCAACGGCTAGAAACCACCTTGAACAACCTCGCTGAAATTGTCAGCAACGAAACCTTCGCCCCCGTCGAAGCTGAGGAGTTGCCCGAGTCCCCCTACACCCGTTCCGGTCAGCTCACCATCATCACCGCCCACAAAGCCAAAGGTCTCGACTGGGATGGGGTCTTTTTGCCCTTCCTCCACAGCGACTATTTCAGCACCGAAGCGCGTGTGCCTTTGCAAATGGAGTTTTTGGGGGCGTTTAACTTGGGCGACTGTTTACGGGCCCAAATTCGCGATCGGGTGCATGGATCCGCCAAACTTCCCCCGATCGCGATCGCCACCCACCAAGCCCGTTGGTTAAAAGTGGCCGAAGAATATCGCCTGCTTTACGTGGCCATGACCCGGGCGAAGCGACTGCTGTGGATGGCGGCCGAACAACAAGCCCCCTTCACCTGGAACAAGCCCGAAAACCTCACCACCAAAACGCCCTGCCCTGCATTTTTGGCTTTGGAGGCGGACTTTCCCGAATGCAAGCGATCGACTCCCTAGCCCAACCGCAACCAACAACCGCAACCAATAACCTCGAAGGATGTCTGAGAAGTGGCTTGGGATACTTGTAAACCGCTAGTAGTCGTGGGGCAAGGGGCTTAAGCCCCTTGTCTTCGTCGAGCAAGGTAACCCACAAGGTAGCAGCTTTGGCCGTTCAGGCATCCTCTCAACAAACAATGCAAAAGGGACTGGCCGAAACCAATCCCTTTTCCAAAAACCCTTTTCAGAGTGATTAGCGAGAGTGCTGTGCAGCGGCAGATCTAGACCGTCCTGAGACTGGATCTAAACTCCGCCGCTTCACTCCGCCGATTTAGACTCCACCAGCATTGATCACGATTCGGCATTGAAACCGAATGCAGCAACCAGAGCAGGAGGGGCTAATTTACCACAGACCTTGAATCGGGCCCGAGGGAACCATCGGCGCGGAAGGAGCCACAAACGGACGTTGCTCAACCACCACGTCACGGCACTGACGATCCATGCTCACGGGGGTGGCACGGCCGATGAACTGACGGCACACGGCCTTGCCAGAAGCATTCAGCACAATATCGCGCGACAGCTCTTGGCCATCCTTGTTGTAGATGAACACCTCGTTACCGGTCAGATCACGAATCAACACGGGGCCAGCCTTCAAGCACTCTTGCACTTCGCGCGACCAAGCTTGGAAACGCGAGTTGCAGATGCCCCGGTGAATATCGAGGTCTTCAAAGGTAATTTTGTTGTCGCTGTTGCAATCACCAAATTGGTGAATCTTGTAGCGATCGGTGATCGGGGTGCTGGTGGTGATGCTGCTCTCTTTCTTCAGCGAGAGGTCGATCGGGAACTCAAAGCTCTTGCGCAGAGCTGCACCGGTCGGATCGGTCACCACGCGCAGGCGAGGGCCATCGTAGTAGGTTCCATAGACCACCTCTTGAGCAAGGCTTTGCTCGTGGTAGTCAACTTTGATGTGGGGGTTCAACGCAGGTGCAGCTTGGGCCACCGTAGGCACGCTAGCCGCCACCAGGGAAACCAAGCCCCAAAATGCTTTCGATTTCATAGGTGCTGTGGGTCTTTCTCGTCGGTTGGAAACGAGCATACCGCTTTGGCGGCAGCCCGCAGGGTCGGTGGTGCGGAGCTTCCAATTACTCTAACAGATTGCCTGAAGTTGACCAGCTAACAAAAACGGCAGGCGCGGGGCCTGCCGTTGAATTTCGTCGTTACCGAAGGAGCTGAATTCCTGGGCGATCAGCCCCCGGGAGGGGAAATGAGGCGATCGTTTAGGCCTCTTGCAGCAGCGTGACTTCACCGTTGCGCACTTGCCAAGCAAAGGTCAGCAGCTTGAACCAGCGTTTTTGCACCTGTTTGGGCGTGCAGCCGATCGCCTTGCCAATGGTTTTTTCGTCTTTTTGAGCTTGCTTCAGTTGCACCAGTTGCTGTTGCTCGGGGGTCAGTTCCTCCCAAAACAAAGTCCACAGCGCACCGGACATCCCTAGGCGATCGTCCACATCGGCCCCGAGCCACTGGTGAACCAATTCCCAGTTGTGCATCCGAGAAAAGCGCTCCACATGATACTTAAACCGTTGTTGCAGATAGTCCCGCTGGCGAGGGCTGAGGCCCAACACTTCGTCAATTTCCGGGGCAGACAGGTCTTGCATTTTCAGGGCCAGGTAATCCACGCAGTCGTGGTGACCTTGGTTGCGCAGATAGTCCACCAGTTCGTTCAAGATTCGATCGCGCAGAACCGCTTCCGCCGGGTCGATCGCCTCCGAAACCATTTGCTCTCGCACTTGCTGCACGGCGCTGCTGCGGGCGTATTGTTCAGCCTCTTCGCCTTTGCCCCCTTCCACGGCCAATTCCATGTCGATCGCCACTTCCGGCGGTTGGCGACGGGCAAAGCTTTTCGCCCGCAGCACGATCAACTGTTGGTTGCGGCAACCGGGCAGGGAAATGCGGCGCTTGGCATATTGCTCCGCGAAGGAGAGATATTCAGCCAACTCCAGCCGAGTGCGCGGTTGGTAGGTCTCAAGCAAGTCGTTTTCCCGCCGGAAAGCCCGCAGGGATTCGATGTAAAACGCTTGCATGAAATCTTCAATCAGGGTGTAGCGGGCTTGGAAGCTCAGTTCCGCTTGGGCCGGAGCAATGTAGCGATAGACCATGGCGCTGAGGGTGCTGTGCAGTTCCACTCGGCCACGCTCGGAGCCACGCTTATAGTAAGCCAGGCATTTTTGGAGCCGGTGACGAGCCAGGGACAGGGCCCAATCGTCCACTTGACCGGAAGCTTGGATCCGATCGCTCTTTTGGCAAACACGGCTAACTTCGTTCAGGATGCGCTCAACTGTGGCGATCGCTCGGGTGGGCATTTGCCCCACCGAATTCACCACCTCATCCAACAACATCTGTACTTGGGCGCTGGCATCGGCGGGGGCTGGCACAAGGCTGAGGGCAACGGTCGCGGCGGGAACGGGGCTGGAAGGGCGGCGGACTTGGGGGGCGGTGGCCAGTTGAGCGTTCACGATTCTTACCTCAGGATGCACAACACAACGGTGACGACGAAGGTTGTCGGGGAAGCGCTTGGGAGGTGCGTTTCTCTTGACAGCTTCACTCTACGGAGCTAGCCCCAGTGCCGATCGCGCGTCTGTGTCACTGGCTCGATCGCAATCGGCCCCCTGTTTCGGGGCGATCGACCATCGCAGGCACCTAAAACGCCCAAGAGCAGACGGGATAAAGCTTGTGGCGATCTGTTTCCGAGACTATCCAGCTTGGCAACCGCCCCTGAAACCGTCGCTTTCCTCAGCCAGTTGACCAACCGGATCGAAACAGCGCATTTTTGAGGATGGGGTTGCGGATTTGCCGGGTTGCACAATCCTCCCTGCCAATGTTTCGGGCAAGGGGGCGAGGATCCGGATCTGCACCGCCGAATCCAGGGGCATTCAAGCCAAGAGCCGCCCGATCGCCGTGGTTCAAAGTGTTGTGCGCTCAGAGGATGTCTGAATTGTCAAAAATTCTCCGAAATTTTCCGACCGCCTCGCAAACCCCAAACAGCAGCGTTCAAAATTTCTTGAGCAATTTGCTTGACAAACCCTAGCGGCGGCGATTATCTTAGTTTCCGCGTTGGACGCGCATTCCTCAGTAGCTCAGCGGTAGAGCGGTCGACTGTTAATCGATTGGTCACAGGTTCGAATCCTGTCTGGGGAGTCTCTAAAATCTCGAGCACCGTAGGGGTTGGGTCTCCCAACCCTAACCTGGGTGATCGCTACAACCCTGTCCACCCCTGGGAACACCCAAGGATCACGGGAACTGGGCGGGGAGACCCCGCCCCTACGATTGATTGGTTTGAAGAACGAGGTCATCAGGGCTTCAGGCGACTTGATGACAGGCTCTAAGCCCCTTGCTCCGAAGTCCAGCAACCACAGCGGCTAACTGGGGCGAACCTGTCGATCGCGGATCAGGTTCATGAAAAAATCCTCCAGGGAAGGGCGCTGAAGGTTCAGGCTCAGCACTTGGGCTTGGGCCTGGTCGATCACCCGCAGAAACTCAGCCGGATCGCCCTTCAGCAAACCGCGCCAGTGATCGCCCTGAAAATCCGCCTCCGTCAGCCACGACGCGATCGCCTCCGGTGACCCCCCTCGGCCCACAACGCGATAGGTGCTGCTGGGGCCCAGTAGTTCATCCAGAGATCCCACACAGAGCAATTCTCCCTGGGCCAAGATCGCCACCCGATCGCACACTTGCTCCACATCGGAGAGGATGTGGCTATTGAAAAAAATCGTTTTGCCGCGCTCCTTCAGGGTCAACACAATTTCCCGAAACTGATGCCGCCCGATCGGGTCAAGGCCCGACATCGGCTCATCTAGAAAAATCACCTCCGGATCATTGATCAGCGCTTGGGCCATACCCACCCGCTGCAACATGCCTTTGGAATATTGCTTCATCAACTTCTTGCGGGCCGCCGTTTCGGAAAGCTGCACCCAATCGAGCAGTTCCACGATGCGCTTTTGGGCAACGGCACGCGGAATTTGAAACAAGGCCGCCGCTTGCTCCAAATATTCCCAACCGGTGAGGTGGTCATAGAAATAGGCATTTTCCGGCAAATAGCCTACCCGCTGCTTCACGGCTCGATCGCCCAGAGGCCGCCCTAGCACCGTGCCACTGCCGGCCGTGGGGTTGGCAATTCCCAGCAAAATCTTGAGCAGGGTGGTTTTGCCCGCCCCGTTGGGCCCCAACAGGCCAAAGGTCTCACCCGATCGCACCGCCAAGGACACACCTCGCAGGGTGGTAACCAATTGATTGAGCCAAAAACCAGTGCGGTAGGTTTTGCGAATGTTGTGGGCTTCAACAATCCAGGATTCCAGTTCCATAGCAACGCAGCAAGGTTAATGCAGCAAGATCAAGACAGGACGGGTCAAAGACAGCAAAGGTCGATCGGGGCAGAATGCATTTGGATCCAACCAATGTACCCATTAAGTCGCAATCCCCATTGTGCCGCTGATTAACCCTGTAGATGCGGGCTCCCCATCGGGCCGCCAGGCGATCGCCCTTGGCCCGGCACACCTTAGACTGAAGGATGCACAAGGCCTCCATTGGGCCCGTGACTGAGACGCTGGGACATGAACCAACCCAGCCAACTCGGTCAACTCCGAAAATACCGCGAAAACATCCTGAACCTTGCGAGGAACCCCCATGACCCGATCGAAGTGGGTAGCCATTGCCACTGGCGCAATTTCGTTGCTGTTGGGGGCGATTTATCTGATTGTGGTGCAAATCCTAGACAGCCGGGAAATGGTTCCCGCGCCCATTTTGGAATGGTTGCCCATGGGGTTCTAGGACGCTTTATTCATTCAAGATTTAGTTCGTTCAATCTGTTCAAATCATTCAAAAATTCAACCAAAAATTCAACAATAGTGATGACTTCCAAAACCTCTTCTGAAACCTCTTTTGAAATGCCTGTTGAAGTTCCCGATGAAATTGCTAGGAAACCGAGTTCCTTGCGCGATCGACTGCATCCCACCATTACCGCCGTTGCCAACGCGATCGAGCAAATTTGGCAATCGGAATTGAGCCTGGAACCCTACCAAATGCCCGAGGATTTGGGGTATGTGGAAGGAACCCTGGAAGGCGAAAAATTAATTATTGAAAATCGCTGCTACCAAACTCGCGAATTTCGCAAAATTCACCTGGAATTGGCGCAAGTGGGCAGCGCCTTGGATATTTTGCATTGTGTCATGTTTCCGCGATCGACCTTTGCTCTGCCCATGTTTGGGTCGGATTTGGTGGCTGGGCGCGGGCAACTGAGCATGGCGATCGCGGATTTGTCACCCGTAATGGACGATCGGGCCTTGCCCAGGCCCTATGACCAAGCCCTCAGCGCCTTGCCGGAATTGGTTTTTAGCCAAGAACGAACATTCCCCAGTTGGGGCACCATTTTTTCCGCTCACTGCCTGTTTGTACGGCCCGAAAATGCCCAGGAAGAAGCACAAATTGTGACCCGCATTGGTGATTTTTTGCGGCTGCATTGTCAACAGGCGATCGCCCTTTCTCCCACAGAAGATGCCGCTGAAATTGCCGCCATTGAAATGGGTCAACGGCGCTATTGCCAACAGCAACTGCAAAACGATAAAACTCGCCGCGTGTTGGAAAAAGCCTTTGGAGCCGATTGGGCTGATCGCTACATGACCACTGTTCTTTTTGATGTTGTCTAGGCGGCATTACACAGAGATTTAACCCGCTTTAACTGGACTAGCTGCCCTGAACTGGCTGAAATTGATGGCTGCTGAACCAGAGCCTGTCGTCATTTCCTGAGATCAGGCAGAAACGATTGATTTCCCATGCCCCAACCGTCGTAACAAGGGGCTTAAGCCCCTTGTCCCCCACGATCCGATCCGCTAACGGCAGATCTAGGATTTTGGGTTAAACGACGACAAGCCCCAAGCCCCTTGTACCCCCACGATCCGCTAACGGCAGAACCAGGGTTTCAGGTAATTTGACGACAACCCCCAACATTTCAGCCCCCATTTGAGCCAATCCCCCAAAACTCGGCTCCCTAAACCCATTTTTACTCCGCGCCCAGTTGCTCCCAGCATCTGGGTTCAGTCGTTTGGGCGATCGCCTGGTTCGTCAACGGCCGGAAGCCAACCCAAAAGCCTCCCAGAAGCATGGGCTAAAGGGCAACATCACAGGAACCCGAGCGATCGAACCAGCACCCCAACGGATTCTGGCCAGGTTGCCGGATCGGCGGGGATCAATTGGTAAAAGTAAGCGATTCATTGGAGCTATCCCCTAGATGCCTCGATGAATGACTTCCATGGTTTGTTCTTTTAGGGGCCTTGAACCAGGGCTTATTCTCTAGCTATGCCTTAGATCAATGTGCCAACATCAGCTTCTTTTCGATCACGGTTTTCTAGTCAAAAAAGACCGCTATTTATTGAAATTGAATCATTTTTCCTGAAAACTCTCTAAAATTTCACCCGACTTAGATCGAGTCCACAGGGGAAAGTCCCAATTTGCAGCTCATTTTAACCAATTCAATACACTTCTTGAGATTTTCTTCATAAAATCGATGAATGAGTCTGCCTTTGCATGTTTTTAAAGAAAGCTTATAAAATTTCAGGGGATCAGAGTTTTCTCAAGAGTTTTTACATTTTTTTAAATTTCCATACGGGTTGTGACAATCTTCGCCACAATACAATCAGCGTTCATTGCTTTAAATTTGCGAAAAATCTCACAACAAACCATTGGCCAAGCTTCAACCTAGCTTTCTCAATCGATTTATAGGAGGATAGTTTTACATTCAAAGCCGTTACATTCAAAGCAGCACTGAGAAATGATGAGTCGAGAACCACCAACCTTGGTTAACTCGGTAATCCTTCCCATTCCCAATCCGCTCATCCTTTAATCCAAAGACTCACAGCGATCGTGATGGATGGAGATTAGCATCATTTCTCAATGCATCTTTGATCTGTTTTGATCGGTTGAAAGTTGCTAAAAGGATACCGTTGGGTTCATTTTCTTTGATTTCGATTTCGATTTGATCCGATTTCGACTCAATTTCTTACTGAATTTTTTTAGACTCCCATCATTGGCATTGACCAGTGAGACTTGATTGTTTTAACAACAATCTGCGTAATGCTTCCATTTCTTCTCAGCTCTAAACCATGCACGATATCGCGCAAGACCCTGCTATCCATACACTCCTCAGCAAGATGCCAGGGGTTGCTTATCAGCTTCTAATGGATCGTGATGGCCGATTGTCATTTCTATTTATTAGCGAAAGCTGCCATCGACTATTTGGCCTTTCGGCAGAGGCAATCATGGCCGATAGTCACTGTTTGTTGTCGCGAATTCATGGCCGCGATCGCCGGGCTTTTCATCGATCGCTCCAAGCAGCCGCCCGCAATCGATCGTCCTGGTTTTGGCAAGGGCGATTTGATGGTCACCAGCACCAGGAATGTTGGGTTTATGCCACCTCAGAACCGGAGCTATTGGCGAATGGTTCGATTTTGTGGCATGGCACCTTGATGGAGGTGAATTCCTTCAAGCAAGCAGAATCTCGCCTCAAGCGATCGCGCAAAACCGTACACAAAGATCGGATGCGCTATCGCTACGCCCTGGATAGCACCAGCGAGGCGGTGGCGTTGGTTGATACGGAGGGGCAACCGATTTATCACAACGGGGCTTTTGCGCGGTTGTTCCAGGTAGATGAGCTATCAACGCTGGTGGCGGCAGGAGGCATGGCGAGTCTTTACGCCCAGCCGCAAACTTGGCAGGCGATCTATGACTTGGCGCGATCGGATCGCTCTTGGGTGGGCGAGGTGACCATGAAAAGCGCCCGTGGGCAAATGCTGACGATTTTTTTGCGAGTCAGCCCCATCCATGACGCAGACGGTTCCTACATGGGTTGTGTCAGTTTGTTTTCGGATGTGACCCTCAAGCGGCAGGCCGATCAAGAGCGTCGTCAACTGGCTGCGCTGGTGGAAAATAGCCCGAATTTGATTGGCATCACCAGTCTGGATGGCGAAGTTTTATATATGAACGGGGCGGGCTTGGCCCTAGTGGGGTTGCCTAATTTATTGGCGGCTCAAAATCACCAGCTCATGGACTTTTTCGCGGTGGAAGATCGCCCGATCGCGGCGGGACTCATTCACCCGATCGCCCTCAGGGATGGCACTTGGAGCGGGGCTTTTCGGCTGTGGAATCTGCAAGCCCAAAGTTATATTCCCGTGGATTACACCATTTTTGTCATTCGCCATCCCCAAACGAATGATCCCCTCTGTTTGGGGGTGATTGCTCGGGATGCGAGCGATCGGGAAGCGGTGGAAGTGGCTTTGCGGGAATCGGAAATGCGGTTGCGGCAACAGGCCAAAGACCTCGAAGAAACCATTAGCGAATTGCGCCACACCCAGGCTCAACTGATCCAACAGGAGAAGATGTCGAGCTTGGGCCAGTTGGTGGCGGGCGTGGCCCATGAAATCAATAACCCCGTGAACTTTATCTATGGCAATTTGGATCATGCCAAACGGTATGCCATTGATTTGCTCGATTTGATTTTGCTTTGTCGGGAATATTTTGATCTTGAAGCAATTCAGCCGATCGCTGAGCATCTAGAAGACATTGATTTTGAATATCTCAGTCAGGATTTACCTAAACTATTTACTTCCATGAAAATGGGAGCCGATCGGATTAAAGCCATTATTAAATCCCTGCGCACCTTCTCGCGAATGGATGAATCAGAACTGAAGGAAGTGAATCTGCATGATGATTTGGAAAGTACCCTCACCATTTTGAATCATCGATTGCGGGGCAGCGACAAACATCCTCCCACACAGGTGATTCGCAACTATGGGCATCTGAGTTTGGTGGAATGCCACCCGGGCCAGCTCAATCAGGTGTTTATTAATATCTTGGCTAATTCTTTAGATGCGCTGGAAGATCGCTATCAGGTTGAGGGGAAAAATTTTCAGCCGCAAATTGTGATTTCCACTCGCCCGATTTTGGATAACCATTGGGTGCAAATTTCCATTTCGGACAATGGAGCGGGGATTCCAGAATCCATCCGAGCACAGCTATTTGACCCGTTTTTCACTACAAAAGCAGTCGGCCGGGGAACGGGGCTGGGATTATCCATTAGCTATCAGGTGGTGACGGAGCGCCATCATGGCCGCCTGCTGTGCGAGTCCCAGGAGGGATTGGGCAGCACTTTCACGATCGAGATTCCCACCCGCCAATCGAGCTACCCCAGCCGGGGCACGGAACGGCGCTCCGCTTCGATCGCCCATCGATCGCCCCAAAACGGCTCCGCCACTTCCTCAACCCCGCCGATTGTTGCTTCGCCTTCGGTGCTCAGCACCCGCCCAGAGTCCTTGCCGGATTGAGTTCTGGGCCGGGTGCTGATGGGTTGAGGGTTGATCCAGAGGCCGGGTTAGGCCAGGAATCCAGAAGTTAGAGAACGGCAATCAGAATCTAGTGGGATTCCGACGGGCTAAGGGCATAGACATCCGGCGATCGCCCCAAGGCGAACCGAATCGATCGCCCCACGGACTTGCTCGACAGGGTGATAAACATCATCAACGCCACCAAAGCCAACCCAGAGGCGATCGCGAACAACACCCGATAGCCCAAGGCATCGGACAAGGCCCCCAAACCGGGCCCAGCGATCGCAATTCCCAGATCAAACCCCAGCAACACCAGGGAAAAACTGCGGCCGCGCTCGTGGGCAGGAACCCGATCGGACACCAGGGCCACAATCGAGGGAATCAGCAACCCGGCCCCCAACCCTTCGAGCAAGGCGGCCACGATAAATCCCGCCACGGATTCCGCTTGGGCCAGCAAGCCCATGGCCACCACATAACAAACCAAGCTGAGGGTGATGAATGCACCACGGCCCAGGCGATCGGACTGTTTGCCCGCTAAAAATCGGGCACCGAAGCTGGCCACAGCCGCAGCGGTATAGAACAGGCCGGGAATCAGGGCCACCCGGCTCTCCACAATCAAGAGCGGCACAAAGGTGCTGAGTGTGCCAAACACCAGCCCGATCGTCAGCATCACCAACGCTGGAGTCCGCAGGGCGGGGGTGGCTAATTTGGCCCAAAAATGCTCCGAACTGTCAGATGAGTTGGCGGCAGGATCCTCCGCCGGGGGAGCTGTTTCTTGAATAAAGCTCATCCCGATCGTGGCGGCCGTCCCAAAGCTGGCGGCCACAATGAAGGTGGGCCAAAAGCCATAGGCCGTTTGCAGGTAGCTGCCCAGGGCCGGGCCGATCGCCACGCCCACCGGCTGGGTCAGGGTCATGTAGCCAATTAGCTCCCCCTTGCGTTCCGGAGGCGACAAATCCACCACCAAAGCACTGTAGCCGGTGGTGAAGGCGGCAATGCTCAGGCCATGGAAAATGCGTACCAGCATCAGTAGGGGAACGGAGGTGACCAAGCCATAGCCGATCGGGGCGATCGCCGCCACCACGGTTCCCAGCAGCAACACCCGCCGCCGGCCTTGGAGATCCGCCAACTGGCCCAACTGCGGGCGCGACAACAACAGCCCGATCGCGAAGGCCCCCATCACAAGCCCCACTTGGCTATCGTTGCCGCCCGTTTGGCGCACATATAAGGACAGCACCGGCAGTTGCGAGGCCATGCTGCACCAAAACAGGAAGGCCGCCCCCGCTAAAAACAACAAATTCCGCCGACTGTGGGCCGGCAGCGATCGAAACAGCGACAACACGGCAGCTTCAGGTGCTTACACGCTGGCGATAGAGTTGATCATTGTAGCGAATGTGACAAAAATGCAATGAAGCGCCGCTCGGCCCCAAGCCGCGATCGCCCCTTGGCAACGTCTTTTCACGTCAACGTCTTTTCACGTCAACGTCTTTTCACAGCTTCCCTGCAAACCGATCAGCCTGTGGATCCGATGTTGCTCAACCACCGCCAAGCCATTACTGCTGATTAGCTGCTGATTAGCTGCTGCTGACCAACTTGATTAACCGTTGATTAGCTCACTTCTTCCCGAATGCGATAAATCGGCCGGCCCTGGGATTCGTGATAGGTGCGCATGGTCAACTCCGACAACAGACCAAAGCAGAAGAACTGAAAGCCCGCCAGCAACAGCACGGTGGCAATGGTCAACAGGGGGCGATCGCCAATGGCCTGGGCCAAAAAGACTTTGATCGCAATCAAATAGATGAACAGGACTCCCCCGATCGCAATTAGTCCCAACCCTAGGGGGCCAAACACATGCATCGGCCGGGTCAGAAATTTTTTCATGAACCAAATGGTCAGCAGATCCATCACGACCCGGATCGTGCGGCCCAGCCCATATTTACTTTGGCCAAACTGGCGAGCATGGTGACGCACGGGAATTTCTGTGATTCTGGCCCCTTCCATAAAGGCCAAGGCAGGCAAAAATCGGTGTAATTCGCCGTAAAGGTTCATATCGGCCAACAACTCAGCGCGGTAGGCCTTGAGCGAGCAGCCATAGTCCCGCACGCGCACACCCGTGACGCGGCGAATGATGGCGTTGGCAATCCGCGAGGGCAACAGTCGGGTCATGGCCGCATCTTGGCGCTTCACCCGCCAGCCGGTCACCAGGTCATAGCCCTCGTTGAGTTTCTCCAGCAGGGCCGGGATGTCTTGGGGGTCGTTTTGCAAATCCGCATCCAAGGTCACGATCGTGTGGCCCCGGGAGCGATCGAACCCGGCAGCCATGGCCGCCGTTTGACCATAATTGCGCCGCAAAATCACCGATCGCAGGTTGGAGCGCTCGATCGCCGCCTGCTTCAGCCAATCGCCGGAGCCATCCCGCGATCCATCATCCACACAAACAATCTCGTAGCGATCGCCCGTCGGTTCCATCGCCGCCGTAATGGCATCCAGCAGATGAGGCAGGCTTTCAATTTCATTGTGGATGGGCACAACGATCGAGATATCGGGGCGATCATCCAAGGGCAACTCAGACCCAGGAATCGATCGAGCCGGAGAAGAGATCATGGGGGCATCCTTAGGGAATCGGCCTTGCGCCTCGGCGGACGCTTGCAAAAGAATATCGCGATCGCACCCCCCGTGATACCCTAGTCAAGCTCTCTAAAACGCACATCCAGCGTTTCGGGTGTTTTGTCAGTTGCCAAAGAGCCGAAGCCAAGGTCGCAAACCCTGAGCTAGTCAGCCTTTCGCCTTCTGCAAAATCGCTCGCTGGATGGAGGATAAACCCGAATATCAGGAGAAATGGCCAACCATGGCAGTCGTATCCCTTACCCAAATGCTCGATGCTGGTGTTCACTTTGGACACCAGGCCAGCCGCTGGAACCCCAAGATGTCGCCCTACATCTTCGCGGCTCGCAACGGCGTGCATATCATTGACCTGGTGCAAACCGCCCAGTGCATGGAATATGCCTATCAATTTCTGCGCGAAGCCTCCGAGCAAGGCAAGCGCGTACTGTTTGTGGGCACCAAGCGCCAAGCTGCTGGCATCGTGGCCCAAGAGGCTAGCCGTTGCGGCAGTTTCTATGTGAACCAGCGCTGGTTGGGCGGGATGCTCACCAACTGGACCACGATCAAGAGCCGGGCCGATCGGCTGAAGGAACTGGAGCGCCGCGAAGAAACCGGCGGTCTCGACCTGTTGCCCAAGAAGGAAGCTTCGGTGCTGCGCCGCGAAATGGCCAAGCTGCAAAAGTACCTGAACGGCATTAAGCACATGCGCAAGCTGCCCGACATCGTGGTTATGGTGGACCAACGTCGGGAATACAACGCGGTGCAAGAGTGCGTGAAGTTGGGGATCCCGATCGTGGCGCTGCTGGACACCAACTGCGATCCCGATACTGTGGATGTGCCCATTCCCGCGAACGACGACGCAATTCGATCGATCAAGCTGATCATCGGCAAGCTGGCCGATGCGATCTATGAAGGTCGCCACGGTCAATTGGATAGCGAAGACGAAGCCTTCGACGAAGAGTACGACTACGACGCAGAAGAGTACGAAGAAGAAGAAAGCACCGAAGCCTAAGGTCTGTCTTCAAGACTTGTCCTCGGATCGGCAAAATTCTGATTCTTCCGCTGCGGGATCCGAAGAAGTCAGGCGTTGAAATCACGGCTTGAGCCACTGTCTGGATCGATCCGCCAGGTCGCAAGGGTCGGCGCTGGTCGATCGAACCGGATCAAGCACCGCCAGATTTTGGCTCACCAGACCTTGGCTCAATCAGACCTTGGCTCAATTAAATGTCCTAATTTCCGTCGCTTCTTCGGTTCATTCGTCTCGGTTCAGCTCAGCACATTTTCAGCTCAGTTCATTAAGTTGATGTCGATCGGGCGAGCCGGGTTAGGGCAAGCTTAACCCCGCCCTGACTCGCCAGGTTTTACAATCAACGGCAAATAACTGCTGCACAGTTCACGACAACGCTTGCAAACGCTTAGGTAACGAGGGCCCCATGGCAGAGATTTCGGCAAAGCTGGTTAAAGACCTGCGCGAACGTACCGGCGCGGGCATGATGGACTGCAAAAAAGCCCTGGCAGAAAACAACGGCGACATCGAAAAGGCCACCGAATGGCTGCGCCAAAAGGGCATCGCCTCCGCTGGCAAGAAAGCGGGCCGCGTTGCCGCTGAAGGGCTGGTTGATGCATACATCCACACCGGCGGTCGGATCGGCGTGCTGGTGGAAGTGAACTGCGAAACGGACTTTGTGGCCAAGCGCGATGAATTCCGGGAGCTGGTGCGCAACATTGCCATGCAAATTGCCGCTTGCCCGAATGTGGAGTTCATTTCGACTTCGGAAATTTCCGAGGACGTGGTAGTCCGCGAAAAGGCGATCGAAATGGGTCGCGAAGACCTGGCCGGCAAGCCCGAGCAACTGAAAGAAAAGATTGTTGATGGTCGGATCAAAAAGCGTCTGGAAGAGCTGTGCTTGCTGCCTCAGCCCTTCATCCGCGACCAAAGCAAGACCGTGGAAGAACTGATCAAGGAATCGATCGCGAAGATTGGCGAAAACATCCAAGTTCGTCGTTTCCAGCGCTTTGTGTTGGGTGAAGGCATCGAGAAGCAAGAAAGCAACTTCGCTGAGGAAGTGGCTGCCCAAACCGGCAACAAATAGGACGATTGGGGCTGGATGGCCCACCCGATTTGTGGGGAAGGCGGTTTTGTCCGGCTTGTCGCCCCAACGGCTGAATTAAACCCGAAGGCATGGCCCGATCGATCGCGCAACCGTCCGAACGATCTGTGGCTGTGCCTTTGGTGCTGTTGGGGCGATCGGTTTTGTTGGGTCTTGTTCGGAATATTGGATTTGTTTGAGCTTGTGCAAATTGCGGCAAATTGCAGCAAATTGAGTTTATGTAGCCTGAATTTGCGCGTTGGAATTTGCACGGATTTGAACTGGTGCAGAGAGAAGAGGCAAAATCACCCGTGACCGACCCGATTCATCGACTGGAGCAAGAATTGGCGGAGCTGCGCGATCGGTCTCGATCGCTGGCGGAGTCCTTATACGAGGCAGATTTAAGCTATCTGCGCACCCTGGGGGCGGCCGCCGGTCAGCAGTTGATTTTGGCCAGCTACCGGATCTGTACCCATAAGTATCCTGAGCGGTTTTTAGCCCTGCCCTTCATGGAGCGCCAAAACCTGCAGCAGGCCCTGCGACAGTTGGCCCGCGACCTGGCTGAACAGTTGGCACAAAACCTGGCCTTACCCATTCCCAAGCCCGAACGGAAACAGCGGATTGTGAAGGTGGAGGCGATCGATCGGCCCAAATCCAGCGGTCGCCGCTCGGCCAACGGGGCAGACAACGAAGACAACGAGGGCCCCAGCACCGCTGAAATGGCGGCGGCCCTGGCGGCGGCTTTTAACTCGTTGGTCAATATTGAGTCGATCGAGCTAGAGGGGGATGATGCGGACGACGCTGAAGATCCTGAAGAGACTGACGACGAAACGAGCGATCGCCTCCGAAACGCGAACGCATCCAATGCAAACTCATCCTCAGAACGCGATGACGACGATCTAGCAGCCGACCCCGAGGAAGAAGCCGACTCAGAACCGGAGTCAGATCCCGAACCCCGGCCCCCAGCGATCGACCTGGATGCTGGGATGCCCGACGTGCTGGCGACGCTGGCAACCCACCCCAGCCGCGTGCTGCAATGGCATCGATCGCGCGAAAAGCTCACCAACAAAACGCTTCGGGCCCAATCCCATCAGGCCAACGAGCTATTGCGCTCGGCCGGCATTTTGCCCCGCAAACTCCCGCCCGCCATGCTGGACATTGCGGCCAAAGGAGACTTCGACGACTTCACCGGCAATTCGCCCAACCTGATTGAGCTGATCATGCAAGGCGAAGGTGATGACGATTCCGACAACGACTCCGACGGAGCCACCCGCCTGGTGGCCGTGCATTTGCGCCTCTCGGAAATTCACTTTAGCAACCCCGACCTGAAGCCCCAGCGGGCCGCGATCCAACAGGTGCTGGAGCAGCTTGACCAACTCCGCACCCGCTACGAGAAGGTGCAGCATCGCCAGGCGATCGCCTCCGCCGAATCCGCCTGGCGTAGTGCTTGGTTTGAAGACTAGGAAGGACTCGATTTCATCAGCCAGCTAAAGATTTGCCTCAGGGATCAGCGCCCACCAACCCGATCGCACCTCGATCGCACCTCGATCGCGCCCGATTCCTTGAAAATCCATCACCACACACCCAACGCCTCATCCCAGGTGCTAGGTTATTGGGGATTTCAAACCCCCTAGCGCAACGTTGCCATGAGAATCCTCGTCACCGGAGGCGCGGGCTTCATCGGTTCGCACTTGATCGATCGGCTAATGAACGCCGGTCATGAGGTCATTTGCCTCGACAATTTCTACACCGGCCACAAGCGCAACATCGTTCACTGGCTGGGCCACCCGAACTTTGAACTCGTCCGCCACGATATTACCGAAGCTATTCGGCTGGAAGTGGATCAGGTTTATCACCTGGCCTGTCCTGCCTCTCCGGTGCACTACCAATACAATCCCGTTAAAACCGTTAAAACCAACGCGATCGGGACTATGAACATGCTGGGCTTGGCCAAACGGGTCAAAGCCCGGTTCCTGCTGGCCTCCACCTCCGAAGTCTACGGCGACCCAGAAGTTCATCCCCAAAGCGAAGACTATCGAGGCAACGTCAACCCGATCGGAATCCGCAGTTGCTACGACGAAGGCAAACGGATTGCCGAAACCCTCACCTTTGACTATCACCGCCAAAACGGCGTAGACATCCGCGTGGTGCGTATTTTCAACACCTACGGAACTCGGATGTTGGAAAACGATGGGCGCGTGGTCAGCAACTTCATTGTGCAAGCCCTGCGCGGCCAGCCCCTGACCATTTATGGAGACGGCTCCCAAACCCGCAGTTTCTGTTACGTGTCGGATTTGGTGGATGGGTTAATTCGGATGATGAACAACCCCGACCATACTGGCCCCGTGAACCTCGGCAACCCCGGGGAATACACGATTTTGGAGCTGGCCAAAGCCGTCCAAGCCCAGGTGGGTTCCGGCGTGGAAATTGACTACAAACCCCTGCCCCAGGACGATCCGCGCCGCCGCCGTCCCGACATTACCCGCGCCAAGTTGTGGCTGGGTTGGGAGCCAACCGTGCCCCTAGAAGAAGGATTGCAAAAGACGATCGAGGACTTCCGCCAACGGATTGTTGCTGAAGCCTAAGGCATGTCGTCAAATCACCTGAAACCCCGATTCCACTGTTGGCGAATCGTGGGGGCAAGGGGCTTAAGCCCCTTGTCTGGGGTGGTTAGATTATGAAAGATCAACCGTTTTCACTGGATCCCAGGAAATGACGACGGGCCCTAACGGGCAAGTTGGAACAGGAAGCGTCTCAAAACCATCCAGGATTTCGATCGCAATCAGCCGGACTGATGCCAGGCTCCAGGGAATACCGATCTCAGTTTGTCTGCACCATTTGGCCCCAATGGGGCTGAATGGTTGCCGAATGCCCCCACTTGTAAGGACTCCACTTGTACAGAAGGTAAATTTATGCGTGTTTGTGTAATTGGAACGGGCTACGTGGGCTTGGTAACCGGAGTTTGCTTGGCGCGCACGGGCCACCATGTCACCTGCGTGGACAACAACGAGGAAAAGGTGAAGCTGATGAAGTCGGGGCAATCCCCAATTTATGAGCCGGGCCTGTCGGAACTGATGCAGGCGGCCATGACGGAGGGGACGATCGAGTTCACCAGCGACCTGGCTTCCGGGGTTGATCAAAGCGACATCCTCTTCATTGCCGTGGGCACGCCGCCCCTGCCCACGGGGGAAAGTGACACGCGCTATGTGGAAGCGGTGGCCCGGGGCATTGGCACCAGCCTGAAGAGTGGTAGCAACTATAAGGTAATTGTGAATAAGTCCACGGTGCCGATCGGCTCGGGGGACTGGGTGCGCACCATCGTGCTCGATTCCTTTAAGGAACATTCGCCGGGCCAACCGGAGCCGGCCTTTGCGGTGGTCAGCAATCCGGAATTTCTGCGGGAAGGCTCGGCCATTTACGACACCTTCAACCCCGATCGAATCGTGCTGGGCAGCAATGACCCCAAGGCCCTGGGGATGATGAGCGAGTTGTATGACCCGATCGTCCGGCGCGACTTCGCAGAAAACCAAGCCCTGCCCCCGGTGCCGATCGTCACGACGGATTTGGCCTCGGCGGAAATGGTGAAATATGCGGCCAACGCGTTCTTAGCCACCAAGATTAGCTTCATTAACGAAGTGGCTAACATCTGCGATCGGGTGGGGGCCGATGTGACCCAAGTGGCTAAGGGGATTGGCTTGGATTCGCGGATTGGGCCCAAGTTCTTGAATGCGGGCATTGGCTGGGGCGGTTCCTGTTTCCCGAAAGATGTGTCCGCCCTGGTGCATACGGCCAGTGACTATGGTTACGATGCGGAACTGCTGAAGGCGGCCGTGAACGTGAACCAACGGCAACGGGCGATTGCGATCGAGAAGTTGCAACAAACCCTCAAAATCCTGAAGGGCAAGACGATCGGCCTGCTGGGTCTCACCTTCAAGCCCGACACGGACGACATGCGCGATGCCCCGTCCCTGATTTTGATTGAACAGCTCAGCCGCCTGGGCGCGAAGGTGAAGGCCTACGACCCGATCGTTTCCCAAACCGGAATGCGCCACGGCCTCTCCAACGTCTATGTGGAAACCGATCCCGAACTGCTGGCGGATGGCTGCGATGCGCTGGTAATTGTCACGGAATGGGAACAATTCCGCACCCTGGATTACGCCAAGATGGCCAAAGCCATGCACAATCCCACGGTGGTTGATGGTCGAAACTTCCTCGATCGGGCGGCTTTGGAGGCCGCAGGCTTCCACTATGTGGGCATTGGCCGGTAGAGACACTTGCAGGGGCCCCGTGGGCCCCTGAGATATACTGGCCCACAAGCGGTTTTGGCCGTCCTCGCCTTGGGAGGCGCTCAATTGCTCCCAATCCAGCTCCCTAGTTTTGTCCAAAACACCCTCAACACAAGCATGAGGGGGAGAGCAGGCGGGGTTTTTTACTGAGTTCTTGCGCCCGATGGCGCTGTTGCTGTTGCCCTTCAATTCACAGCATTACCGGTTCGCGGGGCATCTCGCAGGGCATCTTGCGGGACATGGCATCCTCGGCAAACGTCAGGGAATTGTGACCCAAGACAGCCGCGATCCCCATCCTCGGGGCAATCGCGCGGGAGGCAGTTGTGGCTGAGATTGCCCAAACCCTCATCCTGGCCGTCTTGGTGGGCATTGGGGCCCAAATTGTGGCGGCCTGGTTGCGGCTGCCCGGCATCGTTTGCCTGCTGGTGTTTGGAATTAGCCTGGGGCGCAGCGGCCTCGGGGCGATCGACCCGCAACAGTTGGGCCCGGCCCTGGAGGCGATCGTTTCCTTGGCGGTGGCCCTCATTTTGTTTGAAGGGGGTCTGGGTCTGGAGTTGCGCGATGTGGGCAAAGTTTCCGGCAGCCTGCGCAATCTGGTGACGATCGGGACGTTGGTTTCCTTTGCGGGCGGCGGCATGGCGGCCCATTGGCTGGCGGAGTTTCCTTGGCCGATCGCCCTGCTCTACTCCTCCCTGGTGGTGGTGACCGGGCCCACAGTCATTGGCCCCCTGCTGAAAAATATTCAAGTTGATCGGCAGGTTTCAGCCCTGCTCGAAAGCGAAGGCGTATTAATTGACCCGATCGGGACGATCCTGGCTGTCGTCGTCCTCGACATCATCATCGACGGCGGGGGCGACCCCAGCGCCATCCTGGCCGGCATGTTATGGCGTTTGGGATCCGGCAGCCTGATCGGCGGGTTGGGTGGCTGGGCGATCGCGGCCTTCCTGCGGCGGGCCCCCTTCCTGTCCGATGACCTGCGGAACTTAACCGTTTTGGCCGGAGCCTGGGGCCTCTATAGCCTGTCGCAACAAACCGCCAGCGAATCCGGCCTGATGGCCGTGGTCATTGCAGGTATTGTTCTCCGGGCCGCCGAGCTGCCCGAAGCCCGCACCCTACGCCGCTTCAAAGGGCAACTGACCCTGCTGGCCATCTCCGTCCTGTTTGTGCTGTTGGCGGCAGACCTCTCCCTCGCCAGCGTTTTCACCCTCGGTTGGGGTGGCTTGGCCGCCGTTCTGGTGTTGATGTTGGTGGTGCGCCCCCTGAACGTATGGCTTTGCACCGCCGGTAGCGACTTTAATTGGCGACAAAAACTCTTTGCCGGTTGGGTGGCTCCCAAGGGAATTGTTTCCGCATCCGTGGCCTCCCTGTTCTCGATTTTGTTGACCCAAGGGGGCATTACCGGCGGCGAGTCCATTAAAGCCCTGGTGTTTTTGACGATCGCCACCACGGTCACCGCCCAAGGTCTGACGGCGGGCTGGGTGGCAGATTGGTTGCGGTTAACTTCCACGGAACGGCGCGGCATCGCGATCGCCGGGGCCACGCCGGTTGGATTGCTGGTGGCGCGGCTGTTTGCCGATCGCGGGGAGGCGGTGGCGATCGTGGAAACGGACTCGGAAGCCTGCAAGCAAGCCGAAAGCGCCGGATTTCGCGTGTTTTCCAGCAGTGCCCTCGACACCGCTGTTTTGGAAGCGGCCGGTTTGGAGTCCGTGGGAACGTTTCTCGCGGCCACCAGCAATGGGGAAGTGAATGCGGTTTTGGCCCAACGCGCCGCCGAAGAATTCGCCCCGCCTCGGGTCTTGGCTGCCGTTCCCACCGAAGAAAACAGCAACGGCAACGGCCAAGCCAAACGCAGCAGCAAGGTACAACCCGCCTTTGCCACCCAACGCAGCCTCAAGGAATGGAATCAATTGGTGAGCGATCGGGCGGTCAAACTGGGAGAAACGATCATGCGATCGACCGATTTAGACCTGCAACATGCCCACCTCACGGCCCTGATTCGCACCGGAGAATTAATTCCCTTGCTGATTGCCCGAGACGATCGGCTGATGGTGGTTTCTGCCCATGACCCATGGTTAGCGGGCGATCGGCTCATCTATTTACTCCATGATCCCAAGCCGAAGCTCTTGCAAAGTTTGGCCGGATCTCGCAAGCCCGAATTCACGATCGAGCGGCTGCCTTCTGTGGAGGAGTTACCCCTTGCCAGCGAAGCAATCCAAGAAGCCGTTTAATGCGATGACCAAATGGATCGCTCTAAATCAAATTTCGACTTCCAAGGCTGCCAAACTCGCCCTTGTCCAAAAATGGCACTGAGTAAATGAACCAATGGATTAGGAGGCTCCAAGATGTTAATTATGCCGGTGACGGAAACGGTTCCTTTAGCCATTGATTCTACAGAGGTCATTCGCGTGGGAGGAACCCGCGTGACGTTAGATACGGTGATCTTGGCATTTCTAGAAGGCAATTTAGCTGAGGAGATTCAAGAGCAATATCCTTCGCTTCAGTTGGCCGACATCTATTCTGTGTTGGGCTATTACTTGCGACATCGATCGGAGGTTGATAGCTATTTGCGATCGCGATCTAATTTGGCAGTAACGGTACAGCAAAGAATTGAAGCGACTGATAACCCCGTGGGTTTACGCGATCGGCTGCTAGCACGACGCATGAGTCACTAATCCACTTCTAAAGTATGAAGTTTCTTGCGGACGAAAATTTCAATAATCAGATTGTACGCGGTATTTTACGGCGCAATCCAACGGTGGATATTGAGCGCATTCAAGATGTGGGCCTGTCGGGCGTGGATGATCCTACCGTTTTAGCTTGGGCGGCTGAAGTCGATCGAGTGACGCTAACCCATGATGTGTCTACGATGGCAGGATTTGCCTATGATCGAGTCAAAGCCGGTCTGAAGATGCCTGGACTAGTTGAAGTTAGTCGCCGGGTAGCCGTTTCAGTGGCGATCGACGATATTTTACTCTTAGAAGAATGTGCGCTAGAAGAGGAATTAGAAGGAAGAGTTTATTTTTTACCGCTTCGTTAACCGGCTGGAAATTTTCTCGGAGTCTATCTTTCCTATAATTGCGTATTGTTCAAAGCGATCGATTGCTTCCAGGATATCTAGCAACTTTTTTTGATCACTTTTCACAAGATCTAGGAATTAACGAGGGTGTATTGGCCGAGTTCTAGGGAAATGCCGTTGAGGCGATCGTCACCGGGGCGATAGGACAGGATTTCGATGCCGATGGGTTCTTGGGTGTCGCTATCTTTGAACAAGATGATATCGTCACCGAGGTTGGTGGCGATTTGATTCAGGCGGGGAGCTTGCCAAAAGATGGTGAGCAGTTCCGTTTCAGGTTCGTAAAAGACTTTTATTTGGGCCATCGTTTTTCCCATTTTGATGGCATCAGCCGTAGATACTGTGTTCCCCGAATAGGCGCAAGGGTCTGAGAGTGACACAGTATCTACAGAATGAATGGCAAAAATCTGGGCAGCTTCTTGCTAGCTTTCTCATTCCATTATCCGGCGTTTTTTTGGGTGCTGGGCACTCCTTGCACATCCGTAATCGGTAAATCAAGAGCAATTGAAATTTGTTGATCAGTTAATCCCATCGATCTCAATCGATTCACAGCTTCTAACTTGGCTATTGTTTGGCCGCGCTGAAAATCTTGAGATTCACCTTCTTCAGCACAGACATGAACTGACCCTGCTGTATTATTATCCCCAATATTAATAATTGAGTTATAGATCATACCTTTTCGCAGGAGAACTGTTTTCAAGTTATTCTTGCTAACTTCCTCCTGGAAAACATCTGACAAAATTTTCCATAACTCATATCCAGTATCTTTTGCATAGCCTTCCGTGCAGTTAAGGGCTTGAGCAATTTCACTATACTTCTGCCGCTTGAGCACCCCTTCAATCACACCCAGTTGCACATCATCTAGGTGCTGACCTGTGCGATCCAGAATCAAATCATCCAGAAAGCAGAGCACCTTCTGAATATCCATAAATCTCACTTCTCCAGAGCTTTAACTAGAACCAATCATATCTGACTTTTTTCGCTTTTGCAGCTCTAACATTATTCAAAAAAAAGCAAAATTCGACTTTTTTCGACTTTTTTCGACTGTGCAATCTCTATAGCTGCTCTCTATCATCATTTCAGTGACATCCCAATCACAAAGCAATAACTCCATGAACAACTTGCAAGTTGAACTCGATCGGAAGTCCTATCCCCTGATGATGCACCTCAGCATTACTCCTAATTTGAGTGATGCAGCCGACGAACAGGCCACTTACAACCCAGCAACCCAAACCTCTAACTTCTCTGCTATGAGCGGTTCTTGGTGCAACCGTAGCGGATCTACTTTCAAGATGTTTGATACTAATGATGATGATTCGCAGGAAGATGATTAGTTTTTGAATTGCATCGCTAGATTGCAAGAGTCACGCTGTGGCAGTCTATAGAGACATCATCACTATAGGCTGCCTTTATATTGATTGATCATACAATTCAAGAATCATGACAGACATTTTAATTGTCACCTCTAATGAAGACATTCATGCAGATGCAGTTATTCAGGCTTTAGCAAGCAGCAAGCTAAATCCAATTCGTCTAAACTCAGAAAGCTTTATTCAACAAAGTCAATATGCTTACTCTTGGGATCAAACTGGACAGTTATCTCAAGAGCATTTGACTCTTTTGGATTCATTGAGAGAAATTCAAGACCTAGGAGTCATTTGGTGGCGAAAGCCTAATGACTTTCAACCCTTTCCAGAAGTAGAAGATCCTTGGGCAATCAAGTATTGCCAACAAGAAACGGAATCATTAATTTTCTCATTACCAGGTCTCTTTCCGAAAGCACAGTGGGTTAACAATTACTACAACATTCGGATTCCTTCCCATCGGATCAATCAGATTCCGGTTGCCAAGGGTCTGGGAATTTTGATTCCACCCACTATCGTCACAAACGATTATGAGGCTGCTTGTGACTTCGTGCAGTCTCATCAAGATTGCATTGTTAAGCCCATGCGCTATTCCGGGTTTCTGCATCAGGATCAACAATATGGCTGTTACACCCGCTTGATCGATCTAGAAATTCTCCAGGGCTTAAAAGACAGCATCCGGCTGGCACCCGTCTTCATTCAAAAGCGGATTCATAAAAAATCAGAATACCGAGTAACCTTGATCGGCAAAAAGCATTTTGTTTGCCGAATTGAAGCTGAAGGGATTCACGATCAAGATGTCCAACTGGATTGGCGAGTCACGGAGCCAGACAAATTGGCTCACTACCCTGACGCACTACCTGATGACTACATCCAAAAACTCTATGGAATGCTGAAAGTCTTTGGACTAAATTTTGGAGCATTTGACATCATTCGGGATGACGATGACCAACTTTACTTCATTGAGCTGAATCCCAATGGCCAGTGGTACTGGATTGAGCTTTTAACAGGATTACCGATGGTTCAGGCCATGGTTGAACTGCTAGAGCAACTAGCCGATCGCTACATCAGCCTTTAGCCAACACCCAGCCAAACGAAACAGCCAACCGATCGCCCTAAAAATATTGAGCCTTGGGACAACCATGGCGGTAACCATCATCCCAAGGCAAACAGCAAGCAGCCGCTAGAATCGCTCGATCGAGCCGTGACTATTCGGAATATTCGTAAGTGCCGCCATCACAGACAGAAACGCTGGATTGGATCAAAGCTCCCCGACCCACACCATTACCGGGGCCAAGCACACCTTTGAAATCGTAAAGACAATCCTCGCGGCCATCATCGATCGTGATCTCAATGGACTCGCCCGGGTTGAGTACATCAGTTCCCAAAATGTCCGCTTCCCAGTCATTGGTACTGGGGGGAGATGCATAGAATTCTTCGAGCACCCGACTGGTGGAATTAATCAGAGTGAAGGTCACCGACTGATATTCAGCAGCAGCGGGCTGCGCGCCCAGGGCCGAACCCACGAGGGCCACAGCTAACCCTGCCAGGGAGGAGTGCCAAAAAAAGCGATTTTTCGCCATAGAACGTCTGAAGAAGAAGTGGATTGCAATTTCAGGGATTGCTGGGCCCCGCGATCGTGGCCGCCATCCTATCCATTGCGTCCATTAAGGTAGCCTACTGATCGGGAAGAATCACAGGGGGATCAGTGGTTTTCCAAGGCTGGGGCGATCGCCCGTTAACACTCATAAACCCCATTAACCAGTCGATCGGGGAGGTCAGTGGGGGTTTAGGAACCGGTTTCGCTAGATTGCGCGAGCGTTTTCGGATTTACTTGCTGGTCATGGTGAATGCACCATCCCACTCGGCCTCGGGGGGATTGGTCAGGTAATGCTGACAGCGTTGGAGTTGCAGTTGGGCGGCCTTTTCGTCCTTGTTAATTTCCAGCACCATGCCGAATTCGGCCATGGCTCGGGCAAACTGCCGATCGAGATAGAGCCGCCGGCCGCGGCCGTAGTGATCCAGGATATCCAGCTTGGCTTGGGGCACTTCGCGAGCCAGGGGCCCTTCCTTGATGGCGATGATTTCGTACACCGAGACGGGCTTGTTTTTGCCCTTCACTTTGATGTAGTCCAGTTCGCGGGCCCAGAGTCGATCGGGGTTGCACTTGCGATAGGTGTTTTCGCTAATCAAGATGTCGCAGCCATATTGCTTGGTGGCCCCTTCCAGGCGAGATCCCAGGTTCACACCGTCCCCGATCGCGGTGAACTCCATCCGCCGACTGGAACCGATGTTGCCGCTGATCACCTCATCGGAATGCAAGCCAATCCCGATGCTGATTTCCTTCTTGCCCTGTTCGCGCCGCTTCAGGTTGAACTCCACCAACCGATGGCGCATATCCACCGCCGTTTGCACCGCCATCCAAGCATGGTCATCGAGGGGCAACGGTGAGCCAAACACGGCCATGATTGCGTCCCCGATGTATTTGTCGAGGGTTCCCTTATGTTGGAACACCGCATCCACCATGGACTCAAAGTATTCATTGAGCATGGCCACCACCTCTTCAGCGGTCATGCTTTCGGTGATGGTGGTGTAGCTGCGGATGTCGGAGAACAGCACCGATACATCCTTGCGATCGCCCCCCATCTTGGTTTCGCCGCTGGCCAGGAGCTGTTCCGCCAACTCTTGGGTCATGTAGCGATACATGGTGCTCTTTAGGCGTTTTTCATCGCTGATGTCTTCCATCACAATCAAGGCCCCGCGCACCTGGGTGGGATCGGCCGCATCGGCGATCGTGTTCAGGGACAGGTTAACGCTATGTTCCTCCTGCTTGGCTTCCGGTTCCGGCTCTGGAACAATCATCGTCGGTTCGCCCCACAGGTCGTCATCGAGGCCGGGGGGCTTGGGAACGGGAGTCGGGGCCGGCGGTGGCGGTGGCGCTTCGATCAGGGTCGAAGGCATCAGGGTTTGGTCAGGGTAATATTGCCGGCGGGCCTTTTCCTCACTGGCCGAGAGGGCCGCTTGCACCCACTGGTGAAACTTGTCGCCCCCTTCCCGATCGGCCTTGGCCTTCAGACGCACCACATCCGTGACCGAAAGCCCTTCCAGTTCGTCATCGGACTCCAAACCCAGCAGCTTTTTGGCGCTGTCGTTGGCGGCCAGGATTTTGCCGTTTTTGTCGGTGGAAATCACCCCATCGGAGAGCGATCGCAGAATGTCCTTCTGCATTTGCTCTTGCTGTTTAATTTCCGCAAACAACTTGGCATTTTGCAGCGCCACCCCCGCTTGGATGTTGAAGGCTTCCATGAACTCTTGGTCGCTGCTGTCAAAGCTGGCTTTCCAGCATTCGGGGGCAGCGGGCCAATCGGCGGGATCATATGCGGGAAATTCGCCTTGGCGCTTTTTGTTGATGAGCTGGGTCACGCCAATCAGGTGTCGATCGGCATTGAACACCGGCATACACAACATGCTGCAAGTGCGGTAGCCGCTGCGTTGGTCGGTTTGTTTGGAGGTTTCAGAATCGGGGCGATCGTACAGGTCAAAGTCAATCCGCAGGGGCTGGCCAGACTGGGCCACTTGGGCCGCGAAGGCCGTGCTGGCCGCATCAATCCGAATTTCCGTGGGCCGACCGTTGATCGGAATTTTGGTCCAAAGCTGATTTTTATTTTCGTCGTAGAGCCAAAGGGTGCTGCGATCGGCCTGCATCAATTCCTTGGCCTGATCCATCACATTGGCCAGGGTTTCTTCCAAGTCCAAGCTGCTCTTGCTCAGGCCTTCCGTGGCCTTCATCAGCGCATTGGCCGCCCGCTGACGTTTGATGGCCGCGTAGAACGCCCGCGACGACTCCAAAATCAGACGGATGGAAGGAGCAAACTCCCGAAACACCTGTTCATCGTGGCTGGTGAAGCCTTCGAGATCAATTTTTTCCGCCAGCCCCGTACTGGAATCTGCGCCGGGTTTGAGTTTGTTGATCAGTTGCACCACGGCTACGAGTTCTTCAAACTCGTTGAGCAACGGCATCACCAGCATGGTGTAGGTGCGGTAATGGTTTTGCTGATCAAACTTTTTGGCGGCGGCCGATCGGGGATCGTTGTAGAAGTCGTAGGGAATGTTGATGACTTTGCGGGAGGTGGCCACTTCTCCGGCAATCCCGACGGTGGAGGGAATCCGAATTTCGGGCGCACCTTTGGCCACCTTGGACCATAGTTCACCCCGCTCCTCGTCTAACAAATAGATGGTGGTGCGATCGGCGTTGAGCAGTTCCCCGGTTTTCAGGCTGATCGATTCGAGCATTTCCTCCAGAACCGTTTCAAACCCCCCTTGGTTGTCGTTGAGCACGTCCAACATGGAGAGGGTTTGGTTCACGACCCGGAGCTTGTCCTCCACGTCGGTGACCACCTGTTTAAAGGTGTCGCGCTTCAGGGGTGCGAGGAACGCCTTGAACCCACCTTGGCGCGAGACCACTAACCCACCGCCGCCGCTACTGGAAGGGCGCGGATTGGCTGGGGGCCGGCTGGTCTCGTGGGTGGCAGCGGTGTTATCCGTCACAACCTCGGTAGCGCGGGAGTCCGTGGCGACGACATCCACGACGGTGGCTTCGAGAATGGTGGCTTGGGCGATCGGTTGCTTAGGCGACGAGGGGGCCATAGATGCTCGGGAGATTATCGCTGCGGGTCAAGGTGCGATCGAAGCAGAATCAGCAGGGAAGTAACTTGAATGGGGTGCAAATAGGGTGCGCGGGGAAATGGGTCAGCGGTGGGTGGAGATTATGGGTGCGAAGAAACCTCAAACAATCACGGAACTGAAACAACTGGCGGGAGATGCTCATGATCGATCGCCCTACTGGATGAGTCACCAGTGATTAACCGGTTCGCAATTGGTTTTTGAGACCATTGCCCGAACCTGAGAATTGGCGTGGATCGTGGCGTTTCTGAGTCCACGGATCTAGGGCGATCGCTTCAAGGGTGCCATCCGAAGCATTGTTTTTACGCCCTAGTGTAGTCTGTTTATTCTATTTTCCTCAGGGGGCAACTTCGGTGGCTTAGGCCCGGGGCCATGAATGAAGCTGTGGTTGGTAGAGTCCGAGAGGCGATTAAACAAATCGGGCGATCCAGCGTTGAAAACCCATTTTGGGACTACGGGTTGATCGCTACTCTGACCATAGAGGGATTTAGAGGTCGAGATTGTCGTTGATTTTACGACGTTTTTCGAGGGAGGCGGCGCGGGGCCCTTGGGGGCCGATCGCCCTGTCGCAACCGGGCAGCTCGATCGAGCAGGGAATCGGCAAAGGCATTGGCCGCCGCCAGGGTTTCCGTGGAACCCGCCGGGCCATCCAGCCCCCCGGCCAGTTGGGCCAGCTCCAACCGGCGATGTTCTGATCCCAAAGCGCTGAGGCGCACCACGGTGCGGATTCCTTCCCCATCCCCTTGATCGGCCACCGACTCGGCCAGCGAGGTGCTAATCGTCACCTTGGCCACGCGGAAGTGATGATCGGCCATGGCCGCCACGATCGGTTGGTGCGTCACGCAAAGCACCTGGTGATCTTGGCTGAGGTGATGGAGTTTTTGGGCGATCGCCTGGGCCACCCGCCCGGAAACCCCCGCATCAATTTCATCAAAAATTGCCGTTTGTACCTGGCTCACCTGGGAAAAACAAGCTTCAAACGCCAGCAAAAAGCGGCTCATTTCCCCACCGGAAGCCGTTTCGCTCAGGGGTTGCAAGGGTTCTCCGGGGTTAGGACTGAAGGTGTAGATAATTCGATCGAACCCGGCCGACGAAGGGGGAACCCGCCCAAACTCCACAGCGAACTGCACCCGCTCCATGGCCAGGGGAACCAATTCCGCCACCAGTTGCGTTTCCAGATCCCGCGCGGCCCGGCGACGCAGTTGATGCAGGCGATCGCACTCGGTTTCAAGGGCTTGATAGGCCGCTTGATAGCTGTGCTCCAAAGACTCCAGGGATTGCCCCCCGTCCGTCAACTCCGCCACCCACTGGTCCAGCTCATCGCGCCGCGCAATCAGAGCACCCAGGTCGAGGTTATATTTCCGGCAAAGGGCCTTCAGTTGCATGATCCGCCCCTCCACCCACTCCAGCCGATCGGGATCGCTTTCCAGGCTGGCTCCGTAGGCGTTGATTTGCAGTCCCGCCTCCGTGACCTGGGTGAGGGCGCTGGTCACCATCTCCAAAATGGCTTCCACCTGTCGATCGAACCGGGCCGATCGCTCCAGTAGGGCTTCCGCCTTGCCCAACAGTTCCGCACAGGAAGCCGCATCGTCAGCTCCGGCATAGAGCAACTCATAGGCTTGGTAGCTCTGCTGTTGCAAATCCACCACATGGGTCAGGCGATCGCGCTCTTGCTCCAGGTCAGCCAGCTCCTGTGCCTCCGTGAGGGCCGCCGCCGTCAGCTCCTGCAACTGGAATTGATAAAGATCGAGTTGCTGTTGTCGCTGGGCTTCCTGTTGGCGGCGGCTGCTCAGTTGCAGCCACAATTCCTGGGCCCGGTCATAGGCCTTGGCCACGGCCGATCGCTGCTTCAAAATCGGTGCGCCGCCAAACTCATCCAGCCAATCCCGCTGGGATTCTGCCTGCAGCAATTGCACCGTTTGCCCCTGGGCGGCAATGGTCACCAATCGATCGCGCAGGATGGCCATGCGGGTTTTGGGAATGGGTTGCCCATTGCAGCGAAACCGACTGCGCACCGTGCTGCGGCCGCCTTTGCCCCCGTCGCCGTTGCCGGGACTGCTGACCATTTCCACGCTGCAAACCAGCCGATCGCCTGTAATGTCCCATTGCTGCACCTGCAGCCAGGCCCGCAGCGATTGATCAATGGCAAAGGTCGCCTCAATTTCTGCCCGATCGCAGCCTGTGCGGATCGATCGGGCCGTGATCCGCCCGCCCAACACCGCCTCGATCGCATCGAGAATAATCGACTTGCCCGCGCCCGTTTCTCCCGTCAGCACATTCAGCCCGGGCCCAAGGGTCACTTCCAGCGCATCCACCAGCGCAAAGTTTTCAATCCGCAATGACAGCAGCATGGACCGTTGATTAACCCCACTCGCCTAGCGCTCTCCTAGCTTAAGGCGTGTCGCCTACCAGGTCGAAAGGCTTGGCAACCGGGAAAGGCTTTCGGCAGCCTATGTTGATCCAGCCGGCCCAGCGGAATGGACGAGAAAACCGAAACAGAACCGATCGCGACCCACAGCCCACAAAAACCAGATCGCCGTAGGGGTTGGGTCTCCCAACCCTGACCTGAATGATCGCGACTTTTCAGACACCCTTTCAGGTATCGATCAAATATTGATCAAATATCGATCAAGGGCGCTGTTTCAAATAGGTTTCAATGGCTTGCCGAATATCTTGGGAAAACTGCTCCGTTGAAAACAGTTGAGCCTGTTTTTCAAGGGCCGATCGCATTCGATTTTGCAGCTCCGAAGAGGACAGCAGAGCCACAATTCTAGCCACCGCTTCCTCATCATTGGCGAACATCAACTCTTTGTTCTGTTCTCCAACAATTTCCACCTGACCACCGCCCCGATCGCGCACAAAGGGAATCGTTCCCACCTTCACCATTTCCGCGATCGAGATGCCAAAGGGTTCCTTTTTCCAGTGAAGTCCATAGCGGCAGCGAGACAGCACATTCACATAATCGGCATAGCTCAAGTTTTCGTAAAGGGTCACCCAATCGGCATTGTCATCAATTTTTTGTTGTAAAAATTGCCGATATTTTTGACCATAAACCCCGCCGCCGCCGCCCGTGAAATAGAGCTTGATCGGAAAACCCTGATCGCGCACCCGCTTCAAAATTTCCAGCACCCGATGCGGTTCCTTGGCTTTGGTCAAGCGCCCACTACAGATAAACGCTTCTTCGCGATCGGGCCAAGCCACCGTCGGTGCATCCACGGCCACGGGCGGATAAACCACCACCGGTTGGCCACCGTACCGCTCCTGGGTCACCGTGGCCACCATCCGTGAATTGGCGATCGACCAATTGCGCCGCATTCTGGCTTCCGAAAACTGCGAGACCCAATAGAAATTTCGGTTTTCTAAGACACCCACCCAATGGACATATTGCACCCCGTCGCAACCCAAATCAATCGCGTTGTAGCCAGAAACTGCCAAGTTATATTGCTGACTAAATTTCTTGAAAAATCGGATGCAAAAGTGGCAAAAAAACTTGCGAAAAAATTGACTATTGGCGATTAGAAATTCTACCAAATTCTTAAAGGGAGCCGGAATGCAATAGCGCACCTTGACCCGATCGGACAGTTGGGTTCCATAGAGCTGATTTAACCGATTGAGGTCGATCGGGGTCAGTGTAAATAACGTCAGGTCATAGTCCGCCTGCAACGCATTCAACATCCACAGGGTCACGGCTTCCGCTCCCCCACCCGCAAAAAACGGATAAAAAACCGCGATCGTTGTTGGGGTTTGGGGACGGGGGTGTTGTTCTGAGGTCACGATGAAAAACCAATGAGCGACGAGCGATCGACCCGGCCAGCCAGCGGGCCCAGATCGGAAGCCAATCCACAGGGCGATCGGCTGGGGCCATTATCGCCTAGCCTAACTTTCCTCTCTTTGCCCGCCAAGGATTCAGCCAACCGGACAATTCCCCCAGGACGCTCGCTCCGATCATTTCGATCATTTTTTGACAATCATCGGTAACTCGATCGGGAAAGTGGACTTTTCAGGACAGGAGTGATACCATGCACTGCATTAAACGGTAATCCGATCGGAAAACCGGTCTTTATAGATCCAAGCAGTTCAAGGGCAAATGAGGGTTTCGACAAATGGGCAGGATCAATGGCAGCGATCGTTGGACAAAACGAGCGTCTCGGCGTTGGCACTTCACAACCTGGCTGTGGGGCATGTTGGCAATCGCCCTTGTGGTGGTGTTGCCCACTTGGGCCCTGCCCGCCGTCGCCAACGCTCCCAAGGCGAAAATTGAATTTGTGTCACCCCAGTGGCTCAGTCAACGTCTGAGTGATACCAACTTGCGCGTTTTGGATGTGCGCAACTCGCCCCTGGACTACATCGGGGGCCATGTTCCCGGCGCTGTTCACATTGCGGATTTAGCCTTTCGCGGCCCCGATGGCTTTTTGCCGGTGCAATATTGGGACAACGAAAAAATTGCATCGCTCTTTGGCAAGGCTGGGGTTAACAATCGCCAAAAGGTCGCCGTTTATTCCAACGGCAATGACGTGTTAGGCGCAACCATGGTGGCCTACCTGCTGGAGCGATCGGGAGTCAAAGACATTGCGATCGTGGATGGCGGTTTTGCCGGTTATCAGGCCTCGGGCCAAACCGTCACGAAGGAATACCCCCGGTACGATCGGCAAACATTCCAACTCAAAGACGATCCCTCCGTTCGCGTCACCCTGGCCGATGTGCGGAAATTAATTGGCCAACCCAACGTGGCTTTTATTGACCCTCGCCCTCCGGAATTATTCAGCGGTGAAAAACCCCTTTGGGTGCGCAACGGTCACATTCCCGGCGCAAGAAACATTCCTTGGCCCACCTTTACCGAAGCCAACAATTCCCAGGAAGCGCTCAAAAATCCCCACAAGCTGAAATCCTTGGATGAAATTCGGCAAATTCTGGCCAGCCGCAACATCACTCCCGACAAGCAAATCATTGTTTCTTGCAGCACCGGACGGGAAGCCACCTTGCAATATGTGGTGCTGAAGCATCTTTTGGGCTATCCCAATGTGCGTATTTACGAAGGGTCTTGGACTGAGTACAGCACCACTGATTTACCGGTGGAAACTGGCCCCGATCGCGCCTAGGAATCAACCCAAAATTGACTGAAAATTCAGGCCAAGATTTTGATCCTTTGGGTTAGTTGTCAAAATTGGTCAATCTTAACCCCGTTGATCAGCATTGATCAGGGACTGATTGACCAAGCCCCTTGACTCAAAATCCACTTGATTCAAAATTACAGCCTCTACCTAGCTCAAGCCTGTAGGGTGGGCATTGCCCACCTTCTAGCCGCTTCGTAGCACTTGCGATTTGTCATATCAACCGTTCTAGACCAAGGCTGTATGAATCTACTAGCCTGAATTTTTGTCACATCATTGACCCCTAACTAAAGCACGAGGAACAATAAAAATGGCACTATTTTTGGTTGAAGCGTCTATCTTGAATCGGCATGTGGATGAAATTCGCACCGCCCTAGACCAAGTATCAAAGGCTGCACAGGCAACCCATTCAGAATTAATTGAGGCTCAAATTGGCAAGGATCTTTTTCGACTCTTCGCCATCCTCGATGCCCAAGATGAAGTATCGGTACGCACGGCTTTCTTGAATAGTAATCTGACGATCGAGCTAGTTAAACCCGTGCGCTTGGTGGGGCAAGACCTGACTGTCGTTAGAACCCAAAAGGACAAGGCTAATTACCTTGTGGAATGGGATTTGCCAGCAGGGCTAACCATGGATAAATACTTGCAACGTAAGGCTGAGAAATCCCCTCTTTATGCTCAAGTTCCAACGGTTTCCTTTGAGCGAACCTATGTTTGTGAAGACTTGAGTAAATGCCTCTGTTTCTATGACAGTCCCGATGAGGCAACGGTGAAGCAAGCGCGAGAAGTGGTGGGCGCACCCATCGATCGGCTCACCAGTCTGGAAACGTTGGACTAAGCCTTCAGGTTAATGCTCAGGAAAATGGCCAATTTAGGGTCGATTTAGGTCGGTAATTTTGTAGGCAATCATTCTGTAGGCAATAGATGTGAATACTGGTGTTGTCGATCCACAGGCGATTCGGGCTTTGCTGGCGGAGCAAGCCCAAGTAGTGAATGATGGTGTGGGTTACCGGGATAGTCGGAACTCGTTGCGGTTGCTGGCATCGGTTGGCTGGCTCGGACTGGGCATTCCCGAGCGCCAAGGCGGGACGGGGGGCACGCGTTTGGATGCCATTGAGGCGATCGCCCAAACAGCAGAGGACTGCTTAACCAGCGCCTTTGTGTTTTGGTGTCAGCGAGCCTTTGCGGAATATTTGGTGGCCAGTGATAACGACAAGTTGCGCCAAGCCCTCCTGCCCCAGGTGGTACGGGCCGATCGCTTCGGTGCGACGGGTTTATCGAACGCCATGAAGCACTTGGCGGGCATTGAGGCCCTGCGGGTGCAAGCCCGTTGGCAGGGGCAACGGTTACGCCTGGATGGCCATTTGCCCTGGGCTTCTAATTCAGTGCCGGGTGAGTTTTTGGTGGCGGTGGCGGCGGAAACCCCTGAGGGGGAGGCGATTGTGGCGGTGATTCCGGCGAATACCCCGGGCCTGTCGCGTAGTGCGGATTTGGATTTGTTGGGGCTGCGTGGTTCCAACACGGCGGCCTTAACCCTGGAGGGGGTGGAGGTTGATCGCACTTGGGTTTTGAGCGATCGAGCAAGGCAGTTTCTGCCCACCATCCGACCGGCATTCTTGCTGTTGCAGTGCGGTTTGAGTTTGGGCAAGGCCCGATCGGCTCGGCGGGCCATTCGCAACACGCTCCAAACCCGATCGCAGGTCTTGCGGGGAGCCTTACAGCAGCTTGATCACCGCTATGACGAGCTGGCCACGCAACTGCGGCAATTGGCGGCGCTCTCTGAGTTTTCCTTCGCTGAAACCCGACATTTATTTGAAGTCCGCATTGCCTTAACTCGCCTGGCTGTGGATGCCATCACGTTGGAGTTGGAAGCGCAGGGGGGCGGGGCCTATCTCAACGACCATGCAACGGCCCGACGCTGGCGGGAAGTGGCGTTCTTGCCGGTGCTCACACCCAGCTTGGTGCAACTGGAAACGGAGCTGGCCCGCGTCACGCCCGCCACCACGGGTGACCTGGCGATCGAGCCAACCATCAGCCCCGCGATCCACACTCCCTCCCGCACAGCCCTGACCACTGCCCCAACGCCTGCTCTGGCTACGGGGGCCATTCCACCGTCGATCGCCAAAACCGCCGCGAGTCGATCGCCCTCCCGATCGGAGGTCAGGCGATGAGTGAGTTGCTGCCGGTGACCGTGGGCCGATCGCCGGATCTGTGGGAGTCCGGTGAATTACCCGATCGCCTTAATACTTCAATTTTGCGATCGCCCCCATCGACCGCGCCTCAACCCACCGCACCTCAACCCACCGCACCTCAACCCGGTGTCACCAACGCTGCCGCCGATCGGGAAACGGATCGCCCATTGCTGACCGTGCGGGGGTTAACCCATCACTACCCAGTAGGACGCGATCGAGTTCTGGCCTTTGCGCAAATTAACCTCGACCTTCGCCCTCGGGAGTTGGTTTGCCTGCTGGGCCCCAGCGGTTGCGGCAAGTCTTCGCTGCTGTTGGCCATTGCCGGTTTGCAACGGGCCACGGCGGGAGAAGTGCGACTGAAGGGTCAACCCATCCAAGAGCCACAACCATCGGTGGGTATGGTGTTTCAGGGGTCGGCCTTGCTGCCCTGGTTAACGGTAACCCAAAACATTACCTGGGGCTTGAAGTTGCGGCGAATGCCGGCCATTGCCAAAGCAGTTGCCCGATCGCGGGCGGCCGAAGCCTTGGCCAGCGTTGGCTTAGGGGGCGTTGAACGGGCCTATCCTCACCAACTCTCGGGAGGAATGGCGCAGCGGGTGGCCCTGGCGCGGGCCTTGGTGCGGCAACCGGAACTGCTGCTGTTGGATGAGCCGTTCAGCGCCTTGGATGCGATTACGCGCCGATCGATGCAAGCATTGCTGCTTCAGGCGATCGCCCGCTACCCAGCGGCCGTGCTCATGGTGACCCACGACATTGATGAGGCCTTGGCCCTGGGCGATCGGGTGGTGTTGATGGATCGCAATCCCGGGCGGATTCGTCGCCAGTGGATTTTGCGATCGCCCCCCATAGACCCCAACGATCGCTCCCTGCGAGATCCCGCCGCCCAAGGGGCCCTGCGTCGCGAAATTTTAGAGGAGTTGTTAACCGTGATTGACCCTGTTGTTCCGCCCTCGATCGCGGGAGGTGTGCAGCCATGACGCGCGATCGTCCCCCCCTCGCTCGATCGAACCGCGCCACCCCCCATTGGATTGCGCCCCCCTTTGCCAGCGGCCCCGCAGCCGGCATGGGTTGCGACTGCTGCGGCCTCAGTCGGCGAGATTTCCTGCAACTCACAGGGCTATTTTCAGCCTCCCTGGGGGCAACCCTGGCCGTCGGGGGTTGCCAGCCAACCCAAGGCCCCGCTCAATCTAGCCCCGCTGCTTCAGCCCCTGCGACACCAACGGCCCAACCCCCGGTCAAAATTGGCTACCTGCCGATCACCGATGCGGCTCCCCTGTTGGTGGCCCATGCCCGCGAGCTATACCAAGCGGAGGGACTAACGGCCGAAAAACCAACCCTCTTTCGCTCCTGGCCGCAGGTGGTCGAAGCGTTTTTGGCCAGACAGGTGAATGTCATCCATATCCTGATGCCCGCCACCTTATGGTTGCGCTATGGCCGCAAGTTTCCGGCCAAGATTGTGGCCTGGAATCATACCAATGGTTCAGCCCTGACCGTCTTGCCGGAAATTAATCGCCTGGAAGACCTGGGCGGTCGCAAGGTGGCTGTGCCCTTTTGGTATTCAATCCACAATGTGGTGCTACAGCAACTGCTGAAGAAAGCGGGACTGAAGGTGGTGCGGCGGCCCAAAGAGGCTCAGGTAGCCGCCAATGAGGTGAATTTAATTGTGCTGCCGCCACCGGATATGGTTTCGGCCCTCGCCAATAAAGCGATCGCGGGCTACATCGTGGCGGAACCTTTCAACGCGGCGGCGGAAAACCTCAAAACAGGCAAAATTCTGCGCTTTACCGGGGATGTGTGGAAGGATCACGCCTGCTGTGTGGTGCTGATGCATGAAGACGACCTCACCCAGCATCCCGATTGGGCGCAGCGGGTGGTGCAGGCGATCGTCAAGGCCCAGCATTGGAGCGGCGAAAACCGCGCAGACGTGGCTGAAATTTTGTCGAAGGAGGGTGGCAAATATACGCCTCATCCCAAAGCGGCCCTGATTCGGGCCCTAACGGCCTACGACCCAGCCGTTTATCAAGCCCAAGGGGCGATCACCCATCCCGATTGGCAAATCGATCGAATTGATTTTCAGCCCTATCCTTTTCCGTCCTACACCGCTGAGCTGGTGCGCCTGCTCAAGGAGACCCAAGTGGAAGGAGAAGCCCAGTTTCTAAAGGATCTTGACCCCGAATGGGTCGCTCAAGATTTGGTGGATGACTCCTTGGTGAAGGCGGCCCTGGCAGCGGTGGGCGGCCCCGCTGCCTTCCGGCTGCCGGAAAACCTGACCCGCACAGAAACCATTGCGCTCTGAAGCCTGTGGCATCACCCCATCCAGCTCGCTTCAGCGTCAATTCCACCGGGTCAGTTCCCGATCGACCGATCACAGTCATTCCGAGCCATGCCGATCTCGATTCACGCCGAGTTCGGGAAAGGGTGGTCAACGATCCCACCCATTGGCCCCACTCATTCAGCATCATCAAGACAAGCATTAGGCATTGGAGGGATTGGGCAGCCATGGCCGTTGGAATCTGGCAAAAAGCAGGGCGATCGGGCGTTGCTCGACAATTTCGCGGAGCCTTGGGGATCGTGGGTAGCCCCTTGCTTGGCCTGCTGCTGGGGCTGCTGTTGTGGTGGGTGCTCACGTCTCCGCTGTTGCATCCTGGCGCGATCGTCGGGGACTTTTCACCAGAAAAATCGCTCACCACCGTCCTGAAACTGCTGGGTGACGGCACTTTGGAACCCCACATTGGCGCGAGTTTGCGGCGTGTCGTGATTGGCTTAGCCACCGCTGCCCTGATTGGGATTCCCGTTGGCATTGCCCTAGGGCTGTGGCGGCCCCTGGAGCAGGGCACATCTGTTCTGTTTCAGTTTGTGCGGATGGTGTCGCCCCTGTCTTGGATGCCGCTGGCGGTGATGGCCTTTGGGATTGGGGATGCGCCCGTGTACTTTCTGCTCACCGTGGCGGCGGTTTGGCCCGTGTTGCTGAATGCGGCAGCGGGAGTGCATAGCGTCGATCGACGATGGCTGCTGTTAGCCCGCAGCCTTTGTGCAACCCGTTGGGAGGTGATTGGCCGGGTCATTTTGCCCGCGATCGGGCCGCATCTTCTCGTAGGGCTGCGGCTTGCGGTTGGCGTGATTTGGATCGTATTAGTGCCCGCCGAAATGTTAGGGGTTAGCTCAGGCTTGGGCTACTTCATTTTGGACACACGCGATCGCTTGGCCTATAGCGAGTTGATGGCTGCCATTTTGACCATTGGCGCGATCGGCTATGGGCTGGATGCCGGGTTGCGATCGCTCAATCGCCTCACTCATTATTCTTAATTGTGACTAATAAGGAGCACTTATGGCACAGAGCATGTTTTTTGCGACCGATAGTTGGCCAACGATGGTTTTTCGCCTCAGCTTTGCCGCCCTGGTAGGTCTGGTTATTGGTCTCAATCGAGAGCGTCGTGGGCGCTCAGCGGGAATGCGTACTTTTATGTTGGTCAGTACAGGAGCTGCCATGTTTGTCATGATTCCACTGCAGGCAGACGGCGACAGTTCTTTTGCTGCTGCTAACGCCCTTAGCCGCACCATTCAAGGTGTCGCAACTGGTGTTGGCTTTCTGGGAGCTGGACTCATTTTGCAACCGCAGTCTAAACAATCCAACACAGTCAAGGTTCGTGGACTCACAACAGCAGCCTCCGTTTGGATGGCGGCTGCTCTCGGTGCAGCCATCGGTTGTGGTCTATGGCAAATGTGTCTATTTGGTAGTGTGCTATCTCTGTTGACCCTCAGCGGGGTCAAACGGGTACGTCGGTCATTGCCAAGATCAATTTTGCGGCGACATTCACGAAGTGAGCAGCAGCCCCCCCCTCCGAACCTTCAGTAATTTAGTTGTTTTAGTTCGCTTACCCTGAATCAGGACTCAGTACTTTCCATCGAATTTGGCAATTCTTTGATGAGTTTTGAAGATTGCTTTGAAAAGTCTTGAAAGACATTAGTCAGCACGATTTCAATCACGGAAGTAGGTTTCAGTTTGAATATCTTAAACTTATTCTTGATTTGATTAGTCACGCAATAGAATTCACAGTATTTTGATAAACTTATTTCAGAAAAAAGAAGAAAATTAGATCATCAAAATGTGAATTCATATTTTTACAATCTCATATATCTTGGGTTGAATAAAAAGGTCTACAAGCGTTCTGACCATCGAGAAAAATATCAGCTATAATTTGATACCTAATCACCATGAATTCATTCGCCAACAACTCTACCAAAAGCACGTCAACTGACACCATGACTTACAGTTTCAAAAATCTTGATCCTTTTTTTCTGGCAAAAGAGGAAAATACTGCAGAGATAGCAATTCCTGAAATATCAGCAGAAGCTCTTTACGAATGGTTGAAGACTCAAAAAATTACTCTAGTTGATGTGCGAGAATTTCAGGAATTCGAGACAGAGCATATTGCTGGCGCTGTTTTGCAACCCTTGAGTCAACTGAACGAGTTAGATTGGAGCGCTGAATTGGGAACGGTGGTGTTATATTGCCGCAGCGGCAGACGATCGGCTGAAGGAGGTCAGCGACTCTTGCGCGATCACAATCTACCGTTGGTGCATCTGAGAGGAGGAATTTTAGCTTGGAAAGCAGCGGGTTATCCAACCGTCGTGAAGAATGAAAGCGATTCAATTTAGTTCTGCAAAGTCATTTAATTTTGGAGAGGCAAGTCACCAAAATCCTGAATGGGATGGTGAAGAATCTGAATTTGGCACTTCACTCAAAATTGGGGTGTTAGCCAACCGAGGATTAGAGATTGCTGAGTCCATGTGGCAACCAACGGCTGATTATTTATCGGCCGTTGTTTCTGGTCGCGAATTTACAATGGTTCCCCTCAGCTTTGATGATATTCATCAAGCCATTGCCAGCCAAGCCGTACAGTTTGCCATTGTTAATCCAGGACTGTATGTGGAATTTGAAACGCAATTTGGCCTGAACCGAATTGCCACTTTGAAAACGCTGCAATTGGGAAAACCGGCAACGGAATTTGGCGGCGCAATTTTTAGTCGGCGCGATCGCCTGCCCATGACTCAGTTGTCGGATTTGAAGGGGCGATCGGTGGCGGCGGTGGCGGAAACCTCCCTGGGGGGCTGGCGAATGGCGTGGCGGGAATTGGTCGAAGCGGCGATCGATCCCTATCGAGATTTTGCGGCGCTGGAGTTTTTGGGGAGCCACGATCGGGTGGTGGCCGCCGTGCAATCGGGTCAAGCAGAGGTGGGGATCGTCAGCACCCATGTTCTGGAACAGCTCGCGGCCACGGGGGCACTGGACTTAAACACCATTCAAATTCTGCCGCCTCCGACGATTGTGCCGTCGGCGCTGCCCTTCGCCCTCAGCACTCGGCTCTATCCGGAGTGGCCCTTTGCCGTTTTGCCCATGGTTCCTCGGGCGATCGCGGAAGCGGTGACCATTGCGCTGTTGCAGATGCCCGCTGACGCGCCCGCGGCCCAAGCGGCTGGGGCGGCCGGTTGGACAATTCCCCTGAATTATCAGTCAGTGCATGAATGTTTCCAGGTGCTGCAAGTGCCGCCCTATCGAGATTTTGGGCGCACCACGGCGAGCTTTGCCCTGGCGGTGAAAGGATCCCATGATGGTCTGTGGGATTGGATGGTGGAAACGGGCCGAACGCTGTTTTCCGATCGCTGGGCGGCTTTGTTGGGCTATCAACCCGCAGACATTCCGCCCCATGTTGATCAATGGTTCGATCGATTGCATCCCGACGATCATGATCGGTTCACTCAGGCCTTAAGCCAATTTTTTGCCAGCGATCGTACCCAATGGGAGTTGGAGTACCGCCTGCGACATCGTGATGGTTCCTATCGCTGGGTGTTGTGCCGAGGAACCTTGCAACGGAACTATCAAGGGCGACCCTACCGCATGGCCGGTTCCCACACCGACATTACCAATCGTAAGCAGGTGGAAGACCAGCTCCGAACGTCCAAAGTTCACTTACAAGAAAAGGCACAAACCCTGCAAGCCACCTTGCAAGAGTTGCAATCAACCCAACTCCAACTCATTCAGGCAGAAAAAATGTCGAGCCTCGGTCAATTAGTAGCGGGAATTGCCCATGAATTGAATAATCCTGTCAGTTTTATCTATGGCAATATGCGCTATCTCGAAGAGTATGCTGCGGAGCTGGTGAAGATTATTCAACTTCTAAAAAAACACCAAGAATCGCCTCATTTGCAAGAAGAAATCCTTGATCAACTCGATCTAGATTTCATTCAGACTGACTTACCCAAGCTGATTACCTCGATGAAGACCGGCACCGATCGCATCCGATCGCTAGCCCTGTCTTTGCGCAATTTTTCAAGGGTTGACGAAGCGGAAATGAAGGCAGTGGATTTACATGAGGGCTTAGAAAGTACGTTGTTGATTTTGCAGCATCGACTCTTACCCTCTTTGAAAGGATTGGAGATTCAAATCGATCGCCAATATGGTGATTTGCCGCTGGTGGAGTGCTATCCCGGGCAAGTAAACCAGGTTTTTATGAACTTACTCAGCAACGCAATCGATGCCCTTGAAAGTCAGTTTCAGTCGTTGGCCTATGGGGTTTCCGGCCGCGAGGATTCTGTGAAACTCGTTCCCAAAATCACCATTCAAACGGTTGTGGAAGACCATGAGGTGGTGATTAAAATTACCGATAACGGCACGGGCATTAACCCAGAGGTGCGATCGCGCATTTTTGACCCCTTTTTCACCACAAAGCCGATCGGTCAGGGCACTGGTTTAGGCCTCTCGATCGCCTATCAAATTGTGGTGGAGCAACACCATGGTCGGCTCAGTTGCCAGTCTGCACCGGGCCAAGGAACGGGTTTTGAAATTCGGCTGCCCCGACGCGCGGGCTTGACAATCACTTCTCAATTACCCGCGCCGGAACTGGCGGAAGCGCTTTAGGATCCATCGTCATTTCCTGGAATCCCGTGAAAACGGTTGATCTTCCATACCCTAATCAACCCAGACAAGGGGCTTAAGCCCCTTGCCCCCCACGATCTGCTAACGGCAGATCCAGGGTTTTGGGCTAAACGACGACACCCCCTAATTGCAACCGAAATAACCACCGATCGCCCGCAAATTTCGGGCAGGTTTCGGGTTGAATCGATCCTTTGGAATTACAAATCCAAAAGACCAGCGGGGGGCACAATTTCCAGACGCTTGGTTATTAGGTCAACGATCGGGACAATTTCATCCACAAAGGGAATCAAAATCACCTGCTCCGAGTCCGTGAGTTGCACTTGTAACAGATCCTGAGCAGCGGTTGCCAGGCCCACCACTTGCCCGATCGAAACCTGTTGCACCTGATCAAACACCTCCATTCCCATCAAGTCCATCAGGTGATATTCCCCCGCTTCCAAGGGAGGGCGGCTGTGGGCCGAAACTAGCAACTTGGCTCCCCGGAGGTTTTCGGCACTGGTGCGATCGACCACTTCCGCAAACCGCACCACATACAGATTTTGCTTATTCAGATATCGGCCGCTCAACAGGCGCACCGGTTGGGGTTCGTCCCGCCCCAGCTTGGCCCCCGGCGGCAACAACCAGCGCTGGCCCGGCTCCATAAATCGTTCTGGAAAATCGGAGTCGGGATAGATCCGCAGTTCCCCCCGCAGACCTTGGGGGGCAACAATTTTGCCCACTTCAAGCCAATCATCAGGGGTGCTCATGGATGCAAAGGGGAGGTAGGGGTAAAGGAAGGGGATGAACTATTGCCGGTGGCTTGGCCGGTGGTTTGATCGGTGATCTGATCGGTGGCCTGATCGGTTGGCTGGCTGCCTAAGGGGCTGTCTGAATGGTTGTTGGGACGACTATGGGCATGGCCGTTAGTTTGGCCATTGCTATCGATCGGCTGGGCGGGCAGGGTCACGGGTTCCAAACCAGCCATCTGCAAAATTTCGGGAATTAAGTCCTCGCGGCGCACCGCCATCATATGGACTCCCTGACAAATTTGGCGGGCCATGGCCACCTGTTCAGCGGCGATCGCCATGCCCTCGCGTAGGGGGTTTTGGGCCCGAGCCAGGCGATCGATCAAATGCTGCGGAATTTCTACACCTGGCACATTGCGGTTGATAAATTCCGCATTTTTCGCTGATTTCAGCAAAAAGACCCCCGCCAAAATTGGTTTTCCGCAACCGGCAGCCACCTGGGTCATGAACTGATCCAAGCGATCGAAGTCAGAAATCAATTGACTTTGGAAAAATTGGGCCCCGGCAGCTAATTTGCGCTGAAAACGCCGCTGCACCCCCGACCAACTCTTGCATTGGGGATCCACCGCCGCTCCGACGAAGAGATCCGTTCCGCTATTTTCCAAGGGGCGATCGGCCGCATCTTGCCCTTGGTTGAGCCGCTTCACCGCTTCCAACAGGCGCACCGCTTCCCAGTCAAAGACGCTGCGGGCTTCGGGAAAGTCACCGGCCTTCACCGGGTCACCCGTGAGGGCCAACACGTTCTGAATCCCCAGGGCATGGGCCCCCATTAAATCTGCTTGGAGGGCAATTCGGTTTCGATCGCGACAGGCCACTTGCCACACGGGTTCAATGCCCCGTTGCAACAGCAAGCTCGCGGCCGCCAACGAAGACATCCGCAACACGGCCCGGCTGCCGTCCGTGATGTTCACCGCATGAACCCAGGGTTGCAACTGCTCGGCCATAGCCAACATGTGGCTAGCGTCGCTGCCCTTCGGTGGCATCACCTCGGCAGTCACCAGAAAAGTGCCAGCGCTGGCAGCAGTACGAAAACGCGATAACACGGGCATTAACTAACGGCGCAAGAGACAGGGATTGCGCAGGCATAGATCGACATTCTACCCGGAAGTTTTCCCCCACAAATCTTCCCTTTGGCGAGGGATTTGGCGAGCTAGTCTAATTTTTGGGCCCGATCGCCCGCTGTTTCCCTGCCTTGGGCGATCGGCCTTGTGTTGGGGCCGGCCCCTTGGCACAATGAAGCCCGTGGATTGCCCACAGATTCCGGCCATTGCCCCCGCTGCGGAAGCCAGCCTCCTCCTTGGGTATCGAACTCCGAAGCTACGTTTATCTCGATCGCCTGCAACCCCAACATGCGGCCTACATTGGCACAGTGGCGATCGGCTTCTTGCCGCTCCCGGGGGACAGTTCCCTTTGGATTGAAGTATCGCCCGGGATTGAAATCAACCGCATCACCGATGTGGCCCTCAAGGCCACCTCCGTGCGGCCCGGCGTGCAGTTTGTGGAGCGGTTATATGGCCTGTTAGAAATTCACTCCAGCCGCCAAGGGGAAACCCTGACAGCGGGCCGGGCTATTTTGCAGGCCCTAGGGGTGCGGGAGAGCGATCGCCTGAAGCCCCGTGTCATCTCCAGCCAAATTATCCGCAATATTGATCCTCACCAGGCGCAATTAATTAACCGCACCAGCCGAGGCAACATGCTGCTGGCGGGTCAAACCCTCTATGTTTTTGAGGTGGAACCGGCGGCCTATGCGGCCCTGGCCGCCAACGAGGCGGAAAAGGCCGCGTTGATCAATATTCTGCACATCACGGCGGTGGGCAGCTTTGGGCGGATGTACCTCGGTGGCGAAGAGCGAGATATTTTGGCGGCGGTGGCAGCGGTCGAGGATGCGATCGCCCATGTTTCTGGACGCGATCGGGATGATGGCAACGATGGCCGCACCCCGATGCTCCTGACCCGAAAGGAGTAGCAATCGATCGTGGCAGACGCAGCGGATCTCATGTATTTGGCCCGATCGCCCCGACAGTGGGCCGATTGGCGAGCGCAACAGGGCGATCGACCCGCCGACTTGCGCGGTGCAGATCTGAGCGGTTGGAGTTTGCCCCAATGGGACTTGACCGGGGCCCAACTTCAGCAAGCCATTCTCGATCGCGCCGACTTACAAGGGGCCAACGGTTCCCATCTGCAAGGCCTCGGTTTACGGGCGATCGGGATGCAAGGCTTAGGGATCCGGTTGCGCCACAGCCAAGCCATTGCGGCCAACTTCCGCCAAGCCGACCTGCGTTATGCAGACTTGCGCGATGTGAGCTGGGCCGGAGTGAACCTGACCGAAGCCGATCTGCGGGGAGCCAACCTCAGTCGCGGACAACTGGCGCGATCGACCTGGGCCTTCACCCGTGCCCAAGGGGCGATTTTACAAGGGGCCCTGCTCGATCGCGCCTTGGTCTTGGGGGCCGAATTTGGGCAACTGCAAGCCCATGGCCTCCAGGCCCGAGAATTACGGGGCGATCGCTCCCACTGGGCCGCCGCCCAACTGGCCGAAGCCGACCTATCCGGAGCCAGCCTCGTTGGTGCAGACTTTGCCTGGGCTAATCTCAGCGATGCCAACCTGCAAGGGGCCGACCTGCGCGGGGCCAACTTGCACGGGGCCAACCTCTGTCGCGCCGACCTACGCGGAGCCTTACTAACCGATGCCGATTGGAGCCTCAGCATCACCCTAGACACCCTTTGGCCAGCAACCTAGCCTGATCTTTCCTCCACAAAATCTCCAGTTTTTTGGATCACCAGGGTTTTGGATCCATTAGACCTCTTGCACGAATTAACCCCCTCTGATCAAGATGGGCTGATTAACGATCATCTCGTAGGTTGGGTTGAGGTACGAAACCCAACAACAGCAAGGCTTGCAGTGATTGAGTTGGGTTTCGCAAAGCTCAACCTAACCTACGGAATAACCCAGTGCTTGAGTGTTTTCTCAGTCAATCAGGAATCTGGGAGCGGGATTTGGAATGAGGTGCTTGATTGATGCAAGAGGTCTATTGACTCGACCTAGGGATCTTGACTGATGCAAGAGGTCTCATGAAAACTCTGAATGGAGCATCAGTTAGGAATCATTTCTTTATATATAGCAACACTTTTAGAAACATTTTCCCTTTTACCTTGGCATTCACAGAGCGGGTTCTTATAAATGAATGAATGGTTGAAGAGATGTTAAACCGTTCATTATTTTTATGACCACTTTCTCTCTCAGTGACTCTGTTCTCGCCCCCGCTGCTCTCCCCGTTGCCAATGAATCCTCCCGTTGCAATTGTCGGGCCTGTCGATCGGCCCGGGGCGGCGGCAGCACCAACGGCAGCACCGCTCCCATCCGCCCCCTAGCGGCCGGCAGCGGTTCGCCCGTAGTAGACACCATCATTGCCAGCACTGACTCAGGCACTCCCGACAAATGGCCCGTGGGCCCCGGCGGCACCATCACCTACAGCTTCATTTCCCCTGCCACCGTTAACACCTATAACGCGAGTCAGGATGAAACCAACATTCAAGAGGTCGAAGAGTCCGTTAAGAACAACGTGCGGGCCATCTTTCGCCACTACAGCGAAATTGTGCCGCTGAATTTTGTGGAAGTGGCGGACTCCGCAGACAGCAAAGTACGGATCGTTTACTCCCAGGGGCCGGGGCCCGAAGGCAATGCTTACGCCTACTATCCCAGCAATTCCGAACGGGGCGGCGCAGTTCACCTCCAGCCCGCCAACAACAACGACCCGAGCACAGCCTTTACCGCCGGCCCCGGTAGCTATGGCTATTCAACCCTAATCCATGAGATTGGTCACGCCTTGGGCCTGAAGCACCCCGGTAACTACAACGCCACCGCCAACCAGGATCCTGGCCAACCCGCAGAAAACGCGGGTGAAGAACCGTTTCTCGATTCGGCTCGCGATAACATCGTGAACACGATCATGAGCTACAACGGCGACGCACAACAGGACAAGGGATTTGCGGATCCTTCAACCCTGATGGCGTTGGATATTGCCGCTTTGCAGTTCATGTATGGCACCAATCGCGGTTCACGGGCAGAAAACACCACCTATCGCCTGGATTCCAGTAATCTACGCACGGTGCAAGCGATTTGGGATGGTGGTGGCAATGACACGGTGGATGCATCGGCCCTCCCGGCGGGCGATTATCTATTTGATCTGATCGATAACGGTCGCTTGACGGAGCGTTCTGCCTTGGGCGCACGTATCTACAAGGGCAAAAACGAACCGGACGGCCCCGACTACCAAGACATGGGCTACGGCTGGGTAGTTGGGATTGGGGCCAATTTGGAAAACGTGGTTGGTACCGCTGGGACTGATGAAATTTTGGGCAATGCCTTGCCGAATGTCTTGCAAGGGGGCGCGGGCAATGACCAAATTTCCGGGCGGATTGGCCCCGATACCCTTGATGGCGGGGCGGGTAATGACCTGTTGCGGGGTGGCTTTGGGTTTGATGTGTTGATTGGCGGCCCTGGTGACGATATCCTGTCGGGCGATCGGGGACGGGATCAACTGACCGGGGGCGATGGGGCCGATATTTTTGTGTTGCGGACGAGCACCCCTGCACCCACACCAGAAGTGACGGATATTCTGACGGACTTCACCCCGGGGGTCGATCGCATCGGTCTGACAGATGGATTCTCACCCTCGGCGGTGGCCTATGCGCCCTTTACGCTCAATGGTCAGGCTGGAACCATGATGAGTATTGCGGGCAGCAGCAATGCTTTCTTGGCCTTTGTGCCCGGCGTGGGGGCTGATGCGATCGGGGCGGCCCTGATTGCCTCGCCGGTTCCCTAATCGCGATCGATCGGGATCATTGGCTCACAGATACCTGAGCCGATCGCGGGTCGATCGGGCGCGGGAGCTGACCGCTTTGAAATTTTGCCCGGAATTTAACCCCTAATGTCGGGTCGGATTCGATCGGCTGAAAGGGTTATTTTGCGGGCATAGGGCAGCCGAAATAACAAGACCACAATTTCCAATTAAGGATTGCAAACAACTGGCATCCGTCTTTGGGCGATCGTCGTCTGCTATGTTAAATGCGACAATTCAGCGACGCGTCCCAAGCCTGAGCGGTGCGGGACGTTTTTTTTCAGGTCATTTTCTACCCGAATTGATTGTTCAGGGTGATTGGAATTCGGCCTTCGGGAAAAACCAAAATAATGCCGACCCAAACTATCTTGGGTCGGCCAGGGACGATTCCGATGATTCAGCAGATCAACTTGTTGCTAAACCTGTAACCAAACAGGCAAAGGAAAAAAGCATTTAACCCATTGGGGGCTGAGTCATCGGAAAGATTCAAGAACCCAAAGGTTCGGAGGCAACAACTAGGCCGCTTTGGCGAAGTTTTCAGCCACAAAATCCCAGTTGATCAGCTTGGTGACAAAATCGCTGATGTAGTCGGGACGGCGATTTTGGTAATCCAAATAGTAGGCATGTTCCCAAACATCCATGGTCAGGAGGGGAATTTGGCCGGCGGTGATGGGGTTTTCGGCGTTGCCGGTTTTGGTCACCTTGAGCGTGCCGTTATCGAGCACCAACCAAGCCCAACCACTACCGAATTGGGTCGCCCCAGCGGCTTTGAATTGGGTCACGAATTCATCAAAGCTGCCGAAGTCAGCCACAATTTTGTCCAGCAGTGCGCCGGCCGGTTGGCCACCGCCGTTGGGCTTAATGCAGTTCCAGTAGAAGCTGTGGTTCCAGGCTTGGGCAGCGTTGTTGAAAATGCCAGCTTTGGATGCATCACCAGCAATGGCTTTGATTACATCTTCGATCGGCTGTGCGTCCAGCTCAGTCCCTTCAACGGCCTTGTTGTAGTTGGTGACGTAGGCGGCGTGGTGCTTGTCGTGGTGGAACTCCAGGGTGCTCTTGCTGATGTAGGGTTCCAGCGCCGTGTAATCGTAGGGCAGGGCAGGAAGTTGGTAAGCCATGATTGCAGTGCTTTCTCTTGGTGCTTCTCTCGGTTCTTGGCGATTGCACGGTTGTTGGCGGCAGACTGGGGCGATCGCACGCCACCGGCCAGCCGATTAAAACAACTTCTGGCGAGCAAAACAGCCGCCCTCTAGGGTATCGCAAAATCTGTGCATCCCGTGCAGGGACAAGTTTGCTGGTTGGTCTTGGCCGATGGGGTGAAACCGTTCACCGGGCTGGGTCTTGGCTGGGCAATCACCCAGCTCAAATCACCCAGCTCAAATGGTTCAGCCCAGTCGATCGGGTGTTTCGAGATCTGGTCTGGGATCTCGAGTTTGCGACCTCTTCTCTAAGCGGGAATTCCAAACACCTGGGGCACAAAGCTGCCATGCAGACCATAAGGAACATGGTGCTTGAGTTTCAACCGAGCCACCAGGGACAGATCCTGAGCCGCCAGGATGATCAGATCGGAGGCGTGGCGCTCGGCATTGTAGGCCAGCAGCAGCACCCAACCATCGTCCTCTTGGGTGGCTTGGGGATTGGGAACGAACAGCGGTTCACCACCAAAAACCCGCGCGCCCAGGTCAAACAGGGCCCGATCGCCCGTTTGCAAATCCAATTTCAACACCGCTTGCAGGGGCGCGTTGCCTTGGGGCGATCGGGCTGCCCCGATATATAGGTAGCGATGTTCGTGGCCCACAGCATTGGGGTGCAGGCTGGGAAATTCACAACAGCGACTTTCGATGCAGCGCGATCGCACTGCATCGGTGGTCAAGTCCATTTCAAATCGCCAAAGTTGTCCCTCCGGCAGGCTGCCAAAATCAACCGATCGGAAGTCTGCGCCCGGCTCCAGGGTTGGGAACGAGTCATAGCAAACGGAATCAATCGTGATTTGTTGACCATCGGGACTTTCAAAGGCGTTGCCGTGGTGAAACACAAAGCAAGGCGGCACATCCAGCACGCGCACCGCCTGGCTTGGATCCCGAGGAATCAGCAGGGCCCGAGTGGGTTGTTTGGGGTCAAATTCCAGACACTGCCCCGCTCCTTTGAACCCCAGCATGAAAGGCAGCGGATTAAACTTGACGGGATTTTGGAAAAAGATGCACCAATGGGGAGTGATGGCGAAATCATGCAAAAAGGCAAATCCCGGCACACTTCGGGTTTGGCGGCTGGCGAGTTTCCCCGCTTCGTCTAATTCATAGATTGTGATGTTGGTGGAAAGGCCGGGCTTCACGGCAAAGTTCACGAAGCGCCGATCGCCCGCCGAGTTGGGACTCAATGCCCAGCGGTTGGCTCCGGTGGCTGTTTCGGCCGCGCCGGGAACCGTGCCAGGATCAATGCGGGCATGGGCAGCGAAGGCATCGCCGGGCTTCAGCAGGCCATCGATCGAATCCAGCCCGATCGTCGCCAGGGTTTCCGGATCCAAACGGTGGGGTTCGGCCGCTTCCCACAGGGCCCAGAGTCGATCGGCCCAATACATCACATGGGTGTTGGCAATATTTTTAATCTTCAGATCCAACAAATTCGCCAGCCAGCCGCCGGCCTTTTGCGTACCAAACACGCCGCGATAGAGAATTTTGCCGGCGGCCTGTTCGGCCAAATAGCCTTCGGTGCGCACAAACCGATTGCGAAAATGGGCGCGGCCGTTTTGGAAGGTAATTTGGCAAATCATCCCATCCCCATCAAAGGGATGTCCGATCGGCTCGCCGGCCACATCCAGCAGGCCGGGGCCATTGCGAAACAACGTGCCGGTGAGGTTGGTGGGAATTTCCCCTTCAATGTCATCAATCCAGGTCTCAAATTCTTGGGGTTGAGATTCATAGCCCCGCTGCCAGTCTGCGAGACTATAGAACGCTGGTTTTGATGAGGTTTTCGTTTCAAGGCTTTGCATGGATCGCGGTCAAATCGAGTTGGGTGGCGGTTGCAGAAGACCCGATCGGGCGACCAATTTCGGAGCGATCGCGGCCCATGGGTGACCGAAATGCACAATTACAATGCACAATCACCCAGGGCGATCGTTCCAACGCCCAATCCGTAAGGCTTGCTTCTCTAGTCTAATGGTCTGTCTTGTCTGGAACCGCGCAGAACCGGCAATTCTCGGGCAATTAACCCCTATTGGTGTAAATCGCGATCAAATAAATTTTGTTTCAGGTCAAAATTGATCTTTTAGGCATTCCAGATATTTATTAAAGATTTTTCAGGTATTTTTTCGTATTTCTTGCTTGGTTTTTGTTTTGATTTGATGATTCAAATAATTGTTCAAATTCAAGTATTCAAATTCAAGCACTTTACTTTGATTTGATTTTTATAAGTTTGTTTTCATGGATTTTCATGAGTTTTGATAGTCAGATTCTAATCTGAAAACAGATTAAGTCGATCAACTTTCAAGAACAATCAAGGCAATGATTAAGTTGTTTTATTATTTAGCAAATGACTTCGATAATGCATCTCAGTCAGGGTATCGCTCAGAATTTGACGCTAATCTTTCAGGTGGCTATGGGCAGGGGGTGAGGTCGTTATCATGGTAGGGGATCGTTGCGATCGCCCATGATAATTATTCATCCCCGCTATTTATTGATTGATCAATCTCTTTGGGGTTTCTGGGATTTGTCCCAACTTTCCTGATTCTTAGCAAGCATTTGGAGAGCAGAGACCACAATTCCTGAACCTAAAAATCAGGGAGCAAAGTGGCTGTTCTTCAGGTTTGAGCTTCAAGAAACATCAGCCGCTTTGGCCCTGATGAAAAAGGCAATAGCCTCTTCATCAAGCAAGGGTTGCAGGGCAGTAACCCAAACCAGCAATAAATTGCTTGCAGAATTCCTCTATTTCTTCCTTGTCCGGGCGACCGTGGGAAATGACGGCTACCTGATGACGTTCCATGACGGAAATAGGAGATTGACCCAATTCAAGACTCCAGAGCACAACTTTGAGCTGCGGCGAGGGCAAGTAAGGCGAGCCTAATTCTTGCAAAAAGGCTTGCAAATCGAGATGGGCTTTGGAAATGAGCGGCGAAAACAACTTGAGACGCAAAATCCATCCGTCAATCTGATGGAGAACGGTGACAAATTGCAGAGAGGAGCGCCAGGAGGTGCTGACATGCTCGATCGCTCGGAGCGTTAGACTGGCGTTGGCGAAGCGGTAGAGGTATTCCATGGCCCGAGCTTGGATTTCCAAGCGATCGATACATTTAATATTCTCTCAAGATTTACGTTTCTTGACTTAAAATCTTAAGCGATTCTTACAAAACGTGACTATTCCCTTTTTATGGGATACATCAACGACCCCGATCGATCACTGGACGGCTATCACTACGAGCTACCCAGCGATCGAATTGCCCAAAATCCGCGAGAACCCCGCGATCGATCGCGATTGCTGGTGGCCACCTCGCCCCACGAGATTGTTCACCGACAGTTTCGCGATTTGCTGGAATTCTTAAGACCCGGCGATCTGTTGGTGATGAATGATTCTTCTGTGATTCCAGCTCGGCTCCATGGCCACAAGGCCAGCGGAGCGGCGGTGGAAGTGTTGTTGCTGGAAGCGCGATCGCCCGATCACTGGCTGGCCCTGGTGCGGCCCGGCAAGCGACTGCTGGTGGGAACCCAAATTGAATTTGACCCACCGCCCGGCGCGGCGCAGGCAAACCCGGCAGCCCCCAAGCTATCGGCCGAAGTGGTGGCCGTTGACCGGAACACAGGGGGCCGTCTGTTGCGATTCCAGTTGCCGCCAGGAGCCAACTCTCTGCTGGAAATTCTGGATGCTTGGGGCGAAATGCCGCTGCCGCCCTACATTACCGATTCAGCGGCCCCGCCCGATCGCTACCAAACGGTTTATGCGCGCGATCCCGGTTCGGCGGCGGCTCCCACAGCCGGCTTGCACTTCACCCCGGAATTACTCGATCGCCTGAGTGCCGCTGGTGTGGGGCGGGCTTTCGTGACGCTGCATGTGGGCGTGGGAACGTTTCGGCCCGTGGCCAGCCCAGACATCACCGCCCACAAAATGCATGAGGAATGGGCCCTGCTGTCCGAGGAGGTGGCCGAAAAAATTCGGACGACTCGGGCCAATGGTGGTCGGGTGTTTGCGGTGGGCACAACGGCGGTGCGAACCCTGGAGTCCGCTGCACGCCATGGCCAAGTGGAAGCGTTTTGCGGCAAAACCGATCTGTTCATTTATCCCGGCTATCAATGGCGGGTGGTGGACGGTCTGATCACCAATTTCCACCTACCCCGATCGAGCTTGATGATGCTGGTGGGGGCCTTTGTGGGGCGGGCCCGTCTTTTGGAGCTATATCAGGCTGCCTTGGATGCGCCAGCGGATCCCTACCCCGATCGCTACCGGTTCTATTCCTTTGGAGATGCCATGTTGCTGCTGCCGGATGCTTGCATCGCCCCCCGTTTCGAGAGAAAGGAATAATCAGCGGTAGACTGGTGGCAAGACCAGTCCAGATTCGGCAGCTATCTCCTCATTCCATTTCAATCTCTGCCTGAGCCGGTTTTTCTCCAACGCCCTGTCAATTCGTTTGTTTTCCCACTCCTTGTAAACCTAGGGATTCCCGGCCAAGATCTCCTCCCAAATCCCTCGGCAAGCCGAAATCTCAGGCCCAAATCTTCAGGAAAGCTGGTTGCAAATCCATCAGGATTCGCCCCCGTACTCCTTGGAAAGATCCAGAGAATCCAGCGCATAACTTACCGGATCGCCACCGATCGCCACACACCATGCCATCGCTTCTTTTAAATAGCCTGCCTGCAACTGAGAGGAGGGTTTCAACGGCCCGGGCGATCGCCCAACTCAGGGATAGACGGCTGGTACAAAACGTAATAGAATCCAGCTCGACTGTCACCGGTACAGTCATTTTTGGCGAAGCAACTTCAGTTCCTGACCTTGTGGGGGCTTAAAACGTGGGTCTTTTTAATGGCTTCTCCTTGTCTCGGGATATGGGCATCGACCTCGGGACGGCCAACACCTTGGTGTATGTGTCCGGCAAGGGCATTGTGCTCCAAGAGCCGTCCGTCGTGGCGATCGATCAAGACAAGCGAGTCCCCCTAGCGGTTGGCGAAGATGCCAAAAAGATGTTGGGTCGAACGCCCGGCAACGTCATGGCCCTGCGGCCCCTGCGTGACGGGGTAATCGCCGACTTCGACACAGCGGAGTTGATGCTGAAGCACTTCATTCGACGCGTCAACGAAGGCAAAGCCCTGGTACCACCCCGGATCGTGATCGGAATTCCGAGCGGCGTGACCGGTGTGGAGCGGCGAGCCGTCATGGAAGCGGCACATCAAGCCGGAGCCAGAGAAGTTTACTTGATTGATGAACCGGTCGCAGCGGCGATCGGGGCCGGTTTGCCCGTAGCGGAACCCACCGGCAACATGATCGTAGACATCGGCGGCGGCACAACCGAAGTTGCCGTTCTCAGCTTGCAGGGGACGGTGTTGAGCGAATCCGTACGCGTGGCGGGCGATGAACTCAGCGAATCCATCACCCAATACATGAAAAAAGTCCACAACCTCGTCATTGGGGAACGGACGGCGGAAGAAGTCAAAATCCAAATTGGCTCTGCCTACCCCAGCAACGAAGATGACGTGGTGTTGGAAGTGCGCGGACTGCACCTCCTGTCCGGTCTGCCTTGCACCGTTGCCGTCAAACAGGGCGAAGTGCGCGAAAGCATGTCGGAGCCGCTGTCGGTGATTGTGGAAGCCGTGAAGCGGACTTTGGAACGAACCCCGCCGGAATTGGCCTCAGACATCATCGATCGGGGGATTATGCTAGCGGGCGGTGGCGCGTTGCTCAAGGGCCTAGACACCCTGATCAGCCATGAGACGGGCATCGTGGTTCACGTGGCTCCCGATCCCCTGAGCTGCGTGGTGCTGGGCACCGGTCGTGTTCTCGAAAACTTCAAACAATTAGAGCGGGTCTTTAGTGGCAGCTCGCGTAATCTCTAAGACCGACTGAAGCACCTGACCTCCGCTAAGGTGGAGGCGCAGTTCAAGCCTGCGTTGCATAGCTTGCCTCTGCGTTGCATCGTTTGAGTTCGGTTTGCATTCAGCCTGAGCCTGCACTGTTCCGCTTTCATGGTTCAGCTCGCATTGTTCAGCCTGCACTGCACTGATTTTGGCTGACCCCGATTCACCGTTTCCTTAACCGGTATCGATTGGCCCTTACCAACCACCGTTCGTCATGGCCAATCATGGGTCGCCCATCTTGGTTAGACGGGAGTAGCCCGGAATGCATCACCGCCCGTCCTGGAGCCAACCCGCCAACAAACCCCTTAATTTCAGGATTAATCAGCAACTTTCGTGGGCAAGCAAGCCACTCAATTTCTAGAACGGAGCGCTGGTCGTGTATGACGTTCGACGATGGTGGGGGCGCAATTGGCTAAAGGCAGTCCTAGCCGTCGCTGCACTGGGCTTAGCCCTTGGTGTGCGACAGAGCCGGGCCGGTTTTTTGGTGGAAGCCTACCGGGCCTTGACGTTGCCCCTGCACCTGGGAGCACCTTCTCAAAGTGACCTCGCGGATGCCCGAGTCCGTGAACTTCAGCAGCGGCTTGAGGAGGTGGAGAGCCGCAATGCTCAGTTGCAAACCCTGCTGAATTACCGTAAAACCCTGCCCGTGGAGGGCATTGCATCGCCGGTCATTGGCCGCAGTGCCGATCGCTGGTGGCAACAAATCACCTTGGGCCGCGGCACAGCCGATGGCATTCAACAGGGGGCGATTGTGATGGCTCCCGGGGGCGTGGTGGGCCGGGTCACGGCTGTGACTCCCCACACCAGCCGGGTGCTGTTGGTTAGCGATCCCGGCAGCCGCATTGGCATCTCGGTGACCCGATCGCGCTATATGGGGTATCTCCGGGGCAAGAGCGATCGCACGGCCACGGTGGAATTTTTTGACAAGTTGCCCGATGTGAAGCCAGGCGACGCGATCGTCACCTCTGCCTACAGTCAATTCTTCCCAGCGGGCTTGCCGATCGGGCGCATCGTCGCGATCGACACCAAAAAATCCCTCGCCCCGGAAGCGGTGGTGGAGCTATCCGCTCCCCTGAGCACGTTGGAATGGGTGACAGTCTTGCCCCATAGCCCAGAACTCTTTCAGCAGTTCCAGGAACCCGTCCCCGCAACGCCTAGCGGATCGGGAAACCCCAAGGCTAACCCCAATTCCGGAACCAACCCAGCACCCAAGCCCCCCGCAACACCCCGCACAGCCACGAACTAACCCACCCTTGATTAGCCCACCATTGATTCGATCGGCATAGTTGCCGTCTAGGCCTTGAACGGAATCAAGCAAAAACCCCAACTACGCGATATTCTCGATCGCTATCCTGTGCTGGTGCAGGTGGCGATTAACGTTGCCGTTTCAGCCGGCTCATTGTTGCTTTGCGCCACCCTCACGCCGCTGCGGTTGCCCGGTCTGGAACTGCTGGGGGTGGGTGTTGACTGGCCCCTAATTTGGGTCGTGAGTTGGAGTGTGGGTCGCCCCTGGTGGGTGGCCATCTTCGGCGGTGTGGTGGCGGGACTGCTTCAGGATGGGATGACGGAGTTTTGGCCCAGCCATGTTTGGGGGTTGGCCCTGGTGGCCCTGCTGACGGCCCGCATCCACCAACGCGCCACCACCACGGCCTGGGTGATGATTCCCCTAACCACTTTTGTTTTGGTGGCGGTTTCGGAAACGACGATGGCGGCCCAATTCGCCTATCTCTACGGTCGCGATGCGGGCGATGTGTGGGCGCTGCATCAAAAGGTCACCCTTTGTTCGGCCATTCTTAGCAGTCTGTGGTCTCCGGTGGTGTCCTGGCCCCTGGGGCGCTGGTGGCGGATGATGGAATCCTTGGGCAATCGTTAAAACCCCAACCTTCTCCCTCAGAATTTCCCCCTCTTTGAGCACCCCTTCTCCAAGCACCCCTTCTACAATCAATCCTAGAAAGCAATCAACCATAGATCCCGGTCTTGCCCCTGCCTGTGTTTATTAGCGTCATCATTCCGACTTACAACCGCTTGCCCATCCTCCAGAAGTGCCTGTTGGCCATGGAGGATCAACGGTGGCATGGCCCCAACCTGATCGAGGGCTATGAAATCGTGGTGGTGGATGATGGCTCGACGGATGGCACGGTGGCTTGGCTGTCGGAGTCGCGCGATCGCCTGCCCCATGTGCGGTTAATTGAGCAGGATCATGGCGGGCCCGCTGCGGCCCGCAACCGGGGATTGCGGGCGGCCAAGGGAGATACGATCGTCTTCATTGACAGCGATTTGGTGGTACTGGAGGATTTTTTGCAGTGCCATGCCCAAGCGCTGACGGCGGCTCAGACCCGATCGGGTAGTGATGCCTATTTCACCTACGGACGGGTGGTGAATACTTGCAATTTTGATAATCCCACCGCTGAACCCTTCAAGATCACGGATCTTTCCCGTGCGTTTTTTGCGACGGGAAATGTGGCGATCGCAAAACATTGGCTCGATCGCGCGGGGGCCTTTGATGAGCGCTTTACCCTCTATGGCTGGGAAGATTTGGAATTGGGGGTGCGGCTGAAGGCCTTGGGCCTGCGCCTCATTCCCTGTCCGGAAGCCGTGGGCTATCACTGGCATCCTCCCTTCAGCCTCGATGAGATTCCGGGGCTGATTCGGCGGGAAATGGAACGGGGCCGAATGGGCATTGAGTTCTATCGCAAGCATCCCACCTGGAATGTGCGCTTGATGATTCAAATGACCTGGCTGCATGTGGTCCTGTGGGGGTTGCTGTCCTTGGGTGGCCGCTTGAACGAGCGCACGCTTCGCCCCCTGTTGCAGTGGTTGATCGATCGGGGTCGGCCGCAACTGGCCCTGGAGGTGGCTCGAGTTTTCCTGAACTGGTACAACGTGCAGGCGGTTTATCGGGCCCGATCGGGCGTGGAAGTTGCCCCCTAACGCCAGAAATTGCCAGGCAACCAGACCACTACGACCAGGAAGATTCGTCCGGAATTCGCCATTTTTTTGGAGTCGGTCTGGATCCGCAAGATCCGCGATCGCCCATATCATAGGAAACGCCCCGTTGAAAACACCCCTTGGGTCAGCTTTCGTCGCGCCATGAGCAACGCCACCCTCCATTCCAAAGTCGCCGTCGGTTTGTCCGGTGGAGTCGATAGTTCAACCACGGCCGTGTTGCTGAAAGAGCAGGGGTTTGAAGTCCTGGGTGTCACCCTTTGGTTGATGCGCGGCAAGGGCCAATGCTGCTCGGAAGGCATGGTGGACGCGGCCCAACTCTGCGAAAAATTGGGCATTACCCACCATGTGGTGGATATTCGCGACACCTTTGAAAGCTACATCATCGATTATTTGGTGGATGGCTACCAAAGCGGCACCACGCCGCTACCCTGTTCCCAATGCAACAAGGCGGTGAAGTTTGGCCCCATGTTGCGCTACGCCCGCGAGGAGTTGGGAGCCGATCGCATTGCCACCGGTCACTATGCCCGCACGGCCTACGACCCGGATCAAGGGCGTTATCAATTGCTGCGAGCGCTCGATCGCAACAAGGATCAATCCTATTTCCTCTACGACCTGGATCAGGACGTGTTGGGCGCGGTGCTTTTTCCCCTGGGGAAATATGACAAGGCCCAAACCCGGGAATTTGCCCGTAAGTTTGGGCTGCATGTGGCCGACAAGCCCGAAAGCCAAGACCTGTGCCTGATTGAGGCCCATGGTTCCATGCAGGCTTTCCTTGACAAGTACATCACCCCCAAGGCGGGCGAGATTGTGGATCTCGATGGCAAGGTGTTGGGCCAACACGAAGGCATTCATCACTACACGATCGGGCAGCGCAAGGGCATTGGCGTTTCAGCACCGGAACCGCTCTACGTGGTGGCGCTGGATGCGGTGCGCAATCGAGTGGTGGTGGCCACGCGCGATCGGGCCACCCGCCCCAGTTGCACGGTCAGCCGGGTGAATTGGGTGTCGATCGCCCCGCCCAGCACCCCCATTCACGCGGAGGTGCAAATTCGCTACCGATCGCCCGCCGTGCCGGTCACGATCGTGCCCTTAAAGGGGAGCGATCGGGTAAAGCTGGTCTTTGATGAGCCACAATTCAGCGTCACGCCGGGTCAAGCGGCCGTTTGGTATCGGGGCGAAGTGTTGCTCGGCGGCGGGATCATCGATCGCTTCGAGGACGCGGCCAGCTAAAGCGCAAGTTAAGCCAGCTTAAGGCTGACTTCAAGCTCAGGCTAACCGCAAGCTAAGAACGGCTGATGGATGTGTTCCAGGATTCCATCTCGCCATTGGTGTCGATCGTCCAAGGCCAGGCGTTAGGATAGCAGGAGTCGCCGTTCCCGATCGAGCTTGATCAGAGCCATGTTGTCCGTGCCGTCTCCCCTTGCCAAAGCCGCGCCCCTGGCCGACTCACGCGACTCCTTCGCCATTACCTTTGCGCCCCTTTCGCTGGACGCGGTATATCGCTTGGCCGATGACCCGGCCAACGGCGCGATCGTGGTGATGAATGGGACCGTGCGCCAAGAAACAGACGGCAAACCCGTGGTGGCTCTGGATTATCAAGCCTACGAACCGATGGCGATCGTCATCTTTCAGCAAATTGCCGCCCAGATTCGCCAGCGGTGGCCCGTGGTGAATCGGGTGGTGATTCACCATCGGATCGGTAAGCTAAAAATTGGCGAAATCAGTGTGCTGGTGGCGATCGGGTCTCCCCATCGATCGGAAGCCTTCGAGGCCTGCCGCTACGCGATCGACCAACTAAAGCACAACGCCCCCATTTGGAAAAAAGAATTTTGGGCCGATGGTTCCAGCAACTGGGTCAGCATCGGCGCTTGCGAACAAACCGGCGACTGTTAGGCCACTGCTAGGCGACCGTGAATCGATGATTGGCCGAGCATTGGTCGATCATTGGTCGGTCTTTTCCGGGCTACCGCAATTGCAGAATTTTGATGGTGACGGCCATGCTCTCTTCATACAGCACCTCCCGTCCCCAACGCTGAAGCTGTTGCGCCATCAGCAATTCTGCCTTTTGGTCGGGCAAAGCCGTCACCTGTTCAGTGCGGGCCGATTGGGCACTGCCCCCCGCCTCCATCCGCATACAGCCCGTCATTTCTGAGCAAAGAATCGTGGCGCAGTCCGCATTGGGATTGGTGGAAGCCAAACGCAGCCCAATCAAATCCCCCGGAATTTCACCCACATCGGCCGTGGGAATGGCGGCCAATTCTGCCTGGATCGATCGCCCGTCACCGCGTTCAAAATCCACATATACCAAGTCATAGTCGCCGCCCGTGGCCCGATAGGCGATCGGCTCCCACCCCAGGCGGCTCGCAAACCACCCGAGGAACATCAACGCTTGGGCCGCACTGCCTTTTTCGTAATCGATCGAGATTCGATCGACCTCTCCCAGCCACATTCGCCGCTCCGGCGGATCAAACGAAGCCGCCGTCAGCTCCTGCCAGAGGGACAACCGGTGCCAATTCAAATCAGCAATGTAGGTTTCCTGATCAATCAGCGACTGAATTTTCAAAAATTCCGCTTCGGGATCGCTGAAGTAAGACGAATCCAAAATCAGGCAATTGGCCGTTTCCGCCAGCGTTTGGAACAGGCCCTGTTCAGGATTGGGCGTGGCCTTCCACCAGGCAAACTTCGGCAAATCAGGAATCAACAACGACACCACCAAATCGGCCACCCGCTCCAGGGCCTCCTTGGTTCCGCGCAGCGTGATGTATTCGCAGCAAACCAGATTCCGGCTCTTGCTCTTTTGCACGGGGCAATAGGCGGACACTTGAGCAGTTACCCCTTCATCGGGCCCCAGGGTGGGACAAAGGGCAATGATCCGAGAAGGATTTTGCGCCGCGATCGCATCGCTAACGGTGGCCCCGCGCAAATCTAAATTGGGGGAGCGCGTTTGCCCAAAGCTCACGTGATCTTCGCGCAGGGCCCGCAGGGTATCCATATCCACGCGCCCGGTCGTCCGAAATCCGTAGGCTGACTGGGCCAGCTTGATGGCGTTGCGGGTGTCGGGGCCATGCAACCCATCGATCGCCCCCTTATAAAACCCCAGGGAACCCAACAATTGCTGAAACTCCTCCGGCTCATAGGCCACCATGCAGAACGTGGCAGCTCTTGTGGCGATCGCCGCATCGCCGGATCCCTGACTCAGCCAAATCTTGTTTAACTCTGCCTCAATTTCCCCGAGCGAAATATCCTTGGGGGTTTGGAGTGTAATCGTTGTGGTCATGGTTTGCCTGCTGAGGGATCTAATTGAAAGATCTGGTTGAGGAATCTGCTTGAGAGCGCTGAACGACCTACGGTTCAGCGCCTGATTTCCGAATTGCCGAATTGCAACACCTGATTTCGATAACCTCGCGTTCTGCCTAGAGTCTTCGCCAGTGCCGACCGTCACGCTCCAGCAACAACTCCGCCTCCACCGGTTCCCAAGTCCCCGCTTCATAGAGCGGAATCGCTGCCGGCGGCGCAGGTGCATCCCACAACTCCAAAACCGGCGTGAGGGCCCGCCAAGAAGCCTCCACCTCGTCATCGCGCGTAAACAGGGACTGATCACCCAACATACAGTCCATCAGCAGACGACCGTAGGCCTCGCCTTGGGATTGGCCAAAGGCACTTTCATAGCGGAAATCCATATCGACCGATCGCGTCTTCAAGGATGCGCCCGGCATTTTCACCTCAAAACGCATCGAAATCCCTTCATTCGGCTGAATCCGCATGGCCAAAACATTGGGGTTCGTTTGGCGCGCCGCCGACGGAAACATCAACAGCGGCACTTCCTTGAATTGAATGGCCACCTCGGTCACCTTTTTCGGCATCCGCTTGCCCGTGCGCAGATAGAAGGGCACCCCTTTCCAGCGCCAGTTATCAATGCACAGCTTCAGGGCCGCATAGGTGGGCGTGGTGGAAGTGGGGCTGGCTCCGTCCTCTTCGCGATAGCCCGGAACCGGCTTACCACGCATCCAACCGCGACTGTATTGGCCCCGAACGGCGCAGAGATCCAAATTTTGCAAGTCTGCGAGCCGGGTTGCTTGCAGCACTTTCACCTTTTCGTTGCGAATGCTGTCCGCATCAAGGGAGTTGGGCGGCTCCATGGCCGTGAGGCAAAACAGTTGCATCAGGTGGTTTTGCACCATATCCCGCAGGGCCCCGGAAGTTTCGTAGTATCCGGCGCGCCCTTCCAGCCCCACGGTTTCCGCCACGGTGATTTGCACACAGTCCACAAACTGCCGGTTCCAGAGGGGTTCAAAGATAGCGTTGGCAAACCGAAACACCAACAGGTTTTGAACGGTTTCTTTGCCGAGGTAGTGGTCAATCCGATAGACCTGTTTTTCGGAACAGACGGCCTGCACGACGCGGTTGAGCTGTTGGGCGGTGGCCAAGTCGCGGCCAAAGGGTTTTTCGATTACGAGGCGTTGCTTGTCGGGATCGGCGAGCATCCCGGCCGACCCCAGTTGCTGGATCGCTTCTCCAAAAAATTTGGGAGCCACGGACAGGTAAAAAACCCGGTTGCCCCGAGTGCCTCGGAGTTCGTCCAGCTCTCCGAGGAAGGTTTTGAGCTTTTGATAGTCTTCGGGTACGTCAATGTTGGCGGGCCAATAGAACAGGCCTTTGGCGAAATCTTCCCAAAGGTCGTCGCTTTGGGTGCCGCCGCCAAATTCTTCGATGCCTTCGCGCAGGTGCTCGCGGAAGAAGTCGTGACTCCATTCCCGGCGGGCAACTCCGACGATGGTGAGTTCGGGAGGCAATCGCCGCTCTAGCTTCATTTGGTAGAGGGCGGGTACCAGTTTGCGCTGGGTGAGGTCACCGGAGGCCCCAAAGATAATCAGGATTTGGGGTTCGGGGATGCGTTCTTGCTGAAGACCAACGCGCAGGGGATTTTCTTGGAAGGTCAGCATTGGGGAAATGGGATCTGAAAGGGGCGATCGAGGCTGAAGATCGAGGCTGAATCAGGAAGGGGGTTGGGCAGGGAAATCGATGATCACGGGCAGCGGAGGGAAGGCCGAGGGTCGATCGCCCAGTTGGGGTCTTGAAGGGCTGCTGATCTCGATCGTGGAGGGTTAGCCCGATCCCCGCTGTAGCAAAGATTCCACTCGGTTGACTTCTTCGGGGCTGCCAATAATCAGGGGCGATCGGGCATGGAGTCGATCAGGAATCAGATCCATGATCGGTTGCTGGCCGTCGCTGGCCCGGCCACCCGCTTGCTCAATCAAAAAGGCGAGGGGCGCTGCTTCATACAGCAACCGCAGCTTGCCTTGGGGTTTTTGGCGGGTTCCTGGATACAAAAACACGCCCCCTTGAAACAGAATGCGGTGCAGGTCGGCCACCAAGGCTCCGCTATAGCGAGAGGAATAGCCGCCCACTTCTCGAAAGTATTGAATACAGGCTTGGGTGGCTGGCTCCCATTGGCCAAAGTTGCCCTCATTGACGCTGTAGAGCTTGCCACTGGGAGGAATTTTCAGGTTTTCGTGGCTGAGGATAAATTCGCCCAGGCTGGGATCGAGGGTGAAGGCATGGACTCCGCGCCCGATCGAGTAAACCAGCATGGTGCTGGGGCCATAGAGAATGTAACCGGCGGCCAGTTGTTTGTGGCCCGATTGCAGCAGGTCGGCGGCTTCGCCTGTCTCGTCGTTGCCTTCCTGCTGGCGAATGGCGAAGATCGATCCCACATTGAGGTCAATATCAATGTTGGAGGAACCGTCGATCGGGTCATAGAGCAGGGTATAGCGACCGATCGGGCAATTTTCAGGAATGTAATAGGGATGCTCCATTTCCTCGGAAGCCAAGCGACAAACCAAGCCACTTTGCTTAAACACCGAAATAAAAACATCGTTGGCGTAGAGATCCATCTTTTTGACGGCCTCGCCTTGGACGTTGGTGCTGCCCGTGAAGCCCAGCGCATCTTCCATCAAACCCGATCGACTCAGGTGGCGAGCGATGAGTTTGCCCGCCAAGGCAATTCGGTTCATTAGGGCGCTGAGATCTTGGGCATCGGAGCCAAAACTTTGCAGTTGTTGCAGCACATGGCGACCCAGCGTGGTGCAATCTCGATCGAGCGATCGCTCCTGAGTCACAACGTAACTGGCGGAATCAACACTGGCAGCATCAGCCATCTCAGAACCTCTCGTGACTGACGACGGAACGGCGACAGAACATTGCCCCCGGGGTCATGCCTTCAGTGTAGGAACCGATTTCCGAAAAGCTGGGACGTTTTTAGAGAAACTTCATTAGTTCGTCGTAGTTCGTCGTAGTCCTTTGCAGTCCGTCGCAATTGACCGATGGATGATCCGCTGCGCCCGTTTGTTGGTGTCCTGGCAAGCATTCAACAAACTTTTCAGCATCCAAACCGATCGCTCAAGACCCAGAAAGATCCAAAAACGAAAGGGGCCAAGTCTCGTAGACTGACCCCTTTTCCAGAAGAGTATTGCTATTTCAGCGGAACCAAAATCTTGGTTCCCCGATCGGGCAATTCTGAATTAGGCAGACTGTTTTCCGCCGCGCTCCATCTCTGGAGACTTAGAACGCGTTACGGAAAAACGAGCGCCCACCGCCACCACCGGAGCGAGGCTCCTTAGGACGAGCCTTATTGGCACGGATTTGGCGGCCCATCCATTCTGCTCCATCGAGTTCTTTGATGGCGTGCTCTTCGGCCTGGTCGCTTTCAAGATCGATGAAGGCGAAACCGCGAATTCGGTTCACTTCGCGGTCGATCGGCAGGGTGATACGCTTAACAACGCCATACTCCGAGAAAACTTCTTGGAGATCCTGCTCGGTAGCGTCGTAAGAAAGATTGCCAACGTAAATCGTCATTTGAGTCCGGAACGGTAAAACAAGCGCGTGAAGTCTTCAGTTCAATTTGTCTCATGAGAACTTGGGTTAGCGGACTGGGACACAGTTCCACAAACTAAATTCCCACGCGGTGCTAGGCCCCAAGTCTATTGAGATTGTGCCTGATCGCGATCGCGCTCAAAACAAAAGAAGCTGAAAGGACATCACCATGATAGCGCCCTAAAGGGGTACTACTGGCGTAAACTTGGGAGTTTATTTTGCAATCCGGGGCAAGTCAGGGGTTGGCAGCGGGTAAATGGCTTGGATTTGGGGGCAAATTGCCCTTTCGCGATCGTTACCAATCGTTGACGACCCTTCACCCCCAATCGTCCGGATCCTCGGTGGCCGCAGGCGATCGCCCCGTTGCTTCCCGCCCGGCTCTCAGCCTCGATCCCCCGGGGATCTCTATCTATATAAAGATCCCCGATGGATAAGGATCCCCAATAGCCCAGGAACCCTCAGCAAGCTTCCGCCCATTTAGCTTTGAGCTTTGGCTGCTCAGGTTCAGACGTTGACGACGGGTTCCGGAATTCACTGACTTAAATTCGTTGACTTGAATCCATTTACTCGATCGAGATCGACTGAGGGCCGCCGCTGGGGCTGCTGGGCGCAGACTCCGTGGAGCCATTGGGGCGATCGCTCCCCAACTGTTGCTCCAACCAGCTCTTAATCGGATCCTGATTCAGATCCAGGCGCAACAGGCCGGAAGCCAGTCCACCCAAGAAGCTCACGGGCTGTTTGAGGCCTTCTTCAACGAGGGGTTTGAGTTCTTCTAGGAACATAGGGCCGGACACACCGTTTACAAATTGCAAGAATTGCTGTCCAGTGTATCAAGAGGTTTTCGGTTGATGGGTAGTGGAAATCAAGAGTCGATCGCCCCGAGCAACTCCAGCACGGGCAGCCGCCTCATTACCTCCCTGGTTGCGCCAGCGGTCAAACTCTGGCTGCGATCCCAGGTGGAAGCCGCCACTGAAATCACCGTGCGGCTGGATGGGCGCGATCGGGAAATTCTTGCGGGTCGCCTACCCCAAGCCCAAATTAACGCCGAATCCGTGGTTTATCAGGGCTTGCACCTCAGCCATCTCAACCTGCAAGCCACCAACATTGCCGTCAATTTGGGGCAAGTGCTGCGCGGCAAGCCCCTAAGGCTACTGCAGCCCATTCCCGTCAGTGCGGAATTAAAACTTTTTGCCCCCGACTTGGCAGCCTCTTTGGCGGCTCCCCTGCTGGCCCCGGCGTTGGCGGACTTTCTGGCTCCGCTGTTGGCCCTTTGGGGGCGACCCGTCACCTTCGAGCAACCCCAAGCCACCTTGGCTGGTGGGCAGTTAATTTTGTCAGGGGCGATCGAGCAGCAACCGGTGCAACTCTGCCTGGGGTTGGAATTGGTTGACCCCCAAACCTTGCAACTCTGCAATCCCCAGTGGCTGAACCAGGCAGGTGAGCCGATCGCTCAAGGATCCTCCGTGCTCCTGCCTTTGGGCGAAGACGTGGCCATCAATAGCCTGTCGATCAAACCGGAAGGACTCCAATGCACCGGTACTTTGCTAGTGCGCCCCTGATCGGTCTATTTATACAAATCGCCCATCTATATAGATAGATCAAAATAGATGGGTCAAATTAGCCAGACCCAATAACAACTTCAACTCGATCCAGTCGGACGAACAGGGAAGCGGGCCCCGTTCAGCCGATCTAGCTGCATCGGAATTTAGTGAATGACCAAAGCCGCATCACTGACCAAGCAAAGCCCTCCCACCCGCTTCAAAATCGGGCGAAGTAGCGTCACCAACTGATCCAATTGGGTCACATCCTGACAAGTGGTCAGAATGTAGCAATTGCCAAATTCTCGGCCTAAATCATTGGTGAACTCTCCCCGATCGCCCTTTCCCGAAGCGTCGCGAATTACCGTATAGCCCGGAAATTTCAGCCCATCCAACATTTCCAAAATTTCCTCTAGTTCCAAAGAACTAACAATGATTTCCACACGTTTTGTTAATTGCATATCAACCTACTAGCAAACGAGTCAATCCATGAATTCCAAAAACACCCTACAGACCCAGAATTTTTTCCAGTTCTAAATACAGCGGAATTCCCACAATAATGTTGAATGGGAAGGTCAAAGCCAGCGCCATCGAAACATATAAACTCGGATTTGCTTCCGGAACCGTCATCCGCATTGCTGCCGGAACCGCAATATAAGAAGCACTGGCGCAGAGCACCGCAAACAATAGCCCATTGCCTTCGCCAATTCCCAGCAACTTCGCAATCACAATCCCCAACACCGCATTCAGCAGCGGCACAATCACCGAAAAGCCAATTAAAAATAGTCCTGTTTTTTTCAGATCTCGAATTCGTTTGGCGGCAATGATGCCCATATCCATCAAGAAAAATGTCAGCACACCATAGAAAATGCCCTGCGTAAAGGGTTCTAGTTTGTGCCAACCGCTGGGGCCACTCAGCATTCCAATAATCACGCTGCCCACCAACAGCAGCACAGAACTATTCAAAAAGGCTTCTCGCAACACTTCACCCCAAGCAAAGGGATGATCGGGATCGTCCTTATCATCCTTGGCATCAAAAATTCGCACCAAAATTAGGCCGATGATAATGGCAGGTGATTCCATTAACGCCAAAGCTGCCACCATGTAGCCGCCATAGCTAATGTGCAGTTGATCTAGGAAAGAACTGGCCGTAATAAAAGTCACGGCACTGATGGAACCGTAGGTGGCCGCAATGGCAGCCGCATTGGGTGGATCTAGGCGAATTCTTAAGATAAAAAATGTGTAAATTGGAACCAAAGAGGCCATCACGATCGAAGCAAGCAGCGTGCCAGCCACCTGCTGAGTAATGCCGCTTTCTAGTAGCTCATAGCCCCCTTTGAACCCGATCGCCACCAATAGATAGAGCGAAAATAGCTTGGGCAGTGGTGCAGGAATTTCCAAATCTGATTTACAGAAAACGGCCAACATTCCTAAGAAAAAGAACAGAATGGGAGGATTGAGAATATTGGAAAGAATCAGGCCACTATCCATCGGCTATCCAGGGCAAAAACTAGAAAGGGATAAATTCCAACCTAGCCCAGGTTTAGGGTTAGGTAAACCTCTGAAACTAATTAAGATTATTCTTCATAATTATTCACTTTCACTGATGAAGACTCACCACTACAGGTGTCACGGTTCCCCTTGCTTGCGACAGGATCAAGGCTGGATGATGATGAGAAATTGTTTAGAAACTGTTGGTTGTAGTGGGTTCTATGCCTCAAATTGCGCCCTACGGGACTTGGAAATCGCCGATTACTTCCGAAGCGATCGTGGCGGGAACGATCGGGCTGGGCGGTGGTTGTGCGGAAGGCGAAACGTTGTATTGGAGTGAATCGCGGCCGGCCGAGGGCGGACGTGTGGCGATTGTGACCCGATCGCCCGAGGGCCAAACCCAAGATGTGATTGCGGCTCCTTGGAATGCTCGCAGTCGGGTGCATGAGTATGGTGGCGGTGCTTGGACGGTCGATCGGGGCTGGATTTATTTTGTGAACTTTGCCGATCAGCGACTGTATCGCACTCGGCCGGGCCAGGAGCCGATCGCCCTCACGCCTGAACAACCCTGGCGCTATGCGGATTTTGTGGTGGATATCCAGCGAGATCGGGTGATTGGCATCCGCGAAGATCACAGCCAGCCCGATCGGGAGCCAGTGAACGAGTTGGTGGCGATCGCCCTGGATGGATCGCAACAGGTGAGCCTATTGGCAACGGGTTGGGACTTTTACGCCTCGCCGGCCCTCAGTCCCGATGGGTCGCAGTTGGCTTGGTTGACTTGGAACCATCCCAATTTGCCTTGGGACAGCACCACTCTGTGGGTGGCGACCATTGCCGATGATGGTTCCTTGCAAAATTCCCACATCGTGGCCGGCGGGGCCGAAGAATCCGTGTTTCAGCCCAGTTGGTCGCCTGACGGCCGATTACATTTTGTGAGCGATCGCTCCGGTTGGTGGAATTTATATCGCCAGGAATCGGACGACGGGGCGCGGAACCTTTGCCCCATGGAGGCGGAATTTGGCTTGCCCCAGTGGGTTTTTGGGATGAGCACCTATGGGTTTGTGGATGCGGAAACCCTGGTTTGTGCCTATACCCAAAATGGTCTGTGGCAATTGGCAAAATTGGCCCTTGCTGATGGAAACCTAACGGTTATTAACCAGCCCTATACCTCAATTTCTGATCCTTTTGTGGCGCAGGATTTTGTCATTTTTGGGGGTGGTTCGGCCGTTAAGTCAGGGGCGATCGTGCGGCTCAATTTGGCAACCGAAGCGATCGAGGTTTTAAAAACCAGCAGCACTTTAGAAATTGATCCGGGCTATTTGTCAGAACCGCAATCGATCGCATTTCCAACCACGGGCGATCGCGAGGCCTATGCGCTCTTGTATTTGCCAACAAATCGTGATTTCCAAGCACCGGAGGGCGAAAAGCCGCCCTTGAAAGTCAAAATTCACGGCGGCCCCACGGCTCAAACTTCCAGTAGTTTGAATTTGTCGATTCAATATTGGACGAGTCGCGGCTTTGCGGTGTTGGATGTGAACTATGGCGGCAGCACAGGCTATGGCCGCGCCTACCATTGCCGGTTGGATGGCCAATGGGGGCTGGTGGATGTGGATGATTGCGTGAATGGTGCGCAATATTTGGTCGATCGGGGATTGGTGGATGGAGATCGCTTGACCATTGCCGGGGGCAGCGCCGGGGGCTACACAACCCTGGCCGCGTTGGCTTTCCGCGACCAGTTCAAGGCCGGAGCCAGTTACTACGGCGTGAGCGATTTGGAAGCCCTGGCCCGAGATACCCACAAGTTCGAGGCTCGCTACCTCGATCGACTGATTGGCCCTTACCCGGAGCGCCAGGATATCTACATTGATCGATCGCCCATTCATCACATCGATCGGCTCAATTGCCCCGTGGCCTTTTTCCAGGGACTTGAAGATAAAATTGTGCCGCCTAACCAAGCGGAAATGATGGTGAATGCTCTTCAGGAAAAGGGAATTCCGGTGGCCTATGTGGCCTTTGAAGGAGAGCAGCACGGATTCCGCAAGGCAGAAAATATCCGTCGCGCCTTGGATGGAGAATTTTATTTCTATGCCAAGGTTTTTGGCTTTGAACCGGCGGAAGCGATCGACCCGATCGAAATTGCTAATTTGGGTGACTCGATGGGTGACTAAGCTGCCCAATCAGACAAAAATCGGGGACTGTTGCCATGTCCTAAACGTAAGCGGAAATCGCTAGTAATCGATTCTCCAATCGTCTTAACAAGGGGCTTAAGCCCCTTGTCCCTTGGGTCTCTTGTTCCTCGTGATCTCGAAACACCAGCATCAAGGTTTTAGGCAATCTAGCAACAATTCCTCAAGCATTTTGGATAGCCTAAAGAACTCCAGTCAAAGGATCAGAGTGCTTTTCGGTTAGCCAAAGGGCGATCGACCCAATGGCGGTTATTAACCCCACAGAAAAATGGGTGCGCTAGCATGGGCAAAAACATCCTATGTTGCACCCAATTTCGTTGGCGCGATCACAAACAACCGATCGCGTCACGGCCGCCGATTGGCTCGCTTACTTCCAACAGAATCACAGCCAATTGTTGCCGATTAATTGGCAACAGGCCGGGGGCTTCACACCCCAGGAGCAAAACCGGTTTCGCCAATCGATCGCGATTTTTCAGTTGGGGGAAAGTTCCGAGGGCCATCGACTGATGCGAACGGTGCGGGCCTGGGTTGCTCAAGGGGCGGATCCCGTTTGGGTGGATGTGTTCAAGTGGTTTGTGCGGGAAGAACAGCGCCACGCGGCGGATTTGGGGCGACTGCTCGATCGCGAACAGCTTCCCCGCCTGCGACACCACTGGGCCGACGCGGCCTTTCGGTGGCTGCGGGGGGGCATGAATTGGGAATTGGCGCTGGCAATGTTGTTAACGGCGGAGGTGATGGGGTTGTTGTATGCCCGAGCCTTGCAGGGGGCGACGGCCCACCCGATCGCCCAAGCGGTTGCATGGCAAATTGAGTGGGATGAAAGTCAACATCTACAAATGCAGGGCCAGTTATTGGCCCAATTGCGCCAGGGTCGATCGCCCCTGCATCAAAAGTTGACCGATATGGCCCATCGCTGGTTTTTGGCCCTGACCTTAGGAGCCGTGTGGTTGGATCATCGGCCGGTGTTTCGGGCAGCGGGTTGGACGTTTTGGTCTGTTGCCCGAGCGGCCATGGCCGAACTCAACCAAGCGATCGACCCGAGGCCATGGGCGATGCCGCGCCCCATCGTTCAGCCCATCTCTCGACAACAACGCTCCAGATCCCAAGATGATTAGATTAGCTATTTCCATTGGCGACCCGGCGGGCATTGGGCCGGAAGTTGTGCTGAAGGCGCTGGCGGATCCGGCGGTGGCGGCTTTGCGGCCGGTGCTGGTGGGGAGCCGATCGATTCTCAGCCGCACCTATGCGCAACTTCAGCCGCGCAGTTCCCAGCCGATCGCTGATCCGGCCAAGTTGAGGATCCTGGATATTCCGATCGACCCGCTGTTGGAACGATCAATTCACTGGGGGGTTGAAAATGCGGCCGCCGGAGCCACCAGCTTCACTTGGCTTGATGCGGCCCTAGCGGCCACAACGGCGGGCCGGTTTGCGGGAGTGGTCACCGCGCCGATCAGCAAAGCCGCCTGGCATTCAGCGGGCCATGCCTTCCCCGGACAAACGGAGGTTTGTGCCGAACGGGCCGGGGTCGATCGGTTTGGGATGGCCTTTGTGGGTCGATCGCCCCAAACCGGTTGGAAACTTTGCGCCCTGTTGGCCACCACTCACATTCCCCTGCATCAGGTTCCTGTGGTGCTCACACCGGAACTGCTCGATCACAAGCTAGATTTGCTGATCACCATGCTCGATCGGGACTTGGGGATCACCCACCCCACCATCGCGATTGCCGGACTGAATCCCCACAGCGGCGAAGGGGGACAACTGGGCACCGAGGAGCGCGATTGGTTGATTCCCTGGTTGGCCCAAGCACGCGATCGCTACCCCAACGCCACCCTGCGTGGCCCCATTCCCCCAGACACCATGTGGGTGACAGCGGGCCAAGCTTGGTTTGGGCCCACCATGCCAGCCGGGTTGCCCGATGCCTATCTAGCGCTTTATCACGACCAAGGATTGATTCCCGTGAAGCTGATGGCCTTCGATCGCGCCGTCAACACCACGATCGGCCTGCCCTTTGTGCGCACCTCCCCCGACCATGGCACGGCCTTTGACATTGCGGGCCAAGGCCTTGCCAACCCCGCCAGCATGATTGAGGCAATCCATTGGGCGATCGAACTCACGGAAACCCGCAACCAATGGCGCGATCGAGTTGTGGCCACTTACCGAGAATAATCGGCCCCTCCAATTCACTGGAATTGGGGGTTTAGGCTTTCGCTTGTGCGTAATAGTCGCGCGTGCCCTTCACCTCGATCGCTGCCCGCAGGCGATCGAGCGCATGGACATAGGCAGCCGTCCGCAGGGACAGATCCAGTGATTGGGCAAGCTGCCAAATCTGCTCCGTTTCGCGGGTCATCCGTTCCGCCAACCGCTGTTCCACCTCCGCCGCCGACCAATACAAACCGCTCCGATTTTGCACCCATTCAAAGTAGCTAACGGTCACACCGCCTGCATTGGTCAAAATATCCGGCAAAACATAAACTCCCTTTTGATTCAGGATGCGATCGGCCTCAAAGGTAATCGGCCCGTTCGCCACTTCAAAGATCAATTTAGCCTGAATTCGATCGGCGTTTTCCGTTGTAATTTGATTCTCCAGCGCCGCCGGAATTAACACATCAACGGGCAGTTCCAAGAGTGCTTCATTGGTAATCGATTGGTGATCTGCCATGTTGCAAACCGTGCCATGGCAGTAAAGGGCCTCCATGCCCCGCCCCGCTTCTTTGTTTTGGCGAATGGCAGGAATATCCAGCCCCGCCGGAGCATAGATCCCGCCCTTGGAATCGCTGACCGCCACCACTCGATAGCCCGCCCGATGGATTTGTTCCGCCAAAAAGCTGCCCGCATTGCCAAATCCTTGAATGGCAACGGTGGTTTCAGCCGGTGGGCGATCGAACTTGGACAAAATGGTTTGCATCACAAAAAACGCCCCCATGGCCGTGGCCGTTTCGCGGCCCGCACTGCCGCCCAGGGCAATCGGCTTGCCCGTCACCACCGCCGGACAGGACTTGCGCTGAATGATGTTGTAGCGATCCATCATCCAACCCATAATCGTGGCGTTGGTGTAAACATCGGGGGCCAAAATATCCACATCGGGCCCAATAAAGTCCGCGATCGCATCAATATAGCCGCGCGTTAAACGCTCCAATTCCAATCGCGAAAGCTGCTTGGGATTAACTGTAATGCCACCCTTGCCACCGCCAAAGGGTAAATCCAAAACCGCACATTTAAAGGTCATCCAAAATGCTAGAGATGTGACCTCATCCAACGACACTTGAGGATGATAGCGAACGCCACCTTTGGCAGGGCCGCGCGTATCGTCATAGCGAACTCGGTAGCCCTGAAAAACTTGCAGCGATCCATCATCCATCCGCACGGGAATTGAAACTTGCAGACTGGCTTTGGGATGTTTTAAATGTTCGATCGCATCTTCCGAAATGGCGATATGTTTCAGGGCCAAATCGAGATTTTGGCGCGCACCCACAAACAGCGATTGGCTTTCCATGCTTCGGGTCGTTCCTTGAAGGTAGTTGGAGCAACCTTCCTGTTTAAATTGTAGTCTTTGTTACGGTTTACCCGCTAGCCACAGGGTTCAAGCAAGAACCAGGCAGGGATCAAGTAGAGATCACGTGGGAATCGAGCCAAATTCTGAAAGCCAGGGCGATCGCCCGGTAGCGGGGATCATTCCCTGGCAACCCAAAACCGAACAGGGCCCGTGGTCAGATCCCAAACGCCAGGATTAAGATGGGCCCGATGTGCGGAGGATGGCTCGATTAATCCCCCCAAGGGATTTCTCGATCGCGATTGTCCCGAGTTCAAGGGCGGCCAAGAGCCGTTCGATCGACCCCAGCCCTAGTTTGATCACCCCTTAACTGCAACCCCTTAGAATTCCCATGACCATGGAATGGAATCCCGAAACAACTTGGATCTTTGCGGTGGGTTTGCTGGAGTGGCAAGACTCAGAAGCCTTCGCCCCTTTTCCGGATGCTGTCCCCAATCGATCGGACGCGCAGTTAGTGGAATTTTTCCGCAACCAAGGCGTGCCTAAATCTCAAATTATTTATCTTCAGGATCGTCAAGCCACCCTCTCCGCCATTCAATCTAAACTGCCGGATTTTTTGGCCAGCACCGATGAAAATGCCCTCTTAATGCTCTACTTTGCTGGCCATGGTGGCTGGGATTCCGAATCGGGAGAACATTATTTTTACAACTATGATGCCGATGCGGAAGATACGGAAACCTATTGGAAAGTGTCCAGCATTTTTGACGACATTGAAGAAAATTTCAATGGTTCCCATGCCCTGCTGATGGCAGACTGCTGTTTCTCTGGAGGACTGATTGATGAAGCAAAACGGCGGGAAAGCGAAATTGCTTACGCCTGTGTGACCTCTGCCTATGCCCACAACACTTCAACGGGCGCTTGGACTTTTACAGCTTCTTTGCTGAAGGGATTACAAGGCGATCCCACTGTTGATTTGGATGAAGATCGGGTGATTACACTTTACGATTTTGCCCGCTACACGGAATTGGAAGTGGCATTCATTGAAGATCAAAAATCAATGTTTTTCACAACCCATGATTTTGATCCACAAATGCAACTATCGCGAGTGAAAGACCGATTTGATCCCCAATTGGGCCGCCGGGTGGAGGTGGAATATGAGGAGGATTGGTATCGGGCAAAAATTTTGGAAGTCAGCGATCAAGACGGTGACGAACAGTATCGAGTGCAATACGTGGTGGATCAGTCGGAAGAGTGGGTCACGCCCGATCGCATCCGTCCCTACGAACCGGTGATGTATGACCTAGGAGCGGCGGTGGAAGTGCAGGATGAGGCGGGCGATTGGTATCCCGCAACGGTCAAAAAGGCTTGGTATGGCCTGCACCACATCAGCTATGACGACTACGACGAAAATTGGGATGAGTGGGTGGGGCCCGATCGCCTGCGGGAACCGGAATAGGGCAGTGGGGGCGAGTGGTTGCGTCGAGCTGCATTGGGGATCGATCGCCCAAAAAATCGGGGCAGGTTTGCATCTACCCCGACTCGCTTTTGGACATTAGTTGGGTATTAGTTTGAACAGGAGAATGGTTGAATTGCGATTGAATTCCGGCAACCGCAAACTCAGCAATGGATTCAGTAATGAATCAAGATTTCCCAAACACCTATTTCCAAGACACCTTCAGGCTGGCCGGTTGTCCAGGATTACCCACCAGCACCGGGCCACGCCCATTGGCCGCCAAGTGCCGCAGGATCCAATAGACCGTTTCCACCTGCTCGATCGCCCCCACCTGCGTTGCCAACTCCGAAATCAACAGGGGTTCCCCCGCATCTTGCAAGGCCGACACCAGCCGCTTTTGCAGCGCCAAGATGTTGGCGGCGGCTTTTTTACCGGCTTCAACGCCCGGCTGGTGATAGGCATTGATGTTGACCAGGGAGGCGTAGAAGCTAACAGCCCGTTCATAGAGCGCAATCAGGGCCCCTACAATTCGCTCGTTGACGCGGGGAACCGTGATGGTAATTGACTCGCGATCGTTGTCGTAGAGCGCTTGGCGAGTGCCTTGCAATAGCCCGCTGAGGTAATCGCCGGACTCGATCGCCCCGTCTTCCACCACCACGCCCGAGCCGCCATCTTCCAGCACCTCAATCAGGGTGGCAAAAAAGTTGGGAACCCCTTCGCGCAACTGCTGCACATAGGCATGTTGATCGGTGCTGCCCTTGTTGCCATACACGGCAATGCCCTGATAAACCAAGTTGCCATCCAGGTCACGTTCCTTGCCCAAGGATTCCATCACCAACTGCTGGAGATAGCGCGAAAACAGCAGTAGCCGGTCTTTGTAAGGCAAAACCACCATGTCTTTTTCGCCCTTGCCGCGGCCCACGGAATACCAGCAGAGGGCCAACAGGGCGGCGGGGTTGGTTTTCAGGTTACGGTCTCGGGTGGCCTGATCCATCATTTGCGCACCCACAAGCATTTCCCGAATTTGGATTCCTTGGAGCGCCGCCGGCAACAGCCCCACCGCCGACAGTTCCGAGGTGCGGCCACCGACCCAATCAAACATCGGGAATCGATCGAGCCAACCTTCCGCGATCGCCCGTTGATCCAAGACGCTGCCCTCACAGGTAATGGCCACAAAGTTGCGGTGATAGGGCAAACCGGCTTGGCCAAATTCCGCTTGAATTTCCACCATGCCGTTGCGGGTTTCGGGTGTGCCGCCGGACTTGGAGATGATCAACACCAGGGTTGTGGCCAGGCGATCGCGCAGGGGGGAGCCGCCCGTGCTCTTGGATAGAATTCGATCGATGCCGTCGGGGTCGGTGTTGTCCACAAAGTGAATGGCCAAGGGCGGCTGATTGGGAGCCAAGGCCTCCGCCACAAACTGCGGCCCCAGGGCCGAACCGCCAATCCCGATCGACAACACATCGGTAAAGGGCTGACCGTTGGCCGTGAGCCGGCCGTTGTGGATGGCCGTTGTGAAAGCTTCCAGGCGGTTCAGGGTGTTGATGATGTCGTCCCGCAATTCCGGCGTTGGGGCCAAGTCCGGTTGCCGCAGCCAATAGTGACCCACCATCCGTTGTTCGTCGGGATTGGCGATCGCCCCCGATTCCAGAGCGGTCATATCCCCAAACGCTTTCGCCAACTTGGGTTGCATCTGAGCCACAAATGCATCATCGAACCGCATCCGGCTCACGTCCAGATACAGCCCCAAGCCCTCGTGATAGTAGAGCCAGTCTTGGTAACGCTGCCACAATGACGCAGTGCCGGTCATAAACACTCCTTCTTATCGTCTTTTTATCGTCCCGATCGCGCCTTGAGTGTAGCCCAGCTCCCACCCCCGATCACGGTAACGATTGCATCAGACACCGGCCCCCCTGCGTCTGGGCCAAGAGCGCAGTTCCCGACAGTGCCAAACGGCTGAGTAGAATAGGGACGGCAGTAGCATCCCCCTGCCCTCACCCCCCTTTGACCCATGGCTGCTGTGCGTTGCCCTATCTGTTCCACCGAGTTGTCAGACACCGAAGTGCTGTGCCCAACCTGTGGTTGGGATAATTCCCCGTTACCGGAGGCGCTGGTGGGCACGGGGAGCGATCGGGCAACCATTGCCCTGTTGCGGGCCCGCGACCAGGTACGCACCACTTGGGCCCGAGAGTTTTGGCAGCGATTAAATTTGGATGCCAAGTTAAACCATATTGAAGGCCAACTGAAACGGGCCCGCCAGGAGCGATCGCACCTGTATTTGGAACTAACACAGCTACAAGAATCGCAAAAACTGCTGCTCCAAACCCTTTCGCCGGAATGGCTGGAAACGTTGCAGCAGCTTCAGGGTCAGCTCCAGCAACAAATCCAAGCCCTGAAACAGGGCGCGGGGCCCCAAAGATCACCACAGACGAGATCGCCACAGACAGGATCGCCACAGGCGGGATCCCAGGCACAATCCCATCCGATCGGGTCGGGATCCGATCCCCTGCCATTTGACTTGGGCCCCTTGGACACGGCCGCCTTGCAAAACACGGGCAATGCGAGTTCGGCGGTCAATCCCAGCCCGCCCTTGGCAAATCCCGATCGCAACGAAAATCCTTTCCACCTGCCGGAACATCGCCCTTCTGCCCCCATGCCGCCGGCCCACGGGCTGCCCACGGAGGAGGAGGTGACCATTTTGCAGTTTGTGATGCCCTCGCCGGGGCCAACTCCGGCCCCGGTCGATCGCTACGGGCGGCTGTCCCAGTTGTTGGAAGCGCAAAAGTGGCTGGAGGCCGATCGGGAAACCACGCGAATCATGCTGAAGGTGGTGGGCCGCGAGGGGGCCAGTTGGTTACGGGTAGAAGATATTGAGCAATTTCCCAAGGGCGATTTAACCGAGATCGATCGCCTCTGGACAGTCCACAGCAGCAATCACTTTGGCTTCCGCATTCAATACGACATCTGGCTAGAGGTCACCAGCCAAACAGCCAGCCCCGTGGAGGCTTGGTGTCGGTTTGGCGATCGCCTGGGTTGGACCAGCCAAAAGAGCCGCAACTTCAGCCTCAGCGCCCCGGCGGGCCATTTGCCCTACTGTTCTGCCGTGGGGGTTTGGTGGTGCTCGGGTCTGTTTCCTCAGGTGGTGAATGCGGCCTTGGGCAGTGCCTAAGCCAGCCCTTGCCCGCCAGGCTAAATCAGCGCCTAAATCAGCGTCTAAACCAATGCCTAAACCATCGATCCATCAGCTCCCTGCCCTACAATGGGGCGTGAAATTTGGGCTATTCCTACGCTGAGGCTCGATCGCGCCCCCATGATTGCTTACCTCACCTCACTGATTATCTTTTCAGGCATCTTTGCCCTCTTTGGTCTGGGTCTGAATTTGCAATGGGGTCTCACGGGCTTAATTAATTTTGGCCATGTGGCCTTCATGACCATTGGGGCCTACACCACCATTCTGCTGTCGCTTCAGGGTTGGCCGATTGTGCTGGCGGTGGCGATCGGGGCGGGACTGGCGGCTCTGCTGGGTTTGTTGGTGGGCATTTCCACCCTGCGCCTGCGGGAAGATTACCTGGCGATCGTCACGATCGGGGTGTCGGAGGTGGTGCGGCTGGTGGCTTTGAATGAAGAGTGGCTGACCCGAGGCGCAAGGGGCGTTTATGGCTACCCGCTGCCCTTGGCCCAAGTGCCGGACGCGCCTTGGGTGGCTCCGGTGGCGATCGCCCTTTGGACGGGTATCTTTGGGGCGGCCGGTTGGTCCCTGTGGCGCTGGTTCCGGCAGGCCTTGAGATCGCGCCAACAGGCCGCCCAAGGACAAGTCACCGGCACAACCCAACAGCCCCCCTCCAAGGGTCGCCTGGTGTTGGGTGGCATCTCGGCCCTATTGGGGCTGCTGCTCTATGGCTGTGGGGCGATCGCCCTTTGGGATTTCAACTACAAAGGCGGCTTGATGTTGCTGGTGGTGGCCGTTTTGGGCCTGGTGTATTGGCAACTGGAACAACTGGGCCGATCGCCCTGGGGCCGGGTGCTCAAGGCAATCCGCGAAGACGAGGAAATCGCGCGGGCCTTGGGCAAAAACGTGTTTTGGTACAAACTGCAATCCCTGATGTTGGGCGGCGCGATCGCGGGGGTCGCCGGTTCCTTCTATGCCTGGAACCTCACTTTTATTAACCCCGATGGCTTCATTCCGCTGATGACCTTCCAAGCTTGGACGATCGTGGTTTTGGGCGGTGCGGGCAACAATGCAGGCACGCTGTTGGGTTCTGTGCTGTTTTGGGGATATACCACCCTCACCCGGTTTGTGTTGCCGGCCCTGCTGCCCTTGGATGATGCCCGCTTGGGCGCTTTTCGGTTGATGGTAATTGGGTTGATTTTGGTGGTGCTGATGATGTGGCGGCCCCAGGGCATTTTGGGCAAGAAGGAAGAGCTAACCCTCGGCCAATAGTCGGCTCTGGCGATTCGGGGCGATCGCCCTATGATGGGTGCAATGGTTGGTCTTTCATACCCTAATCGCCGTAACAAGGGGCTTAAGCCCCTTGCCTCCCACGATCGCGCCACCGTGGAATCAGGGTTTCAGACGATGTGACCATAGGCCCTCATACCCCTTTCAATCATGTTCAAACTGCTGGCAACGGTGCGCCATCGCTGGGTTATGTGGCTGATGGGCTGGGAAACCCGCTTGGTGAGTCCTTCGTTTCAGGGGGCTTTGCTGGGCGCGATCGCCCTGTTTTTGTTTGGGGCGGCCACCAACGCCATGGCCGGTTGGCTCTACGTGATGAGTGGGGTGCTGTTGGCGCTGATGTTGGTGGCGGCGGTGCTGACGGCGCGATCGCTCGGGGGCCTGAGCGCCAGCCGATCGCCCATTCAGCCCATCAGCGTTGACGATTTGGCCGTGGTGGAATGCCGGATCACCAACCACGCCCGATCGGCCCGCTCCCTGCTGCAATGGGTCGATCGACCACCGACCCCCCTGCCCGTTGCCAGCGGCTCGATCGCCCTGATTCCCGCCCAAGGCAGCATCACCATCCAAGCTCAATTCCGGGCCCAGCGGCGCGGCATCTACCGTTGGCCGAGTCTCACCTTGCGATCGGGTGCGCCCTTTGGCCTGTTTTGGCGACAACAGCCGATCGCCGCACCGGCCAAGCTGGTGGTTTACCCTCGGGTTTGGCCCCTGGCCCAATGCCCGATCGTGGATTGGATGGGCGAAGGGGATGCCCAAAACGCAGCGGGCGATCGGGCCTTGCGTTTGGGAACCGAAGGCCTGACCCGTTCCCTGCGGCCCTACCGTTGGGGCGACTCCACCCGGCTCATTCATTGGCGCAGTAGTGCCCGGTTTGGGGAGCTTCAGGTGCGCGAATTGGAAACCGCCGCCACGGGGCCCGATCTGATCGTGGCCCTCGATAGTGCGATCGTCTGGGATCCCGAAGACTTCGAGCAAGCCGTGGAAGCGGCCGCCTCCATGTATGTCTATGCCAGCCGCTGTTATCTCGATCCCTTCCTGTGGACGGCGGCCACGGGGCTGGTGCGCGGGCGGCAGGTGGTGTTGGAAACCCTGGCCGGAACCCAAGCTGGCGAGCTAGCCCAACATGAACCGCCTTCCCGGGCCGTGCTGTGGCTCACGTCAGCGGTCGATCGGGTCAGTCAACTGCCCGATCGCAGCCGCTGGTTATTGTGGTTGCCTCCCGGCAGCGAGTTGGCCGGGAGCCTGCTCGGTCGCCATGCCCAAGGCCGGGTTATTTCCCGCGATCGCCCAATTCCTGAGCAATTGCAGGCCGGTAACCATCCGCTTTAACTCAACGGTTTTCGCTCAACGGTTTTCGCTCAACGGTTTTCGCTCAACAGTTCGCGTCGTTGACCCTTGATCGGGCGTACGGCCGTACGCCCCTGCTTCAGGCCACCCAAAGCAGCGGTTGAAACCGGCGCGACGAAACGGGGCGATCGTCAATCGTTGGATCCCCAGCCGTTGGATCTGCCTGTTCAAATCTTATTGAAAATTATTCTTGACATTTTCCAAATCTTGATTCAGGCTTTATTGCTATAAAGTTTCAATAAAGGTTCGAGATTTCTCGAATCTGCACCGAATGGCGCATACCTGCAAAAACTGCAAACGCTGCAAGCTGTTGTTGGGAACTTCCTATGACTGTCACCACCACGCCGCCACAGACGGCGATCGCGATTCCTTGGTGGGCGGGGAATGCCCGCCTGACGGAACTGTCGGGACGATTGTTGGGGGCCCATGTGGCCCATGCGGGACTGATCGTGCTTTGGGCGGGAGCGATGACCCTGTTTGAGGTCTCCCGCTGCGATCTGAGTCGGCCGCTGTACGAACAAGGTTTGATTTTGTTGCCGAACCTGGCCCGGTTGGGTTGGGGCCTGGGCAACAACGGGGCGATCGCCCAAACCGATGATTGGTTTGCGATCGGGGCGATTCATCTGATCAGCGCCGCCTTCCTGGGGGCGGGCGGTTTGTTCCATGCCCTCAAGGGCCCCGAACGGCTCGATCGCACCGGCTTTTTCAATTACCGCTGGGATGATGCCAACAAAATGACCCAAATTCTGGGCATTCACCTGGTGTTGCTCGGGTTGGGCGCTTGGCTGCTGGTGCTGAAGGCCACCACCTTTGGCGGTCTTTACGATCCGGCGGTGGGCCGCGTCCAGTTAGTCAGCGACCTGAACTGGGATTTGGGGCAAATCTTCGGCTATTTCTTTGGGGCCGGCGGTCGCTACTGGCTGGCCAGCGTCAATGACCTGCCCACGATTGTCGGGGCCCATGCCTGGTTAGGCGCAATCCTGATCGGGGGCGGCCTCTGGCACATTGTTTCGGAACCGTCCGCGGCCGTGAAGCGCCTGTTCATTTGGTCGGGCGAGGCCTATTTGTCCTACAGCCTGGGGGCGCTGGCCCTGATGGCCTTTGTGGCCACCCTGTTTGTGTCCGTGAATGCCGTCGCCTTCCCCGAGGCGTTCTTTGGCCCCACGTTGCAAATCGGATTCGATCGCGTGCCCTATTTCTTCAGCCCCGATGGAGCCTTGACCTCCCGCGTTTGGTTGGCCAATGCTCATTTCTGGCTCGGCTTCTTCTTCCTGCAAGGGCACATTTTCCATGCCCTGCAAGCGGCCGGCGTGCGGTTCGGCTTTGGGCAAACCACCCCGGCCACCGCTAACACCGCTGATTCGTCCACCCAATCCACCCAGGAGGCCGCCGCATGAGCGCCGTAATCTCTCGGACTGCGCCCCCCGCCATGCCGCAATTGGGCTGGTGGGCCGGAAATGGGCGGTTTGTGAATCTGTCGGGCAAGCTGCTGGGGGCCCATGTGGCCCATGCGGGGCTGATTGTGCTCTGGGCGGGGGCCATGACCCTGTTTGAGTTGTCTCGCTACGATGCGGGGCAACCGATGGGGACTCAGGGGCTGATCCTGTTGCCCCACTTGGCCACCTTGGGGTTTGGGCTGGGGCCCGATGGGGCGATCGCCGACACCTATCCCTATTTGGTGGTGGGCATGTTGCACCTGGTCAGTGCGGCGGTGTTGGGGGCCGGCGGCATCTATCACGCCGTGCTGGGCCCCGAGGTGCTGCCAACCGATCGCGCCAACTTCAGTGGCTTCTTTGGCTACGACTGGCGCGACAAGGACAAAATGACCACGATCATTGGCATTCACCTGCTGCTGTTGGGATCTGGGGCCTTCCTGTTGGTGGCCAAGGCCATGGCTTGGGGCGGTCTCTATGACCCGGCGATCGGCTCCGTGCGCTTGGTTGAGCACCCCACCCTGGAGTTCGGCACGATTTGGGGCTATCTGGTCGGAGCGCATGGCAGCCAAGGGATGGCAGCGATCGATAACCTGGAAGACCTGGTGGGTGGCCATGTGTGGGTCGGCGGCCTCTGCATCGCAGGCGGCCTCTGGCACATCCTCAGCCGTCCTTGGGCTTGGGTGGAACGGGTGTTCTATTGGACGGGGGAAGCCTACCTGTCCTACAGCCTGGGAGCCTTGGCCTACATGGGTTTCTTCGCGGCCTATTTTGTGTCGGTGAATGATTTTGCCTATCCCGAAGTGTTTTACGGGCCCCTGGGCATCGTCACCCAGGACGGCACGGTAACCGCTCGGGGCTGGTTGGCGACCTTCCACTTTGTGTTCGCGATCCTGTTTTTGGCGGGGCATTTGTGGCACGCCCTGCGGGTGCGGGCGGAGGCCGTGGGCTTCAAGTTTGGCAGCGATAGCTTTATCCGGCCCGGCGGCGGCTCCCCGGAAGCGGGCACTTTGGACACGCCTGTGAGTGCGTCCGATGTGACCCTGGCTCTGGTGCAATACCTGCCGATCTATCGCCCGAATCTGTCGCCCCTGTCGCGGGGACTGGAAATTGGCATGGCCCACGGCTACTTCCTGGTGGGGCCGTTCATCAAGCTGGGGCCGATGCGATCGAGCCAGTCGGCGGAACTGGTGGGGCTGATTGCCACCATGGGGCTGCTGTTGATTTTGTCCCTGTGCCTGTCGCTCTACGGGGCCGTGACCTTCCCGAACCGGGGCGATCGCTCCCTGGATCAGTTCCGGGGCATGGCCAAGGCCGTGGGCGCAAATGCGGCTGTGCTGCCCGAAAACCTGCGATCGGCCGATGGCTGGAGCCAGTTCAGCGCCATGTTCCTGGTGGGCGGCATGGGCGGCGCGATCTTTGCCTTCCTGCTGTTGACCCAGGGGGCGGGCCTATTGGCGCTCTAGGCGATCAACCCGCTGCCAGCATCGTTCAAGCTGTTTTTTGAGTTTTTGATCCATAAGTCAGTCATTTACAGAAATCGAAATCGGTCGTGGAGGGCCGATCACGAGGACTGGGGGGATTCGGGGCCGCTCCGTCGCTGGGGGTGGCGATCGATCCCCTTTTTTCTGGTTTTACAAGCATTTCGAGTTTATTAAAACTCTTTCTCAATTAAGAAAAGCTTGCTATGCTGCTATTGCTAATTTATTGAGAGTTAATTTCATTAAATAAGCTCTTGAGGGTCAATCGCCAGTAACCAGCAGTGCATGGCGATCGCCCCTGAAGCGAGATCGGTACTCGGCCGGCCGACCTCAACAACCTCAACCTTTCAACGAATCGAACCTATGGCAACGATCGGATTGTTCTACGGCACGCAAACGGGCAACACGGAATCCTTGGCGGAAAAAATTCAAGCGGCCCTTGGCGGCGATTCCGTGGTGGATTTGCACGATGTGGCGGATGCCAGCGTCGAGGACTTTGCGCCCTACAGCTACCTGATTGTGGGCTGTCCCACTTGGAACATTGGCGAACTCCAAAGCGACTGGGACGGCCTCTACGGAGAGCTAGACGACATCAGCTTTGCGGGCAAAAAGGTGGCCTATTTTGGCCCCGGCGACCAGGTGGGCTACGCAGACAACTTCCAAGACGCAATGGGATTGCTGGAAGAAAAAATCGCCAGCCTGGGCGGTCAAACCGTGGGCATGTGGCCGATCGCGGGCTATGACTTCAGCGAATCCAAGGCCCAACGGGGCGATCGGTTCGTGGGGTTGGCGCTGGATGAAGATAACCAACCGGACTTGACCGATGAGCGAATCGCCACTTGGGTGGCCCAGATTAAGCGCGAATTTGGCCTGTAATTGGGCAAGTTTGGCCCTGAAATTCTGGGGTTCCCGTTGGGTGCTGGTGAGCTATTGACCGTCCGAGCCGATCGGGCTAGGAACCGCAGCCGCCAGCCGATCGAACCGGGCCCGATCGGGAGCGTTGGTGATCACGCCATCCACCCCCAAGCGCAGGGCCCGCTCCATTTCGATGGGATCGTCCACTGTCCAAACCCACAGGGCCACCTGCCGCGATCGCGCCAGAGCCACCGCTTCGGGGGTGAGCTGGCCATGGTGCAACGACACCACCGCCACCGCCCCCAAGTCCCGATCGAGCGCGGCCCAATCCAGCGGGTCAGCCGCAATCGGGCCCAACGGTAATTCAGGTGCGAGCGATCGCACCCGTTGCAGCATTGCCCAATTGAAAGACGTGAGCGTGACCTGTACTTGGGGAAACGCCCTCAGCAGTGCCACCAAGGCTTCTGGTAATTGGCGTTCCTGGCCATGGCACTTCAGTTCCAAATTCAGGGCCACCCGATCGCCCACTTGGGCCAGCACCGCCGCCAGGGTTGGAATCCGGGTTCCCGCAAATCGGGGGCTGAACCAGGATCCCACGTCCAATTGGGCTAAGTCCGCAGCGGTCAGTTGGTGGCTGGGGCGATCAACCCCGGCCAGCCGTCGCAAGTTCGTGTCATGGAGCACCGCCAACGTGCCGTCCGCCAGCTCCTGCACATCCAGCTCGATCGCATCCACCCGATCCGCGATCGCCTGTTCGATCGCCACCAAGGTATTTTCGGGAGCGATCGCGGAACTGCCCCGATGGGCAATGAGCTGCACCATAGTTCTGGAGCGAAAGGATTCGAGTCAAGGATTCCCATCAAGGAATCCGTTAACCGTTGCCTAGCCTACGGAAAGCGCCTCAGAGGCCTGCGGGCGCGATCGGGGATAACGTTCCATCAGCGATCGCACCTGTTCCGCATGGTAGGAACTGCGCGTCAGCGGCGAAGAAACCACCTGCAAAAAGCCCATGGCTTCCCCGGCCACTCGCCAAGCTTCAAATTGCTCCGGAGTCACAAAAGACTGCACCGGCAAATGTTTGGGCGAAGGCTGGAGATATTGCCCAAGGGTCAGAATGTCACAGTCTACCGATCGCAGGTCGGCCATGGCTTGTTCCACTTCCGCCGCCGTTTCCCCCAGCCCAACCATGATTCCAGATTTGGTATAGAGCCAAGGGGCAAGGGTTTTGGCGCGCTGCAACAGTTCCAAGGTGCGTTGATAGTCCCCCTGGGGGCGCACCCGGCGATAAAGGCGGGCGATCGTTTCCGTGTTGTGGTTCAACACCTCCGGCCCCGCCGACAGGATGATATCCAGCGCCGCCCAGTTGCCGCAGAGATCCGGAATCAACACCTCGATCGTGGTTCCCGGCGAGGCCGATCGCACGGCCGCAATGCATTGGCGAAACTGATCCGCCCCCCCATCGGGCAAGTCATCCCGATTCACCGATGTAATCACCACATGGTTCAGCCGCATCCGGCGCACCGCTTCCGCCAGCCGCGTTGGTTCCGTGGGGTCAAGGGCTTTGGGCTTTTTCTCAAAGTCAATGTCGCAGTAGGGACAAGCGCGGGTGCAGGCGGGCCCCATGATTAAAAATGTGGCCGTTCCAGCATTGAAGCACTCGCCAATGTTGGGGCAGGAGGCTTCTTCGCAGACCGTGTTCAGGGCCAAGTCCCGCAAAATATCTTTGACATTGCCCACGCGCTCCCACTGGGGAGCCTTGACGCGGAGCCATTCAGGTTTTTGGGCGATCGGGTTGGAGTTTGGGTTCACGAGTAGTCCGGTTGGGTTTCACCCAGTTTTGGAGCATGTATTCATTATTGATTAATTAACACTAATCAATTAGGGCTGATCAATTAGAGCTAATTCATAACGCTAATTCACAAATTCACATTGATTTCGCGCCCAAGGGAACAACACAACCTCATGGGCGGGACGACCTCAGCCGGTTTCTGAGTCGATCGGCCTTGGATTCCCAACGGCTAATCCTGAGATTGGCGATTGTTGCCGGTGGGTCGGTTAGCCGTTGACGCTTGGGTGGTGTTGGATTTGCCCTTTTGGGGTTGCCGAGCCTTGGCAAAATAGGCATCAATGACCGATCGGGCAACGGGGCCGGCCATCTTGCCACCACCGCCACCATTTTCCAGAAACGCCACCACCACAATTTCCGGTTTCTCATAGGGCGCATAGGCCCCAAACCAAGCATGGGTTTCCCGGGGGGGATCTTCCGCCGTGCCGCTCTTGCCAGCCGCCGACACCGTGCCATTCAGGGCTTTCCCCGTGCCCGCCGTCACCACACTGCGCAGGGATTTCCGCAACAGTTCCAAGGTGCTGGGTTTTAAACCCAAAGACTCCCGCTGAATCGGCGTGGACTGCACCAACCGGGGCTGCACCCGATATCCCCCATTGGCTACGGCTGAAAACATCACCGCCACTTGCAGGGGGGAAGCTTGCACATAGCCCTGCCCGATCGAAGCGTTGACCGTATCCACCCGATGCCAAGGCCCCAAGTCATTCTTTCGCTTCCACTCATCGCTGGGAATTAGCCCCTTGGCTTCTTCAAACCGCAACTCAATCCCCGTCGGTGAGCTAAAACCCAGCTTTCGGGCCCAAGTAATCAGGTTTTTTTCGCCCGCCCGCAGGCCCGCTTGCCCAAAGAAGGTGTTGCTGCTCATGGCCATGGCACTGATGAAGCTCATGGGGCCAAAGCCGGATTTGTTCCAATCCCAAACCCGAGTACCATCCACGGGCAAATAGGCATAGGTGGGCAGAACGGCATCGGGCGGAAGCTTACCCGACTCCACCGCCGCCACGGTGGTCACCACCTTGAAGGTACTGGCGGGGGGATAGGCCTGCAAAGCGCGGTTCACGAAGGGATGGCGGCGCTTTTGCAGGGCTTGCCAAGTGCGTTGGTCAATCTTGCGGGTGAAGATATTGGGGTCAAATCGGGGTTCGCTGGCCAGGGCCAACACTTCGCCAGTTTTGGGGTTCATGACCACCACGGCCCCGTTGCGTCCCCCCAAGGCCGATTCCGAAGCCCGCTGCAAGTCCACATCTAAGCTGAGGTGGATATCTTCACCGGGGCGAGCGGGGCGATCGTCCAGAATGTTGATCAGGTTGCCCTTGCCGTCAATTTCAACCCGACCGCTACCGGGCTGGCCCCGCAGGGTAAATTCCAGGGATTTTTCAAGGCCCATCTTGCCCACAATGTCGCCGTAGCGATAGCCTTTGGCAGTTTTTTGGGCCCGAAATCGGTTGCCTTCCAGTTCTTCCTTGCTGATTTCGCCGATGTAGCCCAAGACGTGGGCGGCCGTTTCACCGTAGGGATAGGAGCGGCTGGTTTCCCGTTCAATTTGCACCCCTTGCAGATCCACGCCATATTCCCGCAACCGCACAACCTCTTCGGGTTTCACATTGTGCTGAACAGGAATCAGAAAGCGAGATTCAAAATCTAGATGATCGGCCCGGGCCTGGAGATCGTCTTCTGAAATATTGAGGGTGGTGGCCAGGATATTCCGCAGCCGCGGCCAGTTGGGCCGGTTCACCGCTGTGCGCCAAACGGAAACGGAGTGGGTGAGCTGGTTACCCGCGAGCAAGTTGCCGTTGCGATCGAGCAGGTTGCCCCGGCTAGGAATTTTGGGGATGGTTTGAATGCGGTTGCGCTCGGCCCGGGCCCGCAGGGCCTCTCCTTCCATGAGCTGGAGATGCACTAGGCGCTGAGCCAGTCCCCCAAAGATCAACAGGGAAACCACACCCATCAAAATCCAACCTTGGTTTGATCGCCCGATGGTGCGGCCATCGGTGTTGAGGCGATCGTACAGCGGTTGTAGCAGCGTCATAGGATGATCGGCCGATGGAAAGAGGGAGCAAGGGGAAAAATCCCAAGCGAACAACAATCAGCAAGCGCAAGAGCAGTTAGCGATCGAACCAACAGGTGCAGGTCATGGGCTAACTGGTCTAGCTCTGAGCATCAACGCATAGGCTCGGGGTCAATGGCTCGGGGCGATCGCACAGGGAAGAAGCAACGGGACGGGGAAAACAAAACCAGGAACACGGCAACCCTTGGAATCCCAAGAATTAGGCTTTTGGGGGTTCGATCGGGGGTTGGTTGATGGGCGGCGGGCGCTTAAGTGACCCATTGATGGGGGTTTCTGTTTGTCACCCCTGCCCAATCGGCCGTCGCCCAATACTTTACCGGAAATTCTGAGGGTGACCAAACCAGTTTTGGGCATTTGGAGCGATCGGGTTCCGCAAAGACCTGATGGCACGCTGTTTTGTGGCTTGGGGCGCAAGGCTGATTAGGGATTCTGATGATTTGATGACATTAGGCTCAAAATCTTGAACCCAGGATTCTGATGATTTGATGACATTAGGCTCAAAATCTTGAGCAACTGACTGCCTTGAGCCTCATGAGCCTTCTGAATTGATGTGAATCAATGAATTTAGGAGCGATCGCACGAGTCGATCGCCCCTAAATCGTTGCTGAGTTGCTGAGATTGACCTGCTCTTAACTGTTCTGAGATCCAGGGATTAGGGATTACAGATGGCCTTGCCAGGGACTACTACAGATGGCCTTGAAGGATCCGCTCGCGGGAGTGGTCTTGATGGGCTTTTAGCAGGTTTTTCGTGGATTTTTGCGAATCTGAATCCTTGGCGAATCTGCTACGGATTCGCGGGCGGATTAGAGGCGGGCGGTGTTGGGCCAAAGTAAGCCTTGAATACTTCCTTCGCGATCGGGGCCGCCACAGCTCCCCCATAGCCAGCATTTTCCACGGCCACCGCCAGGGCAATTTGCGGTTGATCCACCGGGGCATAGCCCACATACATCGCGTTATTAGGGCCGCTGGGCACTTCGGCGGTTCCCGTTTTGCCAGCGCTAGGGGGCAGACTGGGATCGTTGAGCACTTTAGCGGTTCCCTGACGCACCACGGCATTGAGTCCTTGGCGCACCACGTTGAGGGTTTCGGGTTTCAGGCCGATCGACTGGGGTTGAAAGTCCGATTGGCTGGTTTGGTTAGCCAACAGGTGGGGAACCACGCGCTTTCCTCCATTGGCGATCGCGGAAACGACCGTGGCCAGTTCCAGGGGCGTGGTTAGCACCAATCCTTGGCCGATCGACATACTGACCGTATCGCCCAAGTACCAGGGTTGACGGTACAAAGTCTGTTTCGTAGCCGGTGTGGGCAACATGCCACGACTGCCCAACAGCCCCAACTTCAGCGGCTGACCAATGCCCAAAGCCTGGCCCCATTGGGCGATCGCCTCGGGGCCCGTCTTCATTCCCACCTGGTAGTAGAAAGTATTGCTACTGACCTCGAGGGCCCTGGCAAAACCGATCGTGCCGTAGCCGCCGCCCCCATGCTCCCGAAACACCGTCCCCCCCAGGGACAGGGCCCCGGCAGTGCCCACCATGGCGTTTGGGCTATAGGCTCCCGACTCGATCGCCGCCACCGAAGTCACAATCTTGAACGTGCTGGCCGGGGGATAGCCCTGGAGGGCCCGATTCAACAGGGGGCGGCTGGGGTCTTGGAGTTGGGCCCACTGGTTTTTGGTAATTCGCTGGGTAAACCAATTGGAGTCGAACGTGGGGCTGCTGGCCATGGCCAAAATAGCCCCCGTGCGGGGATCCATGGCTACCACTGCGCCGCGCCGGCCCTGAAGTCCCCGTTCCGCCGCCTGTTGCACGGCCAAATCTAGCGTTAACCGAAGGGGCTGACCCGGTTTTGGGGGCCGTTGGCCCGCCGGCCGCAGGAGGCGGCCCTTGGCATCCGCTTCAATCCAGTCGTAGCCCCAAGTGCCCCGCAGGGTCGATTCTGCCAATCGTTCAATGCCCGCCTTGCCCACGGTGGCTCCCATGGGTAAATCGGGGTTGTTTTTAATATCCTCGGGATTCGCTTCCCCCAAATAGCCAATCACGTGGGCGGCGGTGGAACCGTGGGGATAGTCCCGCTCGGCTTCCACGCGCACGGCGAGGATGCCTGCTCCCGGATCCAGTTCTGCCAGCCGGACAAATCCTTCAGGGGTCAGATCCCGGGCCACCCGAATGGGCATATCGCCCCGGCCCTGCTGACGCTGAGTGGCAATCTGTTCGGCAATGGCCGCAACGGGGCGATCGAAAATGCTTTCCATCGGCTTCAGGATCCGTTGCCACTCGGCCGGGCTGTGGCGCTGGGGCGACAGATACACGCTGCGAATTAAGCGACTCCGAGCGAGCACCTGGCCCTTGCGATCGAACAGGGCCCCCCGATCGGGAACCAAGGGCAACCCCCGCAGTCGGTTCCGCTCTGCGGCCTGGCGCTGCACAGCCCCCTCCACCAGTTGCAAGCGACTGAGGCGAAACGCCAAGGATCCGATCAACGCCGTTACCAAAGTCATCAAAACCAGGGCACGGAAGGTTTGGGTGCGATCGGGCGCGATCGATGGTGAGGCAAAGCCGCCCCTACGAATAGATACCAATCCCATAGCAAGTGCAAGCCAGCAGGGCTACCGACGACAAAGGGCCATTGCTTGTCTGATCCGCACCCAACCCTCCCCCCTCGGGATAGGTCTTGCTCAACAACCGGTAACGAGCATTACAAAACCCTGATGAGATCCAGTGCTAACTGTTAACCCAACGCAACCAGGGATATACAGCCCACTAGCCTGAGCGACCCCGGCTTTTGATAGGCTAGCCTTAAAAATGCCAACCACTGTTCTCTGGCTCTTGCAGGTGGGCAGTTCCAGGCTTTAGCGTGGCCTGTACAGGCACTTGCGCCAACGTGCAACCTCGTCCGGTGGCCGAACTCAGGAGTCAAGCTCAGCACTTTCCAGCCTGCAAGGGTCAGCCTGTGGATAACGCCCCACGGCGTTGTTCATCTCTGATCTAGCTCAGCCGCCTGGCTGTTGCCCCGTTAGCCGGGTTGATAACCAGGTTGATAACCGGGTTAATAAAATGCCGATTTCGTCAGAGATATCGGTTTGTTGTGCAGGCCACGGCCAACCCTTCTATGCTTGGGTGTTGGTTGACCCCAACTTTGGTTGCCCAAACTGGGTTGCCAACTCCCAAGGAGCCAGATCCCTGGGGTGGTGATGGGGCTGCGACACCCAGGCTAGAACCGGGCGATCGCTGAGATCCTGTGTGCAACAACTCCGATGCAAACCCGATCCCAACCTGAGGATTTTGAGGTATGCCAAGGGGAAAGCCACAATGGCCCAGTGATCACCAAGACCTATAACGAATGCTCAAAGGGAGAGACTAGCCTTGAAAAAGATTGAAGCGATCGTGCGTCCTTTTAAATTGGACGATGTAAAAATTGCCCTCGTCAACGCTGGCATTGTCGGGATGACCGTTTCCGAAGTGCGCGGTTTTGGTCGCCAAAAGGGACAAACGGAGCGCTACCGGGGATCGGAGTACACCGTTGAGTTCCTGCAAAAACTGAAGATCGAAGTGGTGGTGGACGACAAGGATGTGGATATGGTCGTTGAGTGCATCATCACCGCGGCCCGCACCGGCGAAATTGGCGACGGTAAGATCTTCATTTCGCCCGTGGAACAAATCATCCGGATTCGGACTGGCGAGAAGAACCTAGAGGCGGTCTAGGGCAACGTCGCCGCACCAGAGAGGGGCACCCTAGCTCCTCCCTGGTGATCAGTGGCGAGTAATGATCAGATTTTGCGCCTGAATTGCCAACGGTGGACTGTAGTGCCGTTTTGAGTTAACCGATGGGGGGCTGCCGGGCCCCGCGTCGGTTTTTGGTTGGTGGGTTCTGGGGTGAAGCGTGCTCGCGGCGATCTAGCGGAACGTGAAGCCCAAACGCTCCCAGGTGTCTGCCCCAACGATGCCATCGGGCGTGAGACCGTAGGCCGATTGGGCCTGTTTGACGGCAATTTCGGTTTGGGGGCCAAACATACCGTCCGGTTGTCCCGCGTCAAAACCACGCATGTTTAATTCATGCTGGATGACCTGCACGAGGTTACCCCGATCGCCCAGTCGCAAAATATCGCTGACCACTTGGTCGCTGGCCGGCACGCCGGAGCGTTCGGATTTAGCCGGTGGGTTATTGCTAGACAAGATATTCACCACTCCGAATCAACTGAAAGCCGCTCCAACAAGGGTCTTGACGACTATCGTAGGGGCTGCGATCGCTATGGTAGCGCCCGCTTTGGCGATTGCGGCGTTGGGCTGTGGGGGAAAGGCTAGGGTTGGCGCTGGCGGAGGATAAATTCCGCGATCGCCAAGTCCTGGGGCGTGGTGACTTTCAGGTTGGTTTCTTCGCCCATCACAATTTTCACCGGCAGGCCGCAGCGCTCAAACAGGGCCGCATCGTCGGTGACTTCCCAGTTTTCGGCCAAGCCCCGATCATGGCAGGCCTTGAGGGTAGCCACTTCAAAACCTTGGGGCGTTTGGGCGGCCCAGAGGGTGGCGCGATCGGGCGTGTTGCTAACGATTTGGTTCGCGTCCACCTGCTTAATCGTGTCCTTGACGGGGATCGCGGCGATCAATCCCGGACAGGTGGCCAGCTCAGCGGTGCAGCGATCGAACAGTTCTGGCGTGGCCAAGCAGCGGGCCCCGTCGTGGATCAAAACGCGATCAGCTTCCGGGGGCAAGGCTTGCAAGCCGTTGTAGACCGAGGCTTGGCGGGTGTCGCCGCCCTGGATGAACACCACGGGTTTGGTCAGGCGCAGGCCCTGGGCGATCGCTTCAAACTCGGGCCGGTCGATCGGCTGACACATGATCCCAATCCAGGCGATCGACGGGCTGGCCTGGGCGGCCTTCAGCGTCCAAGCAAAAATCGTTTCGCCCGCCAAATCGATCAGGAGTTTGTTGCGATCCGCGCCCATTCGCTTGCCGGAGCCGGCCGCCGGAATTAGGAGATACAAAATCGGTTTCCTAAAAATAATGTTGTGACTGAACTGTGATTGGCCAAAATCGTGATTGGGCAAATCGCCCGATCAAGATTCAATCGACTTTCTCTGGAATTCGCAAGGCTGTGGATGGGCGGCCCTAGGGGCTGTCATCATTAGTTGGGCGCAAGCTGAAATGGTTGATTTTCCATGCCCCAATCGTCGTAACAAGGGGCTTAAGCCCCTTGCCGCCCACGAGTTGCTAACGGTGGAATCAGGGTTTCAGGCGATTTGACGATACTCCCTAAACCCTGGAGTGGATTTGGGCGATCGAGTTGACCCCAGAGCAGATCCTCTTAAAATTGAGAGCGATTCATTACCGTAGCGATTTGGATTCGCCTGCGAAGTCCTCGCGGGTCGAAGCGCCATTGCCCGCAACCGGTAATGTAGGGATGATCGCCATTTCGCCTGAGTCCCTGATCTACCGTTGATAGATCGCAGGGGCAAGGGGCTTAAGCCCCTTGTGACGACGGTTGAGGCACGGAAAACCAACCGTTTCAGCCTCACTGCAAGAAATGACGACCCCCCAAGGCTTCATTTCACGGATTTCGATATTGTTTTACCGCCGCTACTTGGCAACCCCGCGAGTTTTATGATGCAGATCCTCGCCCTCGTACCTGGTGGCATTGGCGACCAGATCTTATTTTTCCCCGCCCTGACCCAACTGAAGCAGACCTACCCCAAGGCACAGATTGACGTGGTGGTGGAGCCGCGATCGGTTGCGGCCTACCAAGTCTGTGCTTCGGTGCGCGACACGATCGCCTTTGACTTCAAAGATCGCAACAGTCCCGCCGACTGGGGCAACCTGCTGGGCACCATCCGCGATCGGGAATATGACGCGGTGCTGTCGTTAGGGCGACGGTGGGCCGTGGGGCTGCTGCTGTGGCTGACGGGAATTCCTAAGCGCGTGGGCTATGCGGCCGGCGGCAAGATGTTTTTGACCGATCCCGTGCCCCTGAATCTGGAGCAATATGCGGGCGATCTTTATCACGACCTGGTGCGTGGTTTTGGAATCACGGATTCTCGTCCCGCCCTGTCGCTGCAAGTGCCCCAAAAGGAATTGGCTTGGGCCGAGACAGAGCAAGCCCGCTTAGGAATTAAAGGTCAGGGCTATTTGCTAGTGCATGGCGGTTCCAGTGCCATGGCCAAGCTGAAGGGCTTTGATAAGGTCTATCCGGTGGACTCCTGGAAGGCGGTGCTGACCAAGGTGCAACAGGCCAAGCCGGAACTCCCGATCGTGCTGGTCAAGGGGCCCGATGACACGGATTTTGTGGCCACCTTGCAGGCGGCCTGTCCGAGTCTGAAGCTGGTGGCCCCCAATAATATTGGCCAACTCGCGGCAATCACGGCGGGGGCGAATGTGATGCTCTGTGGCGACAGCGGCCCGATGCATATTTCCGTAGCCCTGGGCACCTACACGATCGCCCTGTTTGGCCCCACCGATCCCGCCAAGCTGTTACCGCCCGGTGACGATCGCTTTGTGGCCATCAAGTCCCCAACCGATCGGATGAGTGATATCCCTCCCAGTGCCATTCTGGAGAAGTTGGGTGTCTAGACCGGCGGTATTTCTCGATCGCGATGGTGTACTGAATCAAGAGGCGGGCTACATTCACCGCCTCGAAGATCTGCATCTGATCCCCGGTACGGCCCAAGCGGTGCGGCAACTGAACGATGCGGGCTGGTTTTGCTGCTTGGCTTCCAACCAGGCCGGGCCGGCTCGGGGTTACTATCCCCAATCCCATGTGGACGCGCTGCACGATCGGCTCTGTCGCTTACTGGATGAAGAAGCGGGGGCCAAGCTGGATGCGCTCTATTACTGCCCTTATCTGAGTGGCCCCGAGGGTGGCAAAGATCCTGAGTTCACCCGCTACAGCACTTGGCGCAAGCCCAACACCGGAATGCTGGTGGCGGCGGCTTGGGATTGGGATCTTGATTTGTCGCGCAGTGTGATGGTGGGTGACAAGGCGACGGATATTGACCTGGCCAAGAATGCCGGTTGTACGGGCATTTTGGTAACGACCGGATTTGGCGAGCAGGTATTGGCCGGCAACTATCAACATGCCACTGAGCCGGATTTTGTGGCTAATAATCTGTTGGATGCGGTGCAGTGGATTTTGCGATCGCCTCGATAGTCCCCATTGCCCAACAGCTTTGATGATTCCATAGACTGCTTGCGCGAATCTGCTAGAAGCATTCATCTCCCAACCGCTTCTCCCGAGGGAGGCGAAGGGGGACAAGAACGACTGCATTACAGCGATCTCGGGGCTGGTGATCAAGTCCCTCTCCCGACTTGGGAGAGGGATTTAGGGTGAGGGTCTTGGAGTCGATCGCCCGCTTGACCCCTAAGTTTTGGAGCGATCACGCCGATCGGGCTGCGGAGACATCTCCGGCACAAAGGTTGGCACCAGGTTTGGTTCCCGATGTTTCACGGCTGTCACCTCCGGCGGCAACTCCGATAGTTGGGCATCGCCATCGGTCGCATCATCCTGCGGCAACCAACCCACCAACGGCAGCGGCAACAGGGTTGACAAGTTGGCGATCGTCACCAATAACCACAGGCGATCGAAGTGGGTTTCATCCACCCCCAACCAATGGGTCAGCAGGGCCCCAAACTCGCTGGATACCGCCCCCGCCAGGTTATAAACCGACATCAACAGCGCAAACAGCGTCGCCTCCACCCCCGGCGGACAAAGCCGCGCCGACAGCACCAACACCGGCATGAAGGTAATTTGTCCCGCCACGGTCAAAATCAGGCTATCGCCCAAGCTAAACCAGCGGTCATCAATGCCCAAAGCCCGGTTGGCATGGGTCACCAACAGCAGCGTTGTCATTCCCAGTGCCGTGGAAACCAACGTGCTCCAGAGGAAAATCCTGCGGAAAGGCACGGTTTTGAAAAATCGCTGGAATGCCCAAACCCCAATCAAGGCCGCCACACTGGTCACCAATCGCACCCGCCCCAAAAACTCCGGCGGAAACTGCAACTCGTTGGTGGTGAAGTAGAAAAACGCCGTGTCCGAGGAGGGCGTGGCCTGCCAAAGGAACAGAAACAACGTGGGCAGCCAAATCGCCTTTTGGGAAACCGCCTGCCACAGATCCCGCGCCTGCTGTTGAACCACGCTCAGATCTGGACGGGCGGTTAAGGGGGTTTCGTGGATCGCAAAGGCCCCAAAACAAACCAACAGTGGAAACATGGAGGTCATCCAAAACACTGTTTGGGCGCTGAACTGCTCCAACAACACGCCGCTGAGATAGGCCGTCAACAGGCCCCCCAGCGCCGACACCCCCCAACAAAGGGATTGCAGGGATCCGGCCGTGCCCGTGGATTCGTTGCGGGCCCGTTCCACCACCAAGGAATCGGCAATCACGTCACTGACGGCCACGGACAGGGAAGAGAGGGCGATCGCCAGCATGGCCGCCCAGCCCGTATGCACCACCGTGGCCATCGCCACCCAAGCCAAGGCCCCACCAATGCCCGACAAAATGAGGTAGGGTCGCCGCCGGTAGCCAAAAATAGGCAACCCATCGGACATGAACCCAAACAGCGGTTTCACCATCCAGGGAATGGCCACAACCCCCATCAGGGCCGCCACTTCCGCCGGACTCAGGTGCAACTCATCCTTCAGGAAAAAACTGACGGCCAAACGAGCCAGCCCCAAAATGCCCTGCACCAGATACACCAGCAAAATGGCAATCAGTTCCGGGGTTGGCTCGTTGCCAAAGAAAAGCTTTTCTACGATCACCGAGCGCAGACCAGACGATCGCCCCGTTGGCGCATCCTGGGGCGCGATCGCGTCGGAGCCGGAACTGATGTTTTGGTTCGGTGCAATGGCCATTGATTACGTTTCTAGCAAAAAAACTTCATAATTCTAAGCCTCTCCATCATAGCGGGCTTCCCCGACCCGATCGGCCACCCAGCGGGCGATCGGTCTCGTTCGTCGCACCAGGAGACCCAAACTCAGTTCCATGAAATTAAATTCATATTGGGTCTGTATCTGTGGAATCTGTGACGGTTGAGTCTATATCTGTAGATAAATAAGATTTTTCCTCAAGCAATGGGCAAAATAGCAGTTTCAAAAAGGGGGTTCCATCCCCAAGGACTCAAAATTGTTTGCTTTATTGGGCTAATTATTTTGGGCTTACTCGGTAACTACTACCGAGCAAAGTTATTTTTAGGCGTTGATTTTATCTTTGGGAGCGTGGCCGCTCTGCTGGCGGCACGGTTCTATGGGCCCTTTTGGGGTGGCCTTGCCGGGGCAGCGATCGGGAGCTATACCTGGGTGCTTTGGAGCCATCCCTACGCCATGATTATCTTCACGGTGGAAGCGGCCCTGGTGGGGTGGGTTCGCCAGCGCCATCGCCAAAGCTTGCTGTTGCTGGATGGTCTTTATTGGCTGGTGGTGGGATCGTTGTTGGTGGCCCTGTTTTATGGGGCTGTTTTGCAGGTGGGCGTTTTGCAAGTGCAGCTCATTTTGCTGAAACAAGCCCTGAATGGGGTCTGTAATGCTCTAATTGCTAGCGGTATCCTTGGAATTTTTCTTTTTTGGGACAGCGATTTCCGAAAAAATTTCAATCGGTTCGTTGGCCATTACGGGATGTTTTGAACGATATTTTGGTAGCTTTTGTGTTGCTGCCCATTATGTTGCTCTTCACCCTAGATGCCAACCGAATGTTGGTGGATTTGGAGCGATCGGTCAGGACAGATTTACAACTGGCAAGTGCGCCCATCATTGAGCAAATTCGCAATTGGCAACGACAAATTTGGGAAACGGCCACGGATTTTTCCCAACTCAAAGCGGAGTCCTTGACCGAAGCTCAATTAATCACGGCCCTGGAACAGAATGTGCTGATTGATGGTCTGTGGGTGCTGGATTCCAAACTACGTTTTCTGACCCAGGCAACCAATAATCCTGACGTGTCTCTCAGCCTTCAATCCCGATCGCAGTTGGAGCTACGTGAAAATCAACCCAATCAGCTCCAGTCCTGGCGAATTGTGGCAATTCCGAAGGCCAAAACTGGCGATGAGCATCAGCTTTGGTTGGTGCGGCCCCTAACCCAGGGGTTGGAGTCCACGGGATTTTTAATTGCCCATTTGCGGTTCGATCGATTCATGGATGCGCTCACGAGTCCGGTGAAAATTTACGATCAGGCGGTGGGCGCGGTGTTGGTGAATGAAAACCAGCAAGTGGTGGGCAGCTTGAACCCCGCCTATGAACCGCAGGATATTTTTCAGCTCCAGCAACCAAAGGTTTGGGTGCGGCAACTGGGAGCCGACAGCACCAAGTTTTATCAGGTTTTGACCAACGATCCCGTTCGGCCGCCCATGGTGCGTGCTCGCCAGTCAACCTATTGGCTTGATAGTATCCTGCCGGGCAATTTGGGTTGGCATTTGTGGATTTCATTCCCCGCACAACCCCACATGGATGATTTGCAGGTGGCCTATAACCAGCGATTTGGGATTGTGATGCTGGTGGTCTATGGCAGTATGCTGGCGGCCTATTGGGTGAGCAAGGCCTTGGTTAAACCCTTGCAAATTTTGGCAAAAATCACCACGGACTTGCCCGATCGCGTGAATGATCACCAAGAGGTGGACTGGCCGCAAAGCCCAGTTCAGGAGTTTGATCAACTGTCAACCAATGGGCAGTTAATGGCCGAAAGTTTGCGGGAAAGATTTCTGGAAATTCACCAGGCAAATGAGCAGTTGGAACAGCGAGTAACAGAGCGCACGGAGGACTTGGAAGCAACCCTCAGCCAACTGAAACAGACCCAAACTCAGCTCGTTCAAACGGAAAAAATGTCAAGCCTGGGAGGATTGGTGGCAGGAGTGGCCCACGAAATCAACAATCCCATTAACTTCATTGCAGGCAACTTAACTCACGCGGAAGAATATGTTCAAAGTCTGCTAAAGGCGATGAATTTGTTTGACACTTTCTATCCAGACCCAGAACCAACCTTGCGCGAAGCTTTAGAGGAGCTGGAGCTGGATTTCTTGGTTGAAGATTTGCCAAAAACTTTTCAATCGATGCAGTTGGGTGCGCGGCGCGTGCAGGATATTGTGCAATCGTTGCGGACTTTTTCTCGGATCGATCGAGCAGAGTTGCAAACGTTTGACTTACATGAGGGCATTGATAGCACATTAATTATTTTGCAAAACCGGCTGAAGGGCCGCTCCGATCGCTTAGCTATTGAGGTGATTAAGCAATATGGCCCATTGCCATTGGTGGAATGCTATGGGGGACATCTGAATCAGGTGTTTATGAATTTGTTGGTGAATGCGATCGATGCGATCGACCTGCGGGATGCGGGCCGAACCCTTGCGGACATGCGCCAACATCCCAGCCGCATTGAAATCACCACAGCCACGTTGAATCAGCAACTGGTGATTGTTCGATTTCGAGACAATGGCCCAGGAATGCCGCCGGAGGTACGCGATCAAATTTTTGAGCCGTTTTTCACCACCAAACCCACGGGCAAAGGCACGGGATTGGGCCTGTCCATTAGCTATCAAGTGATTGTGGAACAGCACGGAGGGGCGCTGACTTGCCAGTCCAGTCCCGATTGGGGGACGGAGTTTTACATTGAGCTGCCGATTCGCGGATCCAGCAAGCCTCAAAATGCAGCCCAACCGGGGCCCCGATCCACGGCGGCGGTGTAGCTCGGTTCGATCGCCCTCCCCCATCGGCCATTTCCCCACAGCAGGCGGAAAAACCCTGGAAATCTTGCGATGATGGGGCTGATTTTTAGGCCTTGCTTCAGGAGTCGATCGTGCCCTCGCGTCGTACCGTCACCCGCTGGATTGCCCAAGGGGGATTGTTGGGATCCATGGGAGCCGCCATGGGCCAGCGGGCCAGCGAGCTGCGGCAACAGGCCGAGGCCGCACCGTTAATTCCCGGACAACCCGCCGCCTGGGCCGATCGCCTGCGGATGGCCGATCGCTTGGCCCAAGAACAGTTGGCCGCCGCCCAAGATCCCCGCGCCGAAGTGGAACTGCTGATTCCCAGCTTTTTGGGTAACCAAGCCCGCCGGTTCTATGGCCGAGGCATTCCCCAGGGATTGCAGGTACGGCGCAAGTTCTTTTTGGGATCCGGCTCAACAAGGATTGGGCGGCGATTGGAGGTTTGGAGCGGTGCTGGCTGGACCGGGCAATGCACCCTCGTGCGCGATCGGGGGCGGGACTATTTGCTGATTGGCGCGTTTGACCACCACCTGCGCAAAATTGACCTGCAAACTTGGCAGGAGGTTTGGCGCTATCGATTTGACGATGTGCTGAAGGGAACAGCCACGGTTTATATCGATCGCACCGCACCACCGCTCGATCAAGTGATTGTGCTTCAGGGCAGTCGCCAGGGGGTGAATGTGCCCTTTACGGCGCGGGTAGTTCCCAGTTTGCGGGCCATTTCCTTTCGCACGGGCCAAGAGTTGTGGCGGTGGAACGTGCGCCAAACCGACAGCTACAGCCGCGACAACGACAGCAGCCCCCTCGATTTGCGTAATGGGCTGCTGTTTAATGTGGGCGAAAACGGGGTTGGCTCCTTTTTGGGGGCCGCGCTGAACACGGTCACCCAACGGGACGGCATCACCCAACCGGCGATCGCGGGGGAATTACTGTTCTATGCACCGGGCGATGCGGCCCGCCACGGTGGAAACCTAGTAGCGGAATCTTCCCCATCGCGACTGGGCGATCGGCTGTTTGTGGCGGCTGGCTCCGGTCACATTTATGGCGTTGACCTGAACAGTCGGAAAATTGACTGGGATTTCTTCACCGGTACGGATATTGACGGAACGGCGGTGGTTTCCCGCGATGGCAAGCTCTTTTGCGCGATCGAGCGGCAATACACATCCGGGCCCGGCGGTCTTTTTAAGTTGAATCCGGCCAGGCCGCCCGCCGAGGCCGTGGAATGGTTTTTGCCCACCGGCTCCTTGCGCTACCAGGATTGGCAGGGTGGGATTATCGGCTCAGCGGCCCTGAATGATGACTATCGCGATCGGGGACAGCCGCCCCTGTTTGCCACGGGGGCGATCGATGGAATTCTCTACATTGGCTCCCAATTGCGCACCACCGGCCTGGCCCACTGGGGGCCCCAGCGGGATGGGCCACACAACTCGCCCTACGTGGCCTTTCAAACCCGGATTGGCCCCACCATTTCCACCCCGATTTTCACTGAGGGCGATCGACTCGTGGCCGCCAGCTACGACGGGGTGCGGCTGTTTCAGTTGCGCTTTTTGCCCACCCAGTCCCAAGACCCAGCCGCTTTGCCCAATGGCCGAGGCCAGTGGTTTCGCCTGGAGGTCACTCTGTTGGCGCACTTTGCCCCGGGATCTTCCTTCGAGGCCACCCCGATCGTCTGGGATGGAACGGTTTATCTGAGTGGGCGCGATGGCTGGCTCTATGCCCTCGGTTAGTTGATCTTGGCGAGGCCCAAAACCCAACAGATGATCCCGATCGGGTCAGGTTTGCATAATTTTTTTAAGCATTCTCGATAGATGACTAGTACAAATTTTTGAATGCAAAACAAGACGTAAAACGAAACGGATGAGGATGCGTCGTCTTCGTCAATTTGCGTCCTCTATTTTGCACTGAATTGACTTGAACTTTGGGGTCAGCCAAACGCAGCTTTCTTGATCAAAAGCTGTGCGGATTTGTGCTGTCTAAAATTTCCATTCTTTCAGGATCATCGATCAGGGAATTGAGCATGTGTTACGTTGTCGAGTTGCCCGATGGCTCCTACTATGTTCCCAACGGTTCAGTGCCCGATGCTTGCAAAGCAATCCACTTTACCGACAAAGACGAGGCCGCCGCGATCGCCAAGGCCAAAAAAGGGAAGGTCAAAGTCTGCACCTTAAAGGATGCCGCACCACCACCGAAGGACAACAGCCAGCTTTGGGTGATGGGGCTAATTTTCATTGGAATTGCCACCTTTCGAGATCCCACCAACTTAGAAATTTTGCAGCGAATTACGCGCTTGGATCAGCCTAGCAATGGAGTCACGGCTGGGACAGTACAATTCACCTCTTCTTGGTCAGATTGTCTGTGGTTCTGAGGGCGATTCAAGACTGATTTTTAGACTAGTTCTGAAAACCTCTTGATTCAGTTTTTCAATCTAAATTCAGTGCCATTGATGATGGGGGCAAGGGGCTTAGGGCATGTCGTTGTTGAGCACAAAACCCTCGATCGGTCGTTAGCGGATCGTAGGGGGCAAGGGGCTTAGGGCATGTCGTTGTTGAGCACGAAACCCTAGATCGGTCGTTAGCGGATCGTAGGGGACAAGGGGCTTAGGGCATGTCGTTGTTGAGCACAAAACCCTCGATCGGTCGTTAGCGGATCGGATCGTAGGGGACAAGGGGCTTAAGCCCCTTGTTACGACCATTAGGGCAAGGAAGATCAAGCGTTTCAGCATCACCTCGAAAAATGACGAGGCCCCCTAAAGCCCCTTGTCTTTCCGTTGTAACTTCTTGCCTTTTTGTTGGTCTTTTTGTTAATCCTCTGCTGTACCGCTTATTATCCTGGTTTGTCTACTAATCCCCGAGGCAAATCCCCAGGCCCCGTGCGGTTTTCAGCAGGGTATCACTGGGGTCAACAATGCGACAGTGGGAAATGGCCTCTAGTACAGGCACGCTCACCACCTGGCGCTGTTGCCAAGTCACCACCCGATCGAACTCGCCCCGAGCAATCAGATCCACCGCTTCCACGCCAAAGGCCGAGGCAATCAGGCGATCGAGCGGCGAGGGCACGCCACCGCGCTGCACATGGCCCAGCACTGTGACGCGGGTTTCAGCGCCGGTGCTTTGGGCCAGCTCTTGGGCCAAATATTGGCCAATGCCCCCCAGGCGACATTCCCCAAAGGCCTGGGTTTGCGTCACCACGTCACCGCCGCTGGTGCAGACCGCTTCGGACACAATCACCACGGAAAAGGCCTTGCCAGCGGCCTGGCGATCGCGAATGGCCTGGGACACCGCTTCCAGCTTGTAAGGAATTTCGGGAATCAAAATCACATGGGCCCCGCCCGCAATGCCGGCGTGGAGGGCGATGTGGCCCGCGTCGCGCCCCATTACTTCCAAGATCATGACCCGATCGTGGCTGGCGGCGGTGAAGTGGAGCCGATCGAGGGCTTCCGTGGCAATGTTCACGGCGGTGTCAAACCCGATCGATTGTTCTGTGGCGGCCACATCGTTATCGATCGTTTTGGGAATCCCCACAAAGGGAACGCCCACTTTCGTCATCAGATCATGAAGAATTTTCAGGCTACCATCGCCGCCAATGCCAACAATGGCCGACAGCTCCAACTCCCGACAGCCCTCGGCAAAGTCCAAGGTGCGATCGTGCGTCGTGCCATCGGGCAAGGTCACCTGGAAGGGTTGACCTCGGTTAATGGTGCCGAGCAGGGTTCCCCCCAAGGTTAACCACCGCTCAACCTTGTCCGGTGTCAGCAGCAGGGCTTCGGTGGGCTGCCGGGTTAGCCCCTCCGTCCCGTGGCGAATGCCCATTACTTCCCAGCCGTAGCTGGCAGCCCGCATCACCACACCTCGAATGGCAGCATTTAGCCCTGCGCAATCTCCGCCGCTGGTCAGCACTCCGATTCGTTTTATCTCACCCATAGGATTGCATCTCTTATGCAAACGCTGCTCATGGGCGATCGTACGCGATCCCAACGGTGGGGCAAGCCTGTGTTAATAACTGCAATGGGATTGGGCGATCGAGATGGGGCGATCGCCCTAATTTCGCCCTGCGACTCCTGGCCTAGACCGTGCTGCTGGAAACCGCTTCCGTGGACGATCGGGAAACCGTGCGAGCCACGCGGGCCCGCTGTCCCCAAGTGAGGTCGATCGCATAGCACCGGGCCAGCACCCGCAACCACAAACCCGGCGCGCGCTGCTCCAACCAAGGTTGAATTCGGCGGGCGATTACCGGTAACCAACCCAGCAGCCAAGCCACCAAGCTCGACAGGGTAAAGGTGACATAGCTGCCCATCCAGCGCCACAGATCCCAAGGGCCCGCCGAATCCCAGATCCACCACAGCAGCATCGGGTTTTGCACCGCCGCCTTCAGGGCCAGGCGATTGAACAACCACCAATCAAACCGATCCTTAATGAAGCGATCGGCCACATCCTCTTCGGCATCGGCCAGCAGACCAAAGAAAGTGTTCAGCATGGAATTCACCCGCTCGGGCGGCAGCGTGCGGCCCGTGGGCACCATCATCCCCTTCGAGAACATCCAAGTGACCGCCACGTTGCTTTGGTAAGCCCGAATTGCCCCCAAGTCCTGTTCCATTAACAGGTCATGCTTCAAGGCCGTATCCAGCAGGTCTGTGAGCCGGCCCAAGTTGCGAATCATGGAGCCAAAACCGGTGAACACCAGGGGAGATTGCAATGAAGCGGCATCCCCTAAAGCCAAGAGGCGATCGAACGAGACGCGCCGCTCGCCCTCGCTTTGGCTGAAGTGACCGGGAATATAACCAAAGGTGGCCTTGCCCCAGGTCAGCTTGTCCAGGTCGCAGCGGCGATATTCCGGCAGGATACTGAAAAAGTCCTCATACATTTCCAGCAGGGAGCCGGGATTTTCGGGGTGAACTTGGTGGTAGTGGAACAGATAAACAGTCACGGCCTTGCCCCCAATGGGGAACAGCTCCCAAATCAGTTGCCGGCCACGGGAAATGTCCCCATGGCTGAACAGTACATCGCCATAGTCCAAATCCCAGACGGGCCAATCAATTCCGTCGGCAATCACGGCCCCCACGGTGGGACAAACGCTATCGAAAGCGCGGGTTCCATTCAGTTGCCAGGCGATCGGGGAAGCCGTGCCCATGGCATCAATCAGCAACCGACCGGCCACTTGGCGAGTTTCCCCCGTGGGCAAGTGGTTGGCGGTCATGGTGATTCGATCGCCCGTCACGTCCGCCCGCTCAAATTCCGTTTCGTCCCAAATGTCGCCGCCCGCTTCCCGCAGCTTTTGACCACAGAGCTGAATGATCCGATCGGCCGCGATCGCCACATTCAGCACCGTCGGCGTGTGCAGCACATTGGCCCGCGCTTGCGGTGGATTGTTGGCATCAAAAAACTTGTGAAATCCATCGCGATATTCCGTGGCGATCAACCCTTCCACCTCAGCGGGCGTGAATAGGCCCAGGTCGATCGGCACTTGCAACTCTTCCCGGGAAATATTCCACTCCCGATTCATGCGGCCAAAGGGCAACCGCTCCAGCAACAACACCCGATAGCCCAACCGCGCCATCATCGCCGCATGAATGACCCCCAAGGCCCCGCCCACATAGATCAAGTCATAGGTAATGGCCGGCAATGCTTCGGGGTTTTGCCCCTGAGAAGTTTGGCCCTGAGAAGTTTGGCCCTGAGAAGTTTGGCCCTGGAAAATAACCTGCTTATGTTGCTGAGGATTCCGCACCGCTTCCCGCCAGCGCTTTTCCCACCAATAGGCCCGCAGCAGATCCCGTTCACCATTGGGCATCCGTTGAAAATACTTAGCGGTTTGCGGATATTTGGGCGCAAGGGCCTCGAAAATATTGCTCTTTGTTAAGTCAATCTCAGGAAGTTCCGGGTAGGTGGTGGGGAATTTTTCGGCCACCTGTTGCCGCAGGGCCCGCACCAAGGCTCCTTCCCCCGCGATCGGGCGATCGCTCCACCGAAACAACTTGAGATAGGTGGTGCGCTGCAACGACCAAACGCAACCCGCCACGGTTTCCCCATCCCGATCGCCCGCCGGTTGCCAGCGAAACCCCGTGGGAGCCGCTACCTTCACCCCGCTGGGAACCATAAACTCTTGCTGCAACCAGTTCAGCACCGTTGCGGCTTCCGGAGTCGGCACTTCCAGATAAAGCAGTTCTTTCATGGATTGGGTTCTGATTACTCAAATCGTAAACGGGCGTAAAAAGAAGCGCTTTGCAACAAACTTGCAACCAAAGCGGGAGTGTTTCCTTTTTTCGGGTGAAGTTTTTCAGCCCTTGGGGTGCTGTGGACGCTGCAAGGCTCGCCTGAAAAGCATCTCAGGCTTTGGCGATCGTTCCCATCATCGCGTGTTTCCGAGGCCCTAGCCAAGCGGCGGATCTCCGCTCAGCGACCACGAACCCCGGAGACGAGCTGGTTTCACCTGTGATCTTAAGCAATCCTGGAAATATCCTTGACAGACGAAAGAAATGCGCTATCCTTCCGTTTACTCAAAATAATTAATAAACTTTACAGAAGTTTACAAATATCGAGAGTAATTGCCTAAGCTGACTTAACAGGGCTGACTTAACAGGGCCGATCGAATCAAGATCGCTCCCTGAAGATTCGGAATTGACCCGCCCGTATTGACCTGTTCTGTATTGATCTGTCTGTAAACACCTTGCGGGTTCCCTGGATCTGCAAGCGGTCTGGGGACAGGCGAGCTTGATCAAACCGGATGGTTGATGGGTTGCCCCACTGCGCCGCCGAATGGCCGACCTCGCCTGTCCCCAGGATGCCCAATTGAATTGGGTTTTGACTGGGGTTGGATGGGGGTTTCAGCGAGATCGCTGCATGAGATGGCTACCCCAAATTGGGTTATTTCTCCCCGATCGCGCCTGCCCTTGCCAACCCAAAACCGGACAAATCTATGGGCCCCAGTGCTCGTTGCCCGTTGCAGTTTCGCTTGCTGTCCTTGGGAAATAAACTTCCCGATCGCTCCCCGCTCAACACACCTTTTCGATTCGGAGTTTCGGTTGTGAATGCGTTTAATCCAACTTATGGCCAGCCGCGCCCCCGACGGGCGGAGTTAGTTCCCTCCGGTGAAGGGTTGATCGATTCGATCGCGGATGCCATTACCGTGGCGATCGCGGCGGCCCGGGCCAAGGGTCAATCCTTGGAAGATCTGACGGCGGAAGTGCTGGCGGATGATAACTTGCTGGATGGCGAGTCCCGGCGCTGGCTGAGTGATGTGGTGGCTCGCACCTGGGAACAACTGCACTAGGCGATCGTGGCCAGGGAACTGCACTAGGCGAGCAAACTAGGCGAGCAAACTAGGCGATTGCAGCTAGAGAGTCGCCCCTAGGCAACCCAGCGCCCGATCGCCACGCCTAAGGTGGACACCCCCGCCATCACCAACAGGCGTTGGGTTGGGGACAAATTTTGTTCAACCATAATTGTCCAAAGGGGCATGGCGGAAAAGGTGAAGGCCAAAGCTCCCAGCATCCCCAGCCACACAAACCCCAATGTCAAATTAATGACCGTGACAGCGGAAGCCAAGGCCAACAGGGCGTTGCGTAGGGCCCCAACCCAGGAAATATGCATCAGAAATTTGGTGAGCAGGCCAACGGTTAGCCCGGTGGCCCCACCCAGCAGAATGCTCAACACCTGCTGAGGCAGCGGAACCGCCAGGACGATCGCCATGGCCCCGCCGGTTAAGGCCAAAAAACCCCATTGCAACCCGGCCATCCCCGCCAGGGAACTGAGGGCCAGCAGCAACCAACTTTGGGGCGGCGGATCCAAAACCGCTAGACTGCTGCCCCAGAGTGCATAACCCAAAAGCCAGAGGGTTAGCAGTGGCCATGGCAGGCGCTGGCCGGCTTCCCAAAGGTTCCCGGGCCTGGGGGGTGGCGGCGGCGGGCCCGCGTTGGGAACGGCAAAGCTGGGATTGCTCATCAGATAGCGATGGGGCCGATCGGGCGGGGGTGCGTTCGTTGGTGCATCGGTGGACTCGATCGCCCCGCTCACCGCCCGATCAACAGGATTCGACTGGACTGAATCGATCGCCCGATCGGTGGCCGGTTGCACCTTGGGCAAGGGATCAACGGGGCCCGGTTGCCAATCGGCGCTGAAGGGTTGTCCATCGGGCATGGTGGCGGCGGTGAAATCCCCTTGGGCGATCGGTTCCGAGTCCCAGTCGAAGATCGCATCGGTCAAGTCCGCGGCCGCAAAACAAGCCCCGGTCAAAATTGCGCCGGTTAAGTTCGCCCCCCGCAAATTTGCCTGCCGAAAGTCAGCCGCCGACAAATCCGCCCCTTGCAGTTGGGCTGCCGACAATTGGGCATTGACAAAGCTGGCTCGGCTAAAATTCGCCTTCTGGGCATTGACTCGATCAAGCCGGGCCGCACGCCACTGGCTTTCCGTGGCCGACACCTTCAGCAACGTGGCCCCGCTGCAATCCGTTTCGCTCAAATCAGCCCGATCGAGCTTGGCTTGGCGCAGGGACAGCCCCACCAACGACAGCTTTCGCAAACATTGCCCTTCCAGGCTCACCCAAGGAAAGTCGCGCCGTCCCCGATCGAGCGCCAATTGAAACTCCGACAACTCCATGGCAACGAATCATCCCCCTACCGCGCAATGCGGCAACCCATGGCGTTAAGCTATGGAGCAGACTCCATCAGCAATCGTTCCCTATTTTGGCTTCAAAAGCAGCTTGACCCATGCCTCGAACTCAAAAAAACGACAATTTTATTGACAAAACCTTTACGGTGATGGCGGACTTGATTCTGAAAGTGCTGCCCACCAACAAAAAAGCGAAAGAAGCTTTTGTTTATTACCGAGATGGCATGTCTGCCCAAGGCGAAGGTGAATATGCAGAAGCCTTGCAAAACTACGAAGAAGCCCTGAACCTAGAAGAAGATCCCTACGATCGCAGCTTCATCCTGTATAACATGGCTTTGATTTTTGCCAGCAATGGCGAACGGGAAAAAGCCGTTGATTACTATCATCAAGCCCTTGATCAGAATCCGCGAATGCCCCAGGCCTTGAATAACATTGCCGTGATTTATCACTACAACGGCGAGCAAGCCCAAGCCAGCGGCGAAGATGAAGCAGCCGAGCGTTGGTTCGATAAGGCGGCGGAATATTGGAAGCGGGCCATTCGCTTAGCACCCAACAACTACATCGAGGCCCAAAACTGGTTAAAAACCACCGGTCGATCGAACATGGATATCTTCTTCTAGGTCGATTTTTCCCATCGTTTTTCAACCGATTGGGGAGCAATTTCCGGGTTGAGATCTAGACTGATCAATACTGAACTGATCAATACTGATCAGTGACGACAGGCCCTAGGGCGATCGCCTAGGATTGCCACTTAGGATTCAATTTCTCGACCTGTTGGGATCCTGGAAATTGACCTTTCAACAAGCAAACCATCGCAATTAGAGCTGCTATGAGCCTCAGTTTGGACGAAGTTCGCAAAGTTGCCCATTTGGCGCGAATTCAACTGACCGCTGAAGAGGAAGAAAAATTCGCCGCTCAACTCAACAACATCCTGACCTATGTGGAACAGTTGAGCGAGTTGGACGTGACCGATGTGGAACCCACCACCCGGGCGATCGATGTGAATAATGTGATGCGTCCTGATCAACTCGATCGCTACACCGATCGGGAAGGTCTGTTGGGATGTGCGCCCGATCGCGATGAAGATTTCTTCAAAGTGCCTAAGATCTTGAACAGCTAAACGGGCGATCGGGTTAGGAACTCTGACCCATCCAAAAATTACACGGGGTGGGCGGATTCAATTCCGCCCATTTTTATGGCTCATGCAAGCTGGCTCATGCAATACCGACGATTTGGCAAAACTAATCTTCAACTATCCGTCTTTTCCTTGGGGACAATGCGGTGTTTGGATTCTGCTGAGCAGGCGGCCGAAGTGTTCGCTCGGGCGATCGAGCTGGGAATTAACCATTTTGAAACCGCCCGGGGTTATGGAGCCAGCGAAGTTTTTGTGGGCCAGGCGATCGCCCAAGGAATTGTGCCGCGCGATCGAGTCATTCTCACCAGCAAACTATTACCCACCGGCAGCCCAGAAGAGATCGATCGGCAACTGACCGAATCCCTAGAGCGCCTACAAACACCCTATTTAGATTGCTTAGCCATTCATGGGGTAAATCTGCCAGAACATTTAGATTGGATTCAAGACCAACAATCGGGCATGGCCGCATTGCATCGGGCCTTGGCTGATGGTCGAATTCGCCACTTGGGATTTTCCACCCATGGGTCCTTGGCTTTGATTTTGCAGACCATTGCCACCGATCAATTTGAGTTTGTCAATTTACATTTCAATTACTTTTTTCAACGCAATGCCACCGCTGTTCAAGCGGCCCTCGATCGGGATTTGGGCATTTTCATCATTTCCCCCGCCGACAAAGGGGGACAGCTCTACACCCCGCCGCCCACCTTGAGCCAACTCTGTGCGCCCCTGTCGCCTTTGGGAGCCGGTTACCGTTGGCTGCTGGCCCAACCGGGGATCACCACCCTGAGCGTTGGCCCCGCCAAGGTGGAAGAGTTGGGGGCGATCGAACCCTGGATTGAGCGCACCGAACCCCTCAGCGCGGAAGAGCAGGCGATTTTTAATCGGCTCGATCGACACCAAATTGCGGCCCTCGAAACCGATCGTTGTGCCCAATGCTATGCCTGCTTGCCCTGTCCCGAGGAAATTCAAATTCCAGAGGTGTTGCGGCTGCGTAATTTGGCGGTGGCTTTCAAAATGGTGGACTTTGGCCGCTACCGCTACGGCATGTTTGAAAATGCTGGGCATTGGTTTCCAGGCCAACGGGGCGATCGCTGCACGGAATGTGGTGATTGCTTGCCCCGTTGCCCCGAACAATTAAACATTCCCGACCTGTTACAAGACACCCACGATCGACTCAGCGGCCGTTGGGGTCGTCGCCTTTGGGATTAGGCAACGGAGTATCGGTATCGTGAAGGGTTTCAGGCAATATTTGAAAGAGTATTTGAAAGGATGTTTGAAGGGATGTTTGAAGGGATGTTTGAAGGGATATCTGAAGAATAGTTTTCAGCACAAATCAAGCAATCATCATCGTCGGAACAAGGGGCTTAAGCCCCTTGTCTGGATCAGTTGGTGAGATCCGCAAGGTAGCCGTTTAGGCCTTTCAGACATCCCCTGAGAGCTGAACGTAATTGCCGCAATCCAAATCTAGAGAACAGTACAAATTTTTTTGAATTTTGTTTCTAAGTCGAAGTTCAGATCGAGGTACAAATCTTTTTTGAGTTCCTCATAAAACCTGGCAGGCAGCAGATCAGACTGTTTTCTGATTTCTTTCACTTTATTCTTCAAAACATTACGCTTCAAGTTGGCTCAAAAAGTGAATTTTTTAGATCATTTCTAAATATTTTTAAAATTATCTCTAAAGCATCTTTAAGTTTTTTTGAACCATTTGCAAAACACTTTTCTGTTATTTTTGCGATCATTTTTACAACAATATTACGCAATCTTTACAATACACAGACAGAGGATCTGAAATATACTGAAAACATATCCAAAATCTACCCAGATCAGACCTAAGACTCCTCTCAAAAACAATCGAAATATTAAATCTTTCTTAAAGATCCGAGAAATTCGAGTATGGATTTGAACCCTTGATCGAATCCGGATTCAAGAACCATTGTTGATGATCTTTAAAAAACACAGAGGTTTCTAAAGATTGCTGATAGTAAAAGCTAAAAAAACAAAAAGATTCCTCTATTTTCATGGCAAACGCGCTACATCTGACATAGGGAATTTTGAACCTTTGCACTAGGTTCCTAGTCCCTGTTAAGGAAACCAACCTAAGTAAACCTGTATGTTTGATGCCGCTCCTTTGGGAGAATATGCCATGGCCAGCACTCAAGACGAGCAATCGTTGACGATGAGAGCCGAAGAAATTCGGGTCGTTGGCGTTGTCCAAGGAGTCGGCTTTCGTCCCACGGTTTATCGATTAGCGATCGAATGTGGACTGATGGGATCGGTGGCGAATGATGGAGTTGGCGTGGTGATTCGGATTGCAGGATATCCGGATCAAATTGATGTTTTTTTACAACGGCTTTATCAGGAAAAACCGCCCCTTTCCCGCATTGATACGCTGATCCGAACCCCGATCGCCCTGTCGGAATTGATGGAGCCAGGACTGCCATTGCCGAGTGGCAACCTGCCTGCTGTTTCTCCATTGGAATCTGGCGCATTGGGCGAGCTGGCGGCCCCTGAGCAATTACCCGCAGAATCAGCAACCAAATCCACGACAGAACGGCTAACAAACTTGCCCACAGGGCCATCCAGGTTCACAGCGACCTTTGAGTCTGGATCCGACGACCTCACTTGGGATGAACAGTCGATCGCCCTGGGGCAACAAACGGCGATGCAAATTCAGCGCAATCGCCAGGCCACCCGCACCCACAGTTCCCAAGGGCAATCAACCGAGAACCAACTCCAGGGCCCGCGCTGCCCTTTGCATTTGCGACCAGAACATCGCTCCAGCTATGCCGATGATCCAGTGGCGGAGTCACTGGCGGAGGGGTCAGCGGTGACGGAGGAAGCCGCGCAGCCGGCCCCATGGAGTGCCGTGGCGGTTGCCGATGACGGCCCGATCGAGCGGCAGGCTGGGAAAACCTACGGAGAAGTGATGGCGATGGATCCCCGGGAAGGATCAAGCGTGGGGCAAGGGGAAGCTGGTAACCATGGACGATCGCGCTGGTTAGACAGGGGCCCCGAAGGTGAGCGGCCGTCCCCGATCGACCCTGAGCATGGCGCGGGATTCGAGAGCGCTAGGCAGTTGGATCAGGTCGATCCGGTGCGGACGGAGTTGGATGGGCATTCCGGTGTGGATCAGACGGATTTAGGCGATCGGGATGATCCCCGCTCGGCCGTTGATGGCAACGGAGTCACAGCCCCCGCCAGCGATTCCCTGTCTCGATCGCGCTTGGATCAGTTGTTTGATAGCTCACCCACGGCTGCTCCCAGCGAACCATCGGGCGATTGGGGGCCGCGTTCTGGCATCCGTCCTGATGTCCGTCCTGGCATCTCAGATCGGCGATCGGGCGATCGGGCAGAACCCAACGATCAAGATTGGCGAGATCATCCTCCATCGTTGGGGTTTGACCAGGATTGGCATCAAGATTCCACTCAAGATTTAGATCACAATCTGATAAATCACGATCGGGTGGATCACGATCGGGAGGATCACGGTCTCAATCAGGATTTCGCTCAAGACTTACATCAGCCCCTGGATCCAGAACTGTCCAACTCCTTGGCGGAGGAACTGGCGGAACTCTTGGAGCCGGCCATCGATCGGTTGCGGCCCTTGGAACCGACGGAGCCGCCCACGACTCCCCTGGGGCCGATTGTGCCGGTGGTGGTGGACGATGCGGATCCGGGGCCCGCATTATATACGCCGCTGCAACCCCCAACCCCGATCGTGTCTCGATCGGCCCCTTTGCCGGTTTCCCATCGCAGCCACGCCCTGGATTTGTCCTCGGCGGAACTCCTAGGGAGATCGCCCTTATCTTTTCGGATTTTGGAGAGCCAGTCAGGCCCGGTGCGCACCCAAATTGCACCGGACACGGCCACCTGTGCCGCCTGTCTGCGGGATTTGCACGATCCCCACAGCCGGTATTATCACTATCCCTTCGTGAACTGCACCCATTGCGGGCCGCGGCTGACGGTGATTCGCTCCCTGCCCTACGATCGGGTGCGCACCAGCATGGTGGGGTTTCAGCTCTGTCCCGACTGCCAGCGCGATTACGACAATCCGGGCGATCGTCGCTTCCATGCCCAGCCCACGGCCTGCCCGGAATGCGGACCACGCATTTGGTTTGAGCGCCCCAGCCAGCAACGGCCGATTGTGAAGGATGAGCAGGCGATCGCCCAGGCGGCGGAAGCCATTCGCCAGGGGGCGATCGTGGCCATCAAAGGCTTAGGCGGCATCCACTTAGCCTGCGATGCCACCCAGGAGGCCGTGGTGCAACGGCTGCGAGCCCGCAAACATCGCCCCCACAAGCCTTTGGCAGTGATGGCCCGCAATTTGGAGTCCGTGCGGCAGTTTTGCACAGTGAGTGATCACGAGCGATCACTCCTGCTGGGGGGGGCTGCCCCGATCGTGCTGCTCAACATCCACGATCCCCATTACTTGGCCCCGTCGGTGGCTCCTGACATGACGGAGGCGGGGGTGATGTTGCCCTACTCTCCCCTGCATCATCTCCTGATGAGTGCGGTGGATCGGCCCATTGTGCTGACCAGTGGCAACCGGGCCGGCAATCCCCAATGCATTGACAACCACGAAGCCCATCTTCAGTTGCAGTCGATCGCCGATGCCTTTTTGCTCCACAACCGATCGATCCTCAATCGGGTGGATGACTCGGTGGTGCGGGTGTTGCCCACTTCGGTGCAGGTGATTCGCCGATCGCGCGGCTACGCTCCCAGTTCCATTAACCTGCCGCCGGGCCTCACCAGCAGCCCGCCGATCTTGGCCCTGGGCAGCGATCTGAAAAACACCATTTGCCTCTCGCGGGACGGACAAGCGATCCTCTCGCCTCACCTTGGAGACTTGGACTCACCCGCCTGCCTCCAGGCCTACAGCACCGCGATTGCGGACTTGCGCAACTTGTTTGACCACCGCCCCAGTGCGATCGCCGTGGACTTGCACCCGGATGGCCAAGCCGTGAAGGTGGGTGAATCCTTGGCCAAGGCTTTGGAAGTGCCATTGCTGCGCATTCAGCACCACCATGCCCACATTGCCGCCTGCTTGGCCGATAACCAATGGGGATTCGATCGCCCGCCCGTGTTGGGCATTGCCCTGGATGGATTCGGTTGGGGCAGCGATGGCACGGTTTGGGGCGGCGAGCTGCTGTGGACTACCTACGAGCAATATCACCGAGTCGGGGCCCTGTGGCCGGCGCGGTTACTGGGGGGCAACCGCGCTGCTCAGGAGCCTTGGCGGAATCTATACGCCCAGTTCCACGCCACGGGCCTGCTCGATCGGGTGGACTCGGAGGCTTGGTTTGCCCAAAAGCCATTGAATCTGCTGACGGGCATGGCCCAAACGGGGTTCAACAGCCCTTGGTCTTCATCCTGCGGACGGCTGTTTGATGCGGTGGCGGCCTTTTTGGGCTGTGCGCCCGATTGCTTGAGCTATGAAGGCCAAGCGGCGATCGCCCTCGAAAACCTAGCCCGCCAAGCTTGGGATCAAGATCAACAGGCTTACCCGATCGAGCTGCGATCGGAATCGCTGCTGTGGCTGCATCCCCAACCCCTTTGGGAAGCCCTGATTTTGGATCGGTCATTGGGGCTGCCCGAGGCGGTGATGGCCCTGCGGTTCCATCGCGGCTTGGCCCAAGCCCTGGTGCAAGCGGCCCAAACCTTGAAGCAGCAGGGATTGCACTTTGGGGCGATCGCCTGTGGGGGTGGAGTCTTCCAAAATCGGCTGTTGTTGCAATGCTTGGAAGCCGCCCTGATGGCCAGCAATCTGCACGATCCGCTGCTGTTGCCACAACAGGTGCCCGTAAACGACGGGGGCTTGGCGTTGGGGCAAACGGCGATCGCCGCCGCTTGGCTCCAGTTGGGCCATGTTTAGGGCCTCGGTGATCCCGTGCTGGTCGCCACTGGAAATCACCGAGAATCACAAGCCATTCAAATCACGAGCCATCAATCACAAGCCATTCAAAGCCAGCCCTTAGGAGTCATTGAGAGGTTTCAGGATGTGTTTAGCGGTTCCGGGCCAAGTGGTGGCCATTGTCGATGGGGATCAACAACTCGCCACGGTTGATTTGAGCGGTGTTCGGCGATCGGTCAGCTTGGCCTGTTTGGTCACGCCCGATCGCCCGATCGAGCAGTGGGTGGGGCGCTGGGTGGTGGTTCACGCGGGTTTTGCCTTGGAGGAGTTAGATGTGGCCGCAGCCACAGAAACCCTGACTTGGATCGATCGCCTGACCACTCCCGCGTGATCCAGATTCCCGCATGATTCAGTTCCCGCGTGATCCAGTCTGGCTGTCTCAACCCCTGTTCCAGAAACGGTGTTTTAAGAAGTCATTGCAAGAAGTCATTTGCTGAAGCAGTCATTACCAAAAAGCCTTTTGAAGAGCCGTTTCAGGAGTGTGCGATGAAATTTGTGACGGAATTTCGTGATCCCGCATCGGTGGCGGGCTGGGTGCGGGAAATTGCCCATCTAGCGCAACGGCTCGATCGCCCCGTGGCCCTGATGGAAGTCTGCGGCGGCCAGACCCACACCATTTTTAAACATGGCCTCGAAGCCCTGCTGCCAGAAACCGTGGAGCTAATCCATGGGCCCGGTTGCCCCGTTTGCATCATGCCTCGGGGCCGAATTGACGACGCGATCGCCCTAGCAGAACAACCGGGCATGATCTTTGCCACCTTTGGTGATGCCCTGCGAGTGCCCGGAGCGCGGGGCAGCCTCATGCAGGCCAAGGCGCGAGGAGCCGATGTGCGCGTGGTCTATTCGCCCCTCGATGCGCTGACCTTGGCCCAAACCCATCCCGATCGGCCCGTGGTCTTTTTTGGCTTGGGCTTTGAAACCACTGCTCCCGCCGTTGCCATGACCATCCTGGCGGCGGCCCGCGCCCAGCAAGCCAACTTCAGCGTGTTTTGTAACCATGTGCTCGTTGTCCCGGCTCTGGAATTTCTGCTCCAGGCCAGCGGCTTGCGCTTGGATGGGTTCATTGGCCCCGGCCACGTGAGCGCCGTCATTGGCACCGATCCCTATCAAGCGGTGGTCGATCGCTATCAGAAACCCGTGGTGGTGGGGGGGTTTGAGCCGATCGACCTGCTCCAATCGATCTGGATGTTGCTGTTGCAGTTGGTTGAAGGGCGCTGCGCTGTGGAAAACCAATATCACCGGCTGGTGAAGCCCGAGGGCAACAGTCCAGCGCTGGCCGCCCTGGCTCAGGTGTTCACAGTGCGGGAGCAATTTGAGTGGCGCGGCTTGGGATCCTTGCCCCGATCGGGTTTGGCGATCGCTCCGGCCTTTGCGGCCTTTGACGCGGAACAGCGCTATTGCCTACCCAGCCAAGCCAGTGAGGATTCACCCGTTTGCCAATGTGGCCTCATTTTGCAGGGCAAGCTGAAACCCTGGGAATGCAGCGCCTTTGGTCGCGGTTGCACCCCTGACCATCCCCTAGGCGCTTGCATGGTTTCCTCCGAAGGGGCCTGCGCTGCCTATTACAAGTACGGTCACGGGGGCCCCCGATCACCCATGGCCGCCCCCCGCAGATTTGCCGAAGCGTCCGCCCGCCCCCCGCTGCAATCAGAATTGGCCCGATAGCCGCGTTGGCCCGATCGCCGTGATTTCCGCCCTAAACTCCTGATGCTATGGCTTCTTCTAATCATCCGTCCGATTCCCTCGCCACCCCCCCATCCAACGTGCTCGAGTTTCAGCAACCCCAGCACCGCACCCGATCGAGCGACGAAGGCTACATCACCCTGGCCCACGGCAGCGGCGGCCGGGCCACCCATAACCTGATCACGGATATTTTCCTAGAAACCTTTCGCAGCGATGCCCTCAATGCGCTGGATGACAGTGCGCGGCTGGACTTAGCCCTGTTCATGGCCCGGGGCGATCGATTGGCCTTCACCACCGATTCCTTCGTGGTGGATCCGCTGTTTTTTCCCGGCGGCGACATCGGCAGCCTGGCCATCAACGGCACGGTGAATGATTTGGCCGTGACCGGGGCCCAGCCGCTTTATCTCTCCTGTGGGTTCATCCTCGAAGAGGGCACCCCGATCGCCCTGCTACGCCGCATTGCCCAGAGCATGAAACTGGCCGCCGACACGGCCCGCGTCAAGGTGGTGGCCGGCGACACAAAGGTTGTGCCTCGGGGCAAAGGTGACCAAATCTATATCAACACCGCCGGAGTGGGCGTGGCGCGATCGAACCAAGTGCCCGGGCCGCGCTACCTGCAACCGGGTGATGCCATTCTGCTCAGTGGCCCCATGGGCGACCATGGCACGGCTATTTTGTTAGCCCGAGGAGACTTGGCCCTCGAAGCGGACATCACCAGCGATTGCCAGCCCCTGCATGATCTGGCGGCGGCCCTCTGTGAAGCTTGTCCCACCGTGCGGGCCATGCGCGATGCCACTCGGGGCGGCGTGGCGGCCGTGCTGAATGAATTTGCCCAAACCAGCCGCGTCAGCATGGTGATCGAGGAGGCGGCGTTGCCCGTGCGGCCGCCCGTGGCCGCCGCCTGCGAAGTGTTGGGTCTCGATCCTTTGCACATGGCTAACGAAGGTCTGTTAGTGGCGGTGGTTCCGGGGGAATTTGCAGCTCGGGCCCTGATGGCCATGCAAATGCTGCCGGAAGGACGGGAGGCCTGTTTGGTGGGCCATGTGACCAAGGCGGATCCGCCCGTGGTGATTTTGCAAACGCGCTTTGGTTCTGAACGAATTATTGAGTGGCCGATGGGCGATCCCTTGCCCCGAATTTGTTAGAGCCGGTGGGTTAGCGCTAATCGGTTTGGGCTAATCGGTTTGGGCTAATCGGTTTGGGCTAATTGGTTTGAGCTAATCGAGCACAGGAGGAATGCAATGCACGAACTAGGCATTACTCAGGAACTGGTACGGTTGGCGCTGGCTCAGGCCCAAGGGGCCCCCATCCGCCGACTGGGTTTGGCCGTGGGGGCCCTGTCGGGCATTTCCACGGAGGCGATCGCCTTTTGTTTTGGCCCCTGCGCCATGGGCACGGCCCTGGAGGGGGCGGAGTTGGACATCACGATCGTGCCTGGCTTGGCCCGCTGCCACCATTGCGGCCGGGATTTCCCCCTGGATGATGTGGTGGGGATTTGCCCCCATTGCAACAGCTTGGATTGGGCGATCGAGGCGGGCCAAGACTTGATTTTAAAAACCTTGGAGATCATCCCATGTGCGTAACCTGCGGTTGTGATGAGGGGGCATCGGTCACGATCACCAACCTATCCCTAACTGAGCGCCCCCCATCAGCGGCGATCGATCCAGCGTTGGGCCCCCCCCCGATCGGCTCCGATTGGCACAGTCACCAACATCCCGATGGTTCGGTGGTAGTGCATCGCCACGGGCCCGCAACACCCAGCCCTGCTCCTCACCACCATGCCCATCCTCCCGGTCATCATCACGATCATCCCCCTACCGATCGGGATCCTCACCCAGCCGATCGCCCCTCTCTGACGGCAACGGATCCGGTCACCCAAACCCTGCACCTCGAAGCGCGGCTACTAGACAAAAACAACCAACTGGCCGCCGCCAACCGCCAATGGTTCCAAACCCAGGGCATTTGGGCTCTGAACCTGATGAGCGGGCCCGGGGCCGGCAAAACAACGCTGCTGGTGAAAACCCTGACGGATTTGGCCGATCGGGTCTCCTTCGCCGTCATTGAAGGAGATCAGGCCACCTTGAACGATGCGGAACGGGTGCGGGCCACCGGTTGCCCCGTGGTTCAGGTCAACACGGGCACGGGTTGCCATCTGGACGCGGCCATGGTGCAAGGAGGCTGTCAGCAACTGCAACCGCCACCGGGCAGCATTTTGGCGATCGAGAACGTGGGCAACCTGGTTTGTCCTGCGCTGTTTGATTTGGGAGAAGCGTCCCGGGTCGGGATTTTTTCGGTCACTGAGGGTGAAGATAAACCCCTGAAGTATCCACACCTGTTTCGGGCCTGCGATTTGGTGCTCCTGAGCAAAATTGATTTGCTCCCCTATTTGCCCTTTGATCTAGACCGGGCGATCGCCGCCGTGAAGCAGGTGAACCCCAAGGCGCGAATTTTGCCCCTTTCGTCTCTGACCGGCGAAGGGTTGACCGATTGGTACGACTGGCTTTTGGTTCAGCGAGATCGCGCCTGCTCCACTTCGGCCGCCAGCTTGGCTCCCTAGGGCAAAATCAATGCGCCCGCCGGTCGGTGGGTTGGGGGGCAGGGTTCCAAGCGCAGGCCAAACACCGCCGCAAACTGCTCTGCCACCACCGATCGCACCTGGGCCACCGTCAAACCGGGCACAAAATCCACCAGTCGGCCCACGGGGCGATCGGCAATTCCACAGGGCACGATTTCCCGAAAGCCCGCCAGCTCACAATCCACATTCAGAGCAAAGCCGTGCATGGTCACCCAACGGCTGACCTGAATCCCGATCGCCGCCACCTTGCACCCCTTTAGCCACACCCCCGTCAGGCCCGGCAGCCGTTCCGCCGCCAAACCCCAAGTCCCGATCGCCCGAATCAACACCTCCTCCAACTGGCGCAGATACCAATGGAGATCCGGTTGGTGACGGCGCAAATTCAAAATCGGATAGCCGACCAACTGTCCGGGGCAATGGTGGGTAACCTCGCCTCCGCGCTCAATGGGCACCAACGGCACGGGATGGGTTGCGGGGTCAAACCGCACAAAGGCGCGATCGGCCCCACGCCCCAGGGTATAAACCGGCGGATGTTCCAACAGCATGAACCCATCGGGCAGCGTTGGATCTGAGATTCGATCGGCCTGCCACTGGTGCTGCCAACCCCAAGCCACTTCGTAAGCTGTGGTTTGCAAATTCAAGTGCCAACAGAGGGCGATCGGCCCGGCATATTCCCCATTGGTTCCAGTAGCAGCATCACAAACCATAGACTCTAGCCAAATGCCCTAACCATAAAGATTGAGAATTGCCAAGGGGAGTTTGGTGATGGTTTGTGGGGAATCACTGAAGAAAAGGTCAAGAATCATCAACAGATGCAAAAGATTTTAAAGGAAATTCTTCCCCCGATCCCAAAGTGCTACGTTGAAAGTATCACCCATCTCGAAGGGGAGGAAGCTCTATGAAGCTTGTCATCCAGGGTAAAAACATCGAGATTACCGATGCACTGCGTGACTATGTTCAGCAAAAAATTGAAAAGGCCGTCAGCCATTTTCAACACTTAACGCTTGAAGTGGATGTGCACCTGTCGGTAGCTCGCAACCCCCGGATTGATTCTAACCAAACGGCTGAGGTGACCATTTACGCGAACCGCACAGTTGTTCGAGCTGAAGAAAGCAGCGAGAACCTGTATGCCAGCATTGACATGGTTGCTGACAAGATTGCCCGTCAACTTCGTAAGTATAAGGAAAAACATCAAGAACGTCGCCGCGAGCCGGTGAAAACCGCCGAAGTGCTGGGCGAAATGCCAGTCGGAACCATTATTCCGCCCCGAGAACCCGAGTTGCCGGCGGATGTGGTGCGGACGAAATACTTTGAAATGGCCCCGATGACGATCGCGGAGGCCCTGGAGCAACTGGAGCTGGTTGATCACGATTTCTTCATGTTCTGCAACTCAGAAACGGGTGAAATCAACGTGATTTATGAACGGAACCATGGTGGTTACGGCGTGATTCAACCCCGCAAGGCCCAGCGCTTTGCCGAGAACTCTTCCGCCGCTTAGAGGTTGCTTGAAAAGCATCTGGAAGCGCTTGCTAAATATCGTAGCCCTTAGGGACAAGGGGCTTAAGCCCCTTGTTGTTGTAGACTGAGCAAGCTGCCTACCAAATTTCGCTTTTTAGACACCCGCTGAGGCTGAATTAGCAAACTGAAGATTACTCCCTCATGGGTAATCGATTCAGCAGCAATTTGTTGAACGATCTTTGGACAATTCAGACTTGCAATTAGGGTCTATTGAGTATCCTATGCCACCACAATTTTGACTGCCTCAAGCCTTGGGACATCCTGATTTTTGAAGCATTTTCCACTCTTGTAAAACAAAAGGCGGTACGGGAATTTCTGCCTGATCAGCATCACCGACGGGGATGGTTAATCGCAAAATACCCAATTGATTTAACCGACCTGCCACGGAATCAAATTCATATTCTCCGGTGTTGAGGGCTAATGAATCGATCGGGAACTGATCCGCAAGCTGGGCAACGGCCCCTGTGGAATTGGTGATGATTAAAGATCGATCGCGATTGACCCGCAAACTGGGAAACCCAACCACCCGCAACCGAAATCCTGTTGTGGGTGGTTGTCCTTTGGCCGCTTCGCCAAACAACACCAATTGCCAACTGCGATCGCGCTGATCTCGCAGGGATTGCAACGATCGACACAAGACCCGATCGCCCGGAAGGGGGTAGGGATGCAGACTGGCCATCGCCGGTTCCGGCATTAGCCACCAACCCCAAAGCACAACCGCCAACAACAACCCCAAAGCCTTGGTCAACGTAGGCCACCCCATCCACCACCCGGGCAATTGGGGCGATCGAACGCTTCCCCGGTCTGTTTGGATATTTTGACTCTTTTGGCAATTCATAATGCTTTCCCAAATTCTCATAATTCTTCTCAATTCTGTGGAGTAACTCTTTCGGGCGATCGTGCTAGTCTAAATTCGTGTACTGCAATCAATGCGTTGATAGCAATTCCGCAAACCAAGCAAAGAAATCCAGGTACAGAAATCCAAGCAAGAAAACCCAAGCAAAGATTTCAGCAACCTAAAATCAGCAGCGTCCAATCGGCAAACTGGCAAATGTTCGGGCAAGTTTTGGCCCTAGCGCTGAATCCGATTGGGGCAGCAAAATCGCCAACAAACCCATGGCCCACCGCTGCTTTCTTAGCTTACCGATCATCTTCAAAATTCAGCATATTCAATCCAAGGAGTCACTATGACCGGTCGAGGCGGTCGCCGTCCGGGCGCGGGTCGTCCCAAAGGCACAGGTAAATATGGCGAACCCACCAAAGCGGTTCGACTGCCCATCAGTTTTGTTGATCGCCTGCCGGAACTCCTGGCCCAATGGCAGCTCGATCAATTGGAAACGGAAGCCATCGCCGATGGCCGGCTCCAACGCATTGAAGACCATCCCACGCCACCCCTGCGCCTCTATGAAATGCCGGCGGCCGCTGGATTACACGCCTTTGCGCCCCAAGAGGACACGGAACCCGACGCGATCGACCTGAACACCTATCTCAGTCGGCATCCCAGCGAGTCTTTTTTGGTGCGGGTCACGGGGGATTCTATGATCGGTATTGGCATCTATCCCGATGATCTGCTGGTGATTGATGCCTCCGAGGCGGACAACGCCCAAACGGGACAAATTGTGCTGGCGCTGGTGGATGACAAGGTAACGGTCAAGCGGCTGCAAGTGCTGGATGGTCGCATTTTTCTGCATTCCGAAAACCCGATCTATGCCCCTTTGCAAATCACCGAAGGAATGGTGTTTAAGATTTTGGGGATTGTGGCCAGCGCCATTCACCAATTCCGTTAAGTCAGATCAATCAGATTGGCCAATTCCAGGTGGCTCAGGGACAATGTTGGGTTGGGGTGGACTCGCTTGATGGGTTTGAGTTGGATGCTTGAATGGCGTTCATTAAAATCGCGTGAATCGCGAAGGTGCTGCGCAATTCCTGATCCTAGTTGTCTGGATTCTCTGAGGCTGGGGCCCGGTGGCGCAAGAAATCTTGCAGATCCTGAGGGCTGTTGCAGTTGCGCAAGGTAGCCGCCTCCAGCGTCGTCAGCGGTAGATAAATGGCTCGCTGTTCCGTTGCCAGTTGGTCTAACCAGGCCTGAAACGATCGCCCGCCTTGATCAATAAAAGTCCGCAGTTGGGGCGCGATCGCGGGTCGATACAGCCCGCACAGGGGTTCCCAACCACGATCGGTGCGTGGAACCAACGCCACTTGCTTGGAACTGAGGGCGTGGCGGCGATCGAGCCAGGAACGACAAACGGGCCCATCCAAACAGGGCAAATCGCAAGCCAGCAGCCACACCCAATTAATGTCGGTTAGGTCTCGGGCCGCGCGATCGAGCAACTCCGAAAAAGCCAACAGCGGCCCCCGATCGGCCGCCGACTCCCGCCACCAATCCACCGGCAAGGCAGCCGTGGCGGGATGGGTTTGGTAGCGTTCCGGCCAGGGCGAAAAAATAATCGGTCGGCGTTCCGTCACCGAAATGGCCACCTCACAGACCCGATGGAGCATGGGCTGTCCATTCCAAGGCAGCAACACCTTGTCGCGCCCCATTCGGCGACTTTGACCACCTGCCAAGATTGCTGCCTGAATCATGAGTGCTTATCCACCTGCGGGCCATGGTTTTCAGTGATGAGCACACTGCTCCCGGGCCATCCCTGAATCTCCAATTTACTTTGCCAGGCGAACGGCATACCACTGCAAGAATCGATCGGGGCCCAAGTCCAGCTCGCAGGCTTCTTCAATGAGCGATCGCACCCGCGCTTCTGTGGTGGCCAACCGTTGCAAGTCACGCGGCAGGCGATCGCCCAAGGATTCCACCACGCCGGTTAGCTTTTCACGCAACTCTTCCACGGACAAAATCACCTCGGGCTGATTCGTTTCTAGCACCACAAAGTATTCATTCTCTTGATATAGCATTGCATCGGCCATCGATCGCTTTCTCCTACTCACAAAAAATGGTTTTTAACATCCCAAAATGCAAAGGGCGCACGGCGGTGCGCCCCTACCATTCATGACCCAATGCTTGGGGGCAAGGGGCTTAAGCCCCTTGTCTGGTGCTGGCTTGGATCGGTGATTGAACCTAAATTCCAGCGTGACCCATGGCTAGGCCAGCCACCAACATTCCCAACACCAAAAAGGGCTGAGCACTCGCTTGATATTTCACATCATTCTTCAGCGGATCGCGCAGGAAATACATATCCTGGAACACAATTTGCGGAATGATCAGCAGACCCAAAATTGAGGCGTACAAATTCTCATGCAGGCTAACCAAATAGCCCGCAATACCGATTTGGAAGGTGTCGATCATCGCCACACAAATCCAAGCGGCCGTGCCAATCCCGAACATCACGGGCAGCGACTTCAGACCCAAGGTGCGATCGCCCTCCACGCTCTTGAAGTCATTGACGATCGCGATGCCCAAGCCCGCCAAACTATAGATCAGCGTCACCACCGCTACCGTCGGAGTCAGGGTACCAAACAGCGCTTGGCCCGCCCACCAAGGCAGGGCGATATAGCTCGCGCCGAGGGCGTAGTTCCCGAGCCAGCCGTTTTGTTTCAGCTTCAGGGGCGGCGCGGAATAGATATAAGAGACGATCGAACCGCCGACCGCCAAGATTGTGATGATCGGGAATTCGTGGCCCGACCAGCGATCGAGAATGTAGGCCACACCGATGCCACCGAACAGCAACACCAAAATTTGCGTCACCACCTGCGGAATCGAAATCGCGCCGGAGGGGATGGGGCGATAGGGTTCGTTGATCGCGTCAATTTCCCGATCGTAGTAGTCGTTGATTGTTTGGGTGTAGCCCGTCAGCAACGGCCCCGACATCAACATACAAAGCGCCGATTTCAGGAAATTCTCGAGCGTCCATTCGTAGTGCCCCGAGGAAGCCGCCCCGCAGACCACGCCCCAAATCAGGGGAATCCAGGTGATCGGCTTCATCAATTGCAGGCGAATTTTCCAAATGTTGGTTTCCCCGCTGGCGGCTCCCTTCATGCCCAGCATTTGCCGGGTTTTGGAGCCGCTCTCTTCGGCGGGGGCGGGCGTTTCGATCGCCTCGGTGTTGGGTTCGGTGGTCATGGTTCGATCGATCGGTTGGATCTTGCTTGTCGTTGGGAGCCATGGTATCGCGTCTGCTCTCCCACTCAACCCGCAGTCAGCGTGGAATTTAAAGAGCAAGACTGCCGATTCTTGGCACACAGACTGCACCCAGTTCCTATTAATACTAATTGCGCTAGAACAGAGGAGCGCCTGATTGGGTGTTGTAATCGGACGTAATCTTCACGCAATTTGGATTGGATGAGATCGATCGCCCTATGGCCGAACCTCCCCCGCCATCTTCTTCAGAGTCATCCCCCAATGATTCCTCTAATCCCTTGTCAACTCACCGTGAATTGCCATCCCTTGCTGACAGCATGGCAGCGCGGACAACGCCCAAGCACCTGTCACCGACACGATCGCTCCCCAAAACAGTTCTCGCTTCCCCCAGCGTTGCAGCTCCCCCACCAGAACAGAAACCAACCGCTCCATGGGTCATGTTTTTGGCACGCTTTTTAGCAGGGGCATTGTTTGGGCCACTTTTAGCCATTACCTTGGGCGTTGTTGGCGGTGCAACCACTGGCAGCAGCCTGCTCACAATTATGCTCGTGTCCGGCAGCATCATCGGCTTACTGTCGGCAATTGGCGGAAAGAGCTTTTGGATGTTCCTATCACGTTGCTTGCGGGTCATCTTTTTCATGCGTTGATCACCCTTCGCGATCATCAGGCTGTTTTTTCACAAAAACAACGAACAGGTAGGGGCGTACTGCTGTACGCCCTCCGCCAGGGTCGATCGGTTGCCATGAAGCTGCTCTCGTAGATCTTGCTTATCGGAGGGCGAATGGCGATGCGCCCCTACGGGAATCGATCGGTTTTGGTGTCTCTTGCCTCGTCAATGGCGAATGTAGCCACCGATGACGCATTTACAACAATCTTTGACTTATTTAAAACCTTTCTCCATATACTCCAAAAAGTGTCTACGCAGCACCCGCCAGCCAGCCAAAGAGCCGATCGCCCGTCAAATCCAGCTCCAAATCCAGCAACACCGGCAACCGATCGCCCCCGGCCAACTCCACCGGAGCGCGATCGGGCAAAAACACCACCACCACCCGATCGCGCGGCAACACCAACCATCCCAACTGGCTGCCATGGGCCAAACAATGGGTGAGATTCCGAATCACGCGGGTTTCGCCCTGGGCCGGCGACAGAATTTCGATCGCCCAAGCCGGCGCAAACTCGATGCCTTCGGCAACCACGTTTCCTTGGGAGTCGATCGGCAACTCAGCGGTTTTCAGGACGCATAGATCCGGCACGATCGACCGATCGCCAAAAGTACAACGCAACTCTGGCAAAGCTTCCCAGCCCGACCCGATCGCATTAATCGCCGCCACCAACCGAATTTGTAGCCGACTGTGTTGCACTCCAGGCCTGGGTTTTTGCTGGGCTAGGTGATTGTGAAATTCCCAAGCGGGCGATTCGTCAATCTCCGGCCGCTGCAAAAAGTCCGCCAGGGTCAACGCAGGGGTAAGGGTTGGCAGCGTCATAGCCCCATTGCCTCCAGGGAGTCAGCCGCTCCCATTGTCTTGCACGATCGAGGGGGGTGTGGGGCTTAAAAGGAAATGATCAGGTAGCGATCGCTGAATTTTGCGCCCTTGACCGATCGCCCGGCCAAGGCTGGCGGTAGGAAGATATTGCGGCGTTGTTCGCCTGCCTCGATCGTCACCTCCGGCCCCGATTGGGTCAGGTGGATTTGCTCCTTGGTGAATCCCGGCAGGAACAGCTTCACCTGTTGGGTGGTCAAGTCGATCTCGATCGGGCGGGGAGCCTGCTGGGCTAAGGTGGCAAAGTCCGGCATCAATGGGATCAACGCATCCCAATTGGGGGAGGTGGTTTGCTCAGGAATCGCCGTCACGGTCAGCGGGTTGAACTCTGAACCCACTGCCCCTGGATCGCTCGATCGATTCAAAAACACACCGCCCACGGTTAAGCCCGCCTGTTGGGCGCTGCCCCAGAGGTATTGAGCCAAGGCCTGCGAAACTGGATCGCCATTGGCCACCAGCCAGCCCGCCACCCGGCGCGGATCGGCCAGCAAGTTTCGTCCCCGATCGAGCAAGTCCTGAAACTCACCCAAGGGGCCTTCCCACGGCGTGCTAGACATGCCGCCACTGCTCAACACCGCCATGGAAATTGGTTGCACAAAGGGCGAAATTGCCTTGGCAAAATCCGACTCGGCCACCACCTTTTGGAACCGGCGCACATACCAGGACAACACCTCCGGTGCGCCGATGGTTAGCAGGGTGGCTCGATCACTGTTGCCGTCATAGACGATCGCGTCGTAATTGCCCGAGGCTTCGTATTGCCGCAGGGTGTTCAACGTCAGCGCCCGATCCATCCCCGGCAGCACGGCCAGCTCTTCGCCGTAGACATTGCGGAAAAAGGGTTGGCGCAAATATTCCGACTCTAGGCGCTTAATTTCATCCCAGCCCCGTTCCAGCAGGGTGGTGGCGGCCGGTTGCACGGCCCAAAGGTTAGAGCCGATCGCCTGGGGATCCGAACCGATCGCCCCCGTTCCCAACATCATGCCCAGGGTGGGCCCCGCATCTTGCCCAAACAGCAGCACCCGCTTGCCTTGGTTGGCCAGGGCCATCGCCGCCGCGATCGCCAGGGTCGATCGCCCCGATCCCCCTTTTCCCAACAGCGTCAGCGTGAAAGCCACGATCGCACTCCTCTATCGTTAGTCGCCCCCCATTGTGCCAACGATCGCCGACCGGCGTGTATTTACTGCCGCATCTCGCCCAAAATTTCGATCACCCGCTGAATTTCTGTTTTCAGGCCTGTGACATCTGTTTTTAGGCCCGTGACATCTGCTTTCAGGCCCGTGACATCTGCTTTGAGGGCGGTGATGTCACTTTGCATCTGATCCATGCGGGCAAAGCTAGCGGCTTGGAGTTGATCGATGCGAGCAAAGGTTTGGTCAAATAGGCCCAGAAACGTATCGGTGCGATCGTCTACGACCTGCTCCAATTGGGCGATCCGGTTATTTAACCCTTCGATGGCCTGTTGCAGACTGCTAATCGCCAAGCGTAATTCCCCGATCGCCTGTGTGTTAGTGGCGATCGCCTGGGTATTCGCGGCGGTCAGTTCGGCGAGGTGGCTAAACCGCTGATTCCAATCAAAGGACTGCTGCGTGGTGACGCTGGCCAGGGTGGTGACGTTGATCGTCAGTTGCTGGAGCTGGGCTTCGAGAGTGTTGAGGCGGGTTTCGGTGCTCATGGGGCGATCGGGAGTGACAGAAGGCCACTACCCATAGCCTAGCAAGTGGTGAGCCAGTATCTACTCACCTACAATTTCGGTCACCAGAATTTTTGACCAAATCATTCGGCCAAGCAAAAACGCCAGCGGAAACAAATCCCCTGGCGCAATTTATTCACTCGTTGCTTAGACCGCTTCGAGTTCGTCTTCAAAAAACCAAGTTGCCAAACCACCCGTAAACTCAACGACAACGCCGATGCCGCTGCCGTCAACCATTTTGTATTCCTTAACCGTACCAACCGGATTTTGTTTAATTTTTTCAACCATCGCGGTGGACATGCGATCGCGAATCCGGCGCACTTTGACGCGCTGACCTAGCTCAATCACCACTGGAACCGTCTCTAGTAAACTGAATCCACAGCTAATAAGACTACTGCATTTTGACCCGATCGCCGCGCTTGAGAGATTTGGAGAGAAATCAGCGATCGGGCGATCGGGTTTTGCCTCTTCACAACGGCTTAGTCAACCAGCTCAGGACTGGCGGCATGGCGATAGCGCTCCATGATCCGCTTTTCGGGGTCAATGCCCTCAAAGGTGGGCGGCAACCAAACCCGCGCCAACAGGATCAGGGTCAAAACCAGCAGAAATACACCCGTGGCCAAAAGCTGCTGCCAGGGCACTTCCAACACGCCTCGCACGATCGACTCTCGAAGCACGGAAACGATCGCCACTTCCACGGCCACCCCGATCGACACGCGCTGTTCTTGCAAGTAAATGATCAGCAGCCGGAACATTTCCACCAAAATCAGCACCGATAGGATATCCGCCGTAATCAGGTGAAAGTTTGGGGGTTCCAGCAGGGAGATGAAAATGACACGCAGTTGCACCACCATCACGCCAAACAGCCCCAAGCAAAGGGACACGGCGATCGCGTCTTGCACCCGTTCCAACATCCAAACCAAGCGCGATCGAAATCCGCCGGTTTCCGTGGGCCGATCGCTGGCGGGCAACAACTGGACGGGGGGCAATCGACGGGAGGGGGCTGAGGACAGGTTCATGGCGGTTTCTCCAGCTTGCTGCGGGCTGTTCTTATTTTGATTATGGGAATCTTATAAATCAACTCCTGATTTATTTGTATTATTTATATTGACGCATCTGCTCAGACCACCGGGGCCAAGGTTCATCGCGATCGCGTAGTTTGATCTGTGGCTATTCACGGCTGTTCACCTTCCCTCCTCCGCCCTATGCTCGCCAAACGGATCGTTCCCTGCCTCGATGTCAAAGCCGGTCGCGTCGTCAAGGGCGTGAACTTTGTGAATCTGCAAGATGCAGGCGATCCGGTGGAGCTGGCCAGGGCCTACGATCGCGCCGGGGCCGATGAGCTGGTGTTTTTGGACATCACGGCCACCCACGAAGATCGCGGGATTATTTTTGATGTGGTTTACGAAACCGCCGAGCAGGTGTTCATTCCCCTAACCGTGGGCGGCGGCATTAGTGACTTAGAAACGATTAAAAAACTGTTACGGGCCGGAGCCGATAAAATTAGCATCAACTCTTCGGCAGTGCGAGATCCGGACTTGATCGATCGCGCCAGTGCCCGGTTTGGTAATCAATGCATTGTGGTGGCGATCGATGCCCGCCGCCGCCCCGGAACCGGCGAAAATGGTGTGCCCAGCGCTTGGGATGTGTATGTGCGCGGCGGCCGGGAAAATACGGGTTTGGATGCGATCGCCTGGGCCGAAGAAGTGGTGCGGCGCGGCGCGGGAGAATTGCTGGTGACCAGCATGGATGCGGACGGAACCCAGGCGGGCTATGACCTGGAGCTGACCCGGGCGATCGCCGATCGCGTGGCCGTGCCGGTGATTGCCTCCGGCGGCGCAGGCAACTGTCAACATATCCGCGAAGCCCTGACCGAAGGCAAGGCCGAAGCCGCCCTGCTAGCGTCCTTGTTACATTACGGTCAACTCAGCATTGACGAGATTAAGACCGATTTACAGCAAGCGGGCTTACCGGTGCGTCACACTGGGGCGATCGCAACTCTGTAGAAAACCTTAGGAAACGATAAATTGCTGGCAGATTGTCAAGATTTCCTTTACAATACGTAAAAACACACTCATAAATCTTGATCTGCACTCTGTCCATGGTTGTCGTTCTGCTGCTGGCGATCGCCCTAGTAGCTTGGTCATTGCACCTGATGCAACAGGCCCTCAGCAACAGGGAGTTTTCGCTGATGCTGGCCGGAACCCTCGTTGCTTCAGCAGCGGCAGCCCTGGTGGTGGTCTACTTCCTGGGCAACAGTTCGCTGCGCTACTTGCTCTCGGTCGATCGCAATGCCTATGCCACCTATAACGTGCCCGTCACCGCTAGCGATCCTTTAGCCGGGATGCGCCAATCCGCCATCCTCGCCGATTGGGATCGATTGGTGGAGCCTCTGCAATAGCAGGATGGTTTCGCCGGCTCCCTGTTGTTTCGCACCCCCAGTGATTGATCATCAAAACCGACCCGTAATTCAGTTGCATTCAAACAAACGAAATCGGCTAGACCTGAGGCAATACAACCGGTCTAGCCGATTTTGTTTCGAGTTTTTTGGGTTTCGAGTTTTTGGGTTTCGAGTTTTTCGGATTTCGCACTTCCCGAGGTGGAACTTCAGTTCCGTTGTTTGCGAATCGGGGGCGCTGACCAGGCGATCGCCTCAGGGAAGGATACAGCCTTTACCTAGAACGATCAGTACGATATAGTTATAAGTGCAGTTGGGCTATCGTCAGGAAAATTTATGGGTTGTTATTCTCTAGACTTGCGCCAGAAAATTGTAGAAGCTTACGAAAAAGGA
>MKGP02000081.1 GCA_001913845.2 Limnothrix sp. CACIAM 69d | reverse complement strand
ACAATGAAATCGCCGTAACTCCCGATTTCTGGCTCCCCTTCGCCCCCCTTGGGAGAAGGGGTTGGGGGATGAGGGCTGTTCGCTGATTCGTGCAGAAGGTCTGTTGAAATCCAATGCGATCGCTGCCCAATCCGATCGCCTCCCATTGCCCCCCAACTCCCCATTGCCTGGAACCATGCCGATCGAACAGCCCGCCCCGTCCCCGCAAACGTCCGTGCAAATTGGCTCCTACCAAGCCATCACCCAGCCGGGAGGATTTCAACTGCAATCTTTTTCCACCGATCAGGTCTATCGGTTTGCCGGAGCGGGAATGCCCACCAGCAGCATCAGTGAACCGATGGTGGATTTAGTGACCAGCTACATTGCCCAATGGGAGCATCTTGTGTCGCCCAACGAGCGATCGGGAGCCATGTCATTTCGGGAAGTGTGGCAAGAGGCCGCAGACTATTTTGAGGCGATCGAGGGCATCGCAGAGGGGCGGCGCGGCTAAAGGCTCACCAATCGTTGAGGGAACCACTCAACGGGTTTCCCCTGAGCGCCGCCGATCGGGGGGTGCAGGCGGTGGCGCGGGAGCGGTTTTTTGCTCCAGTCCCAACAGAATTTCCGCCCATAGCGCGTTGGGGTCTGCGAGATCGGGTGTTTCGGCCGCTGGTTCCATCCCTTGATCTAAGGGGCGATCGCGGTTGTTTGCCTCACCCTGTGCCGCATCTTGTGCCGCCTTGGAATTTTGGGGGTGCTCGGGATTTTCAGGAGCCTGGGGGTCTTCGTCTTCTTGATGCTGGCTGCCCATATAGCGCTCAATATCCTCGATCGCCGCTTCCAAGTCCTCCAGGGTAATTTCCTGGCTGGCGGGAGGTGCGGTTTCGGCTGCGGCCTGGGGGCTGGGGGCTGCTTCGGTTTCCACCGTGTCAAGGGCGACCGCATCTTCAGGATCAGTCAGATTTTCCCGTAGGCGTTCGAGGGCCTCTAAGAAGGCCTGTTGGGCCGCCTGCCTGGCCCCATGATGCCGCTCCATCATTGTTAGTTACGCTCCTAGTGGCTGTGCGATCGCGAATCCCCGCGCCCTGACCCTGGTAATTGAACTGGGCTGCCGCTGAGACGCTCCCGATCGATCGGCTGCCAAAACCAGTACCTCAGCCTTCGCTAGGACGGTCTCGGTTTCAGTTCAACAGGCTGAATACTTCAATCCTATGCAATTCAGGTCTGTGGTTGTTGGATTCATCAACAACTCAGGAAATTCGCCCGTTGGTTTATGTATCCCGCGATGTATCCCGCGATGTGTCCCGCCATGCACCCCGAGACATATCTAGCGATATATTCCGCGATCGATCGGGGTACTTTACAGATTCAATACGAATTCAATACGAACAAAAAATAAGCAAAAGCAATAAACAGAAGCAATAAACAGAAGCAATAAGCAAAAAAAGAGACCCGGAGACCGCGCCTATCTCAAGCATCCCTTAGTGCTGCTGCCTTCCGGCTCTGACACGGTTCGGGCGTTGGGATTGCGCGGGTCCAGGTCGCAATAACCATACCATGAAGGGCCCCCGTTAACGCAAGGGCGAGCAACCCGACGGTTTCTGAACCCGATTGATGGATGGAGGGTTAAGGACGCTTCCAGGTGGCAATGTTCCAGGTGTCGCTGTCCCAAGGGGTGAGATCCACGCCCTGCAATCGATCGCTGACGGCTCCCACTTTGGCCCGGGCAATGAGGGGAATCAGGGCCACATCCTGAATCAGTTGGTCATTGAGGGCAATCATGGCCGCCTGTCGTTTGATGGGATCCAATTCCTGGTCGGCTTTGGCCCAAGCTTGGTCATAGGCTGAGTTGCAATAGCGGGTGTAGTTATTGCGGTTCCAGTCGTTGGCTTTGCTGGCAATTTCGGCGCAAGTCCACCATTTCAGATGTGCGCTGGGATCCGGGGAGGTGTTGCCGGTGGTGTAGAGCTGCAAATCGGCTTGGAAGCGGTTTACCGTGTCGGCGTTGGCTGGGTCGCCAGAGAAGAAGGCTCCGGCATCCACGGACTTCAGTTCCACGCCAATCCCGATCGACTCCCAAGCTTGCTTCACAATCTCCTGGGTTTTCTGGCGCAGGGGATTCACCGAAGTGACAAACAGCACCCGCATTTCCACACCGTTTTTGTCCCGAATTTGGTTGCCGTTGGTGTCTTTCCAGCCCGCTTGATCCAACAGTTGGGCTGCCTTTTGCAGGTTGAATTCCACTGGGTTGTTGGGTGAGGCAAACTGCTGGGGAGCGATGATCAGATTGGCCGTGGGATTGCCGGTGGGGCCATAGAGCTGCTGGGCGATGGTGGCGCGATCGACCGCGAGGGCAAAGGCCTGGCGCACAGTTTTATCCGTGAAGAAGGGGTGGGGAAACTGCACGCTCGATCGCTCCCCGTCGGCGGTGGCCCGGTTGGGGTCAGTGAAGTTAAAGTGAATCCGCTCCGATTGGGCCCCGGTCACGGCCAGTAGTTTGCCCTTGCCGCCGCTTTCCAGTTGTTTCAAAACCGGTGCTTCCACCTGCGGATTGTAGGCGTAGTCCGCATCGCCCGTTTGCAGCACTGCCCGGGCGGCCGAGGTGGCATCACCGCCGCCTTTAATCTCCACCTGCTCGAAGGCGAGGCTGGCCCGATCGCGGTAGTTGGGGTTGGGTTTGTAGACGATCGAATCACCCGGCTTAAAGGACTCCACCTGATAGGGACCCGTCCCGATCGGCTTCAGGTTGGCCGGTGCTTCCTTGGCCCTGGCTCCCACATAGTCCTTAAAAACGTGTTTCGGCAAAATCATGCCGTTGTAGCCAGTGAAAGGCTGAGACCAACTGGCCGTGGGTGCTGTGAATTCAATTCGCACCGTTTGCGGGTCGATCGCCCGCACCGATTTCACCATGGCGTAGTCCGTGAGGGTGGCCGCGCCGGTTTTGGGATCGCTCAAAAACTCATAGGTAAAAACCACATCTTCAGCGGTGAAGGGTTTGCCGTCGGCCCACGTCACGCCGGATTTCAGTTTCCAAGTGACCGATCGCCCATCCTTGGCCACGCCACCGTTGGCCAGGGTGGGTTCTTCTGCCGCCAAAAACAAAACCAATTTGCCCGCTTTGTCGTAGCTGGCCAGGGGTTCATAGACCACCCGCGCCCCGTCAAAATCCTTATTTCCTGTGGCCAGGTGGGGATTCAAAATGGTGGGGGCTTGCCAATAGAGCAACTTCAGGGTTTTATCCGCCGGGCCGCTGGCGCTGGGACGGTTGGTGGAGTTGGTGGATGTGCCGCCGCCACAGCCCCCCACCAGCAAACTGGCCACCAGCCCGATCGCCCCTAACGACTGACGCAACTGGGGCGATCGAGCCGGAGCGATCGCCCTTGTCCATTTCCGAGGCCAAAACAGGTTAGGCATGAATCGCCACCAGACACCACAACATCAATCGAAAACCACAATAACAGCCAACAATAATCCGTCTGCCTTGGTCTGTCTTGTGCGATCGATCAACGTTCCCGCAATGCTCCCACAACGTTCCCGCAACGCCCCCACAATTCTCCTGCAACACTCCCACTGCTCCCATCGCGCCATGGCCGGCAGCCGCCGCCGACCCAATCAATTCCTGCAATCACTTCTAGAATGAGATGAGGGAAATAAAATTCTGCGAAAACCAATCCTAATCAACAGCATTTGCATCGCGAAATTTTTTAACCAAGCTCTTGATCACCCTGGACTGACCCGGAACAATGAAGGATTCGGGATCCACCAGGGATCGACCTTGAACGCTGTTTGTCGTTGCAGGGTGCGGCGGAAAACACCATGAATGCCCAGTCATCCGAGAGGGTGTCTGAAGATTCAACAGCGCTGTTGAATGTTTCTGAATGTTTGGCCGGATGGCAAACCACAAACCAATCAGAGGACGCGTCAGATCCTGAAGCTTGGAGGCTTATGGAAAATCAAGCGAGTCCAGGGTTATTGCCGGTGACCCTGGAGTTGTATGAACGGGCGATGGCTTCGGCCAGTTGTGGCATTGCGATCGCCGATATGAGCCGGCCCGATCGCCCCCTGATCTATTGCAACGAAGCCTTCGAGACCATGACAGGCTACCGCCGGGAAGAGGTGTTGGGGCGTAACTGCCGGTTTATGCAGGGGCCGGACACGGATCCGGTGGCGGTGGAGCAACTCAGCCAGGCCATTCGCCGGGGCGAGGCCTGCGAGGTGGTGTTGCTCAATTACCGCAAGGATGGCCGGCCCTTTTGGAATCGCCTCTCGATCGGCCCCGTGCATGATGCGGCGGGCCATTTGACCCACTACATCGGTGTACAAACGGATGTGACCGAAGCGGTGGAAGCCCGCAAGCGCCAAAACCGGCAATTGCAAGAGGAACAACTCCTGAGCGGCGTGACCCAGCGCATTCGCCAAGACCTGGACTTGACGGCGGTGTTGAGCACGGCGGTGAATGAGGTGCGCCAACTGCTGCAGACCGATCGAGTGGTGGTCTATCGCTTTAACCCCGACTGGAGCGGCATGGTGGTGGCCGAATCCGTGGGCGAGGATTGGGATGCGTCGTTGGATGTGACGATCGAGGACACCTGTTTTCAGGTCAGCCGCGCCCAGGATTACCAACAGGGACGTATTAGCGCGATCAGCGACATTGAAACGGCCCCCCTCAGCGAGTGCCATCGCAATTTGCTACGTCGGTTCCAAGTGCGGGCTAATTTGGTGTTGCCCATCTCTGACCATGGCCGGCTCTGGGGTCTGTTAATCGCTCACCATTGCCAAAATCCGCGCCAGTGGCATCCGAACGAAATTCATTTGTTGGAGCGGTTGTCCCATCAGTTGGCCGTGGCCGTGTTGCAGGCGGAACTGTATGAACAGGCCCAAGCGGAAATTCGGCGGCGACAGGCAGCGGAGGCCAAGCTTGCGGACAAGGCGGCTCAGTTAGAGGCGGCGTTGCAGGCCCTGAAGTGGCAGCAGGCCCAGTTGGTGCAGGCGGAACGGCTGGCGGGGCTGGAGCAGTTGGTGGCGGGGGTGGCCCACGAGGTGAACAATCCGGTGGCCTTCATTGCGGGCAATTTGGCCCACGCGGGCCACTATATCCAGGATTTGTTGGACTTGGTGAATGTCTACCAAGCGGAGTGGGCGCGATCGGGGATGGCTCCTTCGGCCGAGCTGGAAGCGTTGGTGGAGGAGGTGGATCCTGCTTATATTGCAGAAGATTGGCCACGAATGCTGCAATCGATGCGATCGGGCGTGGAGCGAATCCAAAAAATTGTTCGATCGCTGCGGGCCTTCTCGCGGTTGGATGAGGCGATTGTGAAGAGCATTAACCTCAACGAGAGTTTAGATAGCGCGTTGGTGTTGTTTCAAGGGCGGCTAAATGCCTTGCGCAGCGGTGAGCAACTCCATTCGATTCAGCTCATTCATGAGTGGGGAGCATTGCCGGCCATCACTTGTTATCCGGGCCCGCTGAATCAGGCCTTGGCGGCGTTGATTGAAAATGCGATCGATGCGTTGACGGTGGCGATCGAGTCGCCCCCATGGTTAGCCAAGGAAGAACGTCCCACCATTTGGCTGGCTACGGCCCTGGATCCGGCCAGCGGGCGGGCGGTGATTCGGATTCGAGACAATGCCCTCGGCATTCCGGAGGCGGTGCACGATCGCATTTTGGATCCTTTCTTTAGTACGAAGCCGATCGGGCAGGGGACGGGGTTGGGCCTGTCGATCGCCTATCAAACCATTGTGGAGCAGCATGGGGGCCGGCTTTGGTTTGAGTCGGAACCCAATCAGGGCACGACCTTTGTGGTGGAACTGCCCCCTGCGCCGCCTGCGCTGGAGGAGGCGGAATCGGCGGTGGATTTGCCCGATCGATTCCTGCTTCGGGGCAATTTGGGCGATCGACCCATACCGCCCCTGCTGCCCAACGGTGGCGGGCGATCGATGCCGTCTCTGTTGCTGTCTACCTAGGGGCTGGCTCCTGGGCTGACGGGTGCTTCAGCCCAGGAGCCAAACTTGAGGCTAACTTTTGAACCCGCTAAGTACCGGTAATCAGCGCGCAAATTTGGTCAGGATCCGTGGGTAAATCGGCCGTGAGCACCTCCGGCTCCGTCGCCGTGACCAGCACGTCATCCTCAATCCGAATACCGCGCACATCGGCAAATTGGGCTAACCGTTCCCAATCAATACAGTCGCCATAGCGATCGCGCCGCGCCGGGTCTTGCAGCAGGCCCGGCACTTGGTAAAAACCGGGTTCGATCGTCACCACCATGCCCACCTCCAAGGGGCGATCGAGCCGCAGGAAACACCAGCCAAACCGCTCACTGCGCTGACGGCCAGGCCCATAACCCGCCCGATCGCCCAGATCCTCCATGTCATGCACATCCAGCCCCAACAGGTGACCCACACCATGGGGAAAAAACAGCGTATGGGCATCCCGATCGACCAACTGCGCCGGTTGCCCCCGCAAAATGCCCAAGTCCACCAGGCCTTCCACCAACACCCAAGCCGCCTTGTGGTGGATGTCGCGGTATTCCACCCCCGGCCGCACTGCCGCCACCGCCGCATCATGGGCCGCCAACACCACCTCATAAATCGCCCGCTGTGGGGCGGAAAACTGCCCCGATACGGGCCAAGTGCGGGTAATGTCGGAGGCCCAACCGCTGGACACCTCAGCCCCCGCATCCACCAGCAGCAAATCCCCCGGCGTGAGGGGGTGGTGGTAGCGCTCATTGTGGAGCACTTCGCCCCGGGTGGTGACAATGCTGTTGTAGGCAGGGCAAGCCTCTTGGGCGATCAAGGTGGCTTCGATCGCCGCCCGCACGGCCGCTTCCGTGGGGGCTTGACGAGTGGCCGCGAGGCCGGCCCGGTGGGCCGCCACCGCGATCGCCGCCGATCGCCGCAACTCCCCTAGGGCCATGGGATCTTGGGTCGATCGCACCGCCACGATCGCATCCACCAGCGCCCCATCGGAACCGTTTGCCTGGGCCGGTTGGGGGAGCGATCGCCCCAGCAGGGCTTCCTGATGGGCCCGAGCCGCAGGCGACTGCACCGCAATGGTGGCCACCTCCGCCACTCGATCGCCCAAATAGCTCGCCAGCTCCGCCAAGGGATAGGCATCCTCCACCCCCATTTGGGCCGCCAATTCCGCCCGCGAGGGTTCTGGCCCATGCCACAGCGCATCATCAACCGTCGGTTGATCCCAAAACAGAATCGATCGCCCGTCCAGGATCAGCAGCACGGCCCGCTCAAGGGACAGGCCCGCAAAATATAAAAAAATGGCTACTGGCCCGAAAGGGATAGCGATTGGCGGGAAAATTCCGCGCCGCCCCTTGCCCAGACCAGAGGGCCACTGGAAACGACACCCGATCGCTTAACCGGCGACGGCGATCGCGCAACCCATCGGCAAAACTGCAATCACTCATGTTCCGACCTCTGCCCGCTGAGTAACATCTAATTCCAGGCTATGGGTTCCCGGCAATTAGCTCCAGGCTAGGGGGTCTAGGCGATGAATTTCAGATGGTCTGTGATCGAAATCCCCAGCCGTTCTGCAAGCAGGTCAGGAACCACGAATGGGCAAACTCATCAAAAACTGTGACCCCTGGCCCACCTCCGATCGCACTATTAAGCTGCCGCCATGTTTGTCCACCACAATTTGGCGAGCGATCGCTAAGCCCAATCCGGTGCCCTTGCCAACGGCCTTGGTGGTAAAGGCGGGATCAAAAATCTTGGCTTGTAGCTCCTCGTTCATGCCCTTGCCATTGTCTTGAATGGTCACTTGCACATGATTATCCACCTGTCGAGTGCCAATCGTAATGGTTTGCGGATGGGCAGCTAATTCTTCAAATGATTGCCCTTGCGCTAGCTCATCAAACATGTCGATCGCGTTGGCCAAAAGATTCATAAACACTTGATTAAGCTGCCCTGGAAAGCAATCGATTGCTGGAATGTCTCCATAGTTTTGAATGACTTCAATGGCAGGGCGATGCTCATTGGCTTTCAGTCGATATTTCAGAATCAATAATGTGCTGTCGATTCCTTCATGCAAATTGGCTTGAATTTTATATTCAGTATCTGCCCGTGAAAAGGTACGCAAACTATTGCTAATACCTTTGATGCGATCGGTTGCCAATTGCATCGATTTCAACAAAGCTGGCAGATCTTCACTTAGAAAGTCTAAATCAATCTCTTCCGCGTTTTCTGTGATGCTGGGTTCAGGGTTGGGATAATGTTGCTGATAGAGTTCTAAATGCCCAATGAGATCCTGAAAAGAATCTTGCAAATTTTGAATGCTGCCGTTTAAAAAGCCGATCGGGTTGTTGATTTCATGGGCAACTCCTGCCACCAAGTTTCCCAAAGATGCCATTTTTTCGCTTTGAACAATTTGTAGTTGAGATTGTTCAAGCTGTTGAGCATAGGTGCGTGCTTGCTGATAGAGCCGAGCATTTTCCAGTGAAATGGCTGCTTGGGCACAAAGGAAATTTAGAACCAAGAGCCGATCGCTCGTAAACACATTTTTCGCAGCTTGGTTACTGAGATATAAAATGCCCACCAATTGCGATTGGTTGAGGATCGGTAAGCACAATATACTTTGGGGCATCGGGCGATCAAGAAAAGCATCCCCGATCGGCAAATGGGTTTGACCTTCATTGATCACCACCGATTCTCTGGTATTTTTCACCCATTGAATGAGGGGTAAAGGCAGGAAGTTTTCGTTCTGAAGGGGGATGGTGCAAAGCTTGGTCGTTTCCGTGGAGGCGATCGCTCGTACTAACCATTCACCATCGCTATCAGGAACCATCAAAATGCATTGGTCACCACCGGAATATTGCAAAATAATTTGCGTTAATTGTTGCAGTAGTTCATCTAGTTGGATGGTGCTGGCGATACTTTGAGATGCTCGAATGATAGCCGCCAAATCGAGCATGATATTGAGATTTTGGCTGCTGGAATTTTGTGTGGCAGTGGAGCTATAGGTTGCTGTCGCAATGGAGACAAATGTTTCCAGATGATTTAACTTCTCAGAAGCCGATTCCAAAATCGGTGAGAGCAATTTTCGATAATGTTGCTCAAGGTCGCTTACCTTTGCCTTTGCCCCCCAGCGGGCATAACAGTAATAAGCTTCCTGCATATAACTGGCGGCGAATTTTTCCTTGTTCCAATCCAAGTAAAACTTAGCAGCCAGCTCATTCGCTAAAGCTTCTTCCTGTAAAAATCCTTGTGCCTTGGCTCCATCAATGGCCCGATCGTACCAAATACCGGCTTCGTAAAACTTTTCCAGCACGCGGCACTTTTCTGCTTCCAACAAATCCACCTTATGTTGATGGTTAATTGGTGATTGATTAGCCCAAGCGGCTAAGGCAGTTTGCTGTTGTTCTCCGAGAGACAAAGCCCGTGATCGCTCTAAGCTGGACTGAGTAGTGGCAGCTCGAAAATAGGTTAACCCTGCATAGAAATGAAAAACTGGAATATGAATATGTCCCGTCATGATGTATACGCAAGAAGAGCCTGCATTAATATAGTCAATGGCTCGTTCGTAATGATCAAAAAGGTAAGCCAAAATTAATTTATAGATATAAGCAATTGCTAAACCCGTCAGCTCATTTTTTTGTACATACTGAGGAAACATCACCGTCTCATCATAGCTCTGACCAATCAGCCGATCAGGATAATCAGTGCTGATCATTAAGCTTTGAATCGTCTGTTGCTGCATCTGGAGATAACTCACAGGATTCTCTCGCTTCATTTGACTCAAGATGATGCAATATTGCTCCATCTCGGGTTCCATATCAGTTAAGCAACAGCCAGAGAAAAGTTGATTACAGAAATAATTATTGATGCTATAGACTGCGTAGAGTAAATTGCCAGTTTCCATACCCAAAAGATATCCTTCCTTGAGCATGGGAATAGTCGATCGCAAAGAGTTATGGCGATGCTGAATAAAAATACTAAATAGAAAAAGGGTCATGGCCCGATATTCAGGAGCACTGAAGCGATCGAGCAACTCTAAGGACACCTTGCCAAATTGATGTCCCTTTTCAAAGTCATTGTAAGAATTGGTCAAAATTAGGCCATAGCCACTGTAGCCAATCATGGAAACAGAGCTGTTACCAAATTCCAAAGATAAGCTCACCATCCGCGCACAAACCAATGGAAAGAGTTCTATCTTCACCATGTAGATCGGTGCAAAAAGTGCCGCCATTAACTTCATAGCTGCCATGATCCGAGGATTGGTCATCGGAGCAAGATGCCCCAGATCCTCAATGACATAATCTTCAAGTTGCTGGGCTAACGCTTCAAGCACTTGATGACTCATGGTTGAGTCGGCTTGGGTGGGCAAGGCCACACCCAGTTCCGACAGTGCATTGGCCCCGATCTCGATCGCCTCTGACATTTGGTTACGAGTGGCGAGGGCATTAATTTGAATTTTGTAGATTTCTACCTTGTCTAATGGGTTTTGGGCTGCCGCTACAACCTGTTGACAATGATTGTCCATCTCGGCAATGTCACCCATGAGGTATGCCACCTCGGCCGCTAAGATATGTAACTCTAAACTCAAGTGATATTGTTTCTGCCAACGCTCATTGGATAGGAGCGATAACCCCGTGTTAACAAAGTTGCTGGCAGCCGCATAGGCCGTTGCCATTTTGGCTTTTTGGGCAGCTTCCAAATTACTTTGAGCCAAGGAAACTCGCTCTGCATCGGTGGTGAGTAAGTCTTGGCCTAAATTTAAGTGGTTAATAATATCAAATCGTCTATTTTCTAACTCTGAACCCGAGAGCTGAGTCTGCAAAAGTTGACCGATCATTAGATGGGTCATGGGTTTCTGAGTCGGATCAATCAGGGAATAGGCGGCCTGTTGGACGCGATCGTGTAAAAAACGATAGGTTGGATTAACCTGCGGTTCCTGCACCTCCCGATCGGCTGGGGTTAGTACCTCCGGCTGAAAAAATTTATAGACCTGACTGTTAGGTAAAACCAAGCCCTCTTGCAGCGACTTCCAAAGGGCATTGGCTGTTTCTGCGGCAGACTGTTGAGCAATGATTGAGAGGGTTGTTAAGTCGAATTGGTTACCCAAACAAGCCGCTAGCTTCAAGACCGATCGAGTGGATTCAGGCAGCTTTTGAAGTTGCGCCGCCATAAACTCCACCACATCATCAGTTGTGGTTAGGGTATAGATACTGGAAATATCACATTCCCAATAGCAGGCTTCTCGGTTGAATGTAATCCAGCCTTCCTCATGGAGCGACTTTAGAAATTGTGTTGTGAAAAAAGGATTGCCCTGGGTTTTTCGACTAATTGATTCAGTGAGGGGCAAGGCTCGATCGGGTGGGCAACGCAGCGTATCCGCCACTAAGTCATTGGTATGTTCTAGACTCAGTGGATTTAGCGTAATGGTATTAATGATCGCTTTTTCTTTGACCAATTCCTCCAAGGTGACCATGAGGGGGTGAATCGGCGAAACCTCATTATCGCGATAGGCCCCCAGCATGAGTAAGTGGGCACTATCCCCCATCAAAACCTTCAGGAGTTGCAAAGAAGCTAAATCTGCCCACTGTAAGTCATCTAAAAAAATGACAAGGGGATGATCGGGCCTTGTGAAAACTTGAATAAACTTCTGAAACAGAAAATTAAACCGATTTTGAGCGGCTGTTCCTGATAGCTCGGGCACGGCTGGCTGAGTCCCAATGATGGTCTCCAGTTCGGGAATGACTTCAATCAGGACTTGTCCACTTTCTCCCAACGCTTGCAGAATTTTGGTTCGCCATTGGTTTAACTGACTATCTGGCTCAGAAAGCAAATAGCTCATTAAATCGCGAAAGGCTTGCACAAAAGCCGACAGAGGAATATTGCGATTAAATTGATCGAACTTTCCCTTAATGAAATAGCCTTTTTGGCGAGTGATGGGCTTGTGGATTTCATGAATAACGGCAGTTTTACCAATTCCCGAAAATCCCGCCACCAGCATCAATTCTGCGCTTCCTTGAGCAACACGTTCAAAGGCTGTTAATAAACGAGCAACCTCCCGATCGCGCCCGTAGAGTTTGTCAGAAATTAGGAATCGATCGCTCAAATCTCGAGTTCCCAACTCAAAAGGCTGAATTTGTTGCGTGGCCTCCCACTGTGTCCAACATTCCTCAAGGTCGTGCTTTAACCCCTTCGCGGTTTGATAGCGATGTTCTGCATTTTTGGCCATTAATTTAGAGACAATGGCCGCCACCATGTGAGGAATCGCTGGATTCACCTGGTCAAGCGCTGTGGGTGTTTTGGCAATGTGACAGTGAATGAGCTTGAGGGGATCCGTTGCTTCAAAGGGGAGCCGACCACTCAGTAATTGATAAAAGGTGACTCCAAGGGCATAAAAGTCTGTGCGATAATCGATGCCGCGATTCATGCGGCCGGTTTGTTCAGGGGCTAAATAGGCAATGGTTCCCTCAAGAATATTCGGGTTCTGAATTTCCTGAGTTTCCTTGGGCAGCACGGAAGCAATACTAAAGTCAATAATCTTGATTGCTTTGGTGCTGGGTTGAATCAAAATATTGGCAGGCTTAATATCTCGATGAATAACGCGGCTTTGGTGTAAGTCATGGAGAATTTCGGATACCTGTAAGGCAATAGATAGAAAGTCAGCTAACGAAATCGAGTATTGTTTTCGATAATTTTCTAGGGAGATAGCACTGAAATCTTCCATCACCAAGGCATAACTGTTGCCATAGGCTTCTAGACTGTAGGGATATACAATACCCGTAATGTTTAAAGACTTGGCGATGCTATATTGATTGCGAAATTGCGTCAGCTCATTAAAGCTGGGATACTCATGGCAAAGGATTTTGATGACAACCGATCGCCCTGTATCCGTCTGAATTGCCCGGTAAACGGCTGTGCGAGATCCTGAGTAAAGTTGCTCAGTAATTTCGTAACCATCAAGGCTGGGCCACAAAGTGGGCGAAGTTGGTTGCAGTGGGCTAGTCATGGGCCACAGTCATGCAGTTGAGGGGTGGATTCAGCGCCTTGATCGCGACCCAAGCCTTGATCGGGGCTGATCGGGCCATGGTCTTGAGTGTGGTTTGAAGAGTTTTGGGGCTTAACTGGAAGACTGCTTGAGATCACGTTAGCTCGGCTCTAATCATAGCAATTGCAATCACAAATTGCTAGATTAATGGGTAAAACATCGAATTAAGACCAGCAATAATCAAGCAAAGCGGTGTTAGAAGAATGCTCTAGAGCAAATTATTTGATACTTTATAACTAAATAGTTATTTTGGGAATTATTGGACGATTTACCCTGAAATTGACTTAAAAACGCGATTAAAAGTTTATTGAAAAATTGACTTCAAAAGATCTAAGCAGAAATTATACTGAAAATCTATAATAAGCATAGCATTTTCAAGATTTTTTGTTTTAAGAGCATGATCAGGAGTGTTTTCAGTGATCACAAAAATTCATTAGTCGCATAAACTAAAAGTTTGGGCCTATTTGGTGCGTTGACTGATGAAATAAATTAGGTATTGGCTTTGATGCTGCAAATATTCCCTACATCAGTCTTGAAAATCAAATGAATAGACAGATGAACATAGAATCAGTTGTCGAAATTTTGAAGGCAGACTATCAGAAATTTCCTAAAGATCAAACATTTGAGATTTACGATCGGGAAGTTTATTTCAAAGATCCAACGAGTGAATTTCGAGGGGTCGATCGCTACCGAAAAACGATCGCCTTTATTGATCAGTGGTTTCAGGATCCTTGCCTCACGCTCCATGAAATTGCCGTGACGACCGATCGCACGATCCGCACAGACTGGACTCTGACTTGGACTACACCAATTCCCTGGAAACCGCGAATTTCGATCACGGGTTGGAGCGAGCTGGGGTTGAATTCCCAAGGCTTCATCAACTCCCACATTGACTATTGGCAATGTTCGATCTGGGATGTGCTGAAACAGCATTTTGCTCGCGCAAACGGTTGACAGATTACGCAACCTACCTGAGACAGACTTCAAAAAGCTTTACAAAAAACGCCATAATGGAGGCGCACTGGGCGATCGTCTCCTCCGAAACAAAGGCAATTCCATCATGCGCGTAATTTTGATGACCGGCAAAGGCGGAGTCGGTAAAACCTCCGTCGCCGCAGCTACCGGCCTGCGCTGTGCCGAGCTGGGCTACAAAACCCTCGTCCTCAGTACCGATCCGGCCCATTCCTTAGCCGATAGCCTGGATTTAGAGTTGGGTCATGACCCGATCGCGGTGCGACCGAACCTGTGGGCGGCGGAGTTGGATGCCCTGGCCGAATTAGAAGGAAATTGGGGCGCAGTGAAGCGCTACATCACACAAGTCCTGCAAGCGCGTGGCCTAGAAGGTGTGCAAGCGGAAGAATTGGCAATTTTGCCGGGAATGGACGAAATTTTCGCCCTGGTGCGCATGAAGCGGCACTACGACGAGGGTGAATATGAAGTCTTGATCATTGACTCAGCCCCCACGGGCACGGCCTTGCGGCTTTTGAGCCTGCCGGAGGTGGGCGGTTGGTACATGCGCCGCTTCTATAAGCCGCTGCAAAGCATGTCTGTTGCCCTGCGCCCGTTGGTGGAACCGATCTTCCGCCCGATCGCTGGCTTTTCACTGCCGGATAAGGAAGTGATGGATGCGCCCTACGAGTTCTATGAACAAATTGAGGCGTTGGAAAAAGTCTTAACCGACAGTTCCCAAACTTCGGTGCGGCTGGTGACCAATCCAGAAAAAATGGTGATTAAAGAATCGCTGCGGGCCCATGCTTACTTGAGTTTGTATAATGTGGCGACCGATATGGTGGTGGCCAATCGGGTGATTCCGGCGGAGGTGAGCGATCCCTTTTTCGATCGCTGGAAAGCCGATCAACAGAAATATAAGGATGAAATTCATGAAAATTTCCGCCCCTTGCCGGTGAAAGAAGTGCCGCTTTTTTCTGAAGAACTGTGCGGATTGGCAGCGCTCGATCGCCTGAAGGAAACCCTTTACCCCAACAACGAAGATCCCGCCCAGGTTTATTACAAAGAAACGACCTTGCGCGTGGTGCAGGTGGACAGCACCTACAGCTTGGAAATGTACTTGCCAGGCATTCCGAAGAGCCAAATTGAACTGAGTAAAACCGGCGATGAACTGAATGTTCGGATCGGTAACCATCGCCGTAATTTGGTGTTGCCCCAAGCCCTAGCAGCCCTGCAACCCACGGGTGCGAAAATGGAAGAAGATTACCTGAAAATTCGCTTTTCAGAACCCGCTAAGGTCTAGCGCTGATTATTTGGTTTCCGTCACCTCAAATCCTGAAGGCTTAACAGTCACGACCCTGGAAAATGATTCCCCTAGAAGATCGTGATCTTGGAAGATTGTGATTGTGCGGAAGCGTTGGGGCAAGGGGCTTAAGCCCCTTGTCTTCTGGGGAACTGGGTTAGGATAATTTGGGCTAAGTAGGTGCTGAATTCAGACCCAACCGGTGTGTTCAGCATGAGTGACAGCAGCATCAGAGCTGGCCAGAATTGGGTAGGTAATGATTTGGTTTTATAAAACTTCCTTGGTTCACGAGAATCATGAAAAAAGCAATATTTTCGGCGGCGCTCTTTGGTAGCGCTTTTTTACTATTTTGGGTGCAATTTATTGTTGCAAAAAGCCTGCTACCTCTGTTGGGAGGAACCCCGGCCGTTTGGAATGTTTGCCAGGCTTTCTTTCAAATTATGCTGTTGGCTGGCTATGGCTATGCGGCTTGGTTGAGCGATCGCCCGTCGTTGCGCTCTCAGTTTTGGATTCATGGAGTTGTGGCGATCGGGGGCGGTTTGGCGCTTTGGGGTCAGTTCAACCAAGTCTTTAGTCAGTCAACCATTACTGTCGATCGCCCCTTAATGGCGCTGCTCCAAATTTTGTTTTTAGGGGTGGCTTTGCCGTTTTTTGCCCTCTCCGCAACGGCTCCTTTGTTGCAACGGTGGGTATCGCGAACTCGCTTAGATTTGGGCAAAGATCCCTATGTCCTTTATGCCGCGAGTAATGCGGGCAGCTTGTTAGGGGTTTTGGGATATCCAGGGGCTATTGAGCCGCTTTTTTCCCTAATGGAACAGCGACAATTTTGGCAATTGGGCTATGGAGTTGAGCTGCTTCTAATTGGAGCCTGTGTGCTGATCACCTGGCGCGATCGCAATTGGAATCCTTCGGGCGATGCAAATAATTTAGAACAATTTTCGCAATCGAAACAACAACCAGGATCAGAACATTTTGAAAGCTTAGGAGACTTTAAAAAGCTAAAAAGACTCGAAAGCCTAGAAGAGTTAACGACATTACCAGAACAATTAACTACCCTCGGTAATGCACCAGCCAGTTCAAAAAATGGCGCAGTGGTTAATCGCTTAACATTTGCTTCCGAGCCTGACAGCTCGCCAAACAAACCCTTACAACCCACTTGGCGCGATCGACTCCAATGGGCCCTATTTGCCTTCTTGCCTGCCAGCTTATCGCTGGGTGTAACCACCTATGTCACTACGGATTTGGCGGCGGTTCCTCTCTTTTGGGCAATTCCCCTCAGCCTCTATCTACTAACCTATATTGTCGCTTTTTCCAATTGGCGATGGAGCGCGATCGCCTATCCACTATCGATCGCCAGTTTGCCATTGTTGGTGACTCCATTGGTGTTTTGGTCGCGCTTGGATGGGGCCCAAAATTTGTGGGTCATGTTGCCGTTTCACTGGCTGGGGTTTGCGATCGCGGCCTTTGTTTGCCATCAAACTCTGGCGCTCATTAAGCCATCCGTAACCTACCTGACGCAGTTTTATTTCTGGATTGCTTTGGGGGGAGCCTTGGGCGGATCGTTTAACGCGATCGCTGCTCCTTACCTGTTTCCGACAACCCAAGAATATCCCCTGATTCTGATTTTGACGCTGCTGTCGGTGATTAACTCCCACCGCTTGCCCAAGTGGAGTTGGATCGCGATCGGGCTGGGGTTTGGTGCGCTGTTAGCAGGCATTAATTTCAATCATCTAGCAGACTATTGGGCCGCCTATTGCGTTGCCTTTGGCTTGCTGGCCTTAATTGGCTGGGCGCTGCAATTGCGCAAAACCAAGATCATTTCTGCCGGCCTGGCGATTATTTTAATGATGCAATTTTCCGTGGGCTTACGGGGCGAAGTGCTGTTAATTGATCGCAGCTTTTTTGGAGTGAATCGGGTGGTGCGCGATCGCTCAAGACAGGTCATGTCCTTGCTTCACGGCTCCACACTCCACGGTCAACAAAGCCTGCTGCCCCAACGGCGCGATCGACCGCTCACCTACTTCACAGAAACGGGCCCGATCGGGGAATTTTTTGCGGGGTTTAATCAATCTCGGCGCGATCGGGTGGCGGTTTTGGGCTTGGGCATTGGTACGTTGGCCAGCTATGCCCAGCCCAATCAGCAATGGACATTTTATGAAATTGATCCCACGGTGAAGTTGATTGCCCAAAATCCCGCCTATTTCAATTTTTTGGAACTGTCGAAGGGCAAGGTAGCGGTGGAAATTGGGGATGGCCGTTTAAAAATGCAAACAGTGGGCGATCGCTCCCTAGATTTGGTGATTATGGATGCCTTTAGCTCCGACTCCATTCCTGTGCATTTAATTACCCGTGAAGCCATTGCCAGCTACCTGAACAAACTAACCGATCGAGGCTTGATTGTGGTTAACATTACGAACCGCTATCTTGACCTGTTGCCCGTCTTGGGAGCCATTAGCCAAGACTTGCGTTTAACGGCGATTCATCGCTGGGATTTGCGAATTTTGGAATCAGAAAAAGCAATCGGTAAAACCCCTTCCCATTGGGTGGCAATCGCCCGCTCTCCGCAGGATCTGAATTGGTTAATCGATCGGCCCCAAACCCAATGGCAACCGGCTCCGCCCCAACCACCCAGCCAACTTTGGACAGACGATCGCTCCAGTTTGCTATCGGTGATTCGATCGCGCTAAATCCGTTTCCCAGTGGTGGGCAACTTGAGCGAACTTGATCCCTGAAAACCTATTGGGGCGGTAATCCATCGAGCGTAATAATCGATTCCAAAATCGGCTTGGCCGCCGGAGCTGCCACCACCCCACCGGAACCGCCCGGAGGTTCATCAAAAATGGTCATCACCACATATCGAGGATTTTCAACGGGAAAAATGCTGACAAAACTGGCAATGACAGCCCCGCGCCGATAGCCGCCCCGTTCATCTTGTTTTTGGGAAGTGCCGGTTTTGCCCGCAATCCGATAACCCGGAATTTGGGCCCGTTTGCCCGTGCCCTGAGCCACCACCGTTTCCATCATTTTCAGCACCTCGCGGGTGGTGGCAGCAGAAAAAACGGGAATCGGTTCCGGGTGGGCCGGTTGCCAATAGGGTTGCCCTTCAACGGTGCTGAGGCTGTCCACAATGTGGGGTGTGACGAGTTTTCCCCCATTGGCCAGGGCCGCGATCGCCCGCACCAGTTGTAGCGGTGTGATGGCAACCCCTTGGCCAAAAGAGGTGGTGGCGCGGTCAATTTTGGAGGCTAAAAAAGTCTGACGATCTTTAATTTGCCCAGAGGTTTCAAAGGGTAAATCAACCCCGCTGGTTTGATTAAAACCCAGGCGCTGTAAGTATTGATAAAACACGCTTGGATCTAATCGCAAACCAATCCGAACTGTGGCAACATTGCTCGAAGTTTGAATGACTTTGCTCAGATTCAATTTTCCCAGTCGGGCAAAGTTGAAATTGCGAATAATTCGATCGCCCACTTGTATTGAACCATTGTCATCAAAGGTGTCATCCAGACTCAACACCCCCGAATCCAGCCCCATGGCCATCACCAGCGGCTTGAAGGTTGACCCCGGTTCGTACAAATCCGAAACCACCCAATTTCGGAACCGGGCAACATCTGCCTCTGAGTAGCGATTGGGATTGTAGTTGGGTTCACAAACCAGGGCCCGAATGGCTCCCGTTTGCACATCCAGGACGATCGCGGCTCCCTTCTTGGCGCGGCTAGCGGTCATTTGAGCCTGCACAGCGGCCCGAGCAGCCCGTTGCAACCGCAAGTCAAGGGTTAATTTGAGCTGTAAATCGTCTAAATAGGTCAACTGGTTCAGCCGATCGTTTTCCAGGCTGCCCAAGCGCGGCAGGGCATAGCCACCGGGGGCCCGCTCCAAGGTCACAGGGCTGACCGATCGCGCCAACAGTCGCCCCATGGAATATTCCAAGCCGGTCTTGCCTTGACCGTCGAATAGGTTCACATAACCCACAATCTCCGCCGCCATCTCGTCTTGGGGATAGACTCGGCCGGGCCGCTCATGCAACTCCAACCCATCCAAGGCCGTGCGCCGAATCCGTTGGGCCTGGTCTTCCGTCAGGGACTCATGGAGCCGAATGCCGCTGCGGCCCCGCTCCAATTTTTGGGCCACCTCCGTCACCGGTTCCTGCAAGATCGAAGCCACCAGGGCCGCCACCACGGATTTGGGCTTGTTGAAGAGCTTGGGGTGGGCGTAGAGGGTGTAGGTGACCCGATCGAGCGCCAGCGCCACCCCGCGCCGATCGACAATGGAGCGGCGAGGCGCAAAGGGTTTGACCGTTACCCGTTGTTGGGCGCGGGCCCGGCTGGTGAGGGTTTCGCCCTGAACGCCCTGCAACCACACCAACCGCAACAGCAACCCTGCCACGGCCGCCAGCAAAACGCCGCCCACAACCGTCACCCGTTGGCGGGACGGGTTCACCTGGCGTGGGTCGGGCAATTGGGCGCGAATTTGCCGCCAGGTTTGCTCCCATTTTTGGGTCAGTGAGTCATCCCGATCGGGCGTTGGCCCCAACCAAGATCGAGGGCGTGATCGAGGGCGCGATCGGGTGCTGGGGCCCGGCTCACCGGAGCGATCGCCCCGTTGCCGAAATGCTTTGACGTTGAACGCTTCCAAGGGCCAATCGTCTTCTGCTCCTTGCCAATCGGCCGCCGATCCAAAGCTGCGGCGCGATCGCGCATCCCGATCGCCCGAGGCAGCATCTTCAGCGGGGTCAAACCGACTCATGGGCAGGCACAATCAATCGCAAGCGGTAACAGATCAAATCTTAAGGGGCGGTGGAGCGTTTGTGTGGGGAATAAATCGATAAAATAGCCTCGTCCCTGTGGTCTCAAAGCTTCCGGGCTATTTCTTTCCCCAATTTCGTTCTCCAAGCGATCAATACTTCATTTTTTGAAAGGTGCAAGGGATTTATGCGTGTTTTAGTGATGGGTGGAACGCGGTTTATTGGCGTTTATTTGACCCGATTACTGGTGGAAAAAGGTCATGAAGTCACCCTGTTGAATCGTGGTCGCAAGCCCTCGCCCGTCGAAGGTTTGGAGGTCATTCAGTGCGATCGCACCCAAGGCGATGAATTGAAATCAAAACTAGCCCATCGGCACTTTGAATGGGTGTTTGATAATAACGGTCGCGAACTCAGCGACACGCAACCGCTGGTGGAAGTGTTGCGCGGCAAAACCGAGCATTTTCTCTACATGAGTTCGGCTGGTGTTTACCTGAAAACTGACCAATTGCCCCACTGCGAAGCAGACCCCGTTGATCCCAAAAGTCGTCACAAGGGCAAACATGAAACGGAAAGTTATTTAGCCCACCACGACGAACCCTTCACATCGTTTCGACCAACCTATATCTACGGGCCCCTGAATTACAATCCGTTGGAATCTTGGTTTTTTGATCGGATTGTTCGCGATCGCCCCATTCCCATTCCCGGCAACGGATTGCACATCACCCAACTGGGCCATGTGGCTGATTTGGCCAGCGCCATGGTGGCGGCGGCTGGTAACTCCAAAACCATTGGCAAAATCTACAATATTTCGGGCGATCGCTACGTCACCTTCGATGGTTTGGCGCGGGCCTGTGCGTTGGCGGCCGGTAAAGATCCGGAGCAATTGCAACTGATTCATTACGATCCCAAGCAATTTGATTTCGGCAAGCGGAAAGCTTTCCCGATGCGCGTTCAGCATTTCTTTGCCAGCAATCAACAAGCAAAACAGGATTTGGGTTGGCAACCTGCCTACGATTTGGTTTCTGGGTTGCGAGATGCGTTTGAAAATGATTACTTACCGTCGGGAGCCGATCGCGCGGAAGTGGACTTTTCAACGGATGAAGAAATCCTGACAGCCTTGGCTTAAATCTGTCGAAAACTCTTGCGAAATCGTGAGGGGCAAGGGGCTTAAGCCCCTTGTCTGGTTGGGTTGAGAATGTCCATGAATTTTGATTAGGGTCGAGAGCGACCTGTGAGCAGAAATCCGAGGCGAATGATGCAGGTGACGATGACGCAAACCAGCCCGATCGCCCCGGCCAACATGATCAATTCCAACAGGGCTAATCCGTTTCGCAACAGAGGAATCAGGCTGACCACCCCGAGCGTAATCACCGGCAACAGCAACAAATCCCACCGCTCGATCGTCCGTGACTGTTGCAGCGCCACCAAAATAATCAGCAACCACAAGCCCGGCACGGCTGCCTCAATGCCGAACAATTGCCCCAAACTTTGCCCAAAGTTCCAAATTAACGTGCCCTGAACACCGGTAAACAGGCTGTGGCTGATCCACTCGCGTGTGCTGAAGGGCGTGCCCGATCGCGCCTTGCCCTTGCTGGGTTTTTGGGAGGTGGCGGGTTGTGGTTGGGCTGAAGCTGGCGGATGGGGCGCAAGGGGGGCGGGGCCGGCGGCCACGGGCTGAGAGGTGCTGAGTTTGGGTGGCACGCTCAAAATTTGCAAACTGGGCTGGCCCGCGCCGGGATTCACCAATGGCAAAATGGTCACCTGATCGAGCCGCGCCAGCACCTCTTGGGCCGAGCTGAACCGTTGATTGGGCGTGAGCTGCACCAGTCGATCGAGCACCACGGCCAACTCATCGCTCACCGTCACCCCTGATCGCCAGCGCCACTGGCCCTGAAATGAGTCATAAAGGGTTTCAGGGGCTTGCCCCGTCAACAACACCAGGCAAGTAACCCCCAGGCTATAGAGATCCGTGGATGGAAATACCATCCCGCCGGTCACCTGTTCCGGCGGCGCAAACCCCGTGGAATAGATGCTGGTGGATTGGTTGCTGGATGCTTGGGCCGCCAACCGCACGGAACCAAAATCCAACAAAAACAGCCGCCCATCCCGCCGCCGCATCAGATTTGAGGGTTTGATGTCTCGGTGAATGGCTCCCCGATCGTGAATGAAATGCAGCACCTTCAGCACTTCTTGCAACACGATCCGCGTTTCTGCTTCTGAAAAAGGGCCCTGATCCGCTAGCTCTTCTTCCAGATTTTGCCCGTCAATGAATTCCTGAACAATGTAGAAGTAGTCCTGTGTGCGATCGCCCGTTGGGGTGGGAACCGTGAGCGGAAAAAAGGCGAACAGATCCGGAATTTGGGGATGTTCATGGCCCAAGGATTCCAGCACCGCCGCTTCCTTGACAAACAAAGATTGGGCCAGGGCCAGGCGATCGCCCTGAAGATCGGCCGGTGGCAAAAACTGCTTCACCACACATTTACGGGCTGCGGGGGTATAGCGATCGATAGCCAAATAAGCCGCTCCGAAGCCGCCCTGCCCCAACAGACGAATCGGCAAATAGCGACCCCCCAAAATTTGCGGCATCCCGCAGCGCGAACAGAACTTTTGCCCCACAGACACCAGGGTCTGGGGGTGATCCAGGTCGGGAAACTCGTTCCGGGGGCGATCGCACCCCGGCCTTGTGCAGTAAACCTCCATGGGGATTGCCTTAGGTCGCTGCCTCCAGTCTAAGCCAGGGCCCGCGACGGCTGGCAATTATTCCCCAGAAGGTCGATGGTTTTGATTTCTGATCAACTTTCTGATTAACCGGTTTCTGAGAGGTTGTTTGAAAAGCCAAAATTGCTACTCTCTACGCCCTAGCGATCAACGTAGATAAGGGGCTTAAGCCCCTTGCCCCCAAGACCATTAGTGCTTGGCCCATGCCAAAAGATACTTTTCAAACATCCTCTGATCAAAATTTTGAAATTGGTTTCCGATTGGGTTGCCTATTGTTTTTTGATCACTTGTTTTCTAAAAATCGGTTAATCCAAGATTGATTAGTTTGAAATGAATTAATGCCAGATTGCTTAATCCAAGATTAATTAACCCAAGATTGCTTAATCCAAGATTAATTAGTTTGAGAGGGATTAATGCCAGGTTGCTTAATCCAAACTAATCAGCATTTCCGGTTCCGGAGAGCTAGGAGCGCTCGGGGGCGGTGGATATAAATCGGCTGAAGCAAAATGGGGCAAAATGTCGCGAGTGAAGGCTTCTGCGGCCTTGGAGCGATAGCGGTTGGGGTTGGTAATCACCTTGAGGATTCGTTCAACCCGGAAGTTTTCAATTTGGCTGCGGTGGAGGTGGCCTAATTGCAGTTCTTTTTCGATCGCCGCTACGGAGACAAAGGCCGCGCCGAGACCTGCTTGAACTGCGTTTTTAATGGCTTCGATCGAATTCAATTCCATATCCACCTTGAGGCGGCGGGTATCAATTCCCGACTGACTCAAAACCGTATCAATCACCTTGCGGATGGTGGATTGGGAGTCAAGCGCAATGAAAGACAACCCGTAGAGATGTTCCCGATCGATGGGATCAAGCTGGGCCAAAGGGTGCTGAGGCGGCAAAATTAGCGCCAACTCATCGCGGGCATAGGCCAATACTTCCAGGGACTCTTGCAGCTCGGCCGGCACTTCGCCGCCAATGATGGCCAGGTCAATTTGGCCATTCGACACGCTCCAGGAGGTGCGGCGGGTGGAATGCACATGCAACTGCACCCCCACCTCGGGATATTTGTCGTGGAACATGCCAATCATCCGAGGCAGCAGATAAGTCCCGGTGGTTTGGCTGGCCCCCACGATCAGGGTTCCGCCTTGGAGGTTTTGCAAATCTTTAATCGCCCGGCAGGTTTCCTGGCAAAGGGTCAGAATCTTTTCGCCGTAGCTCAGCAGCATGTGGCCTGCTTCAGTTAGTTGGGCCCGGCGACCGCCGCGATCGAACAGGGGCACATCCAATTGGCGCTCTAGGTTTTGTACCTGCAAGCTCACCGCAGGTTGCGAAACATAGAGGCTGTCGGCGGCCCGCTTAAAGCTCCCTTCGGCGGCGATCGCCTTGAGGATGCGGAGTTGGTCAAGCGTGAATGGCAAATCGGACATAGACAGTACTACAGCCTGGAGAAAGCCATCGAGTGGAATGGGATGGACATCGATCGGGAGTTGGCAAAGAAAGCCGTTGCTCCAAGATGTTGTGGCGCGGTCGTGTGAAACAACACGGGGCGAAACAGCACAGGGCGAAACAACACGAGGTGCAACAACACAGGACGAAACAGCCTTTTGGCGGAAGGTAGCACTGGGAAGAGTCCCCAACGACAACCATCAGGGCCCGGCCCAAATTCACGGGCCCACCATCCTGGAGAAAGGGGGCGTGAATCGAGAGGCCATGGGGCGATTGAACCGTGGACGGTGAACCTTAGGCGATCGAATGCTGACAAAAGATCGTCAATCTAGGATCTCATCTCGACCTAGCCGCACGATCGCCCGTTCTTCATTATTCTGAAGCAGACCCCCACCATTTGATTAAAAACATTTATGAGAAAATTTCGGTTCCCTGATAGACCCAGGATCGATCCCTGCGGCGCACCGACCAAAAACCGGTAAATTCCTATCCTGGAGCGCTGAGGTCGGTTGCGGTCGTCTTCCAGCTATCTTTGGGGATCTCCAACGCTCTCTGGGGTTGTTTCCAGCTATCTTTGGTTGTCTCTGGCGATTTGCAGCAATTCCTGGGGCGATTTTCGGGGCAATTTCTGGCTGTCGCTGGTTACCTTTGGTTATTTCCAGCCACCTTTTGGTCATTTCTAGTCACTTCTGATTACCCTTGGTCATTTTTGGTTATTTCGGGTTTTGCCCGCTTGGATCAACGATCCTCCCTCTGCCCTCACCGCCGATTGTGTGATTGATTGCATCATGATTTCCATTTTCTCCCTCGGATTTACTGGATCTATCGGCTCGATCGGGGCAATGAGTTCCCTGCTGGGTTTGGCCCCTTGGCTCACGCCCGCCTGGTTTCCCGCCAGCCATTGGATCATGCTGGGTCTGCTGGTGGGGTTTGCGGTTTTGCACAGCGGCCTGGCGGCCCTGCGGATCCAAGGCGAAGCCCTAATCGGCGCGCGGGCTTACCGGGTGCTGTTCGCCTTGGTCAGTTTGCCGGCTGCGGGATTGTTGATTACTTATTTTTTCAACCATCGCTACGACGGGATCCAACTTTGGCAACTGCAAGGGGAAACCTGGGTGCAGCCGGTGGTTTGGATCTTGTCGGCCATTTCGTTTTTGTTCCTTTATCCGGCCACCTTTAACCTGTTGGAAGTGGCCGCCGTGGCCAAGCCCCAGGTTCACCTGTACGAAACGGGCATTATTCGGATCACTCGCCATCCCCAGGCGATCGGGCAAATTATTTGGTGTGTGGGCCATGCCCTTTGGTTGGGAACCAGTTTCATGATGGTGACCTGTGCCGGTTTGATTGCCCATCACCTGTTTGCAATTTGGCACGGGGATCGGCGCTTGTATGGCCGATATGGCGATGCATTCTTAAAAGTCAAGGAACGCACATCAATCATTCCTTTTCGGGCAGTTTTTGACGGCCGCCAAACCCTTCAGCTTGCGGAATTTTTGCGCCCGGCCTATGTGGGGGTCACGGCCTTTGTGTTGGGATTTTGGTGGGCCCATCCGGCGCTCATTCGGCTAACGGCTAGCGTAAACTGGTAGGTATCGATCGCCGGGGACAGAGGACATTTCTAGATTGGTTTGCGTGACTAGCCTTCCTGAAATGTGCCAAATTTCCGGCGATTTTTGATTATTTTCGTTTATTTCTCGTCCAGCGTTTTTTAATATTTCTTTGCCGGTTCATAATGCTAGATACCATGGATGACTCCAGCTTCGATCGGGAAGTGCTACAAACGCCCGGTTTGGTGTTGGTGAACTTTTGGGCCCCTTGGTGTGGATTGTGTCGTTTGATTGATCCCCTCCTGAATAAGCTGCGATCGGACTGGGGTGAGTCGGTCAAGTTGGTTAATGTCAATGCAGACAGCAATCTGAGATTAGCCAATTCCTATCGCCTCACTACCCTGCCGACGGTGATTTTGTTTCAGGATGGAAAACCAATTTTTCGGCTCGATCGCTTTGAAGGCAAAGAAGAGTTTTTGCGCCACCTCAACCGTGCTGTGAATCAAGTGGAATTGTCTCGATCGTTTACGTCCTAAGCAGTTTCCAAGCCGCCGTCGGTTCAAAGCCCCCTAAAACCGCCGATTGTGTCCTTGCCGACTTGATTGGCGACTTGCACGATCGGGGTGGGTCTGCTTTGCTGTTGGCGAACTCAAGCCCGCATCAGCCTCTGTGTTGCCGTTTTATGGATTGGTATCGCGTCCTTCGTCCGTTGGTGTTTTCGCCCTTGGCTCCTAGCCCCGAACGGGCCCACGACCAGGCCATGGAGTTGTTGCAAGGGTTGGCTCAGTTGCGGCGATCGGCCACGGGGCGATCGATGCTCGCCAACCTGCGCCATTGGTTCACTGCCCAAACACCGGAACTGAGTCAAACCCTCTGGGGCTTGAAGTTTGAGAACCCCGTGGGCGTGGCGGCCGGATTTGACAAAGATGGGGTAGCCGCCGGGGCTTGGGAGCAATTGGGGTTTGGTTTTGCGGAGTTGGGCACAGTGACGCTCCATTCCCAGCCGGGCAACCCGCAACCTCGGCTATTTCGCCTGCTGCCCGATCGCGCCGTCCTGAACCGGATGGGATTCAACAACCAAGGGGCTGCGGCGCTGGCTGAACGGCTAGCCGCCATTCGTTCTTCCCCCTGGGAAAATCCCAACATCCCGATCGGGGTCAACCTGGGTAAGTCCAAAATCACCCAATTGGAAGGGGCTGCCGCCGACTATTTGGGCAGCTTCCGACTGCTGAAGGATTGGGGCGATTATTTCGTGGTGAATGTGTCGTCGCCCAACACACCTGGTCTGCGATCGCTCCAGGATGCCGATCGACTTGGGGAAATTTTGGACAGCCTTCAGCAAAACAACCAAGGCCAGAAGCCCCTGTTGGTGAAAATTGCGCCGGATTTGGAATGGAGCGCGATCGATGACGTAGTTGGCCTGGCCCAGCGCTTTGGCCTAGCGGGGGTGATTGCCACCAACACCACCATCCGCCGCGACCAACTCCAAACCAAAACCCTGAAGCAGACGGGCAACCCAATCACCGCCGAAGCCGGGGGCATTAGTGGCCAACCCCTGCGCGATCGAGCCACGGAAGTCATTCACCATATCTATCGCCAAACCGCCGGCCAACTGCCCATCATTGGCGTGGGGGGAATTTTCAGCGCCGAGGATGCCTGGGACAAAATTGCCGCCGGGGCCAGCCTCGTGCAGGTCTACACCGGCTTTGTCTACGAGGGGCCGGGACTACCCCGCCGCATTGCTGAGGGCTTGGCGGCCAAGCTGGCGGAGCGTGGCTGGTCATCCATTACCCAGGCGATCGGCTGTTACCATGGCTCCTTGGATTGATCGGCTCGATCGAATCGATCGATTCAATCACTTTGGTCAGATCGAATCGGGCCAAGGAAATTGGTCAAAACCATCACCGTTGCTACGGGAGAGCGATAGAATTCAACCTGTAAAACCCCTTTCATGAGTTTTTGACCAATGAAAGCTTGGATGAAATCGATCGCCCGTCGCGCTAGCCTGCTGGTGGCTGCCGTCGTTCTGTTTGCCGGTGTGTTGTTCGCCGTGGCCCCCAGCGCCCTGGCCGAAACCCGCAGCGTGGAAATGACCAACCTGTTGAAGTTCTCCCCCGAAATCGTGACCGCCAAGGCTGGCGACACGATCGTCTGGTCGAACCCCGCTGGTTTGCCCCACAACGTGGTGTTGGAAGATGCCTCGAAGTTTGACGCGGCTGAAGTGAAGAAACTGGGCCAACTGCTGGGCAAAGGCGAAGCTGGCTTCACCCTGCCGAGCGACCTGCCTGCTGGCACCTACAAGTACTACTGCGCACCTCACCGGGGCGCTGGCATGGCCGGCAAGATTGTGGTTCAGTAACCACCGGCTAATTTATTAGGCTGACTACATTGGCTGACTACACTTTGTGGCAAGCCGGGTAGCCCCAAGAATGCGATCGAGCGATTGTGGAAAACGCGATCACTGGCATAGCTCCTCAAGGGCTAATACCACGCTCAAAGTCGCTAAAACTGACAGGATGATTGGGATCTAGGCTGATGGACTAGGAGCGACCTGGCTCCATCACTTGACAGGCTTTCGGTTGATGAGTTCTTGATTGATTAGGTTTTCAATCCACGAGGTTTCGGTTTTTTAGATCAGCTTCAGTCGGCTTTAGGTCAGCTTGAAATCAGCATGGTTTTCCCTTGCTTGAGACCAGTATTAATGCATTTGAAGATCGGCGCGCAACTCAAATGGCGAACGGAACGCTAACGGTATTAACAGGCCCCAGCGGCGTGGGAAAGGGCACATTGGTGAAGCTGTTACGCGAACGCCATCCCAATTTGTATTTATCCGTTTCTGCCACCACTCGATCGCCCCGTGACGGCGAAGTGGACGGGCAGGATTATTTTTTTGTGTCGCGCGATCGGTTCATGGCCATGGCCGAAGCCGGTGACCTGCTCGAATGGGCCGAGTTTGCTGGGAACTGCTATGGAACCCCGCGCCAACCGATCGTGGAGCGTCTGGATCGGGGCGAGCAGGTATTGTTGGAAATTGAGTTAGAGGGAGCACGCCAGGTCAAGACCACGTTTCCCGAGGCGTTGCGGGTGTTTGTGTTGCCGCCGTCGCTGGATGAATTGGAACGACGGTTGCGATCGCGTGGCCAAGATGCCGAAGCGGCGATTGAGCGGCGTTTGGCCCGGGCCCGCGAAGAGGTGGCCGCCGCCGATGAATTTGATCAGCAGGTGGTGAACGACGACCTAGACAAGGCGCTGATTCAACTGGAAGCGATTATGTTCTCCCCGATCGCAACCCCTGCGGCTGACGAAAGCTGATTAAACCCGGCCAAAGCCAGTTCCCAAAGCCAGTTCCTAGACTTGTCGCGAACCGAAATCATGGGTCTCTGGGGCCTATTTTCATCGCCCCAATCGTCGTAACAAGGGGCTTCGGGCCTGTCGTCATTTCCATCGCCGTAGGGGTTGGGTCTCCCAACCCTAACCCGGGCGATCGCCACAACCCTGTCCACCCCTGGGAACACCCAAGGATCACGGGAACTGGGTGGGGAAACCCCGCCCCTACGACTGATTGGTTTGAAGAACGAGGTCATCAGGGTTTCAGGCGATTTGACGACGGGCCCTAATCTTCCGGGAGGTCATCCCGTTCCAGGTCATAGAGCACCTTCTCCAAATACCAATCCTCATCCATGTTGGGGTAATGTTCGCGGGCCCGATCGAGCAGGGTTTGTGCGATCGCTTCCTGGCCGCCAACCCGCCCCAACAGCCGCTGCCAAAGGGGATTTTGGGCCTTTTGGGGCAACCCCGGAGACAAGTTCACCGGCTGTTGCAACATCTTGAGCTGTTCCAAGGTGGTGCGATAGCGTTCCCAGTCGTTGCGATCGCAAAACAAGCTGGCGGCGGTTTGGTAGTCCTCGATCGCCTGTTTCAGGTTTTCTTGGCGAACGGCCGCTTGGGCCCGCAACAGCAAAATGGCGGGTCGATCGCCCCCCAACTCCAATGCTTGGTTATAGTCCCCGATCGCCGCGTTGTAGTTTCCCAGGGCCTGTTGGGCATCGCCCCGAGCCAACCACAGCAGCGGGTTTTGGTCATCTTGGGCTAAGGCTTGATCTAAATCCGTCAACGCCCCCGCCCGATCGCCCATTTCCAGCCTGGCCCTGGCCCGGTAGCGGTAGAGCGTGGCATCAACCCCACCCCCTTGAATCGCCCGGTTGCAATCCGCGATCGCCCCTTGCCAGTTGCCTTGCTTAATGCGCACCGCTGCTCGACAAGCCAGCGCCTTTGGATCCTGTGGATCCAACTTCAGGGCCCAATCTAACTCCGCGATCGCCCCCTGCACATCTCCCGACTCCGCCCGGTTTAAAGCCTGAGCATAAAAGGCTTCTGGGCGCATCATCGCTCCCACGGGTGCGCCCGCATTGGGTGTACCTGTATTGGACGTGCCCGCATCGGATGCGCCCGTACTGGACGTGCCCGTGGCGGTGGTCTGCAAACTGGCCAACGTGGGCGGTGCATTAAACGGTGGCAACGGTTCCGTCAGCACGGGTGGACTGGCATTGGGTTGTAGCTGTTTCAGTAAATCCAAACATTGCCGGGCCCCCACGGGATCGCGGCGATCGAGATAAAGCTCCGTCGCCTTACGCAGGCTGACGATCGCAGCGGCCAGATCTCCTCGCTTGCGCAGGGCCGTTGCCTTCAGTTGGTGGGCCGCTGGATTTTGAGGATTGAGCTGAAGCAGACTGGCTAAATCATCCAACGCCCCATCAAAGTGATCCAAAACCACACGAACCAAGGCTCGGCCATAGAGAGCCGGTTGATAATCGTTGGCCAGTTCGATCGCCCGTGAATAGTCAAAGGCGGCCTGTTGCAACCGTCCCATATCAAAATAGGCCAAACCTCGCCGGTAATAGGCTTCAGCCCAATGGGGATCCGCCGTAATGGCTTGGTCAAAGCAAGCGATCGCCGCTGCTTGGTCGCCTTGTTTTGCCTGCTCGATGCCCTCCCAAAAGGCCGCATTATCAGTCATCACGCCGCCTCGCTGATCACATACCGACCGCCATCATTAGGGCAATCCTAGCAATTGGTAGAGAGCTTGCGGTGATTTGTATCAACCCATACGGATTTTGAGGCAAACTTCCTCGACTTTCCGTCCCCCATTTCTCATCAACAGGGCTAATCATCAACAGCCCTTGATGAAGACCGGGCCAACCCACTCATAATGAATGCGGAGCTGTGGATTGCTGGTCAATCCTGCCGCGCTGCGCCTGACCACTCGGCTTGGTGGTTGCTGCAAGCTGTCCAGCGCTCGATTCATCCGACAGTTGATCTAGCAGTCCATCCGGTAATCCAGTGGGCGATTCAATTCGGCGATTCAATGGGGGTTCAATAACGAGTACCTCAGTTCGTGTGTCTAGTCGGAGATCTGGAGATTTAGTACATCGGGAAATGCATCAGGCAATCCATCAGGGTCTTGGGATGAATGGGTTAGGATCAGGTGATCGCGTGGCTCGGTGCGGCGATAAACAGCCCTAGCACTGTTTAAGTACTGATTTTGGATATTAATTTGGATATTAGTCATGATCAACTAGCCCCAAGCCGCCCGCTTACCCCTGAGCGATCGTTGGGGACGTTGCTCATGATCAGCCAGCCCCATCAGCCCAAACACTGCATCACGGCTGCCGAAAACGATTCAAACGATTTCACTGACTCAGGCGTTTGCTTTTTCCTATCCTGTGCTTGATTCTCACCAAATTATTCCCGCTGTCCGTTCCTTGTCCCTGGGCGAAGCTGGCTACCTGGCGGCAACGCAAGCGCTGGTGATTTCAGCGGACAAGACTATTGCAGACATGGTGCAGCATCTTCAGGGAATTCACCCATCGCAGATGGCTGAATCACAATTGATTGTGCTGGTGTTGCCGACGGCCCAGGGCGAGAAGCCGATCGGGGTGCTGACGGTGAGCGAGCTGGCCTGGGCCGTGGCGACCCAGCGGGAATTGGCCACCTCCGCCCTCATGAGCCTGGCTAGACCGCCCGTGACCTTGCCCGCTCAGACCAATTTGCAAACCGCTTGGGACACGTTTCAGGCTCAAAAATGCGCCTGGTTAGTGTTGCTAGAGGAGCAGGGAGTTTTTGCGGGGGTCATTTCCCGTACTGCTTTGCTGGAAGCGGTGGTGGAACGGGGCGGCCTGGCTGGTCAGTTGTCAGAACCAGCCTCAGAATCAACCCCAGAATCAGACTATTCCCCGCTAATTTGTTCGCAGCCGGTGCATGGCTACTGGTCAGCAGGTTTAAACCATTTCCTAGGACAAGTGGGCGATGGGGTTGCCCAAGTGGTGAACGATGGGGCTTGGGAATGGAACCTAACGACCGATCGCCTGGTGTTGTCGCCTCGGTGGAAGGCCCTGTTGGGCTATGGCCCCTCGGAGTTGGCCGATGAGTGGGCCACTTGGGAACAGCGGCTCATTGAGGAAGATCGATCGACCCTCAACAATCTGCGGCAGGCGGTGCAGGTGAACCAGGCCAACTGCATTCAACTGATTCAGCGGTTTGAGCACCGCAACCAAAACATTGTTCATGGCCTGGTGCGGGCGGTGCGCCACAGCGCGGTCAATGGGGAAGATATCCTTTGGGGAGTCCTGACGGACATTAGCGAATTGGCCCGCACCCAACAAGAACTGGCGGATATTCTCGACAGCTCGATCGATGGGATCGCTGCCCTGCGCACGATCCGCAACGGAGCCGGGCAAATTGTGGACTTTTTGTGGACGGCGGTGAACGCTTCGGCCGAAATGGTGCTGGGGCGATCGCGCAATCAACTGCTGAACCGACAACTGCTTGATCAAGTGCCCCTTGTGCGCCAAGACGGCCTCTTTGAAGCCTATGTGCGGGTGGTGGAAACTGGCCAAGCTTTCAGTCGATCGCTCCGAATCACCCAAGCGGACGGCCGCGATGCTTGGTTGCAACTGACGGCGGTGAAATTAGGCGACGGCCTGACCCTGACTTTTCGGGATGTGACCCAAACCAGGCAGGCCGAACAGGTGCTTCAGGAAACCAATCAACAACTGGAGCGCCGCATTGAGGAGCTGAAGTTTCGCAACCGCGAAATGGCCCTGCTGAGTGAAATGATTGATTTCCTTCAGGTTTGCGTGACCGTGGAGGAAGCCTACACGGCCGTGGCCGATCTGGTGCAAGCGCTGTTTCCTGGCTGTTCCGGGGCCCTGTTTACCCTGGAATCGACCCGCGTGGCCCTGGAGGCGGTGGCCACTTGGGGCCCTGACCCGATCGGGGAAACCCTGTTCTATCCCGATGATTGCTGGGCCCTGCGTCGCGGCCGCATCCATTGGGCAGAACACAAACATACGGGGCTGCTCTGTCGCCATGCCCACCCCCTGGGATCCGAAGCAGAATCCCTTTGTTTGCCGATGATGGCCCAAAGCGAAACCCTGGGACTGCTGTATCTTTGCACCCCGCAGCACGATTCCCTTTCGGCTCCAAAACAACAGCTCGCCCGCACCGTGGCGGAGCAGGTGGCCTTGGCCATTTCCAACTTGCGATTGCGGGAAACCTTACAACAACAAAGCATCCGCGACCCGCTCACCGGCCTCTATAATCGACGCTATTTGGAGGAAGCCCTGGAGCAAGCGGTTTGTCGGGCCCGGCGCGATCGTTCCCCGATCGGGGCGATCATTCTGGACATTGACCATTTCAAACAATTCAACGACACCTTTGGCCACGATGCCGGAGACTTGGTGTTGCAGGAAGTGGCGCAATTTCTGCAAAGTCGCATCCGAGGTTCCGATATCGCCTGTCGCTATGGTGGCGAAGAAATGACGCTGATTTTGCCCGGAGCCACCCTCGAAGAAACGGTGCAACGGGCGGAGGTGATGTGCCAAGAGCTGAAGTATTTGTCCTTGCGCCATGGGGGGCAAACCCTGGGCGCAATCACGGCCTCCTTTGGAGTGGCCAGTTTTCCGCAACATGCGGTTACCGTAGCCACCCTTTTGCAAGCGGCCGATGCTGCTCTCTATCAAGCGAAATGGGCCGGGCGCGATCGAGTGGTGGTTGCCCAAAGCTAAAAGGGCCAAAAGTTAAAAGTCATTTTTGAAAGCAACATTGCAGGGCTAATCAAGCCTCAAAAAACGCAATTTGCTCCCTCTCATCGGATCGCAAATTTTAATAGAAAATTGCCAGCCAAATAGTTTCCACATCCGGATCTGTCCAAGCAACCCGATGTTTTTGGTGAGCAGGAATATTGAAATAGTCACCAGGCTTTAGCTCAATCATGCCCTCCGGTAGTTCCAAATGGGCATGACCTTGAAGCACCAAAACCCATTCGGATTGCACTTGGTCATACCAAAAATCAGGATCCGATCGATGGCCCTTCGATAAAATTCGCTCAATTTTGATCTCGGGCGTTTGCAAAATCGTTTCAAAGATCTCCTCGGGCAGTTCGATCGGGAGATTTTGAAAAAGGTTATTGGTGAATAAATGATTTTGAGAAGTGCTTTTCAATAAGCAGCGATCTTGTATCCAGTTGCTGGTTTTGTCACAGCTCATAGCGTTGACTATTCCTATATCAGTCGATGGGCCGGGTTTTGATTGGGTTCAACTCCTAGCCATCTTGTCATCTTTACCATTGATCTTGCCCTAATCTTCTGATGGTTATGTTAAAAATAACTACGGCCAGTCTGGGATGAGCCAATGATTTTTGTGCCCAAGGCTATCAATAATTTGCCAGACTGACTCAATTTTCTGAATTGGTCAGCGATCGTTTCACCAGTCCATCATCAGTTAGGGGCAATCCACCATGTCGCGGAATCGGTTTTTGGAAGCATTTTGGGGTTTGAGTGCAGATGAAGCGCGATCGTTTCAACTTCCCGGAGCCAAGCCCCACTATCTTCCCGATCGCCCGGTACGCACACAACATGTGGCCCTTGATTTGGTATTGGACATTCCCAATTGTCGGGTAGCGGGAACTTGCTCGATCGACCTGCTGCCCGTGCAAGATGGGATCGATCGCCTGGAATTAGATGCGGTGGCCATGCAAATTCAAGGGGTTCGGGTGGGCGAAGCTGCCCAGCAATTTGAATATGATGGTGAGAAATTAGCGATCACGCTGTTGGAGCCAACCCAGCGCGATCGCGCCTTCAAATTAGTCATTGACTATCAATTAGATCGTCCCCAACGCGGCATTTACTTTGTACAGCCCACGGCGGACTATCCCAATAAAAATGTGCAGGTTTGGACCCAGGGAGAGGATGAAGATTCTCGCTTTTGGTTCCCCTGTTTTGATTTTCCAGGGCAGCTCTGCACCTCGGAAATGCAGGTGCAAGTGCCCAATGGTTTGCTCGTGCTCTCGAATGGAGAGCTGATTAATCAGACAACCAAGGGCAAAACCACCACTTACCATTGGCATCAAAAACAGCCTCATCCGATTTATCTGTTCACCCTGACCGTGGGAGATTTTGCAGAAATCAAGGATGAGTGGCGCGGCCGACCTGTGAGCTATTACACCGCTCAGAATCGGGCTTCGGAAGCCCAGCGCACCATGGGCAAAACGCCCGCGATGATGGATTTTCTCAGCGAAAAATTTGACTATGACTATCCCTATAGCAAGTATGGGCAAGCTTGCATGGAGGATTTTATTTTTGGGGGTATGGAAAATACCTCCATGACCCTGTTAACCGATCGTTGCTTGTTAGATGAACGAGCCGCGATCGATAATCGCAATTCCGAAGCTTTGGTGGTTCATGAACTGGCGCACCAGTGGTTTGGTGATTTGCTGGTCATTAAGCATTGGTCCCATGCTTGGCTGAAAGAAGGCATGGCCACCTATTCCGAAACCCTCTGGACTGAGCATGAATATGGATCGGAGGAAGCAGCCTATTATCGCCTGGGTGATCAGCGGGCCTATTTAGGGGAAGATCGGCGGCGCTACCGACGGCCCATGGTGACCCATGTTTATCGCGAGCCGATCGAACTCTACGATTGCCATACCTATGAAAAGGGCGGCTGTGTTTATCACATGCTGCACCAGGAATTGGGCGATGATTTGTTTTGGAAATCGATTCAAGCATTTGTCAAAAATCACGCCTTTGGTGCTATCGAAACGATCGATCTCTTGCGAGCGATCGAACAGACAACGGGTCGAAATTTGTTGTTTCTGTTTGATCAGTACGTGTTTCGGGGAGGTCATCCCGATTTCAAAGTTGCCTATAGCTGGGATGGAGAAAATAAGATTGCAAAATTGACCGTGACCCAAACCCAAGCCAAGGAAGGGGATTTGGAGACGCTGTTTAATTTGAAAATTCCAGTGTCCTTTGCGACCCTCAGCAGTGAAGCAGCCAGCCCTGCTCCGAAATCGAAGAAGTCGAAAAAAGTAGCGGCTCCCGCCCCTAAGGTCACGTTCAAAACCGTGAAGCTGGCCATTCACGATCGGGAACAAACCTTCTACTTACCCTTGGAGCAAAAACCAGATTTCGTCAGTTTTGATCCGGGGAATCATTGGCTGAAAACGGTGGAGCTAGATTATCCACTGCCGGAATTGAAAGCCCAATTACAGTTTGATCCAGACCCGATCGCCCGGGTATTTGCGGCCAAAGCGATCGCCCAGAAAGGCACGCTCGAAGCCTTGAATGCTTTGGCCCAATCCCTGACGAGCGATCGCTTTTGGGGGGTGCGTGCCGAGGTGGCAGAAAACCTGGCCACCATCGGTTTAGATGGGGTGTTGGCGGCCCTGAAGCCGGGGTTGAAGGATTCGGATCCCCAAGTGCGTCGATCGGTGATTCAGGCCATTGCCTCCCTCAAAACCGAAGCAGCTTATTCAGCGCTGGAGTCGATCGCCAAGAAGGGCGATGTCAGTTACTACACCGAGTCGGCGGCCTTGGCGGCCATCGGGTCGATCGCGGCGGCCCAGCCGGCCTTGGCCGATCGGGCGATTGCGTTGCTCAAATCGGCCCTGAAAAAGCGATCGGGCTGGAATGAAATCGTTCGTTCCGGGGCCGTCAGCGGCCTAAGCGCCCTCAAGACCTCTGCCGCCGCCCTGGATTTGGTGCTGGAAACCAGCCAACCGGGCATTCCCCAGGCCCTACGCTTAGCGGCGATTCGGGCCCTGGGCGCGGTGGCCAACGGCCAAGAAGCCCCAGCGGTCGATCGGGTGTTGAATGCACTGCAAACCTATGCCCGCGAGAGCTTTTTCCTCACCCAAGTGGCGGTGGTGGTTGCCCTAGGACAGATGGAAACCACCAAGGCGATCGGGATTTTGCAAGGGTTGGCCAGCCAGTCGCCCGATGGCCGCGTGCGTCGGATGGCGGAAGAGGCCGTGAAGCGGGTGCAGCATAATGCGGGTTCCGATCGCGCCTTGGATCAGGTGCGCCAAGAGCTAGATCAACTGAAAAAAGACAACCAAACCCTGCGATCGCGCCTGGAAGACTTGGAGGCAAAATCAAAACCACAACCCGCGAGCTAGGGCCCGTCGTCATTTCCTGGAATCCAATGAGAACGGTTGATCTTCCATCCCCTAACCGCCCTAAACAAGGGGCTTAAGCCCCTTGCCCCCCACGATCTGCTAACGGCAGATCATGGGTTTCGGGTTAAACGATGGCCAGTCCTCAGCCCCTTGTCCCTCACGATCTGCCAACACCCCCTCCACAATCCGCCAACAGGAGAATTAGGGTTTCAGTCCCGTTGCAGGGCCTTCAGTCCGCCTAGCGAGCCGCCACCACAAAATCATCCGTGAGGGTCAGGTTCAGATTCGTTTCCGGTTGCACCACCAGCACATCGATGCTGTTGCGACCCAAGAACCGTTCGATCAGGCTCAGAAGCGCACCGCCACCCGCACCGATCAGCAACTCTTCCGTGGCGATCGCCCGATCGCCCGTCACCGCCGAGATGGCCGCCGCCGCCGCCGTCCCGATCGCCGTGTTCTTCAGCAACCGGCCCAGGTCAGCCCCCTTGCGTACCGTTTCCGTTGTTGTAATCACACTGGACGTAGCCTTCAGGGATCGCGTTGAACCATCGGGCATCACAATTTCCTGCGCCACAAACTGCGTTGCCTTGTCGCCGGCCGGCCGCAGATTGCCCTTCACTTGGCTGCCCGCCGGAATCAACACCTGACCCGTAGTGGTGGTGATGTTGTTGCGCACATTAAAAGTCACCGGCAAGGTTTCATCCGGCATCAGCAGGATTTTTTCCTTCATGTAGCTCACAGGAAGGGATGTGCCCGCCGCAATCCGATAGTTGGTGGCCACGGTTTGGGCATTGGCAATATAAGGCGAACTCAGAGTCGCCACTCGTCCCTCACTGGTCAAGGCTTGGTAGAGAAAAGCCGCCACTTCCGCTCGGGTGGCATTGCGCCCAGGGTTCAAATAGCTGACGTTCGGATAGTTCACCACCATCCGTTTTTCAGTGGCGGCCGCGATCGGGCCGCGAGCAAAATTGGAAATGGCCCCACTATCCGCAAAATTGCCTAAAACCTGTTCCGTGGGAGCCGCTGCTTGATAGTTCAAACCATTAGTCAGCGCCACCAAAACCTGTTCGCGCGGAATATTTTGTTCCGGCAAGAAAATGCCATCGGGATAACCAGAAACAAAGCCCATCTCATAGGCGCGGCGAATGGCATCATAGGCCCAATGGCTGCTGGGCACATCCACAAAATTGATCGCGCTGCGGATGCTGCCCCGTTGATAAACCTTGCGCAACATGGCTGAAAATTCTGCCCGAGTGACCGGTGCATCGGGGCGGAAAGTGCCATCGGGAAAACCCGCCAAAATGTTTTGAGAAACCAGTGCGTGGATGTAATCACTGGCCCAATGATTCGCAGGTACATCGGGGAATGAAATACTTTGAGCCACGGCCGGAGCAGGAGCAGCCAAAGGAGCAACCAGCATCGGGGTGATGGTGGTGACGTTCATGCCAAAGGTCATCAACAGAGCGGCGGCGGCTTTCCAGCGATTGCGATTCAGCATGGTTTTAAATCCTGAGGAGCGAACAGGGAACCCGATCGGGAGTCCCCTGAGAAAATTCTGAAGGAAGCTTTCTGCGGGCTTCTTTGACTACTTCTGAAAAGGGGGTTGAAATCCGGAGATCGGAGTGGTGGACAGTTGAAGAACTGGCAATTTTTAACTGGGCCAAGCTTTTCAAAATCACCAAATTCCATCTCAATTCGGAGTTTTCCTTTTTTTCCTTTTCAGTTACTTCATCAGACAATTGCAGTTCCTAATTGGTTTCCTGGCATGGGCCAGTTACCAATCTGTCAGGTTTGCAACTACTTGAAGCTGCGAGTCAGGGTGTTTAATTTTCTGATTTTGGAAGCTTGTGACAATTAAGAATTTGGATGTAAGCCACTAAAAATTGAAAAGTTGATGAATAAAGAATCAGGCGATTCTTGAATCAGAAATCGAAAGTGTAAAATCGAAAATAACCAATCCAACGGCTTGAATAGCGGTTAAGGAAGGGGCTGAATGACCCACCCAATCTTTGGGCCGTTTATCCCGATATGAACTAAGGGGATCTCTGAAAAGCCAGAACTGTTACCTTGTGGATCTCGTCAACGGCAGAGACAAGGGGCTTAAGGGCAGAGACAAGGGGCTTAAGGGCAGAGACAAGGAGCTTAAGCCCCTTGCCCCCACGACAAATTGAGACCCCAGCCCAGATCACAGAACGGTTGCCCGTGGGAGGCGATCGGGATTGGCCAACGGTTGCCCCACCGGGGAAGCAAAACCGCTAAAGTAGGAGCAACCTGCCATGTGGGAGCGGCTGCGCGATGCCTGCTTTTTTGCCTCAAAATGCCGATCTTGTCCTGCGAGGGGCCCAATATCGCGATTTGGATGCGATCGCCCAGCTTGCGGCGGACTCAGCGGACTTTGACGGGCTAGGAAGCCCCCTGGAAACGGCGGGGGTGGATTGGTCGCGGCTGCGCACTTGGTATGGCTTATCGGCACTGATGGATATGATGGCCCCCAGCCAGCGACGGTTACGGGCCAGTGTGGCCGAGCGCGATCGGCGGGTTTGCGGGGCGATCGCGGTGATGCCCGTGAATCGATCGCGCAGCACTTGGCGTGTGAAGCAGGTGGCCGTGATGCCGGAATGTCGCAGCCAGGGCATTGGTTCCGAGCTGTTGCGCTACTGCTTTGAAACCATTTGGGAAGCACGCACCTGGATGCTGGAGGTGAATGTGCATGGCAAAGATGCCCTGGCACTCTATCGCCAAAACGGATTCCAGCCGATCGCCCAATTAACCTATTGGTCGATTCCGCCGGCCGCCCTCACGGCCCTGGCGGAGCGGGAACCAGACTTGCCCAACCTGATGCCGGTGGGCAATGCCGATGCGCCCTTGCTTTACCAACTCGACACGGCGGCCATGCCCCCCCATGTGCGCCAGGCCTTTGATTTGCGCGTCGATGACTTCAAGGCGGATTGGTTGGCGGCCCTGGCGGACACCCGGCAGCGGATAGATGGGCTGGAAACCACGATGGGTTATGTGTTTGAACCCCAACGGAAAGCCGCGATCGGCTATTTCCAAGTGCGATCGCACCGATATGCAGCGCTGCCCCATCGGGCCGAGTTAACCGTGCATCCGGCCTATACCTGGCTCTATCCCGAGTTGATGGCTCAAATGGCGCGGATTACCCGATCGCTCAATCCCGATTTGCCCCTCTTGCTGGCTTCTGCGGACTACCAGCCGGAGCGGGAGGCCTACCTGGAAAGCATTGGGGCCGAGCGGTTTGAGCATTCCCTGCTGCTGTCGCGATCGGTTTGGCACAAGCTGCGGGAGACTCGATCGATCTCCTTGGATGCCCTGCAAGAGATGCTGAACGGCTGGCAACCGGCCAAACCAATGACCGGCGGCGGTCGGGTCTATTGGTCGAGTGCTTGGGATGGGCCCACCTTTGACCCGCCGGAAGATCCCCCGGAGAATCCCGAAGCGCCAGAGCCGCCCGCCCAATCCTGAGCTAGTGTCTTAGAGCATGTCTGAGCAGTGACTTAGGGTACTGGCAAAGCACGAAGAGTTGTTGGGGCAAGGGGCTTAAGCCCCTTGTCTCCGCCGTTGATGGGATCCACAAGGTAACAGTGCTGGCTTTTCAGAGATCCGCTTAGCCCATGTCGGGATAGGCGGCCCAAAGATCGGTGGTCTCGCGCAGGCTGCGAAATTCCCCATAGCCCACCACCAAATGATCCAACAGCGGCAGCTCCAGAAAATGGGCCCCTGCCAAAAGCTGCTGCGTGAGGGTCAAATCCTCAGGGCTGGGGGTTAGGTCACCCGAGGGGTGATTGTGGGCCACAATGCAGGCGGCAGCGCCCTGACGAATCAACTCCCGAAAAATATCGCGAGGATGGGCCAGGGTTTGGGTTTCCGTCCCGATCGTCAGGACTTGGGTGGCTAGGAGTCGATTTTTGGGATCTAACAACAACAGGGCGAACCGTTCCTGCGGTTGCCACATCAAGTCCTGACTGAGGGCAGCAGCGGCGGCGGCTGGGGTGTCAATTAAGGCTCGATCGAGCGGTCGGGTTTGCAAAATCCGCTTGCCCAACTCCACCGCCGCCAAAATTGCCGTAGCCTTGGCATCGCCCACCCCGTGAATTTGGGTCAGTTCCGCCAAGGACGCATCGCGCAAGACGGCCAGCGGATCCTGGCGATCGCCCCCCAAGGTTTGCAAAATCAGTTGCCCTAGCCCCACGGCGGAGAGTTTGCCCGGCCCTTGGCCCGTGCCCAGCAAAATAGCCAATAGTTCCGCATTCGAGAGGCTACGGGGGCCAAAGGCGGCCAACCGCTCCCGGGGGCGCTCTGTGGCCGGTAGATCCTGAATCCGAGGGTTGTAGGTCATAGGGCTGACATTTTGACCGCCCTTTATGATACTGAAAACTGCTGCCACAAAAGCAGGATAAACCTCTGATATCTCAGAGATATCGGAGATTTTTGCAATCCGGGTCAGGATATACAACGGCCCGACAAGATCGGCTTTGGGGCGATCGCCTCGGATTGACCCTGATCGATTCAGATCGCTGCCAAGCGGCTCAAGATGATCGGGGGCGATCGATCAGCAAATTGCTGTAGGGGCCCGGTCGCAGCCGCACGGCCAAGGCTTGACCCAAATCGCCCAAACAGCCCAACCACCGATCATCAAATGGTGCAGCGGCCATCGAACCCTGCCACCAGAAAAAGAGCCGTTCCTGCACCAAATCTAGATCTAAGGTGAGTTGAAGCGATCGGCTGAGGCTGGTGAGTCGCTCGATCGCATCCACGGCCACCCGAAACCCGCCTAGGGACTGCTCTGGGTCGGCGGCAGGATGCCCGCTCAGTTCCGTTTCCACCAAGCCCACTGCCCGTTCCAGCAACCGCCCGATCGCCCTCGTAATCCAAGGGGCAATTTCCAATCCATCCAATTGACAGTGCAGGCGCTGGGCTTCGGCGGCCACCGCTTCCAACTCCGTTAGCGTTCCCGGCCCGGCCTCGATCGCTGCCAAGGGCCAAGTTTCCAACTCGCCGGCCAACCGCTGCACCAAGGTCAACACCCGCTGACCCAAGGCCAACTCCGCCGCCACCTGTAATTCGCGGGGAACCGGCAGCGCATCTCGATAAAACCGGGTCATGATCCCGCAGTTGTCGCGATAGGCGCGATCGTACAGCGTGTCCAGTCTTGCCGTCGTTTCCTGTACTAGCACCCGCATCAGCCGATCGCGATCCTCCGCGCAGAGATCCGCCAAGGCAAATCCCCGGGACTGGCCGCCCATGGTGGCACTCAAGGCCAAGACCACCTGGGCCGCACTGGCGGACTCCAGCGCCGCAAACAGCCGCTCCTTCAGCTTGCTGTAGGCTAATCGGCCTTGGAACGGCTGCACACAACAGTGAAAATCCCAACCGCCCAAGTGCAAGGCTCCAAAGACAAAATGGGCAGACTCGCCCGCAATATCCGAAGTCACCACCAACTCGCCCACGGCCAACGCCAGGGATCCCAGCCGTTGCAGTTGGTAATCCTGCTGCTCGATCGTGTAGCAATAGGTGCGGCTTTGGCGCGGTTGGTTGGGAATCAAAGAGCCGATCGCATGGGCCGCCACCACCTGCTCAAAGCTAACATGATCATCCAAAACCAACTGTCGATAAACCTCCGCCCCGTCGCCAAATTCCGGCACGTTGCTGGGGGCCGCCGCCAGTTGGGCCACAAAGTCCGGCTCTAAATTCACCCCGGCCACTTCGGCCGCCAGCTCGATCGCCCGGCTGGCATAGCGCAAAATCTGCACCCCTTCCGGGCGAGAAATTTCCTCAAAAAACCAGCCGCAACTGGTGAACATCAACAGGGCATGGCGCTGCATTTCCAACAGCCGCAGGGCATCGATTCGCTCCTGGGCTGACAGGGGGCGGGCCCGATGACGTTCCAAAAACGCTGTGATCCGATCGGGCGATCGATCCAAAACCAACTCGATATATTCATCGCGGGCCTGCCAAGGATCCCGCAGCAGCGGCGTGGCATAGCGTTCAAACACCGCCACCAGTCGATCGCGCAAATAATTCAAACTGTCCCGCAATGGTCGCCGCCAGCGCTGGTGCCAGCCGCCGCCGCCGCCACAACCGCAATCGTCCTGCCAGCGATCGACCCCGTGGGAACAGCTCCAGGCCGTCACCGGCTTCATGGCCACCTCCCACTCCGGCGGGTGCAGGCTCAGGTAATGGGCAAAATTGGTGGTACACCAACCCCGCCCCGGAAACTCCATGGTGAGGGCATAGGCCAAGCATTTTTCCTTATCGCGCTTGTGGTGACCGAAGGTTTCCCCGTCGGTGGCCACGGAAATTACCTGGCTGGGGCGATCGGCCCGCACCGCCGATCCCAACCGATCGGCAAAGGAAGCGGCACTGGTCAGCACATCGCCAAAACCCATGTCGCCGGAAATCGGCCCATCGTAGAAAAACAGATCAATGTAGCGATCGCGGGCCAAGGTGGCCGCTGGATCCGAAGGCGCTGCCGGGTCGATCGGCTCCGGTTCCCCTCCCTTGGGCACAAAGCACCGATAGGACCGCGTGGGGTCAATTTGCCCCGATCCCACATCCAGCCAATCCGGCTCCGGATCGGCTTCCGTGGGTAGCGGCCGGCAGCGCTGGGCCTGGGATGGGGCAAAAATCACAAACTTAATGCCCTCGTCGATCAGCACATCAAGGGTGGCGTAATCCACGGCCGTTTCCGCCAGCCAAATGCCTTCGGGTGAGCGACCAAAGCGCGATCGAAAATCCGCCACGCCCCATCGCACCTGGGTTTGCTTATCCCGCCGATTGGCCAGGGGCATGATGATGTGGTTATAGACCTGAGCGATCGCGTTGCCATGACCCCCCAACCGCTTCACACTCAGGCGATCGCCCTCCAAAATTCGAGCATAGGTGGCCGGATCAAACCGCTCCAACCAACTCAGCAGCGTGGGCCCCGCATTGAAGCTCATCCACTCAAAATTGTTCACCAGCCCCACGATCGCCCCCGAATCATTAAAAATTCGGGCGAAGGCATTGGGTCGATAGCATTCCCGATAAACCCGCTCATTCCAGTCGTGGCAAGGGGCCGCGCTGGGCTGCCGCACGATCGCTTCTAGATAAGGATTTTCGCGCGGGGGTTGATAGAAATGCCCATGCACCACCACATAAACCCCAGAAGCGGGGCGATCGGGCATGGGCGAAACGGGAACTGCGACGGTACCTTCGTTCGATCGTTTTGCCATCCCCAAGCTCCTCAGCGCCAATTTCCGGTTGATTAACCCTCTAGCGGTTTAACACAAGCGCCGATCTTCCGCAAAATCTCGCTCGATTTGTCCCATGGTTCCGTCTTGGGCGATCGGTTGGCAGTTCCTGATCCCCTGTCAAAGCGCCCGCAGGCACTCAGCAATTGGTGCGGGCTATGATTGACCCAATCCCATGGTGAGGATCAAGCAAGCTAATCTTGGCCAGCGCCCCTGTGGCACAATGGCGACAATCGCCCCCATCGTCTAGGGTCATTAAACCCGAGGGCAGATTGCTCGGTTTCTTGCTCGTTATCTCGTCTGTGGTTTCCCATGTCTGAAGCATCTTCGGCCAGCGTTGCCCGTGCGGCAGCCTTCCAAAAAGCCTTCCAAAACTTGCAGCTTCAACCCCTGGTGGCCGATCAGGATTGGAAAAACTTTGGGGTGAGCTACAACGATCGCTGCTTGGCGGAATTGGAGCAGCTCGTGGAAGACAGCACCGAGCCAGACAATCAGTTCATCTTTGCGGGCCATCGGGGCTGCGGCAAATCCACAGTGTTGGCTGAGTTTGCCAAGATGATGAGCGATCGCTATTTCACGGTCTTTTTCTCGATCGCGGATTTGATCGAAAGTTACTCGATCAATCACATCAATATTTTGTTCACCATGGCCGTGCAATTGATGGCCAAGGCTGAATCCGAGAAAATCGCGATTTCGCCCAGCAAGATCAAAGCCTTTCGCAATTGGTTTAAAACCCGCACCCACATCGAAGAAGCATCGGTCAGTGGTGAAGCAGAAGTGGGCTTTGATTTGTTCGGCTTGCTGAAAACCAAGCTGAAGACCGATGCCAAAATGCGCGAAGAAATCAAGACTGAATTTACAAAAGACCTTCGAGACTTAATCGATACGATCAATAATATCGCCACAGAAATTCAGCTTGCTAGTGGTCGCAAAATTCTGGCGGTGATTGATGATCTAGACAAGCTGGAACTGACGCAGATTGACGAGATTTTTTATCGGAATCTGAAAGCGCTGCTCGAACCCAACTTCACGGTGATTTATACGATCCCGATCGCCACGATTCGTGATACCCGGCTGAAGAGTCATCTGGAAACGGAAACCAGCACCAGCATTTACGTGATGCCCGTGTTGAAGCTGTTTGCCAAGCACGACAGTCATCGGGCCGATGGTCAGCCCGTGCCTGAAAAATTCAAGACCCTATTGCAAATTCTTCATCGCCGGGTTGCGCCAGATTTATTGGCTGAGGGAGTCGCCGAAAAAATTGTGCTGTATAGCGGCGGAGTCAATCGCGAGTTGATTCGGATTGCCAAGGAATGTTGTCGATTAATGCGGGTAGAATTGCGAGTTCGACAACGGCGAGGCAAAGACATTAGCCAAACCCAAATCGATCAGAGCATTTTGCAAGAGGCGCTGGATTCGCTGCGTAATGAAATGTCGATTACGCTGGGCAAAACCGATCGCGAAATTTTGGAGCAAATCTATTGCAACTACCAGCCGGATGATCCAAAAGCCGAAGCGTTTTTGGAGATGTTGCATGGTGTGTATGTGATCGAATATCGCAACAAAGAAAGCTGGTATGACGTACATCCTTTGCTAATAGATCAGTTGCGCATTGAGCAGCGAATTGGCTGATGAATCCTGACGACCGGCCAGAAACAACCAACGGGAACGATCGCACCTACGATCGCCTGATTGCCTCATTGGAAATGGGGCTGGGGCAATTACAGGTGCTGTTGGCCAGTTGCGATAACGATCGCCAACGACTGGCCTGGATCGATCGCTATGAAGCGGAGTTGCAAGGCCAAGCCCAGCCGCTGCGAGTGCGGTTGGATGCGACGGAACCCAGCTTGCATCAGGCCGTGGCCCGAGCCTTGGCTGATGTGACTGACCCCAGCTTGCCGATCGTGGTGACGGTGACGGGCAGCGAGGCGCTGGGCTTGACGGGGCCGGAGCCGATCGAGAAATTCCTGGGCTATTTGCAGTGGACGCGGGAGGCGCTGCGGGAGTTTGCCTTGCCGATCGTGCTGTGGTTGCCGGAGCGGCTGTTGCCGGAGCTGCCCAAAAAGGCCCCGGACTTTTGGAGCTGGCGCGACGGTGTGTTTTTGTTCAAGGTGGTGACTCAGGCAGCGGTCAGCCCATCCGAGATCATCCCGGAGCGGATCGAGCTGCAACCCTCAGACAGCAACGATGCAGGCAGCCTGTCGATCGCAGACTTGGAAGCTTCCCTGGCCGCCGCCGAAACCCAGCTCGGCCCCAACAGCTTGGCCGTGGCGGATTTGCTGCGACAGTTGGGCGATCGCTATGCTGATCGCTACCGAGCGGGTCGGGGGCCCGAGGAAGCGATTCCCGCCGAAGCCTATTTCCAACGGGCGATCGCGCTCTACGAAACCCACGAGCGATCGGCGGATCTGGCTACCAGCCTCAACAACTTGGCATACCTCTACGAATCCCAGGGACGGTACGAAGCAGCGGAACCCCTCTTGCGGCGATCGCTGGAAATCCGTGAGCGAGTGCTGGGAGCCGACCATCCCGCCACCGCCACCAGCCTCAACAACTTGGCAGAACTCTATCGATCCCAGGGACGGTACGAGGCAGCGGAACCCCTCTACCGGCGAGCGCTGGAAATCCGTGAGCAAGTGCTGGGAGCC
>MKGP02000093.1 GCA_001913845.2 Limnothrix sp. CACIAM 69d | reverse complement strand
TGCGGGTAGGATTGGCAATGACCGGGAGACGACTCATGAGCTGGGTGATGCTTCGGGTAGGTCTAGCCTAAAACCAGATTTAGAGCTGCCAAGTCGGCTTTAGCTTCTCTTTATGAATTAGCTGTAATCCATATCAATATTCAGCCCAAAAATTCATTACTCATGATTTTAGAACCCGATCGCGTGCTCATGCGGCATGTTGTCATGGCTACCTTGGCGGCTGCGGCGATCGGTGCGGCGATCACAACCGTCCTGCATCGCTGGGACGTGCAACCCCATTGGATGAATTTGATTGCTCCACCGGCTTTAGCCACCTCCTGTTTGGGATTGTTGGTCTATCTTGCTCGCCAACCCCATCAACTACAACGGGTGATTCGTTGGGGGTTAATCAGCGGCATTTTCTGCATAGTGCTGCCGAGCTGGGTGTTCACGATCGAAGCATTTTGCTCGCCCACTGTGACCTTAGTGGGCACTTTGCCCCCCATCACATCAGCGCTCTTTCTGTTGACCATGTTGATGCTGATTGCCCTGCGGCCGCAAAATCTGCTGCGGTGGTCAATGGTGTCATGGGTTGCGATCGCTGCCCCCGTTCTGGGTTACTTAATAACCCATCCCAGCGAACTGATTAGTGCTCGTGGTTTGGATTTATTAATTTCTTTGGGGCCAGCCATGGCAGTCCAAATTATGTTGATTTTTTCCTATGGCAAACTGCAACGCATGGTGAGTTGTCTCTATGCCGAGCGATTTCATTATTACGATCAAATTATTGAGCGCCAAACGATTCGCCAAGATGCGATCGAGCAAGTCTTTCATCAAATTCATAATGGGCCATTGCAAAGCCTTACCCTCTTAATGCGCGAGATTCAGCAAGCAGTAATTCCCACCACACAACTGATGCAGCGGCTTGGGGAAGTAAACACCGAAATTCGCGCGATCGGTCATAACCTCAGCGATCGCGCTTGCTTTGATTGGGCTTTTAACCAGCCAGCCAGTCCATCCGCGCCCCTCGAACCCGCCATGGCTGACCATTGGTTGCGGTTGGGTGAAGGCAGCTTAATCGATCTCGATCGCCCCCTTCATTACCTTCTGTATGAAGTCTATAGTTTGACCCTCAAGCGCTCCTTACCCCACTTCAAAACCATCCGCGTTAGGGTGCGAAACTTTAGCCCCTGTGAACCCGAACAGTTAACCCTTGAGCTGAAACGGGATATTTGTTTATGGCTTGAAGAGTCCCTTTGCAATGTGGGTAAGCACGCCCAAGAAGCCACGCGAATTTTGGTGATTGGGGAATGCCAAGGCGATCGCTACCATCTGAAAGTGCAAGATAACGGCCCCGGGATGACCTCATCCAAAATTCGCCAAGGAACGCAACAGGCCCAACGCCTTGCCGATCGCCTGCAAGGGGAATTTCGCCGCATGAATTTGCCGGAAGCGGGCTATTGTTGCGAGCTGGCTTGGCCCTTGGAGCGATCGCCAAGTTTGAGTTCAGATCCTGTGCGATCGCGCCCCTAACGGCAGATGGCCGGATCAGCGCTAGTAGGTTGGGTTTCGCACAGCTCAACCCAACGCGATCAATACAAACTTTGCTGGTGTTGGGTTTCGTACCTCAACCCAACCTACTGATCTAATCTAACTTTTAACGTTTGACTTTTAAGCGAACAGTTTAAGCGCTAGTAGGTTGGGTAGAGCTTGCGAAACCCAACGCGATCAATACAAACTTTGCTGGTGTTGGGTTTCGTACCTCAACCCAACCTACTGATCTAATCTAACTTTTAACGTTTGACTTTTAAGCGAATGATTTAAGTTGATTTCGCTACTACAAGTTAATCAGCCCATCTTGAGGAAAGGGGTTAAGGATGAGGGTTTCTAACTGGTTCATGAAAGAAGTCCATTGTTTTCGGTAAAGGCTGTCAGTTGGCAGATTGCTTCGGATCTAGCCCATGAATTTGTAACGATCGGTGACGGGCCCCATTGCCGAAAGGTGCCACGGGCCATGGCCGAAACCAGCAAACCACATTGTCCGAAACGGCCAATGACAGAAGCAATCAACCTTTAGAGATTGGTAGAGACCAGCCCAGCGGCCTCACGCGGTCTCGATCCGCTCCGGTTATGACCCTTTCTGACATCGATTCCGGCAAACTTTGGGATGTGGCGCTGACCACTCCCGGCAATGACTCGTTTTCCTTTAGCAGCTTGCCCAGCGACCAAATTCGTATCCTCAGCAGTTCCGTGGGCAAAGACTTGGTGTTGCTGCTAGAGGGTAATGATTCCGTCATTGACGATGCTGCCGATCGCACCTACTGGGGCTTAGGTGGCGATGATCTGATTCTGGGCGGCGGGGGGAATGATTTCCTCTCCGGCAACCTTGGTAACGATCGCCTCTATGGCAACCAAGACAATGACACCCTCTCCGGCGGCAAAGGCGAGGATTTGCTCTATGGCGGTCAAGGGGCGGATCTCTTAACTGGCGATTTGGGTAATGATCTGCTGTCCGGTGATGCGGGTGATGATGCCCTGTCCGGTGGGTTTGGCGAAGATACCCTGACCGGCGGCGCGGGTCGCGATATTTTCCTGTTGGGTCATCCCCTCAACGGCGAAGGAGTCGATCGCATCACCGATTTTCAAAAGGGCATTGACTTTTTTCAACTTCCCAAATCTGTGGTGTTTAGTGACCTGAGCCTGACCGCTACAGCTAATGGTCAAGTGGCGATCGCCCTAGCCCGTACAGGTCAACAAATCGCCCTGGTTGATAATCTAAAACCCACCGATCTCACTGCCGGCAATTTCATTCAAGGCACCGACAGTTTAAAACCCGATCCCTTTGGGGAACAGACCTTTTTTACCTACGAAGCTTTTGTCAGTCCGCGCCAAGAACCAGGCGAGTTTTTTGAATCAAATGCGCGGGCCTATGGCCGATTGGACTTTGCGAAAAACTTCAGCTTTGCCAATGTGGACGTGCAAATGTCAGGGCTAGATCCTGCCAAAATCACCGCTTTTCATATCCACTGCGGCACGCCGGGAATTTTAGGCCCGATCGTGGTGGATTTGGGTGAATACGGCGACTTCACCAAGACGATCGTTGATGGCAAATTCAAGGCCACGATCACCAACGAAAACATCACCTTCGTCAAAGGCTTGCCGGCCGTTGTGGATGGGGTGTCGATCACGCCGACCATTCCCACCACCAGCGCTCCCGCTACCCCAACCGCACCTAGTGCGCCCAGTTTGCCCAGCGCTCCCACCCCGCCCAGTCCGCCGAGCTTGCCCACCGGTGCGCCACCAGCTTCGACCGCTCCGCCGGCCCCGGCCGCTCCGCCCAGCGGGAATCGCTTGCTGCACAACGGTGTTGATCACGGTAGCCCCGAACCAGCCTTGCCCACTGCGCCCGCTGCGCCGGCCTTGCCCGCAACCGCCCTCGCAACAATCCCCACTATCACCGCGCCGAGCGCCACCAGCTCACCGACCTTACCCAGTAATTTGCCGATTACCCTGCCCGAGGGTTGCCCGATCGAACTGGGTTTACCCGGCCAGGTGGTGACGGTGGCGGGCATCGACTATTTGGCCCGCAAGGGAGCGCTGTATTTCAACGTCCACACGGCCGAGCACTCGTTCTACGGCGAAATGCGCGGCCAAATCTACCCGGCTACCTAGCCACTCGATCGCTGGGCCGGAATGCTGCTTGGATCGCCTAATCGCCTAATCACCCGATCGCCCCGTAATCGACAGGCCATCCACCACGATCGAGGGTGTATAACAAGAGCCGTTCCACTCCGCATCTCCCCCCAGGGCCACCACCTGTTTCAAGGCTGCATAAACATTGCCCGCCACCATGGTGTCCTTGACTCGGCCGACAATTTGCCCCTGCTCTACCCAAAAGCCCAGGTCGATATTGACGGAGAAATCTCCAGAAATGCCTGCACCGCCGCCCAACATTTGGTCAATGATCAGGCCCGAGGGCAAATTGGCAATCAGTTGCTCCAAACTATCTTGGCCGGGGGTAATCACCATGTTGAACAGGCCGGGAGCCGGATAGCTGCCCAAGCCGGGCCGGAAACCGTTGCCGGTGGTGCCCATGCCCAGGCGGTGGCCGGTTTTGCGATCGGCGTAGAAACTTTGCAGCACCCCGTCTTTCACAAAATCAATGGCCCGGGTAGCTGTGCCTTCGTCATCAAAGGGGCAACTGTAGGGCCCCTCATCGGGCTGCTGAGACAGGGTTACTCCCCCATCCAAGACCCGATCGCCCAGGCGGCTGCCTTCGAGCTTGCCCGTTTGCCCACCCCAAGGCGAGGCTCCTTCGAGGGCTTGCTTGCCATTGAGGGCGGCTTGGATTGTCCCCCAAAGCATGTCGGCGGCTTTGGCCGTGAACAGGACGGGCAACCGGCCGGTGAGGGTGGCGGCGTTTTGTCGCGACCAATCAAGCCGCTGCACCACCTGTTGGGCGATCGCGATCGGATCGAGTTGATCGCGCTGGGTTTGCCCATCGGCTACATATAAAAAGTCATCGCCCCGCACCCACTCGGCGGATAGGTAACAGCCCAAGGTGGTGTCGCTGTAGCCACAGTCGAGGCCGCGGGAGTTCACCAATCGGGTGGTTTCCACATCCGCTTCCCACTCCGCAGAACAGAGCACATCGGGATGGCGATCGCGAATATGGGCGATCGCGCTTTTGCCCCACTCAATTAACTGTTCCACGGCGATCGCCTGGCCCAGGTCTGGGTATTGGTCGGCGGCGGCGCTGTCAGCCAGTTCAATTGCTTCCGGGTCGTTCAGCGTACTAAGGGCGATCGCCCGTTCTACCAAGGCCTGGGCATCCACGGGCCCATAGGCCACCGCCAGGCCGGGCCGACCATTTTTCCAAAGCCGCAGGGCCGTGCCCGCGGCCTGGGCGCTTTCAATTTGCTTCAGGCGGTTTGCTTCAAAGGAAACCGGCCGCGATAGGGACTGAGATTGATAAACTTCAGCGGCTTCGGCACCGGCCCGCTGGGCTAAATCGAGTAATTGCTCCGGTTCGATCGCACCTGTGGCGATTCCGTTGGTTGCAGAAACTTCCGGCCACTCAGCAGCACCCATAGGGCAATTCACAGGGGCAATTGACAACATCACTGCGGCTTTTGGGATTAGCACAGGGTCGGCCAGGGGCCGGCCAACACCAAGGGAGCCACGCGGGCCACCCCTCATTTCACCAGCGATCGTGCGCCAGCAAAACCGCGCCAGACCGCAACGCTGCCCCAAATTGTACCGTTGCGGGGGCCGCGCAACCCGCCCATTCCCGGCCCAGTCCTCCGAAAGTCAAGGGGGCGATCGCGAATCGATCGCCCAAGATTCTAGAAGCGATCGCGCCGTCTGCTAGATTTGATACCCTAGCTGGAATACATTTCGCCAACCCGCTCAATCACCCCCCCGAATTCGCTCTGCAAAACGAATTCTCGGGCTATCTATATGAGCGATCGCAAACCTCGATTCGAGCCAAGGAGCAAGCAAGCGCAGTGGACATTCAATTGGGACGAGGCAAAACCGCTCGCCGGGCCTACGGTATTGATGAAATCGCCCTGGTGCCGGGGGGCCGCACCGTTGATCCAAACGTCACCGATACCCGCTGGACGATCGGCGGCATCGAACGCACGATCCCGATTATTGCCAGCGCCATGGACGGCGTGGTGGATGTCCAAACCGCCATCAAGCTGGCCCAGTTGGGGGCATTGGGCGTGTTGAACCTGGAAGGGATCCAAACCCGCTACGACGATCCCGAACCGATCCTCGATCGGATTGCCTCCGTCGGCAAAGATGAATTCGTGCCCTTGATGCAAGAACTCTACGCCGAACCGGTCAAAGAAGCCTTGATTGCTAAGCGAATTCAGGAAATGAAGGCCGGCGGCGGCATTGCGGCCGTCAGCGCCACCCCGATCGCCGCCCAAAAATTTGGCAGCGTGATCGCCGAAGCCGGAGCCGACATCCTCTTTATTCAAGCCACCGTCGTTTCCACCAACCACGTTTCCCCCGAAGGTGTGACCCCGCTGGACTTGGCAAAATTCTGCAAAGAAATGCCGATGCCCGTAGCCCTGGGCAACTGCGTCACCTATGAAGTGACCCTGCAACTGTTGGAAGCTGGAGCCGCCGCCGTTTTGGTGGGCATTGGCCCCGGTGCGGCTTGTACCTCGCGCGGCGTGTTGGGCATCGGTGTGCCCCAAGCCACCGCCGTGGCCGACTGCGTGGCTGCCCGTGACGAGTTCCACGCCAAGACCGGCAAATACGTGCCGATCATCGCCGATGGTGGCTTGGTGACTGGCGGCGACATCTGTAAATGCATTGCCTGCGGAGCCGATGCGGTGATGATCGGGTCGCCCTTTGCCCGGGCGGCCGGTGCGCCGGGTCGTGGTTTCCACTGGGGTATGGCGACTCCCAGCCCCGTGCTGCCCCGGGGGACTCGGATTAAGGTGGGCACCACAGGAACCCTGGAAGAAATCCTGATTGGCCCCGCGAAGTTGGACGACGGAACCCACAACCTGCTAGGCGCACTGAAGACCAGCATGGGCACTTTGGGAGCCAGCACCCTGAAGGAAATGCAGCAAGTGGAAGTGGCCGTTGCGCCGTCACTGCTGACCGAGGGCAAGGTGTACCAGAAGGCTCAACAGTTGGGCATGGGCAAATAGGCGATCGCCCGCTGAGGTTGTCGATTCGTCTCAATTTATAGGGCGATCGGCCACAATCCTTATCGAGAGGCAAACTCAGCGTATAGAATAGAGGTATAGCGGAGACGCATGTTTCCGTTCACTCCTCACACCACACCCCGCTCGAACAAGCTTCGGGCGGTTTTTTAATGCTTTTGAATATTGAGCGATCGCTCTTTAATCTCTAAGGGTCAATTCCCCGCCGCTCTGCGGCGTAAAAATCAGAGATGAGCGAATATATCCACAAAAGTCATAACGTCACAATCTTGCTTTACCACTTAGTGTTCCCAGCAAAGTATCGAC
>MKGP02000100.1 GCA_001913845.2 Limnothrix sp. CACIAM 69d | reverse complement strand
AGCAGACTCCCTCTACCGGCGATCACTAGAAATTCATGAGCACATGCTCGGAACCGATCACCCCTCCACCGCTACCAGTCTTAACAACTTAGCAGGACTCTACGAATCCCAGGGACGGTACGAGGCCGCGGAACCCCTCTACCGGAGATCGCTAGAAATCCGTGAGCAAGGGCTGGGAGCTGACCATCCCGATACCGCCACCAGCCTCAACAACTTGGCAGAACTCTATCGATCCCAGGGACGGTATGAGGCAGCGGAACCCCTCTACCGGCGCTGCTTGGAGATTCTTCTAGAAAAACTCGGTCAAGACCATCCCAACACCCAAACGGTTTGGAAAAATTTCTGCATCTTTGTGCAAACCGTGATCGAAGCCGATCGCGCCGCCGACCTCTCCGACCACCCCCTCACCCAATCGATCTTGGCAGCCCTACAAACCAACCCAGACCAATAAGCCTCCTCATATTGCAAGATGGCCCAGCACTTTCCCTGTCCGTATCTCAACGCTGACGTGGAACTCAGGGATGACCGAATTGAGCACATCCAAGCCCGACATCCTGGAACCTGGCCCAACTTCGAGAGCGAAATTGCCCAAACCCTTGCCCGTCCCGACCTCGTGCGCCGTAGCGATTACGATCCGCAAACCCGACTGTTCTCAAAATGGTTTGAAACCATTCGCACTGGCCGGCATTTGGTCATCATTACTGTCAGCGAAACTGACCCGCCTCACCACTGGATTATCACCGCCTATACCGCTCGTAAAATCACCGGAGGAACCGTCGAATGGCCCCAACCCTAAGCCTCAGCTACGATCGCGCCAGCGACAGCCTCCTGATTGCCATTTGTCCGCCCTATCCTGAACAGGAAACCGAAGAACTCGGCGATGGCCTACTCGCCCGCTTCAACCCCAACACCAACGACATCGAAGCGATCGAAATCTTCGGCTTCTCAAAACGCCTCCAAACCGATCGCCCCCTGCAATTGCCTCTCTGGGCTGATCTCCGCCTCGCGATCGCCCCATAGCCGCCCTTCCCGCCAAAAACCGGATCGTGATCCCGAGAGGCGATCACCGCATTTTTGACCTCAAAACCCCACAAAATCACTCAACGAGGAATCCAATGGCAACGCCCGCAATCCTAAACGCCATCCCCCACCTACTCCAGGCCCCCTCCAACCAAATTTGGAGTAGCTACGACCCGATCGCCGATGTGCTCTATCTCAGCTTTCGCAAACCCCAAAACGCCAACGACAGCACCCTCGAAGACAACATCATCTATCACTATCACAACGAAATCTTGGTCGGTTTAACCATCCTGAACGCCAGCCAAAACCGAGCCGCATAACCCGATCGCCCTTCCCACCAAAAACCGGATCGTGACCCCGAGAGGCGATCGCCCCACCAAAAGACCTGCGCTACCATCGGGATCAAGCAAGACCCGATTCCCCTCTCGCTAACACCATCCCAGAAGGAATTCCCGATGGAACGAGTCGAAATTACCAAACAAGATCAGGGCTGGACGATCGTTTTGCCCCAATCGATCGACTTCCTCGGCGAAGCGGTGTATCTCAAACCCCTCGGCAGCGCCCTGATTTTGCTGCCCGCGGCCAATCCCTGGCAAATTCTATTTGAGAGCCTCACCCTATTTTCCGAAGATTGCTTCGAGGATTGGCTAGAAACTCGCCCCCAAGACTTGCCCCAAGAACGCAAGGAATAGTTTCCATACTGGGCAGAACCTGCAAATGGATCAGATAGGCCCACATCGTGACCCCGAAAGGCGATCGCCCCATGTCCTCGCCCATGCGCCACGCCAAACCCGTGAGGCCATCCGTGCGGGCCGCCGTCGGGGTTTCGCTTAAAATTCAAAGGTTCGATCGCTCCCCGTCAGCGCCTGCCATGTCTTCGCCCACCGCCACCCTCCTAATCAACTGCCCCGACCAGCGCGGTTTAGTCGCCAAAATTGCCAGCTTCATTGATGCCAACGGCGGCAACATTCTGCACGCCGACCAACACCAAGACCCCACCGCCAATTTGTTCCTCAGCCGCGTGGAATGGCAGCTTGATGGCTTTAATTTGCCCCGCGATCTGATTAACCCCGCCTTCGGGGCGATCGCCAAACCCCTCGGCGCAACTTGGCAACTGCACTTTTCCGATGAAATTCCCCGCATGGCCATTTGGGTCAGCCGTCAGGATCACTGCCTGCTCGATTTGTTGTGGCGCAACAAAGCTGGTGAAATCCCCGCCAACATCGTGCTGATTATTAGCAATCACCCGGACTTAGCCCCGATTGCCCAACAATTTGGCATCGACTATCACCACGTCCCGATCAGCAAAGACACCAAAGCCGAAGCCGAAGCCACCCAATTAGCACTGCTCGATCGCTACCAAATTGATCTAGTCGTGCTGGCGAAATATATGCAAATCCTCACGCCGGGATTTGTCGCCGCCTTCCCCAACGCGATTAATATTCACCATTCCTTTTTGCCCGCCTTTCCCGGCGCAAATCCTTATCAACGAGCGCACGATCGCGGTGTGAAAGTGATTGGCGCAACGGCCCACTACGTCACCCAAGATCTGGACGAGGGGCCAATCATTGAACAAGACGTTTCGCGAGTCAGCCACCGCGACACCGTGGAAGATTTGATCCGCAAAGGCAAAGATCTGGAACGAGTGGTCTTGGCCAGGGCGGTGCGGTTGCACTTACAAAATCGGGTGTTGGTGTATGGCAACCGTACCGTAGTGTTTGAGTAGGTTTTTGAACCGGGAATTCACCTGAAATTTGGTGATGAAAGGGGCAGTCGATCGGTTGCCAGGGGTGATGCGATCGCTGCGGGAAACCTAGCCGATCGCTTGGGATGCTTCCAGTTGAATTCCGTGGCGATCGAGCAGCTCTTGCACCGGAATTTTGGTGTAATCCTTGCTGTAAAAATCATCATGCACCACTTGCCCGTCCCAAATGATGATGTCTAGGTCGATCGTCCGGGGGCCGGATTTAATTGGCCCCTTGACGCGTCCTAGGCGCTTTTCCAAATCCTTCAAATATTGATTAAATTCCAAATAGCTTAAATTTGTGGATACCCAATAGGCTCCATTCAAGAAATCATCCTGATCCTGATAGCCAACGGGAGCGGTCACAATGTAAGCGGATTTATCAACCAGTTGATGTTCCTGGGCTAAAATTTGCTCCGCTTGCTGGCAATGGTGCTGGGGTTCAATGTTGGAACCAACGGACAAAATTGCTTGATACATGGAATTGAGCCTCAGAAGCGGGATCAAACGTTGGTTGAACGGGCACAAACGATCGCTGGAAAAAAGGGCGATCACCGGTTGGGATCGCCCTTGTGCTTATTGCTTAATTTGGGTGGTTTGCTCGTAGGTCACGGCGTTTTGTCCCACATTGGTTAGGGACTCGCCCCCATCCACAAACAAAATTTGCCCATTCACAAAAGGATTATTCAGGATATAGCTCACTGCTTGGGAAATGTTTTCCGTGGAGCCTTGTTGCTTTACGGGAATGCCCTGAACTCGCCACTGAATATAGTCACTGGTGCGGCTCCCGGCGGGCAAAATGACACCCGGAGCAATGCCATTGACGCGCACTTGGGGAGCCAGTTCGATCGCCGCCAATTTCGTAAATTCTGCCAAGGCTTTTTTGGAGAGCAAATAGGCTGAATATTGATATTGATTGAAGGCTACCTTGTTGTCGATGATGTTAATCACACAGCCGGTTCCGCCGTTTTTGGCAAAGGCTTGGGTGAGGAAATAGGGGGCTTCAAAGTTCACCTTAAATTGCTTGGCAAACAAGTCAGGCGTTGTTTCGGCGATCGGGGCTGCGTCATACACGGAAGCACTGTTAACCAATAGGTTTAAGTCGCCAAAACGCGATCGCACGCGATCGATCAACGGCTGCATATCTGGCTCGTGGAGCAAGTCAAAGGGAAACAGCTCGCATTCCACTCCCAAAGCGCGAAATTCCGCCGCCGTTTCCTGGGCCGCATCGTGGGAGGAACCATAGTGCAGGGCAATGTTGTAGCCTGCTTTGGCCAAGCCGAGGGCGATCGCCTTGCCCAGCCGCATGGCGGAACCCGTAACCAGTGCCGTACCTTGAGTTTGGGTCATGATTGAGGGAAATAAAGTATCAGAATGTCCTGGGCAATCGCGACCCAACGAGTTCAAAACAACGCAATTAAGCAGTTTAAACCGATTATTAATATTCTGTTACGTTCTGGCTCATCTGGGGTTGATCTGTCGCGGATGAGTGCTCAAGGGTATGGGAAAAACTCTGGTTTGTTCTGAGAGGATGTCCGAAAGGCCCAAACTACTCCCTTGTGGGTTGGTATTGATCGACGAAGACAAGGGGCTTAAGCCCCTTGCCCCTGCGGCTACTAGCATCTTTAGTTCCTTGCCCCTGCGGCTACTAGCGTCTTTAGTTCCTTGCCCCTGCGGCTACTAGCGTCTTTAGTTCCTTGCCCCTGCGGCTACTAGCATCTTTAGTTCCTTGCCCCTGCGGCTACTAGCACCTTTACAAGTACCCCAAGTTACTTCTCAGATATCCTTTCAGAACGAACGGCTTGAATGCCCGCAAAGATGATGGAAGGATCCTGGTGTAAATCAACCGTGAGGGTTGGGTTCATGGCCCGGAGATATTGCGCGATCGCGGGGCCATCGCCGCCGGTCATCACCGCCGTGCCGTGGGGATAGCGCGATCGCCAGGTTTGCAACCAAGTTTGCACCAGGGCCGCCACGCCCCAGGCTGCCCCGCTGGCGATCGCCCCGATCGAGTCCTGGGCCCAGAGGGTTGGGAGCTGGGCGGGTGGCAACACGGACGGCAGGGCGGCGGTTTTTTCCGTGAGGCTACGCAATTGCAACCCCAATCCCGGCGCGATCGCCCCGCCGATCAGGTGTCGGTTTGGATCCACAGCCGTCACGGTCAAGGCCGTGCCTCCATCAATCACCAGGGCCGGGAAGCCGTGGCGCTGACCCGCGCCCAGCACAGCCAAAGCGCGATCGACTCCCAAGGTGGAATACAGCCCCCCGATCGGGATATCGGCCAACGTGATGATGTGCCAATTGGCCCGATCGCTCCATCGATTGAGCGCTCCTGGAACCACTGAGGCGGCCCAAACGGGTTGCCCTTGGGCTAGATCATCCGGGGGTGGCTGCGCATCATCACAGGTGCGATCGAGCCGATCGCCTGTCCAATCGCCCCAATGCCAGCGCGAATTCCCCACCATCAGCGATCGCCAGCGATCAGCCCCAGCGTTGCTCGTCGCCATCGGGAGCACAGTTAAACCTGATGGGATGAGATTTGCTTAGAACTGGCGCAAAAACCGCAGATCGCTGGCATAAACCCGTCGGATATCGTCAATTTGGTGCAGAACCATGGCGAAGCGCTCCACCCCAAAGCCCGCCGCAAAGCCTGAGTAGACCTCCGGATCCAGCCCAGCGGACTTCATCACGTTCGGATCCACCATGCCGCAACCCAGCACCTCTAGCCAGCGCCCTTTCCACTTCACATCCACCTCCGCCGAGGGTTCCGTGAAGGGGAAGTAGCTGGCGCGGAACCGCACTTCCACTTCCCCGAAAATTTCGCCCAGGAGGGTTTCGATCGTGCCTTTCATGTCCGTGAAGGTCAGGCCCTCATCGATCGCCAACAGCTCAATTTGATGGAACACAGCCGCATGGGTTGCATCCACCGTGTCGCGTCGATAGACCCGGCCGGGAGCCACAACACGAATGGGCGGTTCGCGCTCTTCCATGTAGCGAAGCTGCACGGCGGAAGTGTGGGTGCGCAGCAGGTTGCCATCGGGCAAATAGAAAGTGTCGGCCATGTCGCGGGCCGGGTGATCGGCGGGCGTGTTCAGGGCCTCGAAGTTGTAATAGTCCGTTTCCATTTCGGGGCCATCGGCCACCGTGTAGCCCAAGCCAACGCAGATATCGACTACCCGGTCGATCGTGCTGGCGAGGGGATGCTTGCGGCCCAGGGGGCGATAGGTTCCCGGCGCGGTCACATCCAAGGTTTCCGCATCCAGCCGGGCCCGAATGGCGGCCGCTTGCAGGTCTGCCCGTCGGCGATCGAGCAGGTCTTGCACCGCGTCTTTCACTTCGTTGGCCTTGGCTCCAATCCGCGGCCGATCTTCGGCGGGCAGTTTGCCCATGCCCCCCAGCACGGCGGAGATTTTGCCTTTTTTGCCCAGGAAGGCAACGCGCAACTGCTCGATCGCGTCGAGGTCAGAGGCTTGGCCGACCGCGCCTTGGGCTTCGGCTTGCAGTTGGCTCAGTTGGGCTTCGAGGTCGCTGACCTGGGTGGCAGTCATGGCTGAAAACAATTGGGAAAGGCGGCGTTGATCGGGTGCAATGAATTCGCCAAGAAAATCGCGGGGCGATCGGCTGAAATCATCACCCATTCCCTCAAAGGATAGAGCATCGGGCGATCGCTCGCTTGTTTTCTGGCCTAAGATCCTGGCCTTAGGATTTGGTTAATTTTTAATGATGAGCGAACCTCAAACGGTTGAGACCAGCTATCTGAGCCAGACCAGCCAGCGCCAAACCCCGAATTCTCTGGCGAATCCCCTGGCGATCGGGCTGTTGGGTTTGCTGGTGACCGGTGGACTGCTCGGCGGGGCGATCGGGATTTTGAATTTAGCAGCCCCCCAGGCGATCGCCCAAACCCGCCCCAGCCAGCCCAGCGCCCCCAACGTCCTCAACATTCTGCGCGGGTTGCCCCAATCAACCACTGCTCCCGCCAACCGGCCCGCCATCTTTGCGGCCAATGCCTACGGTCAGCAAAGCCTGAACTTCCAGAGCAAATCCAACGCAGAAGCCGCCATCCAGTTCTATCGCCAAGCTCTTGGCCGCCTGGGCTACACCGAACGCACCACCAACACCACGATCGGGCAATGGGGGTTCAGCATTGTTTTTGACCCGCCGGCCAGCTTGGGCCTCAAACCCAGCAGCACCGCCCCGCGCAACACCCTGGAAGTGGGCGACCAAGTGACGGTTCAAGGCAGTGGCAGCCCCTCGGTGGTCTTGGTGTTGCAAGGAACCATGCTCTCTCCTGACACCATGAACACCAACATTCGCTTTGAGGAAATTGAGAGCTTCAAGTAGATAACGTTATGGCAGAATGGGGTGAGTCGCTGTTCAGCTTGGCCATGACAATGCACTGTCCCCATTGTGATTCTCAAAACATCATTAAGAGTGGTTTAGTCAAAGGTCG
>MKGP02000043.1 GCA_001913845.2 Limnothrix sp. CACIAM 69d | reverse complement strand
GAGATGAAGGGATGATAGCGAGATACGTTAAGAACCAGGGTAATGAGTATCTGAAATTGCACAGAGATGAGCAGCTTACTCTTTTTTGATTCTGATACCCCGTCCGCTTGCGGCGGGGTAGTTCATTAGATTCGCGACAGAAAATTCTCAGCAGAAAACCGTGCAGGACAGGCGATCCTACACGGCTATTGGGTTGCAGCGTTGTCTGGCGCTGGGAAGTTGGCTGGCGCTGGAAAAATGGCCAAGAAACCTTTGGAAAACTCTCTGAAGCAATCCCTAGCAATTTCCCTAGTGATTTCTCTAGTCATTTCCCTAGAAAAATTGCTTTGAGGAATCAACTGGAGAGTACCAACCTATTGCGGCTCTATTGCGGCCGTTGGTTATTAGGCTGCCCTTGGTTATTGGGTTGTCCTTGCCGATTCCAGCCCTGGCCACCTTGGTTATTAGGTTGCCCTTGTCGATCTCGACCGCCGGGCCTACCCTGGCCGTCGGGGCCGCCATGTCGCCGGCCGGGCCCGCGCTCCTGCATCCGTTGAGCCAATTGTTGCCGCTGGGCCGGGGTCAAAATTTCCCGCATCGCCAACATGCTTTCAAAGCGCAAATCACCCATTTTTTGCATTTCCGCCTGCAAGCGGTTGTGCTGCTGCCGCAGTTGGTCGGCGCTGGCGCTACCGGCCATCAGGCGGCCCATTTCTTGGCGAACGGTGTCGATCGCGGTTCTTTGTTGATCCATGCGGCTGCGGAATTGCTCGCGCACTTGGTCGAGTTTTTGGGTTTGTTCGGTGGTCAAGTTCAGGTCGCGCAACATCCCACCGGGGCCACCCCGACCGCCCCGTTGAGCACCGGGAGGGCCACCATCCGGGCCGCCGGGGCCGCCCGGGCCGGGGCGATCGTCCATTTGCGACATCCAATCATCATCGGGCCCCGCTTGGGCGTTGGCCAAAGGCACCAGGGCTGCGGTTCCGACGGCGGCGACGGCGGCCATGGACATGAGGGTGATCTGAAGGCGATTCAAGTTCCAAAATTTCATAATTGACGAACTCCTGAGAGATGCTGATTAATCAGGGGCTAGAGGTAAGGTGTCCATTGATCGGGAAGCGCCATGGCCGAGAGCGATCGATTCACCAGCTTGGTCGGCTCCGTTTCCCAGGTGCGGGGATCAAAACTCCAGGGCAGCGAGTCATCGGTGCTGGCTGTTTGGGTGGTGACGTTGCTGGGCGCGAGGGTCATGCCCCAGGTTTCGTTGATGAAGCTTTCGAGATCGGCTTCCGCAACGCTGGGGGCTGGGGCCTGAGTTCCCGGGCCCTGTTGGAAGAGGGCCCAACAGCCGATCGTGATCGCCCCCAAACTGCCTAGCCACAATTGCCGATGGCGGCGGGTGGCTCGCAGTTGGTTGGCTTCAATCTCCAACAACAGCGATCGCTCCAGGCCCGGGGCGGCGGGCGGTGGGCTGGGGCGATGTTGGCGCAAGAAGTTCACCACTTTGACATCCTCCTGACCGGAAGGGCCGGCAGCGGGATGGGCGGGCCGGCGGGGGTTGCCACCGGGGCGGGGTTGAGCGTTAGCCTCATCGGATGGGTGAGATGGGCGATCGGTCATAGTTCCACCCCCTGTTGCTGCAAAAACTGCCGAATTTGGGCCCGGGCGTAAAAGAGCCGCGATTTGACGGTTCCCACCGGAATTCCCAAAATGTCCGCCGCTTCCTTTTGCGAAACGTCTTCGAGATCACACAACACCAACACGGCCCGGGCCTCGAACCCCAAGATGGCCAGCGATCGCTGAACCAAATCTTGGTAGTGCAGTTGGCTGAGGGGGGATTTGTCTTGGGTTTGGGGATCGATCGCCTGTTCGATCGCCCGTTCCGACAAATCAGGATCCGCCGTTGGTTCCAAGCGGCGGGCGCGGTTTTTGGCCAACTCCCGCCGCCGATCGCTAGCCACATTCCAAGTGATTCGATAAAGCCAAGTGGAAAAGCTGGCCGACCCTCGAAAACGCGGCAACCCTCGCCAAACCCGCAGGAACACCTCCTGCACCAAATCATCTAAACCATCCGCATCGCAGAGGGAATAGAGCGTGGCGCGTACCCGAGCTTGGTGTTGACGATAGAGATGCTGGAAGGCCCGCGCGTCCCCACCAGCGGCCCGTTGCACGATCGAGTGATCGTCCGTGGCCACCGCCAAAACCGCCGTCCTTTGCCAGCGACCCAATTGAGCATAGAGAGCCTTTCCCAGCATTCAGCCCTTAAACCTAGAAATCCTAGAAACACTGCTGCTGGCGGCTTGTTTGCCCCTCCATGCTCGCAATGCTGTTGAATTGCTCCTTTGGACAGGGGGCTAGCGAAAAAGGTTCAGCGTTGGGGCAAAGTTTTTGGAGTGATTTTGAATAACGGTTTGGTGAATGGCTGTGCGAAAGGGCTGGAATGCTTTTGGGTTAAGGACTCTGCGGTATTTTGGGAAGGTATTTTGGGGAATGTTTTGGGGAGATTTTGGGGAAATTTGAAACAACTCTCCTGGAGCGTTTATCGATCGACCGGTAGGGCGATCGCCTGACGCAGCAACATCACTTGCCGACCGTCCACCACCATGGCCGTGAATCCCCGATCGCTCAAACGGCGCATCAACTCGCCCGCCGCCTTGCTGTCCGCGCTGCTCGATGCCAACAGGTACGGGCGATCGGCATAGCTGGCTAACCCCACATCCCGACTCAGAAAATCCCGTAACTCGCGAGCCACCGTCGGATCGTCAAAATAATTCACCAACACCGCATAGCCATTCCCCAATGTCGTGGGTTGAAAGGCCGCCGCCGCCCGCGCGCTGGGCGATTCGATCGCAAAAGCCTGCAACCCCGTGCGATCGCGCACATAATCGGCCCAAGCCTTGGCAATGTTTAACGAGGGAAACCCTTCCAAGCGCATCACCGCTTCCCCCACATAGCGGCAGGGTTCCGCCGATACATTCTGGGGCAACGCCGTGTAAAGCCGATCTTCCACATCCCGGCTGGCCCGGCGCACCAACAGCAAAAATTCACCGGACTGGGGCGGTTCGCACTCGGGCAAGTCTTCCCGAGTCTGAGCTTGGGCCACAGGAATCAGACCACCGGCCGCGATCGCCGCCAGGCCGGTTCCGATCGCCAAGGATTGCCACAGGGGCCGCCATAACCGCTGTTTCAACATGGTTTTGAGGGATGGGTTTTGAGGGATGGATTCTGAAGGATAGATCTAGGGTGCAGCCTCCCAAGCCTAACCCGAGCGATCGGGAAAAACCGGACTTTCTACCTAAAAACCAAGTCCTCCACATTTGGCAATCACCAATCAAAGCCAGTAATCATCGCATCAACACCAAAAGGGAGGATCCGCAGTCAAATCCTCCCCCTTGTCCAACGCGCAGCCCTGGCCAAGACGAATAGGGGTCTTGGGGCCTGTCGTCATTATTTCGAGATTTCGAGGTGATGCTGAAACAGTTGATCTTTCATGCCCTAGTCGTCGCAACAAGATGCTCAAGCCCCTTGTCCCCCACGATCCGCTAACGGCAGATCTAGGGTTTCGTGCTCAACGACGACAGGCCCTAAACCCTGTATTGTTTGTCGTGATCGCTGGCGCAAAACCTAGCTGGCCGAAACGGGAGCCAACGACTTCAACGGTTCCGGAATCGACTCAGAAGGCGCTTCAAACTGGCCCGTCGCCACATATTCCAACCGCAACCGCAACCAGGTAATGAAGGTGGGGTTGGTGGAAATGATCGCCGCCGACGGTTGGGGGCATTGTTGCTTCATTTCCTTGAACTCAGGAGCTTCTAGGAACGCCGGTTGCTCCACCAGCCAAAAATCAATTTCCTGTTCCCGTTCATGATAGTTGCGTGTCCGTTCCTTGAGCACTTCTTCAAGGGGTTCTTCTTCCAGGAGGAAATGACGGCTAGCCAAACAGAAGTGATAGGTGGTCATCGGTTTTGGGGAGAGGTAGCAGGTTTACCAGAGGAATTTTAAGGACTTTGAAAACAGGCGCAATCAGCGGAAGTGCTAGCGACTTTGCATTTTAGCGGCCTGGCGATCGAATCGTTGAGCGATCGCACCCCTAGCGACGAAACTTTATATCCAACGCTGCCCGCTGCAAAATGTCCTTCATCTCGCGCACCGCTCGCTCCATGCCCACCAGCGCCGCCCGACTGATGATCGTGTGGCCAATGTTCAGCTCTTCCATGCCCTCAATGCAGGCCACTTCGTAGGTGTTCCAATAGGTCAAGCCATGGCCCGCATTCACCCGCAAGCCCGCCTCCCGGGCCCGCCAAGCGCCTTGGGCCAAAATTCCCAGCTCCTTGCGCCGCTCTTCGGGGCTGTGGGCTTCCGCGTAGCGACCCGTGTGCAGCTCAATGAATTTCGCGCCAGTGGTGGCAGAGGCTTCAATTTGCTTGCTGTCAGCATCAATGAACAGACTGACGGGAATGTGGGCATCTTGCAGGGCTTCCACCACATCTCCGAGCCGATCGACCGCCCCCACCACGTCCAGGCCGCCTTCAGTGGTCACCTCTTCTCGCCGCTCGGGCACGAGGGTCACGTAATCCGGCTTGATGTCCAGGGCGATCGCCACCATTTCATCGGTCGCCGCCATTTCCAAATTCAAATGGGTGCGCACCGTTTGCCGCAACAGACGCACATCGCGCTCTTGAATGTGGCGGCGATCTTCGCGCAGGTGTACCGTAATCCCATCCGCGCCCCCCAATTCTGCCAAAACAGCCGCGGCCACCGGATCCGGCTCCACGGTGCGGCGGGCTTGGCGGATGGTGGCAATGTGGTCAATATTGACTCCGAGGGTCAGCAAGGGGACTGTCTCCGGTATGTGAGTGAATAAAATGATGAATAACTAGCGAAATGACCAACGAACTGGGTCAGACTAGTGGACGCATCTGGACTGATGATTGTAGCGAATGTTGCCGATCGATTGGGCAGTTACGACGGATTGCCGGATGGCCGGTTGCTCGGGTTCAATGGTCAAGTCCGTTGCGCTTTAACTGGCCGAGTTTGGGGCTTTCAAGCTCAGGGTTAATCAACGGCTTCCGAGTCTAGGGCTGCTGAGCTTGAGCCTGTCGAGTGTCAAGAAACCCAACGAACCCATAAAAAAAATCCCCATTCCCATTGGGAGCTGAGGATTTGGCATTGGGGTGCATCTATTTTCAAAAACTGATTTCTCGATCGCCCAAGGGATATCCGGATGATTTAGCCACTTTCCTGGTCAATTTGCGGGGCGATCGGGTCAAGCCAGCTAGCTCACGGAAGCCTTTGAAGACTTTTTCATCACCCCAGGGCGATGGGAGGTGGGGGGCAACCTTGGGTTGCCTTTCAACGGCTTCATTGCCTTGATATGCTTAGTCCAATGGGCAGAACCATTCAATTTCTTCGTCGATCTATTCAATTTCGTCGATCAACCCCCTCTCGTTCCCTGTCGCACCTTGCTGCATCGTCCTCAGAGCCGGAGTCAACAGGATGGCAAACCCCGAGCACCTCGTGCTGATCGAGCAAGGTGCAGATGTTTGGAACCGCTGGCGACGCGCCAACCCCAACGTCTATCCCAACCTCCGCGAAGCCGATCTCAGCAAAGTTAACTTGCAGCAATTTGACCTCAGCCATGCGGATTTGTGTATGGCGAATTTGGAAGGGGCCAATTTGCAGCGGGCCAGCCTTCGCAAAACCAACCTCTACACGGCCAACCTATCGGGGGTGAACCTGCGGGAATCGGTGATGCGTCATGTGGACTTTCGCGAGGCAACCTTGCGACGGGCGGATTTGTGCATGAGTGTGGTGCGGGAGTCGGACTTTAGCCGGGCTGATTTGCGGGAAGCCAGTCTTTACACGGCTAACCTGAAGGGAATTAAGCTGCGGGAGGCGGATCTCAGCCGCTGCGATTTGCGGGAAGTGAACTTGGGCATGGCAGACCTGCGGGAGGCGAACCTGCGGGAGGCCAACTTGAGCCTGGCGATCGTCTGCTTGGCCAACTTGGTGGGGGCCAACCTATATTGCGCCAATATCCGCATGGCGAATCTCAGCTTGGCTAACCTCTGCATGGCCAGCTTGATGAGTGCCAATTTGGATGAGGCGACCCTGATTGGGGCGAATCTGATTGGGGCCAATTTGTATATGGCAACGCTGCGAGATGCCATTTTGCGGGAAGCGGATTTGCGAGAGGTGACCCTCAGCCAGGTGGATGTGTCCGGGGCGAATTTGATGCTGGCTAACCTGAGCATGGCAAATTTGCGAGAAGCGAAATTCCACGGAGCCAACTTGGAAGGCGCTAATCTACACCGGGCGAATCTTTACTCAGCTTCCTTTGAGGGCGCTCTGATGGCGGCGGCGATTATGCCCGATGGTCATAAACACGAATAGTGCGCTGAGGAGGCTGGTCAGGAATGGCCGAGAATTCCTGAATTGATCATGAATTACGCCTTCCAAATCGCGCTATGATTACTAGTTTGGTTTTGAACAAAGAGCGGTAGGTGAGGCGTATGTCTCTTCCGGTGGTGGCGATCGTGGGACGGCCCAACGTGGGCAAATCGACCCTGGTGAATCGGTTCGCGGGGGATCAATCAGCGATCGTGTTCGACCAACCGGGGATCACGCGCGATCGCACCTATCGGCCGGCATTTTGGGGCGATCGGGATTTCCTGGTGGTGGATACGGGCGGGCTGGTGTTTGATGATGACACGGAGTTTTTGCCCCTGATCCGCGAGCAGGCGATGGCGGCCCTGTCGGAGGCGGCGGTGGCGATTTTTGTGGTGGATGGGAAGCAAGGCCCCACCGATGCCGATCGGGAAATTGCCGATTGGTTGCGTCGCCAACCGAAGCCGGTGTTGCTGGCGGTGAACAAGTGTGAATCACCGGATCAGGGCTTGGCTCAGGCGAGTCTGTTTTGGGAATTGGGCTTGGGTGAACCCTTCGCGGTGTCGGGCATTCACGGCAACGGCACGGGAGATTTGTTAGATGCGGCGCTTCGCTACTTGCCACCTGTGGATCAGTTGCCGGAGGAACCGGAGCTGAACATTGCGATCGTGGGGCGGCCGAACGTGGGCAAGTCCAGTTTGTTGAATGCCTTTGTGGGCGAAAACCGGGCGATCGTCAGTCCCATTTCGGGAACCACTCGGGACTCGATCGATATGGTGGTGGAGCGCAATGGCAAGCGCTACCGGCTGATCGACACCGCCGGGATTCGCCGCAAGAAGATGATCGACTACGGCCCAGAATTCTTCAGCATCAATCGGGCCTTCAAGGCCATCCGTCGATCGGATGTGGTGTTGTTGGTGATTGATGTGTTGGACGGCATCACGGAACAAGATCAGCGCCTGGCGGGCCGGATTACGGACGATGGGCGAGCCTGCGTGTTGGTGGTGAATAAGTGGGATGCGGTGGATAAGGATTCCACCTCAATCTATGAATATGAGCGGGAGTTGCGTAGCCGTCTTTATTTCCTAGATTGGGCGGAAATGATTTTCACCAGTGCCGTGACCGGTCAGCGAGTCCCGAAGATTTTGGAACTGGTCGATCGCGCCGCTGAGCAACATCGTCGCCGGGTTTCCACAGCCACAATCAATGAGGTGTTGGAAGATGCGCTGCGTTGGCACTCGCCGCCAACCACCCGCCAAGGCAAGCAGGGCAAGATTTATTACGGAACCCAAGTCAGCAGCCAACCGCCTGCGATCGCCCTGTTTGTGAACGATCCCCACCGGTTCAACGACAACTATCGCCGCTACATTGAGGGCCATTTCCGTAAAGAATTGGGCTTTGAAGGCACTCCGGTGAAATTCTTCTGGCGCGGCAAAAAGACTCGCGACGCAGAACGCACCACAAACCGCGCAACCCGGGTCTAGACGGATCCGGAGGGCAATCGACGATCGCGGAACTAAAACAGAAGCACTACAACAGTAGTACCGCCATGCAAAACCCCGACTCGGGACAGCGCCCCCCAAATGCCCCCAAGGCATCAACAGGAGGGCCAGTCGTTCCGGGTCGAGTTTGGTTGGGCCCGTTGAGCGGTGGGCCGAACATTGGATGGCGACGGATTGCTAATGGGGCCCGGCGTGAGGCCATGGGGATCGAAATGAGTAAGCAAATGACGGCGATCGGGTGGATGGTGGTGCTGGCTGCGGGGGGCGTAATGGCTCAGTCGTCAGCACCCGTGATGGCGCGATCGATATCCACAACCGATGCCATAACTCGCCCCACGGTTGCTCCCGCTGCTCATTTAACACAACGGATGCCTCCGGAGGGCCGCCCGATGGTTTCGCCCCAGCCCGATCGCCCGGTGGGCGGTCTCTATGTCCCGAATCCCGATGGCTCGCTCGATCGGTTTGTGCTGGATAAAACCGAGGTGACCGCCCAGGTGACCGGCAACCTGTCGCGGGTGACGGTGCAACAGACCTTTACTAATCCGTTCGATCGCCCTTTGGAGGCGGTTTATGTCTTTCCACTGCCGGAAAACGCCGCCGTGGATGATATGGAAATTCGGATTGGTGATCGGGTGATTAAGGGCGATTTAAAAACCCGCGAAGAAGCCCGCCAAATTTATGAGCAAGCCCGCCAAGAGGGGCGCACGGCCGGGCTGCTGGAGCAAGAGCGCGATAATATTTTCACCCAATCTTTGGCGAACATTCGTCCCGGGGAAGCGATCCAAGTCACCATTCAATACACCGAATCCCTGAGGTTTGAAGGGGGGGATTATGAATTTGTGTTCCCGATGGTGGTGGGGCCGCGATATAACCCTGGCAATCCGATCGGCCCCAATGGCAACCCCAATGGCAACACGGATCAAGTGCCCGATGGTTCGCGGATTAATCCGCCAGTGTTGCCCCCCGGCAGTCGATCGGGCCATGACATCAGCCTCCGACTGTCGATCGATGCGGGCGTGCCGATCGAAGCGGTGCGATCGCCCTCCCACAAAATCGACTTCACCGGCAAGGGGCGCTTCACCGCCGTGCAACTGTCCCCAGCGGACTCAATTCCCAACAAAGACTTCATCCTGCGCTATCGGGTGGCGGGGGCCAATACCCAAGCCAGCGTGCTCACCCAAGGGGACGATCGGGGCGGTTTCTTTGGGCTATATCTGATCCCGGCGATTGGCTATCCCCAGCGGGCGATCGTACCCAAGGACGTGGTGTTTTTGATGGATACCTCCGGCTCCCAACAGGGACAACCCTTGGCCAAATCCAAGGAATTGATGCGCCGTTTCATCAATGGTCTGAACCCCAACGACACCTTCACGATCATTGACTTTGCCAATGCGGCCACACGTTTGTCCGATCGCCCCTTGGCCAACACCGCCGCCAACCGACAGCGAGCCTTGGGCTACGTTGAAGCCCTGCAAGCCAACGGCGGAACCAATCTGCAAGCGGGCATTGATGAGGTGTTGCGGTTTCCAGCGGCCGAAGCGGGGCGATTGCGGAGTGTGGTGCTGCTGACCGATGGCTACATTGGCAACGATCGGGAGGTGATCGCCAGCGTTCAGCGCAATCTGAAACCCGGGAATCGGCTCTTTAGCTTTGGGGTGGGCAGTTCGGTCAACCGCTTTTTGCTCGATCGCCTGGCGGAAGTGGGACGCGGAACCCTGCAAGTGGTGCGCCAAGACGAAACCACCGAAGCCCCTGTGGAAAAATTCTTCCGCCAAATTGCCAACCCGGTGCTCACGGAAGTGCGGGTGCGTTGGGAGGGGCCGGGCCCCGGCCCAGACATTTATCCGGCCGCCGCACCGGATCTGTTTGCGGCTCAACCCCTGGTGATCTTTGGGCACAAGGGCGATCGTGCTCCCGGAACCCTGATTGTGACGGGCAAAACCGCCGGTAACCAACCCTTTGAGCAACGGTTCAAGGTGGAGTTTAACCAGAGCGATCGGCCGGCCATTGCTCAACTGTGGGCCCGCTCCCGGATCAAAGACCTCATGAATCAGCTCTATGGCAATGAGGTGAAATCCCTGGTCGATCGGGTGGTTGAAACCTCCTTGGCCTATCGGGTTTTGTCTCAATACACCGCCTTTGTGGCCGTGAGTGAGGAAGTGCGTGTCAATCCGGATGGCTCAACCCAGCGGGTGACGGTTCCTGTGGAATTGCCAGAAGGAACCAGCTACGAAGGGTTCTTTGGGGCAGCCGATCGCTCCGAGGCGGCCCGATCGGTGGGTGCTCCCCCGCGCCGCACGGGTGGCCAAGGGAGCCGGCAACCCGTGCCTCTCCCGATCGCCCCGCCGCCGCCCGCTGGAGAAGCGGAGGGCGACCTTACGTCTCCTTTGCCAACGGGCCCCACAGTGCAGATTGCCAGCGCCCCGGGATTGGATCAACGGGTGATCGAGCAGCTCACGCAACACCTCAAACGCAATTTGCCAGCCAATCTGCGGGGGACGTTCGTGGTTACCCTCACCCTGGAACGCGGTTCCGTGGTGGGTGTGGTTTGGGATGACACGGTTTCCAGTGCCCTGACCCCTGAGCAAGCGGCCCAATTCCGGCAAGTGCTGCTGCGTTGGGCCAATGCTCCGGCCAACTTGCGATCGCTGCAATTGCAAGTGGAATTGCGCTAAGGATCCGGTTGGGATGCCACAAATCTCAACCATCATCACCGACCGCCAAATCTGGATTAGGGACTAGCTGGTGCAGGCGAGATCCACCGCTGCCAAGCACTAATTTGGGTTTGGGCGGCCTCGTAGGTGGTGGCTACCCTTGGAATGCGGCGAGCCAAGGCCACCGCGCCGGGTAAGTCGCCGTTGGCTGCCTGCTGTTGGGCCAAGGCCAAAAGCTGCTGGCTCCAGCGGGCAATGTTACCGTCAGCCTGACTGCGCCAAGGGCTGTTGCGTTTGACTCGATCGGCCAGCAGGATGGCGCTCACGAGGCCGTCCGGGCTGTTGTTGGTGGCGAGCTGTTGGGCCTCCGTGAGTTGTTGTTGATCTTGGCGCTGGGTTTGCCAACGGGCGATCGCCTGTTGGGCCTGGCGATAGAGCGATCGGCCGCTGGCAATTTGGTTCGCCATGTCGATCGCCCCGGCGAGGTCTCCCCCCCGAGCCAACTCCTCCGCCTGTTGCAAAATCGGCTCATCCTGTCGCTGTTCCAACTCCGCTCGCCAAGTGGCCACCCGGCGACGGGCATCGGCGGCCAAAGGGCTTTCCGGTTCAATACGCTGGGCCTGGGCGATCGCCTCGGCCCAACGCCCCTGACCGGCCAGGGTTTCCGCTTGATCCAACAGGGGGCGATCGCGCAGTTCTTGAATTTGACGGCTCCAGTTGGTAATTTCCCGCCGTGCCAGGGCCGCCAGACCGCTGGTTTCCGGAATTTCCTGAGCCTGGGAGATGGCGTTGGTCAAGTCCGCCAATGTGCCCGATTGGGCTAATTCTCTTGCTTGCTCTAACCGCGCTGCATCTTCGCTGTCCCGTCGCCATTGGGCAATTTTGGCCTGGGCCCGTTCATAGAGGGGTCGCCCTTCCGGAATCTTGCTGGCCTCCTCGATCGCCACTTCCAGATCCTTAGGCGTGCCCCCTTTGGCCGCCGTTTCCGCCGCTGCTAGATTTCGTAAATCCTCCGCTTGGGCCTGCAACGATTCCCGATCGGGCAGCAAATCCGCCCACCGCAACGCCGCCTCTCCATTACCGCGATCGATACTTTCCTGGGCCAGGGTCAACACCTGCTCCGTTAAATCCGCGATCGTCTGTTGGGCAAGGGGATAAAGTCGCCGCCGCGCTTCAATGCCCCGCAGCAGTTCAAAGGCCTGCTCAAAGCGATCGGGGTTGCCGCCTTTTGCCAGCGCCAGGGCCCGGCGAATCCGTCCATCATCCTGGCGCGTTTCCGCAATCAGCACCCGCAGCTCGTCGTGTTTGACCGTTGCCCAATAGCGCAAGGGGCCGCGCACCAGCCGGTTCGCATTCCCGATCGCCGCATCCCACTTTCGTTGGTCGATCGCCCCAATTACCGCGTTATAAATGCCTTCTGCCTCCCGCCAGTCCCGTTCCCAGTCAGCCATCTGTGTTTTCACTTGGCCGTGATTGGGAACTGTTGTTGGGATCTGACGAGCAATTTTCAGCGCCTCTTCCAAATTGCCCGCTTGCACGGCCCCATCCGCCAACCGCAAAATTTCCTCCACCCAAGCGACTAAGTAGCGATTCGCTTGGGGGCGCAACTCGTGATCCGCCGGGAGCACCTCCACCAGGGCGATCGCCTCCAGCAAATCTCGCACCGTCCGCTTGTTGGCCGCCACTTCCGCGCAGTAAAGGCGCATGGAAGCCGAAGCCAGCGGCCAAAAGATGGCGGGGCAGTTGGGCAAGGCCGGAACCCGCAACAACAGGGCGATCGCCAGGGCCGCCACAACCAGCAACGCGCCACCAATGGCAGCCGACAGCACCAACCAGGAACGATGAGCAGGTTTGGGCGAAATCACAGTGACGCACTCAGCAAAAGACGCACTCGGCAGGGTTTCGATCGAACGGGTCGATCGCGTCCCGAATCTTAACCTTAGTGGAGAGACGACGGGGATCGCAATCAGACAGCGGCACGGGCGCTTTGCACGCAACCAACGGCTAGCCAAGACCACAATACCAATCAGAAAATTTTGTTTAACAAACTCAATTGGAGTTGATCAGATTCTGAAGTGCTTGCTCCAAAACGAAGGGCGCAATTTCTAAATCATGATAGAAGCTGATTTGGGATAAGGGTGATTGATCATCCAATGGAACAGCGTCCCCGACTAAATAGGAATACTGAAAATCTAGTTGACCACTCAATCGCCAATAGAAGTGGCTGACATAGCTTGGAGCAAAAAATTCTAAAATACGACTTTGAGGCTGGCTAAAAATCACATTAGTAAATGCTGCGCCATGGGGGCCAATGATGACTGATGCCTCGGCAAATAACTGAATTTGCTCAGTGAAGGATAGTCCCTCGGGAACTGGCTCAAATCCCCATTTTTGAAGTACGGGCTGTAGCTGATTTTCGTTCAGGATACGGCGAGCGTGCGATCGCCCTAAATATAGCTGTCTAGATTGGAGACGATTTGGCGAAGTTTTAGCTAAGAATATTTGACGCAACTTCTGAAGGCTTTCTCGGCGACCTTCAATTAGACTGCTGGCGTTAAAGGTTAACAGTAAGTCGGCTTGTAAATGGGGAATGTCTTGGCTAGCAAGAATTTGACTGCGCGAAATGCCCAAGGACTCCAGGCTTTGAACCTGAAATGATAAATAATCTGTATCAAAATACCAATAATCAATGGATTTTCCCATGCTTTGGGCAAGATCTAAAAGATCAATCACCTGGGGCAGAAATTCCGTCACCCAGTGAAAATAATTTTCTGTATGTTGTTTGGCAATGACGGCTACTGTGCCCTGGATGGATTGCGGCTTGGGCAGCCGATCGGAGGTGGCAATTAGGTGCTCTACCCCGATCGAAAGACCATCCACAACTGCTCCATCCCGATTCCAAAACACCCGATTGTAGGTATCAACCCAAACCCGGCCGTTGCTCAAAGTCCAACATTGTCGTGGCGGTTCTTGCAGGGGGCTGATGGTTGGAAAGGTGGCCGTAGGGCGATCGTGCAAAATGGATCGAGGCTCGGGTAAGGCGTAGGGAGCCACTACGGGCCAAATCGCTAGTGGTTTCAAGCCCGCCGAGTTGCTGGCCGCTAAGGGCAACCGGGCGATCGGGAGCGGGGAACGGGGAGCGAATTCATCCAGGACGGTGGCGGGCACCAACCGACAAAGACAATCTTTCGCTTCTTCGGGGCGATCAAGGGCCGTTAGGGCCTCAAATAACAGGTTATAGGCAGCGTTATGGGCCGGTGCAATTTGCAATGACCAAAGGCACCAGCGGGCTGCGAGGGTTGCATTGCCCTGGTGGATTAATTGGCGAACTTCGGGAATCAGCCGTTTCAAGGCCGCTTGCTCGAAGGCGGCGGCTTCGGTGGGTCGATCGCGCCGTCGGAGCCAACGGCTGAGATCATCGAGGGTTTGCAGGGAAATGAGGGTGGGGTTCAGCGCGATCGCGTTGAGGAACTGCTCGATCGCCCCATTGTGTTCCCCCAGTTCCCATTGGAGTTTGCCGAGTTCCCAATGGGCATTTGCCCTTTGGGAGGGCTGGGGCAATCCTTGGGCGATCGCCTGATTCCAGGCTTGGACGGCCGCTGGCCAGCGATCGGCTCCCCGCAGCGACTGGGCTAAGGAACCGTAGGCCAGCGCGGAATCAGGGGCCAACTGGATCGCCTGTCGATCGAGGGCGATCGCCGCTGGCCAATGGCCCTGCTCACGACAAGCGGCCGCTCGATCGAGCAGCCGCTGCAGGTCTGGGGTGAGGTTGGATGCCGCCACAGGAACTAGCCCTTAGAAAAACCAGCCGTAGGAATGCAGGCCCTTGCCCAGCAGGTTCACGCCCAAATAGCAAACCCAAACCACCACAAAGCCCAAGGCGGCCAGGATCGCCGGTTTGCGGCCTTGCCAGCCTTTGGTTAAGCGGGCGTGGAGATAGGCGGCGAACACCAACCAGGTGATGAAAGCCCAGGTTTCTTTCGGATCCCAGCTCCAGTAGGATCCCCAAGCTTCATTGGCCCACACGCCACCGGCAATGATGCCAATGGTAAGCAGGGGAAAGCCCAGCCCGATCGTCCGGTAGCTGATGTTATCCAGAGTGTCCGCCAGGGTCAACCGTTGGGGCGACAGGTTCAGGGCGGTGGTGCTGTCAGTGGCGGGGCGATCGAGCAGGGCAACCCCGCTGGCTTCACCCCCGATCGACAGGGCGGTCGGCGCTTCAACGGCCGCCGTGCTGACCGCCAGCCGCGCCACCTTGTCCCGAAAACTGCCCGTGCCCACGGAGCTACCGCGCAGGGTCACATTCTGCCCCTTCGTCACAATCAAAAAGGCGATCGCCAGCAACGACCCCACCATCAGGGCCGAATAGCTGAGCATCATCACGCTCACATGCATCATCAGCCAGTTGGACTTCAGGGCCGGAACCAACGGCTCAGCGGCCTGCATATTGTCCGGGAGGGACAGGGCCGCAAAGGCCGTAATCCCCATGGCCACGGGAGCCGTGACAATTCCAACCCAGCGGCTGCGGCTGTTGCGTTCGGTCAACAAATGCACAGCCGTGATCCCCCAAGCGAGGAAAAACAGCGATTCATATAAGTTGCTGAGGGGGAAATAGCCCGCCTCAATCCACCTTGCGCCCAACAATGCCGCCATGCAGAGGTTGGCGATCGCCATGCCAGCCGTGCCCAAGGATCCCAACAGAATCCATTGGGGAAACGCCGCTCCTACCCAATACAGCAGCATCGTCACCAGCAGGATGCCAAACGATGCGTTATCTAACCAGGTTTGCAGTACAACCAAATCCATAGCTTACGGCGGGTTTAAAAGCCCCTAGTAATCCCAACCATCCACCCTATCAACTCCTGATCGATTCCGTGCAGGTTTCGGCAGCGACGGCGGTTGACCGTGGTGGGATGTTGGGTTCGGGAAACGATTCGATCGCGGTGTTTTCTTCTTTATCGATTCTAGAGAACTAGGGAGCCAGAAAGTCTGGTCTCGGTAGGCAATCAGAGTTTGCGCCGCTGAACTGGGCCTTTGGGCCAGGCCGATCGGGGCCGGTAAACTAACAAACAAGTTCCTGATTGCTGTTCCCGATCGCCCAACCAGTCAGGCCATTCCGACCCATGAACCCCCTTTTTCCCGATCGTCCCGAGTCGTCCAACATGCCCGAACCGGAACCACCCCAGCCTCCCCAAGCGCAACAGACCGCCCAAAAGCGGGCGATCGCGTTTTTAACCCTGGATATTCAGCGGGTAAAAGCAGCGGCAGCAGAATTGTTAGAAAAACTGGAAGCGGTACGAACGGGGGAATTGGACGGTTGGGAACGGTTGGGTAATGCCTACTGTTTGAACCTATCGGGCGATCGCGCCACGATTGAGGACACGGTGGATGACGAATCGCCAAGTTGCACCCTGTCGATCGAGGAATTTGCCCAACTCGTTCAGGATTGGATTATTGATCTGGAGGCTGACGAAGCGGATGAAAACTCCTGATTGCCGCCAGGGACTAATTCAGTAGAACTTCGTAACTAGAATGTCCTTCTTGTCTTCTCTACCCTGGCTCTCCCTTCGGCAATTCTGGTTCTGTTTCCTGGGCTATTTACTCTTGAGCACCCTCCTGTTCATGGGTAGCTCATTCACCATGCTGGCTTGGATTGTTTATCTATTTTTTCTCTTGCCATTCTATGGATTTTTAATTCTGTTGCTGGCTGCCTTCACCAGTCGGTATCGCGGGTATCGATTGCAAGTTAAACCACTATTTCTGATTTTAGTTTTGGTGAGTCAAACTCTGTCAATTATCGTGAGTCCGGGTAATTGCTATGGCTTCAAGCAAGGCAATCAATGCTATAGCCTGGCTCAGGTTTGGTGGGGAAATTTAGGCGAAATCAGTTTTCAAAATCAACCACCCCATTGGAGTGCGATCGAGCAGTCCTTTTTGCCCTTTCTGGTAATTTACGGCTTCCTGTTAGTGCTATCAATTAGTACGCTCAAGCGGTCTAATCGATAAACAAGGGGCTTTAGGGCCTGTCGTCATTGTCTAGGATCAGGTAGAAACGATTGATTTTCGGTGTCTCAGTCGCTGTAGCAAGATGCTCAATCCCTTGGTTCTCCACAATCCGTTAACGGCAGATCTAGGGTTTCGGGCTAAACGACAACAGGCCCTAGAGAATCTCTGAAAAGCCAAAATGACTACTTTGTGGGTTGCACTGACTACTTTGTGGGTTGCACTGATTACTTTGTGGGTTGCACTGATCAACGAAGACAAGGGGCTTAAGCCCCTTGCCCCTCACGATTTGCTCACGGTGGAATCAAGGTTTCAGGCGATTGACGACAAGCCCTGAGATCTTGGTCTTAAAACCCGAGTTTTGAAAATTGGTTGGGAGTTCTCGCGTGATGCTAACGTGCGGTTTTGAAGTCGGAGTTGAGTAACTAAACCCTACAGCAAACCGGCGTTAGCCAAACCCAAAATCATCCCTGCTCCTAACAGATGGCCAAAGCTCGCGGTTGCCAACAATTCCGGAATCCCAAACCCGGTGAAAATGGCGGGCAAGGGCAAGGGCAAGGTGGGGCCAACGCCACGCTTTTGAATGGCGTAGTAACCAATGACGATCGCGAACACATTGCAGGTGACCATGATGATCCCCACATTGGGTGACCATTCAGTAGTGGTGGCGGTGGCCAAAAGATTTTGAATCGTGAATAGATTAAACAAGGGTCGTTCCTCCAAGGACTCAGAATGCTAAAGCCATCAATTGCTAAAGCCATCAACGGTTGAGGATTATTAACAGGAATTGCCCAAGAGCAAAGCGCTAAAAATCCAATGGAAATTGATATTGTAAACAGGTTGTGAAGGAATCAGGCTGCTGGGGACTGCTGGCTGGATCAGAAATGATGCCAATGATGGTGAAAATTCATGACTCAAATTCATGACCCATTGATCGGTCATTGACGGCTCATGGATAGCTCATGAATAGCTCAAATTGCCATGAATGAATCATTGCAGCCTGCTGATTCCGCACAGGGGAAACCGGCCAAATTATAGAAACCCGATCTCAGGGGTAGACAGCCCTGTTATTAAGACTTAACAGAAATTTCGGTAGACTTTAACAGTACTCAACATTGCCAACCTCAGGGTTTCTGGACAACAAAGCCCTATTACAACGCTCAGGCTTGGAATTTTTCGGAATTTTTGCTGATGCTCGTCAAAATTTGCGGACTGAAAGATCCTGACCAAGCGGTGGCGATCGCCCGTTTAGGCGCTTGGGCGATCGGGTTGATTGCTGTGCCCGCTTCGCCGCGCTATGTCAGTCCAGCGCAAATGCGCTTGGTGAGCGATCGGCTGGGGGTGGCGGGCTGTGCAGTGGAGCGGGTGGGCATCTTCGCGAATACGGATCTAGACACGATCGCCGAAACCGTGACCACAGGCGACCTGACGATCGTACAACTGCATGGGGATGAGTCCCCTGAGTTTTGCGAAGCGGTGCGATTGCGCTTGCCCCATCAAACCCTTTGGAAAGCGCTGCGGGTGCGATCGGCGGAGACTCTTGATTTAGCAGAATCCTACGCAACGGCGGTGGATGCCCTGCTGCTGGATGCTTACCGGCCCGAAGCCTTGGGCGGCACGGGCCACACCCTCGATTGGCAGCGGTTGCAAGCTTGGCGATCGCCCCTGCCTTGGTTTTTGGCGGGTGGCATTACCCCCGATAACCTGCTCCAAGCGATCGACACTCTGGCTATGGCTGCCCCGATCGGGATTGATCTATCGAGCGGGGTGGAGCGGGGGCCCGCTGATAAAGATCTGGATCAGGTGGCTCGGTTGTTTCAGGTGTTGCGCCAGCGGTTTCCCTCCGCCACGCCGGTCACCGATCGCCCCTTGGACTCTCCGCAGCCCTGCTAATTGCTTGCGTGATCTCTGGCTTGGCCAGGGGGATGATAGCCGGTGAATTCGGCCACGATCGCCCGCAAGGCTTGATGATCCAGCGGTTTGCTGAGATAGCCCTGCATTCCGGCGGCCAAACAGCGCTGGCGATCGTGCTCCATGGCCAGGGCCGTGGCCGCCACCACGGGTAAATCCTGCCAACGTTCATCACTGCGGATTTGCTGCAAGACCGCCAGCCCGTCCATGTCCGGCAGTTGGATATCCAGCAACACCAAATCCACCGGGTGACTGTCTAGCCAGTCGATCGCCCGCCAACCGTCCGGGGCGATCGCCACGCCACAACCCCAACTGCTCAGCAGGTCTTGCAGCAACTTGGCATTGGTCGAATCGTCTTCAACAACCAAAATTTGTGGTGGCCGGGCCTGTTCCGCCGCCATCACCCGTGCCGCCGATGCGCCGGGTTGAATGGCCGGCGCGGGCGATCGACCAGGAGGCACAAAGGTTAAGGGCAACCGAATTGTGAAGGTGCTGCCTTGGCCCAGCTTGGATTCAAAGTCCACAGAGCCGCCGTGTAATTCCGCTAACTGTCGGGTGAGAGACAGGCCCAACCCCGTGCCCTGGTGCCGCCGAGAAAGGGAGTTGTCCAGTTGATGAAAGGGTTGGAACATGACGGAGCGGGCTTCTTCGGGAATCCCGATGCCGCGATCCCACACGCAAAAATGCACGTAGCCGCCTCGCTCGATCGCCTCAAGGCCAATTTCGCCCCCCTCGTGGGAAAACTTGACCGCATTACTGAGCAGGTTCAACAGCATTTGGCGCACGCGTACCTCATCGGCCATCAAGGGTTGCAGGCGCTTGGGAATCCGTTTGCGAATCCGAATATCCCGATCGGCCGCCTGCTGGCTGACCAGGGCCAACGCCGAATCGCAGAGGGTGGGCACATCGATCGCCTCGATCGCCAGCTCAATTTGGCCCGCCTCAATTTTGGACAGATCCAACACGTCATTAATCAAACTAAGCAGATGATCACCACTTTTGCGAATTTGTTCGATATAGACCATCTGTTTTTCATTCAGCGGCCCATAGAGCTGCTGTTTCAGCAAAGAAGAAAAGCCCAAAATAGCTGTCAGCGGTGTGCGCAACTCATGGGACATGTTGGCCAAAAAGGCGGATTTCAATTGGCTGGCCCGTTCCAATTCCAGGTTTTTGGCCGCCAATTCCGCTTGGGTTTGTTTTTGATCACTAATGTCGCGGGTGACGATCGAAAAGGCCACAGGCCGGCCCTGCTCGTCGGGCACGGGCCCCACCGAAACTAACGCAGGGAACCGATCGCCCCCTTGGCGCTGGCAAATGACTTCTCCGCTCCAACCGCCCTCGATCGCCTGTTTCACCAGCCAATCCACCTGTTTTGTACCCGCTTCTGGATAGAAGGCCGCCGCATTTTGGGGGCGATTGGGCCCGGTGGTCCAACCAAAAACCCGATCGGTTGCCGGGTTTGCATAAATGAAGCCCCCCTGCAAGTCCGCGATCGCAGTGCTGTCGTGGGTTGACTCCAGGGCCCGCACAAACATCTGCACCTGCTGTTCTGCCTGCTTGCGATCGGTGATGTCCCGCGCAATGCCCAAGCCGCCAATCAGCTCCTCATCCGCATAGAGCAAGCGCCCGTTCACCTGCATGTGAATTTCTCGACCGGCGCGATCGAGCAGTGCGAACTCAAAATCCATTAGCTCGCCCGTGTGCAACAGGTTGGCAAAGGCCTGGCCCGTGGGTTCCTGAAAAGCCGGAGCCACAAAGTCCATGTAGGGGCGGCCGCGCCATTCACCCGGTTCAATCCCCAACAGCCGCTCTCCGTAGGGATTAATAAACACCAGCCGGCCCAGCAAATCCACCGCATACACCATGTCATTGGCGGTTTCCACATAGGCCCGAAACAGTCCCTCGGAGTTAAAGGGATCCACTTCCGTGGGTTCCCGCTTCCGATCCAAGTTGATGCCATAGGGCTTGGGCGGCGGCCCGGCGGGTGGGCGATCGCGCCATTGGGCCAGTTGCTGTTCCAGATCATGCACGCGCTGCTGGAGGCGGGCGTTTTCGGCTTCGAGGGTCATGGAGAAACGGGCAAGAAACAAACAACGGGGTAATCATCGATCAGAGTCGCTACGATCTAAGCTAATACAGGCTTCGATCGACCCCTAATCGACTACTGAATCGCTTCACGATCGCCCGCCGTTGATCCGCCTAATTCCCAAATCCCATGCCCGATCGCCCGCTTGGCTGGTGGCGATGGCGCACTGGAATTTGTTCGGCCCTTTGTCTTGAGACTTGACCATGGCTCCCGCCCCAATCGCCCTGAACACCGCTGCCCAAACCGATTCGCAGATTTTGCAGTCCCGTCCCGATCGCCAGCCCCTGCCGCCGCTGTTGGGTGGCTCCCTCGCGGAACTCACCCAATGGGTGAAAGACCAGGGCCAGCCCGCCTACCGTGCCAAGCAGTTGCACCAATGGATCTACGAACGCGGGGCCCGATCGCTGATGGATATCACCGTCTTCCCCAAAAACTGGCGAGAAGCGGCCGCCGACATCCCGATCGGCCGCTCGGAGCTGCACCACCGCTCCGAAAGCCATGACGGAACCGTGAAATTCCTGCTGAAAATGACCGACGGGCAAATCGTGGAAACCGTGGGCATTCCCACCCGCGATCGGCTGACGGTTTGTGTTTCCTCCCAAGTGGGCTGCGCCATGGCCTGCGACTTTTGCGCCACGGGCAAAGGCGGCTTTGTGCGCAACCTGTCGCGATCGGAAATTTTGGATCAGGTGCTGACCGTCCAAGAGGACTTCGATCGCCGGGTCAGCAATGTGGTGTTCATGGGCATGGGCGAACCGCTGCACAACCCCGCCGCCGTCCTGAGCGCAACGCGATCACTCAACCAAGACATCGGCATCGGCAAGCGCTACATCACCATTTCTACCGTCGGCATTCCCGGCCGGATTCGGCAGCTCGCCAACGAACGGTTGCAAGCCACCTTGGCCGTGAGCCTGCACGCGCCTAACCAGGAACTGCGCGAGTCGATCGTCCCTAGTGCCGCCCAATACCCGATCGAGGAGCTAATCGAAGACTGCCGCGACTACGCCGCCGAAACCGGCCGCCGCGTCACCTTTGAATACATCCTGCTGGCGGGGGTGAACGATTCCTATGAATGCATGGAGGAGCTGGCGGAGCTGCTGCAAGGGTTCCAAGCCCACGTCAATCTGATTCCCTACAACCCGATCGCGGAAGCGGACTACCAGCGCCCCGACCCGATGCGCGTGCGGGACTTCATGCAAGCCCTAGACGATCGCCGCGTCGCCGTCAGCGTCCGTCGCACCCGGGGTCTGGAATCGGACGCAGCCTGTGGCCAACTCCGCGCCAACCTGGGCAAACCCACCGGCCGAGTCGGACGATTTGGGGGCGATCGTCGCCGCTAGGTTCCCACGAAATGTGAATTACTGACTACCATGAAACTAGTCATTGTGAATTCACATCATGTCAAACCAAAACTGGGGAAAGGAAACGATCACCCGTGGCCTAGAACTTCTGCGCCAGGGATTGTTTCCTTTCATTCAGGAAGCCATGCAGGCAGAGTATGGTGATGATTGGGCTAAAAACTCTCTACAGTCCTTGCCTAAACAGCGAACAGCCCAACCTATTTTAAAGAACTATTCCCCTCTCAAGATTATTAGTGAAGATGTAGCTAATCTACTAACAATTCTAGATAAAAACTACACCAAAGTCTTTAAAGACCGATTAAGCAAAAGCGACAAAGTTCTAGTGAATGAACTTCAAGAAATTCGTAACCAGTGGGCCCATGAATCGGAATTTCCCGCCGTAGATGTTTATCGATCGCTCGATAGCATTCGTCGGTTACTACAGGTGATCGGATCGTCTCTATTGGAAGAGGTAGTAACCCAGCAAAATGAAGCTTTGCTAGCCTTGAGCCATCAAAACCAAGCGCAGCAATGGGGGCGAAACCCTAACAATCAGGCAGACCGACAGTTTCAAGAGCAGTGCGATCGCCTCATTTCTCAAATTCCGTTCCAGAATCTCAGCCTCCTGAAACAGGCTTTAACCCATAGGTCTTATAAGAACGAGCACCCAAGCAGTGGCGATGACAATGAACGGCTGGAGTTTTTAGGCGATTCCGTTTTGGGATTGGTGGTAGCTGAGTATATCCACAATAAATACCCATACCTCACTGAAGGGGAACTAACTCAAACCAAGTCTCGAATTGTAGAGAATACGCAACTTGAATTTTTTGCCAATCAACTCAATTTGGGCGATTGCCTGAGACTCGGTAATAGTCTCAAGCGCGATCAAAAACTCGGACAAAAGAACTCAGTTCTTGCCAACGCCTTTGAAGCGTTAATTGGAGCCTACTATCTTGATTCTGGATTGGCAGCAGTTCAGGCATTCTTCTGGCCAAAGCTTGATCAAGTGATCGAGAAACTGGGTTACGAAGGCGCAACAGCCCGACACCCTAAAAGTGCTCTCCAAGAATTTCTACAACAGCCAGGAAATTCAGCAATATTTGGTTCGGTTGATGATTTGGTCTATAGCCGATCCCCACAGGGGCCACCCTGGATAGTGCGCGTCCAAATTGATGGTTTTCCCTATGGTCAAGGTACCGGTGACACGATCAAAGCGGCAGAGGCCCAAGCAGCGATCGCTACTTTGGCTATGCTGAAAGCGGAAGGGTTTGAGGTCGATCGCCCATGATTGCCATCGTTCCAAATACTGAGCCGATCGCCCATTGGCAACCAGTGAGCTGGGAAACTTACCTGGCCACAATCGACCTGCCCGAGCAAGAATCCAGTCGATCGCCCAAAGGCTATTACTACCAAGGCAGGATGTTATTGGAGATGGCAGCGATCGGGAATCCCCACGCGCGGGATCACTACATCCTGTTGGCAGCGATCGCCCTCTACAGCAGCTTGCTGGGACTAGATTTGGATGGCCACGACAACTGCACCTATCGCCGATCGGGGGAATTAGAAGTGCAGCCCGATGCCTCGTTTCATGTGGGCGATCGGGCTAATTTGATTCCCTGGGATGAAACGATCGTGGACTTAGATCGCTACCCCGCTCCAGATTTGGCGATCGAAGTAGCCTACAGCTCCTTGGGGGATGATTTGGGCGAAAAACGGCTGATTCATGAAGAAATCGGCGTTCAAGAATATTGGGTGGTGGATGTGCAAAACGTGCGACTGTTGGCCTTCCGCATGATCGGAAAGGGGAGTGAACGCATTACTCGATCGCTTGTGTTGCCCGGTTTGGATTTGACGCTGTTGCAAGAGGCTTTTCGTCGCAGCCGCACTGCCAATCACGGGCAAGTTACCCGCTGGTTACTGCAAGAATTTCAACAGGCGATCGCGGCAAATTCCACCAACTCCACAAGTCTCGATCCCCAGTAGGGGCAATGTACCAGAGCGGGCAAGGTGCTAAGGTATTTCGGCAGCTTGGTGGGAAATGGCGGTGAAATTCCGCGACTGTGCCGCAGCCGTGATTGGTGGGGCTGTGCCAACAAACATGCTTAGCCAGCCCTGAGCAAACCATCAGTCGGAATGCCTCCAATCTGCTGGGGCGATCGCGCTGCTTCCCTGTCCTGTGCGAGTGGTATTCGATAGGCTGTGAGCCATTAAAAACGCGGAAACCGATCGCCCCGTCAGTTCAAATCATCCATTCCCTTAGACCCTCGGCGATGCACCGGGGCGCGAACTGAAATCCATGCTGAATGTGTCTGTTAAGTCCGCTGAGTCCGCTGAAGCGATCGCCCCGTCCACCCCTGACAAGTTTCCGCTGCTGTTGATTGGTCACGGCACGCGCGACGATGATGGCCGCCGCACCTTCATGGAATTTGTGGAAGCCTTTGCGGCCTATGACACCTCGCGGCCGGTTGTGCCCTGTTTTTTGGAGTTGACGGAACCGTCGATTCAAGAGGGGGTCGATCGGATGGTGGCCATGGGCTACCAGGAAATGACCGCCCTGCCGGTGTTGCTGTTTGCGGCGCGGCACAACAAGTTTGATGTGACCAATGAACTCGATCGCGCCCGGGCCCGCCATCCGGGGCTGAAGTTCCACTACGGTCGCCATTTTGGTGTGGCCGATCGGCTGGTGGAATTGTGGCGATCGCGCTTGGATGAACTCGATCGCCAAAGTGAGATTCCCCGCGATGAGTCGGTATTGCTGTTTGTGGGGCGCGGCGCTTCGGATCCCGATGCCAATGGCGATGCCTATAAGCTGGCGCGGGTGCTCTGGGAAGGCAGCGGTTTCAAGGGGCTGGAACTCTGTTTTAGTGGCATCACCCATCCGCGTTTGGATGCGGGTTGGGAGCGGGCTTGGACTTGGAACCCCAAACGGGTGGTGGTGTTGCCGCACTTCCTGTTTACGGGAGCGCTGATGAAGCGGATTCACGGCTATTCCGACCAAGCGCGGCTCGATCGCCCCGATGTGCAGATCCAATCCCTGCCGGAAATTGGCTTAGATCCCGTGCTGTTTGAGTTGGTGAAGGAGCGGGAACAGGAGGCGATCGCCGGTCAGGTGGCCATGAATTGCGAGCTATGCAAGTTCCGCCGGGCTGTCAGCCGCAATCTGTTGGGCTTGGGTCAGGATGATGGCGAGGCAATCGCCCCGGATGCGCTGGCGAGTGGCCATCACCACCACGATCACGGCCACGCCCATGGCCATGATCACGGACATCATGATCATGATCATGCCCACGGCCACAATCATGATCACGGCCACAGCCATGGGCATAGCCACGGCCATGATCATAGTCATGGGCATGGACACGATCATGGGCATGGACACAGCCATGATGCGCCCGACCCCTACGCTACCCAGAACGACTATCACGAAAAGGCTTGGCGAGTTCCCTAGAATTGGGTTCACGAATCTTGGATACGGCAAAGGGGCGATCGAACTAGTCGATCGCCCCTTTTAGACATGTTTAAGCAAAGTTGATTGCCTACACCCCAGTGGTCACAGCAAGGGACTTCAGCCCCTTGTCTCCCACAAGTTGGCAACAGCGGAATCAGGGTTTTGGACTATTTTTTGACGGTAAACCCTAGACACCTGATCCTCAATGCCCAATGGTGGTCTAGGCTTCCTTGTTGATGAACGGCAGCAGGGCCAAGATGCGGGCGCGCTTGATGGCCACAGCCAAATCGCGCTGTTGCTTAGCCGTCAGACCGGTTACACGACGGGGCAGGATTTTGCCGCGCTCAGTGATGAAGCGACGCAGCAGATCAACATCTTTGTAGTCGATCGGCTCTTCGGGTTTGAGGGGAGAAACGCGACGACGATAGTAAGCCATGGTGATTCGCTAAGGATTCAGGAGTGATTCAGAAGAATCGGGCGGCTCGGCTTGGAAACAGCCGATCGCACCGAGTTCGTATAACGAGACTGCACAATCCACTACCGGGGCGATCGAGCGCTCCGGGCAAGGACTGGGTTATGGGCGAAAAATTACTTAATTTCGCGGTGCACCGTGTGCTTGTTGCAGTGGGTGCAGAACTTCTTCAGTTCCAGGCGCGCGGTGGTGTTGCGGCGGTTTTTCTGGGTGGTGTAGCGCGACACGCCGGGCGAGCGCTTGTCGGTGTTGGTGCGGCACTCGGTGCACTCCAGGGTGATCACGAGCCGTACGTCTTTACCTTTAGCCACGGTGGGAAACTCCTAATGGTTCGATCGGTGCAAAGGGTTTGCGATTGGACGATCGTGCGCCGCCGCATTGGCACTGGGCAAAACAGGCGGGGGGCGATCGCCGATCGAGCAGAACTGCTGACTTTGTCCGCAAACGGATTCGGGCAGTTTTGCAGCACTCTATCTTCGCATAAAACGCTCAGTTCGATCGCGCAGGAGACGATACCACCGTTGCACCTTCAAATCTAGGGAAAACCCCCGAGAAGTTTGCACCACAATCGACCCAATCAGGCGATCGTGAAAAGACTGTTGTTGGCGGCTTTCGTCCGTAGCCGTCACAATGCCATCAACAATTGCCGGAGCCAAACAAAGCAGCGCCACCGGGTTCACCTGCGACAACAGGGACAATCCCTGCAAGGCTAACCAAGCTTCAATGCCCACAATGCCCTCCCGCTGGGTCAGCTCCACCATCGTTGGCAGGCGGCGGGTGCGGGGGTTCACCAGTTTGATATCCATGGCCAATCGCCCAATGCTTTGGCCGCGATTATTGGCTACCATCACCACTCGCACCAGGAGCCACAGGATCACAAAAACCGGCAGCTCAAACCCGGCCCCCAACAGGCTGCTGAACAATCCCGCAATGACCGCATCGATCGCCGTGGCCACACCACGCCGCCACAGGGGCACACGGGGAAGGTAAGGAGCAGGTTCAAGGCGATCGCGCATGGCAGGTGAGCCTAAACGATGAGGAGGAGGGGGAGATCTAATCAGAATCAACGCATCAGAATCAGTGCAGTGGTCTGCCGCGATTCTCCCCAAATAATGCCATTAATGTCATGGCCCGAACTGTCGGGGCTTGGATCGTCATGGCTCGGAATCTTGGGGCTAGGGATTACCCGATCGCGTCGCGATCGCCAATTGCAGGTTGGGGATTTGGCGCAACCGATCCATCACTTCCACCACTCGCCCGTGGCTCACGGCTCGATCGGCCTCAATGGCGACGGTGCGCATGGGCTGCTCTGGGTTGCGGGGCCCCAACTTTGCCTGCACCAGGGTGGGTAATTGCTCGATCGGGATCGGCTGTCGATCGACTGCCAAATTCCCCGCCGCATCCACCGTCACCACGGGCATTGACTGGGTTTGGGCTTGGCCCGTGGCAGCGCTGGGCAAGTTCACCGGCAAACCGCGCGATCGGGTCAAGAAAGCCGTCGCCACCACAAAAAACGCCAGAATCGCAAAAATCACATCCACCATGGGCGTGACGTTAATTTGAAGGGGCGGATCATCATCCGAATCTAGAAAATTCATCACCTGTGCCCCAACTGCATGGGCCCCAATTTCAACAACAGCAACGAAATTTAGTCCCCACGTTTTCGCCCATGATCGCCATGCCCCAGGTCGCAACGGTTAAATCAGCAACGATTTCAGGGCGCTGTGATTTCAGGGTGCTCCATTGACGGATGGTTTGATTTTAGCGACTAACAACCTTGCGTCGGTCGGTGGCGCATTGGCCATTAACAAGAGCCTGTCCCTTGTCAAATCTTTTCTTGTAAGTCATAATCATTATGAGTTCATGAAAATACTGTCTTACACCTAAGGAAGTCACCACCATGCTCGATCGTGTCCCCGATGTTGTGTTCAAAACCCGTGTCCGCGATGAATCCGTGCCGGGCCCTAACCCCTTCCGTTGGCAAGATCTCAGCACCCAAGACCTCTTCGGTGGCAAGCGCGTTGTGTTGTTCTCCCTGCCGGGTGCTTTCACGCCCACCTGTTCCACCAGCCATCTGCCGCGCTATGAAGAACTCTATGAAGAAATTAAGAGCCTGGGCGTGGATGCGGTGATTTGTTTGTCGGTGAATGATGCTTTTGTGATGTTCCAGTGGGGCAAACAACAAAACGCCCAGAATGTCTTCTTGCTGCCCGATGGCAATGGGGAATTTACTCGCAAGATGGGTATGTTGGTGGACAAGTCCAATCTGGGTTTTGGGATGCGTTCTTGGCGCTATTCCATGGTGGTGAATGACGGCGCGATCGAAAAGGTGTTCATTGAACCTGGCTATGGGGACAATGCTCCCAGCGATCCTTTTGAAGTTTCTGATGCTGATACGATGCTGGCTTACTTGAAGTCGGTGCAGTCATAAAAACTGCTTGATTGACTCAATTGATCCATTTAACTGACTGAATTGCTTCGATCGACTCGACTGATTTGATCGGCTGGATCGATTTGATCGGCTTGATCGATCGAGCGGCTTAGCTCAATTAACCCATGTCATCGAGGAGGGGCAAGTTAAAAGACGGGCCCCTCTTTTTGCTGCTGTTTTCGCTGCTGTTTTTGCTGTTAGCTCGGGCTGGTTATGGCAATTTAGATCGGCATCTTTGGGTTAATTCCAAAATTCATCCCAAGGGTGGGTCGCCATCTTAGCGACCCGTTAGCGACGCACGCGAGCAGTGAACCCCGCTGCCTTAAATTGCTTGAGCTGGAGCGGTTCCGGTTGGCTGACGGGCACAGAAATCCGAAATTCAAATTCACTCACGCCGGGTGGAATCTGTTCGATCGCGCCCAAGCGAGTGCGATTTTCCATAATGGAATTGTCCGTTGCGTCATAAATTCGCCCAAAGATATCCGCATCAAACACCGTTTTTCCTGTGGTGTTATTTGCTTTGCCATAGACAATGAAGCACTTGGCCGGCAACGTTGCCCCGCCAGAGGTGACGGCCCCAGCGGCCACTTCAGCCGGGCATTCCCGATAGTTCAAATCCGACAGTTTGATATTGGTGAGGGCTTGGGCCGCGCCCGTGGGAACCATCAGCCACATCACCAAGCCCAACAGGCCGATCGCCCCGCATTGTCCCAGCCGTTTGCTCAGTTGCTGCCCGATCGCCCGCAATAAACCTGAAATTTGCATGATTTTGATCGTTCGGAGGAGATTACCAAAACCCTGACGCGAAGACCGACGGATCCCCGCGACGGGTGAGCAAAGTTGCTTCTTCTCATTAAAAGCGAGGTGGATAGAAGCGAGATCGAAACAAAATAAAAAAAAGCGGGGTAGGGCTAAACCTATCCCGCTCTGGATGAGTCAATTCAATCGTTGATCTGAATGATCAAGATCATCAACAAATAGATATTGAGACCGAGAAAATATGAAAATTGGTTGGCGGTCTAAACCGTGCCACCAGCCGCCTGCACCCGAGCACGGGCGCGTTTGAGGGCTTGGTTTGCCTTAATTTTCTCTTGAGGACTGTTAGCGGCAGCGACCCGAGCTTCTGCGTCGGTATATTCCGCTTGGGCGGTGGAACGGTCGATCGAGTCACCCCGCTCGGCTCCATTCACCAGCACCGTCACTTCGTTATCTTCAATTTCAGCAAAACCACCCATCAGGGCGATCGGTAACCAATCCTTGCTGACCCGAACACGCATCACCCCCGTGCCCAACGCCGTCAGTAGCGGCGCGTGGCCGGGCAGGATGCCTAACTGTCCTGTGGTACTCGGTAGGATCACTTCCTCCGCCTGGTTATCCCAAACGGTCTTGTCTGGGGAAATAACACGAACTGTTAAGCTCATAACCTCTTGGCTCGATCGAGCGGAATTGCAACACCGTGAACAAACAACACCAGCGGCGGCGGAAACCGGTTAACCCAGCCCCCGCCTGACCGCAGCGCGATTTAAAAACTAGCTATTCAGCAGCTTTTCGCCCTTGGCGATCGCTTCATCGATGTCGCCAACCATATAGAAGGCTTGCTCAGGATACTTATCCAGCTCACCCGACAGGATCAGCTTGAAGCCCTTGATCGTGTCTTCCAAGGTCACGTACTTACCAGGCGAACCGGTAAACACTTCCGCCACGAAGAACGGCTGCGACAGGAAACGCTCCAGCTTCCGGGCGCGGGCCACCGTCAAGCGGTCTTCTTCAGACAATTCATCCAGACCCAAGATGGCGATGATGTCTTGCAGTTCCTTGTAGCGTTGCAGGGTGGCTTGCACCGCCCGAGCCGTGTCGTAGTGATCGCGACCCACGATCGCCGGTTGCAGCATCGTCGAGGTCGAACCCAACGGATCCACAGCCGGGTAAATCCCCTTAGCGGCCAAGCCCCGGGACAACACGGTGGTACCGTCCAAGTGAGCAAAGGTGGTTGCCGGAGCGGGGTCGGTCAAGTCATCTGCGGGCACGTAGACGGCTTGAATTGAGGTGATCGAGCCTTCGGTGGTCGAGGTAATCCGCTCTTGCAGATCACCCACGTCAGTCCCCAGGGTGGGCTGGTAACCCACAGCGGAGGGCATCCGACCCAGCAGCGCCGATACTTCCGAACCAGCTTGCACAAAGCGGAAAATGTTGTCCACGAACAACAGCACGTCTTGCTTGTTGGTGTCGCGGAAGTATTCAGCCATGGTCAGACCCGACAGGCCCACACGCATCCGTGCTCCCGGCGGCTCGTTCATTTGGCCGTAAACCAGCGCAATCTTGGACTCCTTCAGGTTCTCCTCGTTGATTACGCCCGACTCCTTCATTTCGTTGTAGAGGTCGTTCCCTTCGCGGGTTCGTTCGCCCACACCGGCAAACACCGACACCCCACCGTGCTGGGTGGCAATGTTGTTGATCAATTCCATCATGATCACGGTCTTGCCCACGCCAGCGCCGCCGAACAGACCGATTTTGCCGCCGCGACGGTAGGGGGTCAGCAGGTCAACGACCTTGATCCCGGTCTCGAACACGGAGGGCTTGGTTTCCAGTTCGGTCAGCTTGGGGGCTGCCCGGTGGATGGGAGAAAATTCAGTGGCTTCAACGGGCCCTTGGTTATCAACGGGTTCGCCCAAAACGTTGAAAATGCGGCCGAGCGTGGCTTTACCCACGGGAACGCTGATCGGTGCACCGGTGTCTTGGACTTCCATGCCGCGCACGAGACCATCGGTGCTGCTCATTGCCACAGCACGGACTTGTTGGTCGCCGAGCAACTGTTGCACTTCGCAGGTCACAGAAACTTCTTGACCGGCGCGGTTCGTTCCCTGGACTTTGAGGGCGTTGTAAATGCGGGGCAATTTACCGCCGGGGAACTTCACGTCGATCACGGGGCCGATGACTTGCGTGATGTAGCCGACGTTGGTTTTTTCAGTGGTGGTGACCATGCTCGAGCCTGTGAGTTTATCGCTTCAATGATCGGGGTTGGCTTGCTCGCAAATCCAGTGATCGCGCTGTCGTGGTGGGAGGCACCGGGCGATCGCTGATTGGGGTGCGAGCGGTTTTTCAAACTCGGTGTTAACGGGGCGAACCGCACTGAAGGTACGCCAGCGCGCCTTCATCGGTATTTTTGCCAAGTATCAGATTATCACCGATGCGCCACAGGTCACTGTGAATCCCTGGGGGGCGATCGAATCCCGAGGTTGGGGATCGAAGAACTGGAAAATAATCGGGCGATCGGGATGCTCCAACTTTGCGAATGGGCCGCCCGTAGGTGACGCAACAGGGCGATGCCGCTGGGGGATAAATCTGGGGCGATCGCGCGGGTGCTGACGGGTTTGGAGGGGGTTGGTGCTGAGTAGGGGGACTATTTTCGCCTCAAAATTCCTCGCCTATACTCGAAACAGAGGGATGGTCAGGGGGTTCAGCGGCAAAGGAAGCTGAACTGCATTAACTTAGGCACTGCATCAACTTAGGCATGGGACATGGGGCGATCGACTGGAAGGCTTCTGAAAGCTCCAGTGGGTCATCAACAGGTGATTAACCCGGCGATCAACCCCGGGATCTGCGATTGGCTTCGTGATCAGCACCCAACGATCAGCACCAAATCCGCATCATCCAGATCAATACGATTCGAGCTTGGGTACTTTACCCGTAAGGGCCAACCCCCCAAACAGCCCACAAGCTAAAGATTTGCAAACGCGCAAGAACAGTCGGCTAGAAATTACCCATAACCAAACACCCAAACTTAACGAGGACAGTACGGTGGCTGCAACAAAAACTCCAACCCCCGAGACCGAGAACGGCGTTGTTCCCAAAAACGGACTCAGCACGAACCAAACCGAGGCACGCCCCTGGGGATCTTTCACGGTGCTAGAAGAGGGCCGCGGCTACAAGATCAAGCGCATTGAAGTTAGCCCTGGCCATCGCCTGAGCCTACAGATGCATCACCACCGCAGCGAGCATTGGATCGTTGTCTCAGGTACGGCGCGTGTGGTTTGTGGCGATAACGAGATTATGCTCACGCCGAATCAATCTACTTACGTTCCCCAATGCACTGCCCACCGGCTGGAGAACCCTGGCACTATTCCCCTGGTGTTGATTGAAGTGCAGAATGGAGAATATTTGGGCGAAGACGATATTGTTCGTTTTCAGGACGACTACGCCCGTACGCCTGTTGCTAAGTAGGGCAATTGCTTCGATTCAATTTTGATTTCTCTTGATTTGGCTTGCCCTGATTTTGAATTGCCCTGATTTTGAATTGAGTCTGTTCGCCTAGACCTGCCTGGGATCGTGAATGCTATTGCTATGGCAATGGTTTCAGGGCTAGCTAAGGCGCTTGGCGAGCCAAATCACACCTCATTGATCGCAATTGATCGCATTTTTTAAACCACTTCTTAAAAATTCTGTTGACTATCCATGTTGGTTCTGTCTGCTGCGGCCCAAGCTGAAGTTCAACGTCTTGCTCAACAATGGGGACTGGAGCAAGGCTGGTTTCGGCTGGAGGTGCGATCGGGAGGATGTCGCTCTTTAACCTATGTCTTGCAGTTCTACCCACCGGGCCAAGTGATCGCCCCTGATGAGCAGGCTCTTGAAGGAGATGGTTGGCGGGCGATCGTCCGCGATCATGATTTGCCCTACCTACGGGGCTTGACGATCGACTATTCCGAAGACCTGGTGGGTGGTAATTTCCGGTTCCAAAATCCCAATGCTCGCAACAATTGCAGTTGTGGGCACTCCTTCGATCATGGCGAAGCGTAGTCGATCGATGCGTCTGGCTGATGCTTGAGGGCGATCGTCTCGAAACCATGACCACCGCACCGGCCCAGGGACGGCGAACCCTAGCGAAAATCCCACCTAGCGAAGCCATTCCCGGAAAGCTGTCAACCTAGCTGCGCTTCATTGACAAAGGTAACAGCACATCCGTATAGTTATAGACCGTGACATTTTATGACCCCATCGAATATCTAGAATCTGCCGGTGCAGTAAGCCCATGCCCACGATTCAGCAACTCATCCGATCTGAGCGCGCCAAAGCTAAGAGCAAAACCAAATCGCCAGCGCTCAAAAGCTGTCCTCAGCGCCGCGGCGTTTGCACGCGCGTGTACACCACCACACCCAAAAAGCCCAACTCTGCCCTGCGTAAGGTGGCACGTGTTCGCCTAACCTCCGGCTTTGAAGTGACAGCCTACATTCCGGGCATTGGGCACAATCTGCAAGAACACTCAGTGGTCATGATTCGCGGTGGTCGGGTAAAAGACCTGCCCGGCGTGCGCTATCACATCATTCGCGGAACCCTTGACACTGCCGGCGTTAAAGATCGTAAGCAAGGGCGATCCAAGTACGGTGCGAAGCGCCCGAAGCCCCAAAAATAATGGTGGTTCCGTAGTCCCGGGCCGGCACTGTTAACCGCAGCTTCAATATGGCCAATTCAATAACTGAAATTGCTCATGACGAAGCTGTCGGTGACTGCCCGGGTGCTTGGTACGCAAAGGAATTAGAAAATCGCGGTTAGCCATTTCAGGCTCCCAGCAAGCACCCATGCAGCCCCCTGATTGAGTGCTGACTAGGTGGCCGATATTCATGAACTTTGCGACACCGAAGTTTTAGTTTGCTTGTTCACGCTCTGATTGTGACCTAACGGCTACTGTTATATGTCTCGTCGTACAACTGTCAACAAACGCCCTGTTCCCCCTGACCCTGTTTACAACAGCCGCTTGGTCAGCATGACCGTTCGCCGGATCATGAAATCCGGTAAGAAGTCAGTTGCTTCCCGGATTGTTTACGATGCCTTCAAGCTCATCCAAGAGCGCACTGGCTCGGAACCGCTGGATATTTTCGAGCGGGCCGTGAAGAACGCAACGCCCCTGGTGGAGGTGAAAGCCCGTCGGGTGGGTGGTGCTACTTACCAGGTGCCCATGGAAGTGCGGAGCGATCGGGGCATCGCCCTGGCCCTGCGCTGGTTGATCCAATTTGCTCGCCAACGCGGCGGCCGCAGCATGGTGAGCCGCTTTGCGAATGAAGTGATGGATGCGGCCAACGAAACGGGTAGCGCAATCCGGAAGCGCGAAGAAACGCACCGGATGGCGGAAGCGAACAAGGCCTTTGCTCACTATCGCTACTAGGTTTCGAGAGTTTCGAGCGTTTGTCATGACGATTCATCGGCTGACAAATGACTCAGTGCTTCAGTCCTCATGAGTTGAAAACCGAGACAAGCGCTTTGGTGGCAGTGGGGTTCGATCGCACTCTAAATGGCGGTCAGCCCAATCTGTGCCCCCGGCATTCTGTCTTTGTTTCGATTACTTAACAAGGATGTAACATGGTATCTGCGATAGGAGTCCCAGGAGGTTAAAGTGGCCAGATCGATTCCGCTCGAACGAGTGCGAAATATTGGAATTGCCGCCCACATTGATGCGGGCAAAACAACGACGACCGAGCGGATTCTGTATTACTCGGGCGTGGTTCACAAAATCGGTGAAGTTCACGAGGGAACTGCCGTCACGGACTGGATGGAGCAAGAGCGTGAGCGTGGGATCACGATCACCGCTGCGGCCATCAGTACGAGCTGGAACGATCACAAGATCAACATCATTGATACACCCGGTCACGTGGACTTCACGATCGAGGTGGAGCGCTCCATGCGGGTGCTCGATGGTGTGATCGCGGTGTTCTGTTCGGTGGGTGGCGTGCAGCCCCAGTCGGAAACGGTGTGGCGGCAAGCAGACCGTTACAAAGTGCCCCGAATCGTGTTCGTGAACAAGATGGATCGGACGGGTGCGAACTTCTACAAGGTCTACGGTCAGGTGCGCGATCGCCTGAAGGCCAATGCAGTGCCGGTTCAAATCCCGATCGGGGCTGAATCTGAGTTGCGCGGCATTGTTGACCTGGTAAAAATGCGCGCCTACCTCTACACCAACGATCTGGGCACCGACATCCAAGAAACCGATATTCCTGAAGATCTGGTTGACCTGGCTGATGAATATCGCCTGAAGTTGGTGGAAGCGGTTGCCGAAACCGACGATGTCTTGACCGAAAAGTATCTTGAAGGCGAAGAGCTGACCCAAGAGGAAATCAAGGGTGCGCTGCGCAAGGGCACAATCGACGGCACGATCGTCCCCATGCTCTGCGGTTCTGCCTTCAAGAACAAAGGGGTTCAATTGCTACTCGATGCCGTGGTGGACTACCTGCCCGCCCCGATCGACGTGCCCCCGATTAAGGGTCTGTTGCCCGACGGTTCGGAAGTGACCCGTCCGGCCGACGACAACGCGCCCCCGGCAGCCCTGGCCTTCAAGATCATGGCTGACCCCTACGGTCGCTTGACCTTCATCCGGGTCTACTCCGGCGTGATCACCAAGGGTAGCTACGTCTACAACGCCACCAAAGGCAAGAAAGAGCGGATTTCGCGCTTGATCGTGCTCAAAGCTGACGAACGAATCGAAGTAGACGAAATGCGTGCTGGCGACCTTGGCGCAGCCCTGGGTCTGAAAGACACCATTACCGGCGACACGATTTGCAGCGAAAGCGATCCGGTCATTCTGGAATCCCTGTTCATTCCTGAGCCGGTGATCTCGGTGGCCGTTGAGCCGAAGACCAAGCAGGACATGGAAAAACTGTCCAAGGCCCTGCAATCTCTCTCGGAAGAAGATCCGACCTTCCGCGTCAGCATTGACTCGGAAACCAACCAAACCGTGATCGCTGGGATGGGTGAGCTGCACCTCGAAATCCTCGTAGATCGCATGATGCGGGAATTCCGCGTGGAAGCCAACGTGGGTGCGCCTCAGGTGGCGTATCGCGAAACCATCGGCAAGCCCGCCAAAGCAGAAGGCAAGTTTGTCCGCCAGAGCGGTGGTAAGGGGCAATACGGCCACGTGGTGGTTGAAATTGAGCCGGGCGAACCGGGGACGGGCTTTGAGTTCGTCTCGAAGATCGTCGGTGGTGTGGTGCCGAAGGAATACATCGGCCCTGCGGAACAGGGGATGCGCGAAGCTTGCGAATCCGGTATCCTAGCAGGCTACCCACTGATCGATGTGAAGGTCACCATGGTCGATGGGTCTTACCACGATGTGGACTCGTCGGAAATGGCATTCAAAATTGCTGGCTCCATGGCTGTCCGCGAGGCGGTCATGAAAGCAGCACCCGTCCTCCTCGAACCTTTGATGAAGGTTGAGGTTGAAGCTCCTGAAGAGTTTCTCGGTGACGTGATGGGGAACCTCAACTCCCGTCGCGGTCAAATCGAAGGGATGGGTTCCGAGAGCGGAACGGCCAAGGTTGCTGCTAAAGTACCTCTGGCAGAAATGTTTGGTTATGCCACCGACATTCGCTCGATGACGCAAGGCCGCGGTATCTTCTCGATGGAGTTCAGCCAATACAGCGAAGTTCCTCGCAACGTCGCTGAGGCGATCATCGCGAAGAGTAAGGGGAACGCATAGCAAGGAAAAGGAACGCACAAGACTCATGGCACGCGAAAAGTTTGAACGGACTAAACCTCACGTCAACATCGGGACGATCGGTCACGTTGACCACGGCAAAACGACCCTGACCGCTGCAATCACCATGTCGCTGGCGGCTCAAGGGAAGGCCAAGGCTCGTAACTACGCCGACATCGACTCCGCACCGGAAGAAAAAGCCCGTGGGATCACGATCAACACGGCTCACGTGGAATACGAGACCGAAGAGCGCCACTACGCCCACGTGGACTGCCCCGGTCACGCGGACTACGTGAAGAACATGATCACCGGTGCTGCTCAAATGGACGGCGGCATCCTGGTGGTGTCGGCGGCTGACGGCCCCATGCCCCAAACCCGTGAGCACATCCTGCTGGCTCGTCAGGTGGGCGTGCCCAACCTGGTGGTTTTCCTGAACAAGGAAGACTTGGTGGATGATGCTGAACTGCTGGAGCTGGTTGAACTGGAAGTCCGTGAACTGCTGAGCAGCTATGACTTCCCCGGCGACGACATCCCGATCGTGATTGGTTCGGCTGTGAAGGCTGTGGAAGCCCTGACCGCTAACCCCAAGATCGCTCGCGGCGAAAACGAGTGGGTTGACAAGATCCTGAAGCTGATGGATGAAGTGGATGGCTATGTGCCCACTCCTGAGCGTGATGTGGATCGTGACTTCCTGATGGCGGTGGAAGACGTGTTCTCGATTACGGGTCGTGGTACGGTTGCCACCGGCCGGATCGAGCGCGGTATCGTCAAGGTGGGCGACACGGTAGAAATCGTGGGTCTGAAGGACACCCGCAGCACCACCGTGACTGGCGTGGAAATGTTCAAGAAGTCCCTGGATCAAGGGATGGCTGGGGACAACGCTGGTTTGCTGTTGCGCGGTATCCAAAAGGAGGATATCGAGCGCGGCATGGTGCTGGCGAAGCCGAAGTCGATCAGCCCCCATACGCAATTCGAGGCTGAAGTGTACGTGTTGACCAAGGAAGAAGGCGGCCGCCACACCCCGTTCTTCGCTGGTTATCGTCCTCAGTTCTATGTGCGGACTACGGATGTGACCGGTCAAATCACGGCTTACACCGCTGACGATGGCTCGACCGTGGAAATGGTGATGCCCGGTGACCGGATCAAGATGACGGTTGAGCTGATCTGCCCGGTAGCAATCGAACAGGGGATGCGCTTCGCTATTCGCGAAGGCGGCCGGACGATTGGTGCTGGTGTGGTTGCCAAGATCGTTAAGTAGTTGTTGGTTCATCTGAGCTAGACACTGTAGGAGCGCTGAATTCAGCGTTCCTACGGCTGTCTTCAGTCAAACCCTGAACCTTGAAAATTGAGTCTTTACACCCCCTGAGTCCTTGAGTATGGCGACGATTCAGCAACAGAAAATCCGGATCCGCTTGCAAGCTTTCGATCGCAAGCTGTTGGATGCTTCCTGCGAAAAGATTGTGGATACGGCGAACCGCACGAGCGCAACGGCGGTGGGCCCGATTCCGCTGCCGACGAAGCGCAAGATCTATTGCGTGCTGCGTTCTCCCCACGTGGACAAGGATTCGCGTGAGCACTTTGAAACGCGCACTCACCGCCGAGTGGTTGACATCTATCAACCGTCGTCGAAAACGATCGATGCTTTGATGAAGCTCGATTTGCCGGCTGGTGTGGATATTGAAGTGAAGCTCTAGAGATTTTCAGTAGGGCGATTGATCGCCAGTTATCCCTAGCAATTTCAACCCGTAATTACCAGCGATTGCCAGTCATTAAAAGCTGCGTTGGTTGAATTGCCCAGTGGGGGATTGAGTTTGTTACTCAAGCTAATGCTTTAGCGCCCGAGAGTTCCTGTAACTCTTGGGCGTTTTGGATTGATTTTGGATTGATCTTGAAGCGACTAGGGCTGAGTGGCTTGATTGGCTTGGGCAACGGCCAGGGCGATCGCCTGAGGAAAAATCAAATGCTCTTGGGTTTGAATTCTGGCGTGGAGCGTTTCGGCGCTGTCGGTGGGGTAAACAGGAACAGCAGCCTGCATCAGGATGGGGCCGCTGTCCACCTCTAGCTCCACAAAATGCACTGTACAGCCGGTGATTCTGACTTGGGCAGCGAGGGCTTGTTCAACGGCCCGAATGCCGGGAAAGCTGGGCAACAGGCTGGGGTGAATGTTGATGGCCCGTTGGGGGAAGGCGTTGACGAGGGTTTCGGTGGCCCGCCGCATCCAACCGGCCATGGCAACCCATTCCACTCCAGCGGCCTGGAGCGCTTGGACAACGGCCGCGTCAAACTGGTTTCGATCGGGGTATTGGCGATGGTCGAGGAGAACGGCGGTCACGCCCCAGCGGGCTGCCCGGGCGGCGACTTTGGCCCCGGGATTGTTGTAAATCAGCACTTTCACCTCTGCCCGTAAGCGGCCATCGGCGATCGCCTCCATGATGGTTTCAAAATTGCTGCCACTTCCCGAGGCCAATACGCCCATGGCGATCGGGGGCAGGTTTTGATAGAGCGCTAAGAGGTCACCGGACAGTTGAGGGGAGACCAAGTTAGGCTCGGAAGCGCGATCGATCGGAGCCTCGGTCATAGTTCCAGCCATTGCGAAAAATCAGCACGATTGTAGGCTCCGCTTGCCCGAAAGGGAAGTGCTAGAATACGCGACTGCGAAACAAACTGGTGCTTTACGCGGCGCAGCGCAGGAGGTGTGCTGTTTATACTCGTCCTTTGGCTCGATTAATTGAGCAATTGCAACGGCTACCGGGCATTGGCCCCAAATCTGCCCAGCGGTTGGCGCTGTATCTGTTGAATCGCCCGGAAGCGGAAATTCAAACCCTTGCCCAAGCGCTGCTGGATGCCAAGCAACAGGTGGGCCATTGTCAGGTTTGCTATCACCTCTCGGCGGAGCCGGTTTGCGAGGTTTGCAGCAACCCGAACCGCGATCAACAGACGATCTGTGTGGTGGCGGACTCGCGGGATCTGATTGCGATCGAGCGCACTCGTGAATACCGGGGGCGCTACCACGTCTTGGGCGGGGTCATTTCCCCCATGGATGGCATTGGCCCCGAAAGCCTGACAATTCAGCCCCTGGTGCAGCGGGTGCATCGCGAAAAGACCCATGAGGTAATTTTGGCGATCGGGCCCAGCATTGAAGGGGAAACGACCACCCTTTATCTATCCCAACTGCTCAAGCCCTTTACCAAAGTGACCAGAATTGCATTTGGGCTGCCCGTGGGGGGTGAGTTGGAATATGCCGATGAGGTTACCCTGGCCAAGGCTTTGGAAGGTCGGCGCGAGGTGGAATAGTTTCTGATCATTACTGGGGCAATTATTTGGGCGATCGCTGGGGCTGGGGAGAGAGGTTCAAGTTTTCTGGATGTTTCTACTAGCGTGGCTGCCCTAATTCACTGGGTTAAATTACATGGCTGCTACCGTCACCAAATCGTTAGGCAGCAAGGGGCTTAAGCCCCTTGTTACCACGACTGGCTCCGCAACTTCGACCCAATGTATTAAGCCTGTCATGCTTCTACTGCTAATTTGTTTCGATGCTTTTCTGAAGCTTCTCGCTCCCGATCGCGATCGGGAGGCTGAATTGAAACGTGCTGCCCTTGCCTAGCTCGCTGGTCACCTCCATTTCACCCCCTTGAAGCTCCACCAATCGCCGGGAAATGGATAGACCAATCCCCACGCCAGCGGATTGGCGACCCTCATGGCGGCAACGACTGCGATCGGCACGCCAAAATCGCTCAAACACATGGGGCAAATCTTCCTCAGAAATGCCTTCCCCCGTATCCGTGACCCCCACCCAAAGGGCGCGTTCATCCTTGGAGTTGGCCCAAAGGCGAATTGAGCCACAGGTGGTGTGGCGTAAGGCATTGCCCATCAGATTCAGCAACACCTGTTCCACCCGATCGGGATCGGCAGCCACGAGCGGCAGCAGAGCCGGGCAATCCAAACTTAACTTCGGTTCATCATCAAACACCTGATCGGCGATGCGGTTGATGATCGATTCCAACAAGGGCCGCAGGTCGATCGACTGCACATGAATGGGCAAATAGCCTGTTTCTGCCCGCGATAGCTCTTGAGTGTCGCTCACCAGTCGCTCCAGCCGTTTGGTTTCGCGAATCAGGCGATCGAACAAATCCGGCGTGGGATCAATGCGCCCTTCACTCAGTTCTTCGAGATAGCCCCTTACCACCGTCAGCGGCGTGCGCAGTTCATGGGTCAGGTCGCTGATCAAATCCCGACGGCGCTGCTCCGTGCCCTCTAAGCTCGTGGCCAAGCGGTTGAAGCTACTGCCCAACTGATTCAGTTCAGGAATCTCACTGGCTTGGATGCGGGCATCCAGTTCCCCCGAGGCAAATCGCAAAGTTACCTCTTCCATATGCTTCAGGGGCCGCGCGATCCGCAAAGCCGCCCAATAGCTAAAGGCCCCTGCCGCCGTGGCCCCAACCAGCGCTGACCAAAGGGTACTTTGCTGCAACACGAACCCAAAACTGTTCACCAGTTGCGTGCGGGCATAGCGCAACCGAAACCCCCTCACCTCCAGCTCATCCAGCTTCCAAACAAAGGTTTTGGGGGACGAAAACCAACCCACCAACGCAAAGCTACCGATGCTGAGGAAAACCACCAGCAGGTGGGACAGCAACAGGCGCGATCGCAAGTGGGGGCGAAGTTTGGTCAGGTCGGTGAGCAGGGAGTTCAAGGGCGATCGGGGGGTGAGGGTGGATCGATGCGGCTACCGGCCCGGAAACTGGGGCAGCTCATTTCATTGTGCCAAGGTCGATCGGCTTCGTGGCCCCGGTGACGTAAATCCCAAGGCCGATCGATCGGTCGATCAATCGGTTGATCGATCAAACGCTGGGCAATTGTGGGCAGCGCTGGCTACGATCGAGCAATCACCCAACTTCTCAGCACATCGAAACCGGCGATTCAACATGCCATTGCATAGGCGATGGGCAAGGTGACCATGAAACGACGCGGGCGGCGCTGGCCGCTTCAAACCTGGCAACGTTGGTTACTCACGGCCCTGGGAGAAATCTTGCTGGGTTTGATTCTCTTTGCGATCGCGCCGTTCTTTCTCAATTCCCCTTGGCCCCTCTTGGGGTTTGCAATTGTGCTGGGTGTGCCGATCGCCTGGGTTGGATCGCTGGGTTATGGCCTGTGGCGGTGGCTGGATGCTCGGCGGGCCCGAACCCTGTTGGCGCAATACGATCCGGTCTATCGGCGGCTACGAACAGTGCAATTACTAACAATTTCTTCGCGAGCGGTGGAGGAGGCGATCGAAACCTTGCAATTGCTCAACCAGGACGAAACCTATCGTGTCTTGAACCGATCGCCCTTGGATTTGTTGCAGCATTCTCCTGACCTGGCAACTGATCATCAATGGCCTATTGCTGATGCTACTGATCCGTCACAATCCATCCAATCCACCCACCGATCGCCCTGAGAGGATGTCTGAAAAGCCAAAATCGATACTCTGCACGCCCCATCGATCGACGAAGACAAGGGGCTTAAGCCCCTTGCTCCCAAGACTATTGGTGCATTGCCCGTGCGAAAAGACACTTTTCAGACATCTTCTGAAAACATGACTCAATTGAAAACATGACTCAATTCGAGCTTTATTTAAAGTTAGTAAATTAATTGATTTTTAATAAGTGTCTCGATTCGTATTTTGCTCAATTGCTTGCTCAATTCATGATTAATGCTCGTTAGTCATCCTTTTAACTGATTGTTGATTGAAGGTGTGAGAGTAAACTATGACAACACTTCCAAAACGAGTAATCATCCAAACTTCAGCCCTTGCCCTGCTTACCTCAGCCCTTAACGCCTGTGGCATCATTCCCGGAACCAGTATCACCACCGTTGAGCCAGGGTATGCCGGCCTCAAAATTCAACTCTATGGTGGCAGCAAAGGAATTGATAAAGCTGAATTGGTGACGGGGCGTGTTTGGTTTAATGGCTACACGGAAGAAATTGTTGTTTTTCCAACCTTTGTCAATACCTATCCTTTCACCAAAGAAGCAACGGAAGGCTCACCCGTTGATGAGTCGATCGTGTTTTCCGTAGCCGGTAGTCCCGTTTCGGCGGATGTGGGCCTATCGTTTGGTTTTTCTACGGAAGTAATTCCCAACACCACTAGAACCAGACTGCATGAATTCTATGAAACCTACCGCAAAACCCCCGATCAATTTCGGGCGAATGAGCTAAGAAACGGATTGAGAAATTGTTTTTCGGAAGCGGCAGAAACCTTAGCCCTGACCCCCGTGCAAGTGCCCACCAGCCAGCAGCGATTGGTGGCAACGGTGCGGGCCTGTGTGCAACGACGCTTCCAATTCATCACCGTTCAAGATGTGTCCCTTTTGGGGCCGTTGCGGCTGCCCCCGGACATTCAAAAAAGCATTAACGAACAGTTTGCGGCCCAACAGGCGGCCCAAACGGCTGAGGCCAATCGTCGCAAAGTGGAAGCAGAGGCGGCTTCCAATGTGGCGAGGGCCAAGGGAGAAGCGTTGGTGACGATCGAACAGGCCCGGGCTGAAGCAGAGTCCAATCGCCTGCGGGCGGGTTCCATCACCCCGCAATTATTGGAGTTGGAACGGTTGCGGGTGGAGCGAACTCGCATTGAAAAGTGGAATGGTCAGCAAGCCCCAACCATCCAAACGCCCAATGTGCAAATCGGCGGTTCGGCGGCAGGTTCCAAGGCTCCCTAGATTTGATGCTCAAGATTTGATGCTCAAGATCTGGCGCTCAAGATTTGGTGCTAACGATGGGCAGGCTGGCCAAATGGCGACGGCGCAGGACAGCAAGCCTCGATCGGGGCTTGGGTGCGGGGATGGCGGAAGGCGAGGGCCTGGGCATGGAGCCAATAGCCACAGTCGCCGGGCAGGGCGATCGCCTCGGGATCCCTTGTGGCCTCCGGCGCGATCGGGGTTAGTTGCGGTTGCCCACCAGCTCCATAGAGTGGGTCGCTCACGAGGGGAAATCCGGCGGCGGCTAAGTGAATGCGAATTTGGTGGGGACGGCCCGTGAGAATGGTGACTTCGACCAACATTTGGTCACGATCCCGCCGCAATACTTGGCAATCGCTGCGGGCAAAGGCTCCATCCGGGGTGACCCCGTAAAGATGCCCCAATTGGGGGTGGGGAATTTTGCCGATCGGCTGCTCAATCCGAAACCGATCCATGGGAGCGTTGCCTACCGCCAAAGCCCAATAGACCTTATGCATTTGCCGATCGCGCATTTGTTGGGTCAGGTGCGATCGGGCCTGGGGCGATCGGGCCAGCAAGACCAAACCGGAAGTGCCGCGCCCCAGTCGGTGAATGGGCACGGGGCTGGATTGTGGATAGCGTTTTTGCAGTTGCCGCAACAGGGTATGTTCCAAAAAACCCCCTGCCGGCATCACGGGCAAGCCAGCGGGTTTCGCCACCACCAACAGATCTGCATCTTCGTAGAGCACTGCAAACTCCAGGGGCACGGCTGGTTCCACCCAAGGAGAGCGATGGTAGGTTAACCGTTGCCCCGATCGCAGAATTTGCTGAGGACTGGCCGGGCCATCTTCGACCAAAATTTGACCCGCCAAAATTCGATCGCGCCAAGTCTGTTCTGTGGAGTGTCGATAGTGTTGGCTGTAGTAGGCCAAGAGGGTGAGGCCCGCCGCTGCGCGATCGACCCGATCTTGATAGACCCAACCCTGATTGAGCGTGCCGGTTTCTCCCGCCATTCAGATATACAAACTCGGATATTCAAAGACGGTCGTTACTTTGGGGTGGCGACTGCGGAAAATGTGGCAGCTCCTCATTCAGGCAAACCCACGAAGCTGCGCTCGATGTCCAGATGTCCAACGCTGGATAAAAGTTACTTTGATCATCCAGTGTCGTGAAGCGGATGGACGTGAAATCGGGCCTTGCTTCGCCGGTTGCAAACAAGGGACTGCCACAGTTTGAACAAAAGCTTCGAGTTGTTTGAGCACCGCTAGATGCGCGAACGGAGTATGTGCTTGGAGAACCTGTAACCCGAATGGACTTTGTAGAGACAACCATGCCAGATGCGAATGGTGCTCCGCTAGATTGCTGACAATCGCGGCAATGGCAATTGAGCATTGCCATTGGCTGACTAGAGCACTCGTAGCGTATGGCACCGCATGCACAGCCACCTGAAAATGGAGCATTCATAAAAATCTTTCTCCATGCAGACGAAATATCAAATATCGAAGATGTCGAAGACCAAGCGCCTGAAAAATTCAACCGGTAAAAATCCAATAATCCTCAAAGCTGCGATCCTCCAATCAGAATAATTCCACCAAAAGCGCAGATCGTCCCGATCGCCACTCGCAAAATTCGCTGGCGACCGGTCACCTCTCGAAACAACCACAGACCCCAAGCCGCATTTACCACGATCGCAAACTGAGTTAGGGGCATTCCCACCGCCATTCCGAGGCGATCGACCGCGAAAAAGCTGCCCACATTCGCCACATTCCAGAGCATTCCCGCGCAAACCAACGCCAACAGGCTCGATCGGGGCAATTGCCGCAACACCCGGCCTCCCCGTTGCCCAGCCAACAGACTCGCTGTTCCCAAAATCCCGAGAGACATAGACGGCACAAAGGCGATCGGGCTTTGGGCCGCAAAGGCAAAGGGGACTGATTGCGACCCAAACAGCAACCCCACCACGGCACAAAGCCACCAGCCCTGATCCTGGATTTTGAGTCGGCGGCTGGGGGGCTGGCTCGATCGGTTAGCCGGTGGATGGGCTGATTGCTTGACCGGGGGTTGCGTTTTGGTTGGGCGATCGGGCCAATTCATCAGGGCAATTCCCGCCACCAACAGCGCCACTCCCCCAACGGCCACCGGTAACAACACTGGCTCCCGAAAAAACAACGCCCCCCAAAGAAACGAAACTCCAATCCCGATCGTGGCCCACAGGGCCAACCCCCGCGCCAATCCCAAGGCCCGCACCACAAAAATGGAGCCGTAATTGCCCAAGGCCCAAATCACCCCCGCCAGCAGGCCCCAGCCATTGGGAATCCAAGCTCCAGAGGCGATCGCCAACGGAATGGCCAACAGCCCGATCCCGATCGCCATGCTCAGTTGCGCCGCCAAGGGATCCACCGTCGGTAGCCGTTTCACGGGTACTAGATACGACCCCCAAAACAGCGCCGCCACCGTTGCCCCCAACCAACCCACGCCAGGGTGCGCCATCCCCACCGGGGCGATCGAACTAGCCGCCAGCGTTGCCGCCATCCATCCTGTAACGTTCAAAAGCCATCATCTCCCGGTCAGCAGTCCTAACCCGGAGATGATGGCACAGGCTAGGCACAGGCCAAGCGCAGTTTTTCCAAAAAACAGCCTTTGCCCGCAAGGTCGCTAATAATCAGCCAAAAATTGGCCGAAAAATAGCCAAAAAAAAGGTGGGCGAGTTGATTTTGCTCAACTCACCCATAATCTACCGAACCAAATCCATATCCATTGCTCGATCGAACCGGCGGATGGAACTTCAGCCCAATTGAAAGGTCCACCCGCCAGTTTGATGGTTAGCGATTGCCGACAATGGCCAACGATTAGTCATTGCCTGTCAATCACCTACTCCGATCATCTGCCCATTGGTTGAGTGGCAACCCATGGCAGCATCACTTGAGCGGTCTAGCTATCTTGCTGACGACGGCGGGACACCAAGCCCAGAGCCGCAGCAGCAGCCAGCGACAGCATCACCGAAGGCTCAGGCGTTGCCACCTTCGAGCCAGCCACACCACGAACCACAAACACCGTGTCGTTATAGTCCAGGTCACCGCCGGTCACGATGTCTTCAAAGCCCATCAGAGTCCAACCATCGCCCAAGTCGTAGGCAATCATGTGTTGCAGCTTGTCGCCATTGCGGTTGGCATCAGCGCCCAAGAAGTTCCAAGTCCCCGTGCCATAAACCTGATCCGAAGTGATGCCAGCGTAGTTTTCGCCACGGCTGTAGCCATCAGAGTTCAGGAAGAAGTCAATCACGCTGCCTTTGCTGAAGGATCCGAGGCTCACGCCTTGACCCCGCTTCAGGGGGCCATCAGCCTCAGCCAAAATCGACTCCTTGGAAGACACATCATTAAAGACCGTGCTCAAAGGGCCATTGTTGGCGGAAAAGAGCAACTGGTTGCGATAAGCAGCACCTTCGTTGATGAAGTAGACTTCCAGCGAATCAGCAGCACCCGACCACTTCAGGCTGTTGGGGTTAATTTGCGAGAGTTCCAGCGCCGTGAATGCTTTGCGCTCCTGTTGGACGTAAGTATCAAATTTGGCCAACTGTTCGGGAGTTAGTTGCAACGCACGGGCGGCAGAGGCAGACATGGTGCCGACGAGGGTAGCCGCTGCGAGGACAAAGCCTTTCCAAATAAAACCTTTCACGATTTAAATCCTCCTAGTCCTAATCCGAATGTTCTTGGTGAGCAGTGGTAGTTTTGCTGGAATCGCTTTTCCTGACAGCACCCTTGATGTCGATCGCGCCCACTTACCAAACCGGTGAATGATTTAGTCCGCTTGTTTTGCCTGGAAAAGCACGCGCTCTTTTGGGTTCTTGATTTACTTGTACTGTGTTTACGAAGGCCTGTCTAGCGTTTTTCTGGCTCTTGGCGGAATCTTTAATTGCAAGCTAGTTTTATGAAGTCTATTTAAAGTTTAAAGATTAAGTAAAGATCAAATACAAAAAGACCAAAAGCTTTTGTGCGCAAGGTTTTCGGTGATTGAAAATTTGAAAAAGCTTAAATTATAGTGACCGTCATCACGGGATGTTTTTGTCAGAAATCACGAAGCCTTTAGGCGGGAAATTGATAACTCTGTCCAGATGATTCTGCAAAGATTGCTCCAAAAATTACTCCAAAAATTACTCAAGATTTTCGATTGCGATTTCTGATGCCATTGTCCTCTTGGGACTGATGGGTTGTCGTGGCTTTTGTGGCCAAGGGGCTGTTGAACTATCTCGGCTTCCAAGGGGCACGAATGGGGTAGTAACCCCAAATGAAACGTTTCAGCCCGTTTTTGGGCTAATTTGGCTGTTTAGTGCCGATCGATGTTGGACTATGTTGGTTTTTTGCGCTGGGGAGTTGCACGGCTGGGGCGATCGAGGGTTGCGAGTTGTCCGATGCGGTTAGGGCGATGGGTTGAGGAACTGTTGATTAACCCCAGCGGCCGGCAACCCAGGAGGGGCCATTGGTTTGAGATAATGGGAGCCGCGATGCTTTGTGGTTGCGGGAGGGCTTGAAGGATGGTGTTGGCAAGCTGGCTACTGGCGGGGATTTTGGGAGCGCAGGGCTTGCCACCCGGAACGCCTGCACCGAGTCCGAGGCCAAATCTACGGCCCCAAGAGGTGCGATCGCTCCCGGGACATTTGGATGCGGTGCCTGTGCTGAATAGCAACAGCCCGGAAATTGTCCAGCAAGCGGGAATTTTGCTCTCGACCTTTCCCCCTGCTGGGATGCGCAGTCCAGAGGCACATCTTAATCAGGTGTTTCAAGGACGGTTTGATATTTTTGCCCACCACATTGCCAAAGCGGTGGCAACGGGGCCGGATGGGGCGATCGACCTGCGATCGCTCTATGTGGGAATTGTGTTGGGCAACGCGGATCCCCATCGATCGGCAACGGTGCGAGTTCTTCAGGGGGCCAGCTACCTCAGCCAGCCCGATGCGCCGTTTATTGCATTGCCGCCGATGGTGGATAACCCAATCGGCCAGGTCTACTCGGGCCCCGGCAGCCGAGCGGTGGATTGGGTGTTACGCGGCCGCCGCCAAGCGGATTTGCCCGATCGGGTCACCATTCCCCCAGGTGAAACCATTGTGCTGACCAGTTTGCCCATCCCGGTTCGATCGCTCAATCCACCCCTGAACGGTCGTTCCACCCTGCTGCGCCTGGACAGCGATCGCCCGGTTTATGCCGCTACCCTCGCCCGTTTTGCCCAGGTAACCCCCGACGGTGGAGAACAGCCCCCCACGGCAGCGGACTGGCGATCGACGCTTACCACTGGAACCCTGTCAGGGCCGCGCGAACCAGTTCCCACGGCCCCTGGCGCACCGGGCCCCCTACGTTATGGCCGGGTGGCCGGCGTGGCGATCGGGTCGCGTTGGCGCGCGATCGTTACCGATGGGCCCAACAACCCACGCCTCAGTATTCCCGCCCCCGGTGCAGCCTTTTCCTATGGTGTGAGCACCCTGGTTGCCGGTCGGCTGGGGACTGAGCAAGTGCAAACCGCCCCGATCGTGGCTCGCTACCCGGATACGGCCTGGGCCGCCCACGGCAACTACGGGATTGAATATGACCTCACCTTGCCCCTGCATAACCCCACAGCCCAACCGCAGACGGTGGCGATCGCCTTAGAAACGCCAGTGAAATTCGATGCGCCCGCGCCTGGGTTGCAGTTTTTCGATCCGTTGCCCAACTCAGTCTTCTTTCGGGGAACCGTCCGCATTCGATACCCCGACGATCGGGGATTGCCACAAACGCGATATGTGCATTTGGTGCAGCGCCGAGGAGAAGCGGGTCAGCCCCTTGCGACGGTGCAGTTGCCGCCCCAGGGCGATCGGCTCGTGCAAGTCAGCCTGATCTATCCCCCCGATGCCACCCCGCCCCAGGTTTTGACCTTGCAAACGCTCGCGAATCCATAACCTGAGTCAGGGATGATTCAGGGTATCTCGGGGCCATGATTTCTGTGGCTTCACTGGTTTTTCATTTTTGCGGTTTAGGATGCAATCAACCAAACCCCAAGCGGGATGACTCAGCCTGACATCACTTCTGGAGTCCTATTTATCCAATTTGGAGTCCCATCTATACCAAGAAAACCAACTTTCTGCGCTCAGGATTGCGATTTTCTTAGCTCGATCGAACTGATTGGTCTGAGTCAATTAAAAGGTTTTCTATCTCCCTCGATTTTGAGCCACGCAAGCTACGGCGATCGAAAGATCGAAACCAGATCGCCGATCAATTCGTCCTTCACCAATTGGTTCTCTCTTTTAGTGTGTGTTATTCAATAATTATTCGATCCCAATTGCTAAATACTACAAACTACGATGACTCAATCATGACTGAGCAGCATAGGAGCTGGTGAAGTACCTTGGTCATCATATTTTCATGATTTCGAGATAATTGAACTATCAAATGATTATCGAAAATCAAAAGCCAAGTGATTGAATTACCAAGCTTGAATTGTTGAATGATGACCATTTGTTTCCTTGATTGAGAACTGAAGAAATAATTGTACAAAGACTTTATCTTAATCAAAGAATCTAAAATCTTCCTTTGAACTGAGTTTTCTTAAGAAATTTATCGCTATATTTTAAAATCAGGGTGCCGATCGATTCAAACACATTCAAACAGAAAAATATGTTTCCTTTAGAGCTGATTTATAAAGCAACTATTAATCATCTAGAGCAGCCAATCTTCTCACCATCAAATGCATTAAGCAGCCATAGATCATTCCTTCGCTCGTCTCCGAATACAACTCATAGTCCTTGCTCAATCGCCGAAATCGGTTCAGCCAGCCAAACGTCCGCTCGA
>MKGP02000079.1 GCA_001913845.2 Limnothrix sp. CACIAM 69d | reverse complement strand
TGGTGCAGTGGTCCCACGCCGATCCATCCCGAACTCGGTTGTGAAACGCTGTTACGGCGACGATAGTTGGGGGGTAGCCCCCTGCGAAAATAGCTCGATGCCAGGTTAATAATTGAAGAGAGGGAGATAGGGGTTCTAGACCATGATCTGGAACCCCTATCCCTTTTTTACGGGATGTTTAGAATCGCCAAGGTCTGTGAACCTAGGCTGGCTGAATCAGCAGTGACTGTTTACGTAGCTCATTCTAGGAGCTTGACAGCAATCCTTTGGATTGAACTAGTTAAACTGTTGGGCAGCTAGACCTATAAAGCTGAGACCAGTGGGGAAAACAGAGAAGCGACAGGGCAATACGATCAGTCCTTGTTCGATCGCCTGGCGCAGTAGCTGTCCGTAAGTGGGGTCTCGATCGTCCCCGGGGGCGAAATAATCGCAGTCCGATCGATTGATGAAGTACAGCATCACGGCTTGGGCTTGGGGCATCACGGCCATCATTTCGCGCAGGTGCTTTTGGCCGCGATCGGTCACTGTGTCGGGAAATTTAGCTAAGGATCCATCGCTCCAGGTTGTATTCTTCACCTCGACGTAGATAGGTTTGCCGGATGAAGTGCCCTCTAGGAGGAAGTCAACGCGGCTATTAGTACCGTATTTCACTTCCGATCGAACTGTTTCGTAAGGTTCCAAATCGGTCAGGAGTCGTTGGGTCAACAGCTCTTTAACTACTCGATTGGGTAGGTTGGTGTTGACTCCCACCCAAATGGGCTTTTGCTGATGCCCCATAACTTCGATCGCTTCCCAGGTGTAAGCTAATTTGCGCTTAGGGCTGGGATTGTGGGAAAGAAGAACTCGCGATCCAACTTCACAGACACCACTCATGGGGCCCGTGTTAGGGCAGTGGGCGGTGATGATTTCGCCTGAGTCTAGTTCAATATCAGCGAAAAATCGCTTGTAGCGCTTTACAAGTTTTCCCTGGGTGGAATTGGGGTAGCAATATAGTTGTATTTCCTGAGTAAAAGATGGTTGAGCGCTAAGCATTAATTCTTCCAACTAAACTTTGATTGGGTTTATCTTAAATGCTCTTAGAGGATGTTTGAAAAGTATCTTTTGACCTGTGCCAAGCACCAATAGTTGTGCGGGCAAGGGACTTAAGCCCCTTGTCTACGTCGATCGTTGGAGCGGACAGAGTAGCAATTTTGGCGTTTTAGACATTCTCGTAGTCATGAATTGATAGTGAAACTGTAGAGATGAATCATGAGAGATGAATTAGAGAGTAGTCATACTACGCGATTACTTGAAGTTAACTTGAAATTAAGCTGAGGTATTTAACGCGATTACTTGAAGTTAACTTGAAATTAAGCTGAGGTATTTAAATGGAGGTGACAAGTGGTCACCCCCTAATTATTCAGAAAATTCAGTGTGTTGGACGATGCTAGCTGTTGCTGCCTGAATCGCTCATGGCAACTTTGGGTGCTAAACCAAAGATCTGAGAATAGGCGTAGGCGATCGCGCACATGGAAACGGGCGCAGTTACCAAGATGCCAACAAAGCAAAGGATCACGCCTGCAAGATTTAGCAGACCGAGGAGAAAGGAGAAACCAAAGATTCCCCACCAATGTTTGTTAACGACTTTCCGGCTCATTTCCATGGCGGGCCAGAACTGCACTCGCCGATCGATAATGAGAGGCATTCCCATGGAGTAGCAGATGCCCAAGTAGATCGCGGGAATGATGCCGATGAGCAGGAGAATCCCCCCAACGATGAGCAGGGGAGAGGGGGATTCACTACCTTCGCTCATGGCGGTGCCGATGCCCAACAGGATTGCACCGGGCAGCATCGGCAGTGAAGAAATAAGACCGGAGACGAGGGCAAAAAGGAAGAGGTCTCCGAATTGGCTAAAGCCTTCAAAAAAGTCTCCGAAGCTACGAGTCTGCTCTCGTAAAATCTTGAAGCTGTAGATTAAAAAGCCTGCGTTTAAGATGGGGCCAATGACGGAGCTGGCGATCGAGCCGATACCTGGAATAACACCTAGGACGATGTTAATTAGAAGGACGACTACAAAAAAGCCCACTAGGGGGCCAGCGTCTTTCTGAAACATAGACCAGCCTTTGCCAATCCAGTCTCCTGAGTTGACGCTGTAGTCGCGATCGCCCAGTGAAGACCACTCGGGATTTTGCATGGTGATAAACTCCACGACGTTGAAACCAAGCACCCTGAGTCGTCGTCAGATCTTGTAAATCTTGATGACACAAGGGTTTGGCCACAAGCTAGCACCGGACTCCTCAGGGGTCGTCCGATTGAATGAATTTTTAATGAATGATTGAGACCCTGAAGACTAGGGCTAGAGGCTAGATTGGCCGAGGGCCGTGGTTAACGACTGGAGAGCAGGATCAAGCTGGCAAGAGTGCCGCTGTTCCATAAACCGTGCAGCAGGATTGAGGACAGAAGATTGCGCGATCGGGCATAGACCACGCCAAGAACGATGCCCAAGGTGGTGAGCGGCAGGACTTCCGAGAGACTGAGGTGGGCGAGGGCAAAGATCAAGCTGCTGAGGCCAATGGCTCCCCATGGGGGTAGGTAGCGAGTGAGGGAAGGTAGCAGGAAGCCGCGAAAGAGGGTTTCTTCAAACAGGGGAGCCGCGATCGAGGCGGTTAGAAAAAAGCAAGTGATGGCGACGGGGTCGCGGTTTTCGAGAACGATCGAGAGGATGGGATTGCTGCCCCCTTGTCCTTGCCAAATCTGCTGATTCGCCAGGGAAACAAGAATGACGATCGGGAGTGCAACACAGTAACCACCGATGCCCCAGGCCAGCCAGCGGCCATTTTGCCAGTTGAACTGAAACCAGCCTTCCGGGAGCGGTAGATAGGATTTGACGGCGTAGCGCAGGGTGAGGACGCTCCCGGCGGCCATGAGTCCGTAGCTGAAGAGGATGATGCCGGCTTGGGTTCCGCCCGTGAGAGTGCTGGGCTGAATGCCAAGCAGTTGCAGCCCGATCGATCGGATCAGGGGAACAACAATCTGTCCGATCGCGAAAAAGCCGAGGATGAACACTTCCCAGATGGTTTCCCCCGCCCAAGGAACCGTCCATTGAACGGAGGCAAGGGACAGGAGTGAGTTAGACCCCTTCAGGAAGCGTTGCACCAGCAAGACGATCAGGCTAATGATGCCGCAGAGAAGGGCCAGGCTGGGGATGAGGTTAACGGCGGCCAGTTTCAACAGCAGAGACTCGGCTTGCAGGTTGGTTTCGGCGGCCAGGAGGCTGAGTTCAGCCGGTCGCTGTTGCAGGCGGTACAGTCTGGCCAAGCTGGCATTGCGGAACCACCCCCCCAAAAATTGTCGGATGTTGTCTTCAATGCCTTGGGCGATGGCGGGCGGCAACGCTGGGGCATTTGGGTTGGTGACTTGGTTAGTGACTTGGTTGGTGATTTGGTTGCGATTTCCCCACAACAGAGCCAGATTGTCCCGAATTTCGTCAAAATCACTCAGGAAACTTTGGGGATCGATCGAGTCGGGCAAGGAAGATGAGAGACGGGCAAGCTGTTGCCAAGTGGTCAATGCGGCGGCGGACTCTCCCAACCGGGCCTGAAGCAGGCCCAATCGCAGGTCTACGGCGGCCAGCTCGCGCAATTGTTGGGCTAGCTGATCGAAGTCAGAGTCTGGCCCCGCTGTGGCTAAATCACTGGCCTCAGAACTCGCCTCAGAATTTGCCGATCGATTGTTCGCCGGGATGGTTAATTCGCGGATCAATTTTTCTGCATTTAAGGCTGCTTTTTGGCGAAAGGCTTGGTATTGCTGGCGAGCATCGGCAAAGGTGCGATCGCCCAACAGTTGCTGTCGCAGGACGGCGATCGGGTCGTCGGTCTCGGCCGGGCGATCGGGCGGTAAGTCCAGTTCTCCCGTGGCCCGCAACATCAGATTGATTTGATATAGCTCCAGACGGCTTTGGATCTGGGTTTGGGTAAAGCTGCCCACCAAGGACAACCCAGAAACCGACAAGGCCAACACGGTCAGCACCACTAAAACCAAGCGCTTGAAATTTCCGCTTCCAGTTATTCCCGTCACAATGTTGCTGCCCACCGTTCAAATGCTGTTTTGAAGGCTGGCCAACTCGATCAATTCGACAAATTCGATGGCTTGGATCGCTCGATCGCCCGATCAAGACGATCCATGCAGAACTGCATAGCAAAATGTCATGGAATTTGGGAAATAATCAAAATTGTCCAGCCAAAGGTAATGAAACCTTTAACAGCTTACCTGGCCCTTACAAACTTATAAACCACGTTGCGGAAGCTAGTAATCCGATAAGTTCTGATAGATTCCGAAATCTTACTGAATTTATTTGTATCAGTTTTGTAATTTGTTAGGGTTTTTCGGAATTTCTTTAGCAATGCTCGATCGGGTGACTTGACAACTCTTTGGACTGGGCGAGATTGCCTGAATTTGCCTAACTCAGCCCTTTCATCCCTCCACCGCTCAGCTATTTCCCACAGCGGTCGTTAGGATCAAACCAGCTTAGGTCAAAGGCTGGCACGGCGCGACCAGGGTGAGCGATCGAGACCCAAAATCAGCACTCAAAAATAGCACTGGTTCCTGAACAAGGTTGCTCGGTCAAAATCTTCAACCACAGCTTTCCAGTTTTTCCGTGCCATAGCACCTTTGCCTGCAACCTTCCTGGAGCAGCACCATGATTCGTTTGCTAGTTGGCATTCTTGTTTGGGTGATCAATGTTTTGTATAAAGATCGCCCCTATCCTCGGTTTTACGTGTTGGAAACCGTGGCCCGCGTTCCCTACTTTGCTTACATGTCCGTGTTGCACCTTTACGAAACCCTGGGTTGGTGGCGCAAGGCGGACTGGCTGAAGGTGCATTTCGCGGAATCTTGGAATGAATTGCACCACTTGCTGATCATGGAAGCCTTGGGGGGAAATCGGGTTTGGAGCGATCGCCTGATCGCCAAGTCTGCGGCTCTGGTTTACTACTGGATCATTGTGGGGGTGTATTTGGTATCTCCCCAATCTGCCTACCATTTCATGGAACTGGTGGAAAAACACGCCTATGCGTCCTACAACAAGTTTTTGCATCAAGCGGAAGCCATGTTGAAAGCGGAACCTGCGCCGGAAATTGCCCAGCGCTACTACCGCGATGGAGATCTGTATCTGTTTGATGAGTTCCAAACGGCCCAAGTGCCTGAAAGTCGTCGCCCAATCATTGACAACCTCTACGATGTGTTTGTGGCCATCCGCGATGACGAAATGGAGCATGTGAAAACAATGCTGGCCTGTCAGCAGCCTCAGGATCAGGCCTGTCTGAGTCCCCATGAGGCGGGGAGTTTGGCTGGCAAGCCCCCCGAGTCGCTGGAGGTGATCGCGCCGTCTTTGGAGATGACTCCCGATCGCCCGCAAATGGGTTAGTCATGGGTCAATCAGCGGTTATCGAATCGCGAATCATTGTGGGCTTGTGGGCCCGAACTATGACTGATCGCCACCGGTCGCCATTGGCTACTCATTAAATTCCCATCAACTTTCCCAGGCGGATCGGGTTTGCCCGGTTCGCCTGTATTCTGGACAATTCCCCTGTTCTCTACCTTTGCTCCCGTTGTTGGGTGTTTGCTATGGCTATGCAAGGTGCAACGCTTCCTAAAAATCGCGCCCTGGTGGCTCGCCACGCGGCTTTCACGGCCTTGGGGATGATTGAAGCGGGGGCCTATGCAGATGCGGCGCTCGATCGGGTCATGCGTCAGTATGGGGATTTGGACGGGCGCGATCGCCGGTTGGTGACAGAGTTGGTCTATGGCTGCACCCGACAGTTGCGGGCCTTGGACGGTTGGATCGATCGCCTGGCGACCCGTTCCGCCCAAGAACAACCGCCGACCCTCCGCAATTTGTTGCGGCTGGGGTTATATCAGCTTATTTATCTCGATCGAATCCCAGATTCGGCCGCCGTGGACACCACCGTGGAACTGGCAAAATTCTGCGGTTTAAAGGGGCTAAGTGGGTTTGTCAATGGCTTGCTGCGGGGATATTTGCGCCAAAAAGCCAAAAACCCGAACCCACTGACCTCAGTGGCGGGCCTTGAGCCGGTGGAGCGGTTGGCCCAAACCTACAGTTACCCAAACTGGATTGTGCAAACCTGGCTCGATCGCCTGGGGGAAACGGAAACGGAACAGTTGTGCCAATGGTTTGACCAGCCCCCGACAATCGACTTGCGGGTTAACACCTTGGTGACCGATCGAGAAACGGTGATGGCGGCCCTAACGGCGGCCGGTGTGGCCGTCACCCCGATCGACCACCTGTCCAACGCTCTGCGGTTAACGGCCCAACGGGGCCATGGGGATGACTCTCTTGCAGAAACCAGCGCCACCGAGCCAGATTCCCGATCGGCCGATGCGCCGGACAATGGCCGGGCCTGGATCGCCACCCTTCCGGGCTATGGAGCCGGTTGGTGGACGGTGCAGGATGCCAGCGCCCAGTTAGTGGCTCTGTTGTTGGATCCGCAACCGGGCGAAACGGTGATTGATGCCTGTGCTGCGCCGGGCGGAAAAACAGCCCATATTGCGGCTCTGATGCAAGATCAGGGTCAGGTTTGGGCGATCGATCGCGCTGGATCTCGCCTGCGGAAGGTGCAAGACACGGTGCGGCGGTTGGGACTGCGATCGATTCGGACGGTGGAAGCGGACAGCACCGGAGGCAAAGCACCCCTGGTCACCGCTGCCCGCAAGCGCGATCGGTCTCGATCGAAATCGGGCCCAATCAGCGGTTTAGAGCAAGTGCCCACCCAGTGCGATCGCCTCTTGCTTGATGTGCCCTGTTCTGGGTTGGGAACCCTGCATCGTCGGGCCGATGCCCGTTGGCGACAGACTCCGGAAACCGTGGCCCAGTTGGTGCAAATTCAGCGAGATTTGCTCGATCGGGCCGAGGCTTGGGTGCGGCCCGGCGGTGTAGCCGTCTATGCCACCTGCACCGTGCATGAGCCGGAAAATGGGGCGATTATTCGCGACTTTTTGCAACGCCATCCCCACTGGGCGATCGAACCGCCCACCCCTGACTCCCCCTTGGCTCCCTTTGTGACCGCCGCCGGTTGGCTGGAACTGTGGCCCCACCATTGGCAAATGGACGGCTTTTTCATGGTCAAACTCCGGCGACAGCCACGAGATCCGTGACAGCTAATTCATAAAGAGAAGCTAAAGCCGACTTGGCAGCTCTAAATCTGGTTTTAGGCTAGACCTACCCGAAGCATCACCCAGCTCATGAGTCGTCTCCCGGTCATTGCCAATCCTACCCGC
>MKGP02000065.1 GCA_001913845.2 Limnothrix sp. CACIAM 69d | reverse complement strand
ACAGAAACTATAGAGGTGTTGGAACAATTAACTAGACTGGCAGCCCGACTAGTGGATTTACAGTGCCTGAGAAACTGGTTTACTAAGTGTTGTTATTGTACTTAATGATTAAGGTAAGGGCTGTATCTAGGCTGATGTTGCATGAAAGCAAAAACTATTCAAACTCATCTCAATGCTTGCTCAAAAGAAGAACTCGTGCAAATTTTGCTTGATTTGGTAAAGCGCAATCCTGCTGTCGAGCATTTCCTAATTGCCAAGTTTTACCCCAGCGAACCAATAGCTGAATTTGATGACTATAAGGCGGAAGTCCGAGCCGAGTTTTTTCCCAAGCGCGGGTTTGGAAACGGCAGCCCATCAATCGCCTTTCGGATGTTGCAACGTGTTGAAGCCGAGGCCATCAGCCCGAAGCAGGTGATCGATTTTATCTATTACTGTGTCGAAACTGGGGTGGAATTTACTGCCGCCTATGGAGACATTGATGAAGAGTACTATACGTGCTTCGAGGATCTCTTCGAGCGAGCCGCAAAACTCGCAGCGAGCGAAAATTTGATTAATGAGTATGAGTCACGCGCCCTGCGTATTGTCAAAAGCACGTCTGAGATGGGGTGGGGGTTCTATGACGAATTGGAGGACATCTTCGGAAGGTACTTTCGTGCGGCAGATGAAATCTAACACACCACTATTGCAACCATAAAGCTCTGGTAGACATGAGTGTTAGGAGTTTAGCGGGTCATCAGTCCTGAGTTGGGCGATCGCCTCCAAATCAAGACCCGTAGTGCGACTAATCGCCTCATCATCTAAAACACCCAGCAATTGTTGGGCGATCGCCCGTTGCGCCGCCAGTTTTCCCTGCTCGATACCCCGCTCAATACCTTGTTCAATGCCTTGCTCAATGCCCTGGCTGAGAGCTTTTTTGATTGAATTGCGCTGATCTTGAATAAAAATCTCCTGATGCTCCAGCTCATCAAGCTCCTGAGCATTCAGGTTCGCTTGGTTAGCGATCGCAAAAGCCTTTTGAATCTCAGGAACCGCTTCCATACTGGGTGGCACAGACTCCAGCTTTCGAGCAGCCTTCAGAAAATACAACCACTTATCCATTAGGGTTTCGAGATCTGCAAGTTCTTTTTGGAACTTGGGCAATTCAATGAACACCAGCTCAATATCATAAATGGATGAATAATCCGTCAAATAGGTTCTCTCCTTGAGCACGAAGCGCGAAATGAGTTGATCCAGCTCAGGAAACATCTCAAAATCAACGATCGTGAGGGCAATCACCGGTTGCAGATCCGTATAGCCATCACCGATCGCTAGCTGGTTACTGTAGGTCTTCGCAGCATTGTAGAGAATGCGTTTTTGAAAACCTTCGACATTCAAGACCTGCATTTCAATGATCACCGTCTCGGTTTGACCATGACCATCGGAGATCGTTGCTTTGATATCAAGATAAGTATCTTTGAAACCACGAATTCTGGGCCCAAGATGTGGATTGAGAATTTCTAGCTCACGAATGACGGAGTTCCCCTCATACAAAACCGCATTCAGGAAGCTAATTAAAATATCCTGGCTTTGTTCGGAGCCAAATATTTTTTTGAAGGCGTAGTCAGTTTTAGGATTAATAAAGCGCATCGGTTTTCCAGACAGCACTAGCGTCGCGATCGCCAGCAAAGCTAATGCCATGGTAGCGATTTTTGGGTGATTGTTAACCAGTGTGTCTGAAATTCTCCTAGCCGATGCCCCACACGATCACACCCCTAGAACATCGCTTTGAGGTGACGTTAAAAACAGACAAACCCGCCCCAACCGATGCAGAAGTAGCCGTCATGTTAGAAGAGCGGCGGGTGGAGAAATATCTTCAGCTATGGGTAGTTGATCCCCTAAGAGGATGTCTGAAAAGTGTCTTTTGGCACGGGCAATGCACCAATAGTCGTGGGGGCAAGGGGCTTGAGCATCTTGTCTTCGTCGATCGATGAGGCGTGCAGAGTATCAATTTTGGCTTTTCAGACATCCTCTAAGGTCTAGGGCATGTCGTCAAATCGCCTAAAACCCTGATTCCATCGTTGGCCGATCGTGGGGAGTCAGGGGCTTGAGCATCTGGTTACGACGACTGGGACATGGAAAATCAATCATTTCTGCCTGATCCCAGGAAATGACGACAGGCCCTAGGCTTGGCTGGCCTTGGGGCGGAAAATGTGGCGGTGATCACCGCTGTAAAGGCGCGATCGGGCGGTGGTGGCCGTGGTCATGGCATCCAGGGCCGGACTAATCACATAAAGAACAGTGCGAGTTAGTTTTTCCTGGTGGGTGATGCTGGCCAACTCATCCAACCGGCAAAGCACCACTCGCTCATCCTCCCACCCAATCCGGTAGCAAACCGCGATCGTCATCTCCGGTGGGTAATGGGCCGCGAGCTGCTCTTGGGCCCGCTGGGCATGGTGGGCACTCAGGTATAGACAAAGGCTAGCTTTGTGGGCGGCCAGGCTGGCCAGATCTTCCGCATCGGGCACTTGGGTTTCGCCCCGGGCCCGCGTGAGGATGATACTTTGCACCAGGTTGGGCACGGTCAGTTCCACGGCCAAACGGGCGGCGGCCGCTTGGAAGGCGCTGATTCCGGGCACCACTTCAAAGGGAATTTCTTGCTCCAACAGTTGGGCCACCACTTCATGGAGTGCGCCATAGAGGGAGGGGTCGCCGTCTTGCAACCGCACCACCTGTTTTCCGGCTCGGGCCCGATCGATCAAGGTGGGCAACCAATCTTCTAAGACAAGCGATCGGGTGTCGATCACTTCCACCTCGGGCCGGCAATGACTCAACATCGCTTCCGGCACGAGGGAGCCAGCAAAAAAGACCGTATCGGCCGCCGCCAGGAGCTTTTGACCTCGCACGGAAATCAGGTCGGGGTCACCGGGCCCCGCGCCCACAATTCGCACGGTGGCGGGGCGATCGAGGGCCGACTCAGGTAAAGGGGTCATGGGATCGATCGCAAGGCTGAAATCAGGGGTCATGGTTTTTTGCGGCGGGCGGCATTCAATCCTGGGGCAGAGCGCTGGGGCAGCGAGACGGAGGTGGACTCCGTGGCCCAACGGCGATAGTCAGCACTCAACTGTTCTACCAGGCGCTGCTTCATGCTTGCCAGCACTTGGGTCAACAGCAGTTGGCCGGTGGACTGAACCGTGGTGGCCGGTAAGCGATCAACCGGTGGGGGCAATTTCACGCGCACCTTTAGATCCACTACACCCTTTAGGCGATCGCCCGCCGAGGTGCTAATGGCTCGCACTTGGCCCACCAACTCCAGGGAAAGGCCGTTGCCCAGCTCCTTGAGGCCCACCAGCTCGCAACCGACCGATCGCATCCGCACCACGCCTGCTTCGTCAGTCCAAACCCGCAAATCCACCACGGGTTGAAACTGCAAATGGGCAAAGGTGAGGGGTTGCACCGACAGCCGATAGCGATCGCCCCCCAGGGCCACCACGCGCCCGGGCTGGGCCACCGCCAACGCAACCCGGTGCGGCTGACGCAGATATTCAGTGATCGAGCGACGCATTGGCGGCACCGGCATATCGATCGTCTGTGAGGCAAAGAAGCCAGCAGCCACCGAAAAAGTCTCCGCGTTAGGTTCAACTCACCCTTGGGCAACGGTGGTCACCGCCGGGCTGTCACCACAGGACAGTTCCTTAGCCAGCGGTTTACACGGATTAGACCCGATTAGACCCAAATTTTGGGGACTAAGCATGACTTAACGCTACCCAATGCATTCCATCATACCGGTTTGGGCAATCGGCGGGGGGCAGCCAGCCGAACCCTCCCGATCGCCCGGAGTGGTGGCGCACTCTTGCCAAGCTCCAGCCTCGGGGCGATCGGTTGGCTCAAATTCGGCCCGGGACTGGGCGCATCAACCGGCACAGTCGGGATCTGGAAATCGTATTCTGAGAACTATCCGCAAGGGTTAATCAACGGTTCTTGATGCCCGCTGCTGGGGCCGCACCCTGCAATTCCCTAATTCCGCATACCGAATTCCACACCCCATATTCTGGCGATGGCTATGGCGATGACCGATTCCCCCCACCCAATCACGATTGGCTACCTTGGCCCGGCGGGAACCTATGCCGAGGCTGCCACCACCGGCTATGCCCAATGGCGATCGAGCCAGGAATCCTTCCTAGGGGAATTTCGCCCCTACCCCAGCATTGCCAAAACCCTGGAAGCGGCCGCCAGCGGTGAAGTGCCCCTGGTTGTTGTGCCCGTGGAAAATTCTATTCAAGGCAGCGTCACCACCACCCTCGACACCCTTTGGCAACTGGAGGGGTTACATGTGCAACAGGCAGTGTTGCTCCCGATCGCCCATGTGCTGGTGACCCAAGCCCCAGACCTAAAGGCCATCACCACGGTCTATTCCCATCCCCAGGCCCTGGCTCAATGTCAGCGGTGGATCGAAACCCATTTACCCAACGCCAAGCCCCTGCCCACCAATTCCACCGCCGAAGCCTTGACCAACGTGCAGGAACAGCCCCAAACCGCTGCCATTTCCTCGGAGCGAGCGGCCCAACTGTATGATTTGCCCGTTTTGGCCCGTGATATCAGTGACTGTCCGGACAATTGCACCCGGTTTTGGGTCATTGCCCGAGAACCGGCGCACCGCACCGGCAGCCACACGGCGATCGCCTTTTCAACCATTAACCGGCCCGGCTCCCTGTTGCAGCCCCTGGCCACCTTGGCGGAACGGGATATCAATCTTTGTCGGATTGAATCTCGCCCCTCCAAGCGCGGCCTGGGGGATTATGTGTTTTTCTTAGATTTGGAAGCCGGGCAACAGGAAGCTCGCACCCAAGCGGCATTGGCAGAACTGCGCGATCGGGTAGAAACCTTGAAGGTGTTCGGTAGTTACGATGCCCTGAAGCTGACCTAGGACTTTTGGATCCAGGCGCGTTGGGCAAACCTGGCGAAATTTGGCGAGATTTCGCTGAACTGCCCTGGATCGGGAGGGCTAGTTGCTGAGATTGCGATCGACCTAGTGCGATCGATTGCTGGCAGAGGGTTGGGGCAGTTGTAGCGGTTGCGCTGTGCCCGCCAAGGCCGCCGGAACCGCCACCGCAGCCGAATGACGGCGAGACTGCTTCACCAAGTGGTTAAACAACTGTTCGTAGCGATCGAGCGACGAGTCAAAGCTATACATTTCCAATGCATGTTGGCGACCCTGACGACCCAGCCGTTCAGCCCGATCGGGATCCTGAGCCAGGGCCAAAATCGCCTCCGCCAAGGCCTGGGGCGACTCCGGCTCCACCACAATCCCCGCCTCACTGCGCCGGATGGCCTGGGCCGCTGTGCCGTGGCTTGGCACAGAGCCAATGATCGGCCGGCCACTGGCCAAAATGACCTGGGTTTTCGAGGGCATATTGAAGCCCACCACGTTGCGCCGCTGCACAATCAAGCTCACATCCGCCGCCGCCATCATCTCCGGCAGCGCTTCCCGAGGCTGAAAGGGCAACAGCTTGACCCGATCGCTCACGGCATTTTCACGGCAATATTGCCCCAATCGCTCGATCGCCCGCGCCTCGCCCACAATCACGAACTGAATTTGGGCCGCCTCGGGCCGGCCATCCAGCACCTTCGCCGCATCAATCACCGTTTCCAGCCCTTGGGTTAAGGCAATGTTGCCCGAATAAAGCACCACAAACTTGCCCTGCAACCCATGGGCCGCACGAAATGCATTGTTCTTCGGCATCGGCTGCACAAAGTTCACATCCACCCAGTTAGGAATCAGGGCAATCTTGTTGGGCGACACCCCCTTGCTCACCAGGTTGTCCACAAAACCCTCCGCGATCGCACTGATCGCCGTTGAGGTTTTATAGGCAAACCGCTCCAGGGCCTCAAAAACCTGAATCGCCCGCTTGCTGGTAATCAGCCCCGTATGCACCGCCGCTTCCGGCAAAATATCTTGCAAATTGAGGATCAGGGGGCAGCGATACATCCACCGCAGCAGGGCCGCCGGAACCGTCGCCGCCAACGGAGGCGAGGTCATTAACATCACATCGGGCCGCCAGCCATTCAGGGCCCGCAGGAAACTCGTGATCGCAAAACTGCCATCCAGGGCCAACCGCGTCAGCAGGCCGGGCTTGGGTCGAATCCAGACATAGCAGCGATCGATTCGCACATTGTTAATCACTTCCGTGCAATACAACTTGCCCCGATAGCCTTCATAAATCCGCCGTTCCGGGTAGTTGGGCATTCCCGTCAAAACGCGAACTTCGTGACCACGCCGAGCCAACCCCTCCGCTAGCTCAGTCATCAACGGCGCAATCCCGATCGGCTCAGGATGGTAGTTGTAGGAATAGATCAGAATCTTCATAGCCTTGGGTTTGTACCAGGGTAAGGGTGACGTAGAACAGGGAGTGACTATGTTGTGGTTTCGCCCATCCAATTGCACTTGAGCATCCCGCAATCCAGCCGATCGTGATGCGGCCGTTCCTATTCTGTTGATTCCCTGATGCAGCGTCTGTAACCAGGAAAAACCGCAGGCTGCGATCGGGGGCACACCCTAACACCCTTAGGATTGGTTGAAGTGCAGTTTTCATGGGTCAAAGCACCTGTGACCGGGCGATCGCGAATTCACACCACCACCCTATATAACCTCCGCCTAGGAACCGGTGCAAAACTCACTTGCGCCCAACTCAAAGACGGGCCACTGACTCCTGATCATCCGTCAGCACAATGGTCAAGTAACTCAATCAAAATGGGTAAGGACGCGATCGGCAATGACCAAACGGGCAGTGGGATCATGCAAACTGCTCAATTGGCCCCCAACAGTGCTGAATCAAGAACGCTGAATCAAGAACACTGAGGTTGTTCTCTACAGTCGCCCACGACAACCGAAGAGTTCCAGAGCCGGGGCTAGCTCAGGGTTTTAGCTCAGAGTTCCAGGCTGAGAGCTTTAGGCTCAGAATCTCAGGCAGGGCAAGGCCAACCAAGGATGCCGAATTCTGCTGAAATTGCCCCTGACATGGGCAGATGAACGCACTGGCGCAGCCGAGATCGGAGCAGGCAAATTTGCGCAAACTCGAGCAGATCCGAGTAGATCTGAGCCAATCGGAGTAGATAGCCAAGGGTTCAGCCCTAATTAAAGCTTACGCCTAAGATTGATGAGATGTTTAACTAAAATCTCTGGTTCATAATTTTTTCCAAGAGACCCTTAAAGGGGCAACAATTCCCTTGCCATCACCGTTGAGGGCGATCGAACAAGGGTGCTAGAACAGCAGTTCCATGGGCCGATTCTTGGACATCTCTGGCATTAACTGACATTAACTGGCATTAAGTTTAAAAAAAACACCAGATTTGGCAAGGGACAAACCCGCAGCCAAACATGGTGTGATTGCAATTTCTGAAGAGTGGAAAACGTTGTGCGATTTGAGCAACTGGTCAAGGAAACTTAGTGAACCTTAGGAACCAGTCGTTTGGGTGTTCAGCAGTTGCTTCAGCTTCGCCAACTCACCGGCCCAGCGGGGATCTGGCTGGGCCGAAGCGGCGCTGCTTTCGGCCACCACAGCCCCACCGGGGGCGCGACGGCCACCACCACCGCCTTTTTTGCCACCACCGCCACCGCCACCGCTGCTGCGACGAGCGGCCTTGACGGGGCTGGCTTCGGCGCTTTCGGGGGCTTCGTCATCGCCCTTGCCTTTGCGGGGCATGGCTTTTTCAATTTTCAGCACGGTGTCTTTGAAGGTGGAACCGTTGAACTGTTCGATGATTTGGTCGGCAAGTTCATCAGTGGGAACCGTCACGAATGCAAAACCGCGACATTTTCCGGTTTTGCGATCGACAATGACCTTGGTGGAGGTCAGGTCGCCCGTGCCGGCAAAGACGGCTTCGAGTTCTTTGCGATCGACTTCTTTGGGCAGATTGCCAACGTACAGGCGAATGGACATGACGGATCCCTCTGATGGTTTGCAGCAAGCGCCAGGAGACTAAGCGCCGGGTGACTGGATGTGGTGGTTGGCAGTTACCATTCGGTTGCCATTGAATCGAGAGCACCTCGATGGAAAAGACAAGTTTTGAGAACTTGCCAGCTCTGAGCAAAACACAGCTCGCGCGGGGATATCAAACGCTCTGCTGCAAGCTGCTGAATAAAGGTTGTTTGATAACTATTCAATTCAAATAGACTTGCTATTGCTCAATTGAAAAGAAAGGATCTGTCGCCAGTCTTGAGCAGTCAAGCGCTGACCTTTAGCCATCCGGAGCCGTGTGACCCGTGCGTTGTCGATCGGGTGTGTTGCTGCTGAAGATTTTGCCACGATGGGGGCAGCAAAACTCACCAAACAGTTAAAACAGCATCGATCGAGCGGCTGGTTTGCTGGCATAAAAGTCTATCACGACGCTTTGCAAATTGGGCCAAGATCTCCGGGGGCTGGGCAACGGGTTCGATCGCAGCGGTGATTGCTACCCCGATCGTGAAAAAGCCAGCCGTTGGGGCGGCTGGCCGTGCTTGCTGTGTTGGGAGAATACCAATTAAAACCTGGCTGGGGATGTCATCGACTTTGCATTTTGAGTGACAAAGACTCACACCATCGCAGTTTCAGCAGTTTCAACGCATAGGGTTGATGGCAACTTGAGGCGGCGGTTAGTGCTTGACAGTTCTCCGAGCGTTGGCTAATTAGCCTCCTGTGAAGAAATGTAACATCAATGAAGCAACACTGTAAATCTGGCGTACAGAATCCGTGGAAATTTGAATTCGGTGGAAATTTGCATATTGAGGAAATTTGAACACCAGAGATCTGGACACTCAGGAATTCTGAGCAGTGGAAAACCGGGAACTTGGAAAATCGGGTAACCCTAGAGCTGGGCGGGGCTTGAGCGATCGCGCCGATCGCGCCGACGGCGGCGGTGTCCGGGCCGATCGGGCGCGTTGAAGTGCCAGTAATGATGTAGATACAGCCGCTCTAGGGTACGACAATCGCGCGTGATGGCCATTTGTTCCCGTCGAGCATGGGCCCGGAACAGATTACCCAGGGTGAGGGCTAACAGCGCCACCACCAGCCCGATCGCCGTAGACACCAGCGCTTCACTGAGGCCCGCATTCACGCGGCTGGGGCCCTCCCCGGCCCAATCGAGACCCGCAAAGGCTCCCATCAGGCCCGTGACCGTGCCCAACAGGCCCAACAAGGGGGCCAGGGCCGTCACGGTTTGCAACCACAGGTCAAAGCGCCGCAGTTGGGGCCGTTCGGCTTGGGTGGCGGCGCTGAGGGCCAGGCGAAAGGCGATCGGGTGGGGGCGGCGTAGCTCCAAGGCTGCCAAACTAATGCGGGCGATCGGGAGGCCATCGGCATATTGCTGGAACCGGGCGATCGCCGCCTTGGCATCGCGTCCATACAGCTCAAAAACCGCTGGAACCAGTTGGGATCGATCGCGCCGCACCTGGGCCCAAAACCAAGCTCGCTCGATCGCCACCGTCACCGTCGCGATCGATCCCAACAGCAAGGGCACAACCACCGGCCCGCCCGCCTGCAAAATAGCCCAAGCGATCATGGGCAACTTTCCCCCATCGTTCTCATGTGTATGGCGCTTGTGTATGGCGCTTGCCGGATCATCTGCTGATTAATCCCCTGTTGATTAATCCCCACCTTGAACCCCAAGCCGCACAATCATCGCCCAACCCCTCAGCGCACCGTCAAATAGCGCAACCCAATCAACAGCAAAAAGCCTCCATACAGTTTCTTCATCAGGGCCGAACTGATGTAGGGTTGATTGGCAAATATTGCCCCAAAGTAATTCCCCACCAGCAATCCCACCACAATCAACAACCCATACTTGATGTTGAGATTGCCGTTGCGGTAATACACGATCGCCCCCAACAGCCCGATCGGCAACACCTGGGCCGCAAGGGATGTTCCCGTTGCTAATTTTTGGTCTAGGCCCAGCCACAGCACCATGGCAGGCACCATAATCGCCCCGCCGCCAATGCCAAACAGGCCCCCCGCCAACCCTGCTGCCAATCCAATCAGCAGCAATTGCCAAACCACATCCGTCATTCGGTTTTCTCCTTTCTTGAGCAATTTTCTTGAGCAATTCTGGTTTTTGACACTCAGCTTGCCTGTGAGCGCAATTTCGAGTGAATCCCTTGGGCTTGGTACTGGAGCCTAAGCCGGAGCGAGTCATTCCCCCAAGTGCTGCTTCGTCAGACTCTGGCACTGTTTTTGGAACCAAGACAAGTTAAGAGCGACACATTTTTCTTGGCAAGACCCGAGTGATGAGCGTTGATACGGGATTCGTCAACCATTCACTCCCCTTTAACGAAGTATCCATTGGCAATTCAATGATGAATCACCCCCAGTGAATTAACCCCAATGAATTAACCCCCGATCAATAATTTTCTCATTCCCGATTCATTGGATCCATCCTTGCCCTATTCTTCATGATCATTCCCTCAAAATGCGATCGGTCATTGATTGGATTATGAATTCATCAGGACTTACGCAGGATTTTCTGAAACCCTCACCCCTAAACCCTCACCCAAGCAGGGCGAAGGGAACCCAGAAGATACTGACTCCCCTTCTCCCGCTCTGGGAGAAAGGGTTGGAGGATGAGGGCAATTGAAGTTTTGCGTAAGTCCTATTCATTTTTGATGCTGATTGAATAGTGAATTAATTACTGAGTACAGATCACTGAGCAAAGATTGCAACAGAGCCATGCCAAAACCTCGGAAACGCTTTGGTCAACATTGGTTGAGAAGTGAAAAAGCCCTTGCCAAAATTATTTCAGCGGCGGAATTAACCCCAGAGGATCGGGTTTTGGAAATTGGCCCCGGTCAGGGGGTCTTGACTCGGCAGTTACTGGATCAGGCGGGGGCAGTAATTGCCGTCGAGTTAGATCGTGATCTTTGTCCTGAGTTGGTGAAAAAGTTTGGGCAACGAGATAATTTTCTGTTGCTTCAGGGCGACATTTTGACTTTAGATTGGCCGGAACAATTGGCGGCGTTTCCGAATCCCGGGTTCCAAAATCCCAATAAGGTAGTGGCCAATATTCCCTACAACATTACGGGGCCAATTTTGGAGCATTTATTGGGGACGATCGCCCAACCGAGATCGCAACCCTTTGACTCGATCGTGCTGTTGGTGCAAAAGGAAGTGGCCCTGCGGTTGGTGGCGAATTTGGGCAGTAAACATTACAGCGCCCTTTCCATTCGATCGCGCTTTTTAGCGGATTGTTCTTGGGTTTGCGATGTGGGGGCCAAGGCTTTTTCGCCGCCGCCCAAGGTCGATTCAGCGGTGGTGAAAATTCAGCCCCGCCCTTTTCCGCAGTCGCCGCAAAATGTGAAGCGCTTTGAAACGTTGTTGAAATTGGGCTTTGCCAGTCGCCGCAAGATGTTGCGCAACAATCTAAAAAGCGTCGTGGATTTGGATCAGTTGCGTCATACTTTGGTTGAGCTGGCAATTCCTGAAACGGCGCGGGCAGAAGAACTGAGCCTGGAGCAATGGATTCAGTTAAGCGATCGCTTGGTTTTGGGTTCTTTGTCGATCGAGATCGCAGCAGGAGAGGCAGAGGCATTGATGGAACCTATGGAGCCTGCTGAACCCTAAATCACCAACATTCCTGAACCTTGATGCCAATGGATTGTCCATGCAAATTTATCTAGACCACAGCGCCACCACGCCGCCCTGTGATGTGGCGATCGCAGCGGCCCAACGGGTGATGACGGAACTATGGGGAAATCCGTCGAGCATTCATAGTTGGGGCGATCGCTCGGCCATGGTGCTGGAAACGGCGCGGTTGCAGGTGTCGGCGTTGATTAATGGGGATCCCACGGGGGTGATTTTCACCTCGGGGGGCACGGAGGCGGACAATTTGGCGATCCTGGGGGTGGCCCAGCGGTTCACCCAACCGCGCCATATCATTTCCTCGCAGGTGGAACATTCGGCGATCGAGCGAACCTTGGAGCGGCTGGAGGCCCAGGGCTGGGCGATTACGCGCTTGCCGGTCGATCGCGCCGGGCGGGTGAATCCTTCAGACTTGGCCTTGGCCATTCGCCCGGAAACGGTGCTGGTGTCGATTATTTTTGCCCAAAGCGAGGTGGGAACCCTGCAACCGATCGCGGAGTTGGGAACGATTACCCGGCGATCGGGCGTGTTATTCCACACGGACGCGGTGCAGGCGGTGGGCCGGGTGGCGGTGGATTTGCAAACCCTGCCGGTAGACTTGCTGTCTCTTTCCAGTCACAAGATCTACGGCATCCAAGGGGCTGGGGCCCTGTGGGTGCGATCGGGCATTCATTTGGCTCCCCAGTTGCTGGGGGGTGGCCAGGAAAGTAAGCGGCGATCGGGCACTCAGGCCCTGCCGGCGATCGCGGCCTTTGGGGCGGCGGCGGAACGGATGGCCCAAACCTGGGAAACGGAGGCTCAACGGCTCGGTCAACTGCGCGATCGCTTGTTTGAGCGTTTGGCCCCCCTGCCCGCTTTGCATCCCACGGGCGATCGGCTCCATCGCTTGCCCCACCATGTCAGCTTTTGTTTACGGGGGCGGTTGCCCCTGCCCAGCGGTCGGGATTTGGTGCGCCAGCTCGATCGGGCGGGCATTGCCGCCAGCTCTGGATCCGCCTGTAGCAGCGGCAGCCTGACCCCGAGTCCCACCCTGTTAGCCATGGGCTACGATCCCGCCGAAGCCACGGCGGCCCTGCGCTTAAGCCTGGGCCAGAGCACCACAGAAGCGGATATTGATTGGACTGCGTTGGTGTTGGCTCAAGTGCTGGAGCGATTGGGCGTTGGCCAACTCAATGGCGGCGATCGCGACTCGCAACGTTCGGTTTTGGGGTGCGCGACTCCGGGGCCTTGCCGATACACTTGAGGCAAATCCCCTAAGTCTAAATCCCTAGCGCGTGTGACGACGCTCTCGACGATTGCGGCGAACCCCAAACCCGCGATGCCGCTTCCCTCCCCTGCTCTGAGCGATCGCCCGCTCGATCGACCAACTATGAATGGATGGGTGTTACCAACGGTGGGTCATCTGCTTGCCCCCCTTACCCCCGGAGCGGGCCCAGGAACCCTATCCGCCGAGGCCCAATGGCAGGGGGCCACGAAGGCGATCGCCCAAATCATGGCCCAATCCATGGAGGCGGCCGACGCGATCGAAGCGGCCTTCATCACAGACTTTGCGGAAGCCTTGCCCTCCGAAGCGATCGATCAAGGGGTGGTGCTGTTGGGGCCCCTGCCCCTGTTTACGGGATCTTGGCTCGATCGCCTCTCGGTCTGGACCTTCAGCAGCCACCTTTGGCAATCCCTGTGGCTGTTGCCCTCCGCTGATGGGGGAGAACCCTGCCCGGAGGTAACGGAACGGGCGATCGGCCTAGCTCCGGTGGATCCCCTGGCCGCAGAGTCCTTTTGCGTGGTGCGAATGCGGGACTTTAGCTTGGCCCTCTCGCTCCAAGAGGACTCCACCGGTCAACTGGTTTTTCGCTTTTCCTTTGACCCCCAGGCGATCGCCGCCGTCTGGCAAGCCCTGCGGGCCCGGGTGCAACTGAATGCCCCTCAACAGCTCATGTCGTTTGATGCCCTAGCTCAACAGTTTCCCTTGGTGGAACCCAGCTATCGGATCGTCAGCGCCTTCACAGAACGCCTGCTGCAAGCTCTGCCAGCTCCCAGCAGCCCCGCCCATTCGGAGCCGCGCCGTCGCCCCCTGCGGGCCTCAGCCCGGCCGCAACCGGCCAAACCCGCGATCGACCTGGAGCTTTTGCAGGCCCTCGCCCACAGCGTCCGCACGCCCCTGGCCACGATCCGCACCTTCACCCGCCTGCTGATGCGCCAGCAAAATTTGCAGGACAAGGCGGTGAACTACATCGAAAAAATCGATCGGGAATGCACCGAACAAATCAACCGCTTTGATCTGATTTTCAAAGCCGTTGAATTGGAAACCAGCAACAGCGCCCACCTGTCCCTCACACCCATTCCCCTGGCCCAGGTGTTTCAATCCAGCATTCCCCGTTGGCAACAACAGGCCAGCCGCCACAACCTGGAACTGACGGTGAAGCTACCGCACAAACTGCCCACGGTTGCCAGCGACCCCACCTTGCTCGATCGAATGTTGGCGGAAATTATTGAAAACCTGGCCCGCACCCTGCCCGCCGGTAGCCGCATTGACATGGAAGCGGAAACGGCCGGCAGCCAACTGAAGGTGCAATTGCGCTACGACGCAATGGGCGCGGCCACCCGCCTGGAATCGCTGAAGTCGATCGGGCAGTTACTGACCTTCCAACCGGAAACCGGCAGCTTTGGCTTGAATTTGCACGTCACCAAAAACCTGTTCCAGGCGATCGGGGGCAAACTCACCATCCGGCAGCGGCCCCAACGCGGCGAAGTGATGACCATTTTCTTGCCCCTGCAATAGGGCGCTGCAATAGATAGGACGTTGCCACGGGACGGCCCGCCATCCACTACCAACGGCGCGATCGCACCCCCCAAACCCCCAACAGCAGCAACACCCCCATCGCCAAAAACAAAACACCAAACACAATCCCCGGCACAAAGCCCAACAGCCCCACCCCCCGCAACAACCACAACACCGCCGTCAGCAGAGCCAACAGGCCCAACCAATTCCACCAAGGGGCCGGCCGCAAATAGGGAGGGGTCATAGCAAAACGTTCAATTCCAGAATCAGGGATATGAGGCAATTCTGCCATTCGCGGGAGATCTTCAAAGCAAATCTTCAGTCGCAATGGGGGCATGAACGAAACGAGGGCGATCGCCTGATTTCCGAGCGATCGCCCTCAACAGAGCATGAACAATTGTCAAAAACTAGCCAAAACGGCAGCCCTTAGCAGTCGCGATTTAGTCGATCGCGCGCTGGCGCTTTTTCGCAGCCACGCCAACCGCCGTCCCCACAGCCAACAGACCCAGCAAGCTCACCGGCTCAGGGGTCGAGGCCACTTCCGTCAAGCTGACATTATCAATGTAGGCTCCGTAGGTGTCCCGCGTGCCCAGGTAGTTGAACTGCAAGCGGGTCAGGTCAGACACCGCCTTCACCAACAAAGGGCCGCTGCTGAGCCAGTTGGTTTGACCGCCGCCGTTACCCGCATTGAAAACTTGGTTGAAGCTGGAACCAAACAAAACGGAGAAGGCATTTTGGTCTTTGCCGCCTTTCCAATTGTTTGCAATTCCCGGACGAGCCGAGTAAGCAAAGGAAAGTTCATAGGTCTTTCCTGCTTTGGTCACGATGTCTTGGAACAGGCCCAGCTCGGATGCTTTGCTGTCGTAGAAGTGGCTGTCGAGTTCCACCAGGTTTTTGCCGTCATAGGCTTTCCCGGCCACCCCGGCTTGCACCTCAATTGTGCCGCCCTTGGTTGCAGACCAACCCTCAATTGTTGAAAAAGTCCGCCAGCCGCCGTTGAGGGGAGCGCCTGGAGTCACTTCAAAGCTGCCGTTTTTAACCAGGTTGGCAGCTTGTGCGGGCTGGGTGGCAATCAGAGCAGGAACTAGGGCAAGAGCCAGGGTGCTAGCAATTTGTTGGAAGCGTTTCATAGTGGCAATTTTTCCGCAGTAGTGGAGAGGTCTAGCACCCAACGTTTAGGTTCTTGAATTACATCTTAGATCACACTTTGAAAAATCGGTTTAAAGATTAAGTGATCTCTAGGCGAAGATTCTGTGAAGAATGCTTAATGCTTCATAATTCTGGCTTTTAATGATGATTTCAAGCCATAGGTTTCTTGTTTAAAGAAACGTTATCAGGATGATTGAAAATATCTTGTATTTTTTATTTTGGGTGGAATTAATTTATACAAAGGCTGAATAAGATGCGAAATTTAGAAGAAATGATTGAATTTTAAAAGATCAATTGGAATTGCAATATTTTCTAATTCTTCCAGCGTATTCGATTCGGTTCAACAACGATGGTCGCAATGCTCAATCACAATCAAGGCCCCTGTTTGGGGCAGGGGGCTGACTTTTAAGACCGAATTCCTAGAGATCTTTTTCAGATCCTGACGGGTCGATCGGGCGCGATCGCCAAATCCACCAAGCCCCCGCACAGAGCGTGCAATTACCAATCACGGTCGTGGCCGCCTGCACCGTTACCAGCCACTCCAAGCGCGGCGCATTGTCAAAAAAGTGCCAGGTACAGGCGCACATGGCGCTCACCAGGGCTGGCAACATGCCCCAAGACAAAGCCCGCCAGCTCGGATTGTCGGTGAGATCGCCGTAGCGCCAAATCAGCACGATCGCCGCGATCCACTCGATGACACTAGAAACATGCACGATCCAAGTGGGAATTGATAGGGCATTCATGGGATGTAGTCGGCTCAGCCGTTAATTAATCGTGATCTCAAAACCATGGTCTAACCCCTTAGTCTAAAAGGGTTCCGGGGATTGGCCCTAGTCGCGCACGAAGTTGTGATCCAAAAAGTTGAGGGCGTGGTTGCGTAGCTCGTAATACTCAGGCGATTCGCGGATTTCGTGGATGTTGCGCGGGTGGGCAAAGGGCACGGTCAGGATTTCGCCAATTTGGGCCGCTGGGCCGTTGGTCATCAACACGATTCGATCGGACATGTACAGCGCCTCGTCCACATCGTGGGTCACCATCAACACCGCCTGGCGATGGCTTTCCCAAATGTCCAACACCTGGCGCTGGAGCTTGCCCCGGGTCAAGGCATCCAGGGCCCCAAACGGCTCATCCATCAACAACACCTTGGGCCGGACAGCCAGGGCGCGGGCAATTCCCACGCGCTGCTTCATGCCGCCGGAAATTTGGTCGGGATATTTGTCGGCGGCGGCGGCCAGGTTCACCATTTCGATATGTTCGTTTACCAGGTCGCTTTTTTCGGCGGGGGTAGCGGTTTTTAGCACCTCATCGATCGCCAGGCGGATGTTTTCGCGCACGGTCAGCCAAGGCAGCAGGGCGTAATGCTGAAACACCATCATCCGATCGGCTCCCGGCTTGGTGATCGGTCGCCCCTCGATCTCCACCGTGCCAGCGGTGATCGTTTCCAAGCCGCCCACAATCCGCAGCAGGGTAGACTTGCCGCAGCCCGAGTGCCCGACGATCGAAATATATTCGGTGCTGCCCACGGTTAAGTTGATGTCGTTCAAAATTACGGTGCGATCGCCCTTGGGATTGGTGAACGCCTTGTAGAGCTGCTCAATTTTGAGGAAGGGCTGCTGATCGGGGCTGGTGCGATCGCGCTGGGCGGTGGACTGGGGCGGCTTGGGTTGCGTCATGGGTCAAACACCAGAATGGAGAAGGGCAGAAACCAGAATTTCGCCGTTTGATTCGGCATTTAAAGCTGAAAGTCTTGATATTGCTTGGCTAGGCTGCCGTAACAAGGGGCTTAAGCCCCTTATCTCTGGCGATCGCATCGCGGCGGCATTGGGGGCTGGCCCATGCCAGCTCTAACCCCACAAGGAAAACCGCTGGGGGCGATTGGCACGGATCTCAAAACTGCTCAGGTAGCGATCGAGGTCGCTGGGGTCAAAGGCACGGCGATCAATAAAGCGATCGGCCGGTTCGACTTTGTAATCGTCGCTGGGGCAAGCAATGCCCAGTTCTCCGGCAATTTCCCGATAGAGATCCGTGCGCCAAGCCCGTTTGGCCAGGGCTTCGGCATTGGGTGGAATTTTGGGAATTTGCCCCCAACGGGCCGCCTGGGTCATCAGCCACAGGGACTGGGATTGCCACAGGAAGGTGGAATGGTCGCCGGGCACTTGGGCCAAGGTTGGCGCGAGGTCAAAAAACATGGTTGTGTCAGGCGATCGCACCTCTCGCCGCCGCCCGTCAAATCCACCGTAGTTGTAATTGCCCACCAGGGCCGGAGCGGTGAACTGGGTGGCGCAGTTGGGCAAATCCTTCAGGTTTGAAAGGTTGATGTCTTGGGGCACGGAACATTTGCGCGGCACGGCTCCCGTGTACGATCGCGCCACAATCAACCGAGCAATTTCCTCACGGTTTTCCGACCGGCCGCAATATTGGCAGGCTTCGATCAGCGCCTTCACCAGCGATCGATAGGTCTTGGGGTAGCGATCGATGAAGGACTCCATCACCGCCAACACTCGATCGGGGTGGCCCTGCCAAATTTCCCGACCCTGGGCGCAGGTGAAGCCCACCCCCACATTGCCCGCGATCGCCCGGGTGTTCCAGGGTTCCGCCACCATGTAGCCCTGCATCGCCCCAATCCGCATATTCGTGACCATCTGCGGCGGCGGAATAATCACCAGGCGCAAATCCGCCAGCGGGTCAATGCCCACGGCGGCCATCAGATAGCGCACGAAATATTCATAAATCGACGAACTCAGCACCACCGCCCAAACCCGTTGCTCGGGCGGGAGCGATCGAAAATAGCGGCCAAAATCCTGCCCAAAGGCATCCAAATTCCCGCCATACTCATGCAGCGGCCGCAACCCCGCTTCCCACATGGCCCGATTCATGGTCAGGGCATTGCCGTGGCGGTGAATGGTCAGGGCGGCGCACATGGGGGCCTGACGTGCGCCCTCGGCTCCCACCCGCGCATTGGTCACGGCTCCCGACACCACGGGCGAAGCATCCAACCGGCCAAAGATCACACCATCCCGCGCCGTGCCCCAACTGGCCTCACGGCTGAGGGTGACATTCAGCCCATATTTTTGGAAAAAGCCCTTTTCATAGGCGATCGCGATCGGGGCGCAGTCATTCACCGGCACAAACCCGATCGTTAAATTCGGCTTCTCCAGCGTCGCCGGATCGATCACCGGCTTGATGTCCTGGGCGATCGCCCGACGGTTGGGCTTCAGAGCCAGGGGATCGTAGGCAGCCAGCCCCGTTGCCAGGGCAAATCCCCCCATTCCCCACAGGAGGGAGCGGCGATTGAGCGTTCCCACAAAATCACCTCTTGATTAATTGCGTTGCATCAAGTCATGTAGGTTGGGTTGAGGCACGAAACCCAACACCCGTCAGCCCTGTAACGATCGGGCGAGGTGTTAAAAATTCCAATCCAACCACTGCTAAAGCTGCTTCGGCGCGGGCCGGTGGGTAATCGTTTGCTGCAACTGGCCCAACAGCCAATCCAGCACCAGCCCCGTCCCCCCGATCGCCCCGATCGCCAGGAAGACCGAATTCAAATTCAGGCGGCTCCACTCATCCCACACAAAGAAGCCAATTCCCACACCACCGGTCAACATTTCCACCGCCACAATCACCAACCAAGCAATGCCCAAACTGATGCGTAAACCCGTGAAAATGTAGGGCAAACTTGCGGGCCAAACCACCGCCGTCATCCGTCGCCAAGGGGACATTTCCAGCATTTTGGCCACTTCCAAATAGTCTTGGGGCACACTAGAAACGCCTAAGGCTGTGTTCACAATTGTTGGCCAAAGAGACGTAATAAAAATCACGAAAATGGCAGATGGATTCGCCAAATTAAAAGTCGCCAACGCCACCGGCAACCAAGCCACGGGCGAAACGGGCCGCAAGATTTGGACGATCGGGTTAATGGCCAGCATGGCCTGGCGAGACGAGCCAATCAAAAAGCCCACGGGAATCGCCACGATCGACCCCAACAAAAATCCCAAAAACACCCGTCGCAAGCTGGACAACAACAGCCAGCCAATCCCCAAATCACCGGGGCCACGACGATGAAACGGGGTCAAAATCGCATCGGCATTGGCCACCAGCGCTTCCCAAGGAGTCGGTAACAACTTGGTGCCAAAGGTCGCCACCAACCACCACAACAACAGCAGGCCCCCAAAGCCGATCGCCGGGAAGACGATCGCCTCATAACGGGTGAGCCAGCGACCAGCAAAACGAGCAGGTGGGCGCGCAGAAGCACCGCCCGGAATGGTCGGATTTTTCATGGGTAGAGTCTCCCCTCGTTGCCGACGAAGTTAGCTGACGGGCTAGGACTGAGAGGTGTCCCCTTTCACGCAGAAAGTAAGCCCCAAAACACGGGTCCTCCGCTCCAAACATCAATGTTGTAATCGCAGGTCGCCACGCATTGGGCTAGGGGCGATCACGCGGTTCGATTAATTGGATTAGGCTAGGCATACATTTTTGAACCTATCATCGCCTCCTTGGATTTGTCAATTACATTTTGCAGCAATTTTGGAGATTTTTTGATCTCAAATCTTGACAATTGAGAATTAATTTAAATCTGATTAAAAGTGTTAGTTATCGATCAGAATAAAATTCAGAACCCAGAACTGAATTAACACTGAATTACCCTTGTTTTTAAAATAGAATTCTGTCCGATTCCATTGCCCAATTCCATTGCTCAAGCAAGCAATTGATCGCTTAACAAAATCGCTTAACGAAATCGCTTAACGAATTGGGTCACCGGTTGGTAGTCGCGCTAAGAAAATGTCTGAAAAGCCAAAATTGCTACTCTGTACGCCCCAGTGATCGACTTAGACAAGGGGCTTAAGCCCCTTGCCCCACGACTATTGGTGCTTGCCCGTGCCAAAGAATACTTTTTAAACATCCTCTAACTACAGCTCTTTTTTCGATCGGGGGCGGCCCGGTTGAGCGATCGCCCGATCGCCCAACCCGGCATTTTGGAATCTAAACCGCCGCCATTTCCGGCTTACGACCCAACTGCGTCAACAGGCGATCAGCAATTTGCGGCCCCGTCAGACCCAGGCTTTGCATCGACTGGCTCGGCGTGGCGTGCTCCACCAAAATGTCCGGCACACCCAAGCGGGTCACCGGCACGGTTACACCCGCATCGCCCAGGGCTTCCAGCACCGCTGAACCGAAACCACCCATCAGGCAGCCTTCCTCGATCGTCACCACCCGGCCAATCTTCTGGGCCAGGGGCACAATCAACTCCGTATCCAGCGGCTTCACGAAGCGGGCATTCACCACCGTGGCTTCAATGCCGTGCTCGCTGAGGATTTCCGCCGCTTGCATGGCCGGATAGACCATCGTGCCGTAGCCCACCAGCAACAGATCATCACCGGTTCGCAGCACTTCGCCTTTCCCGATCGGCATCGGTTCCCAGCCCGCTTCCAGCAACGGCGCACCCACGCCACTGCCCCGGGGATAGCGCACGGCGATCGGGCCCGAATGGGTCACACCCGTCACCAACATCCGCTGGAACTCCGCCTCATCCTTGGGAGCCATCACCACCAGGTTGGGAATGCAACGCAGGTAGGCAATGTCATACATCCCCTGGTGGGTGGGCCCGTCGGCTCCGACCACCCCGGCGCGATCGAGACAGAAGAACACCGGCAGATCCTGGATGCAAACATCATGGATCACTTGGTCAAAGGCCCGCTGCAAGAAGGTGGAATAGATCGTCACCACCGGGCGCGCCCCTTCGCAGGCCATGCCCGCCGCCATGGTTACGGCGTGCTGTTCGGCAATGCCCACATCCACATATTGGTTCGGCAGCTTGGCTTGGAACTTGTCGAGGCCCGTACCGGTGGCCATGGCCGCCGTGATTGCCACAATTCGGGGATCGTTTTCTGCGAGGGTAATCAGCGTTTCTGCAAAAACTTTTGAATAGCTGGGCGGCGTGGGCTTGCTAGCCGGTTTGGCCTTGCCCGTTGCCAAATCAAAGGGATTTTGAGCGTGGTAACCCACTTGATCTTTTTCCGCGATCGCGTAGCCCTTGCCTTTGGTGGTGGCCACGTGGACGAGCACAGGGCCCTTTTGCTTGTGGCCTTCGCGGAAGATGTCAATCAGTTCTTTAATGTTGTGACCGTCAACGGGGCCCATGTAGGTAAAGCCCAGTTCTTCAAACACTGCGCCCACTTTCGACACGGCTAGGCGCTTCATGCCTTCTTTGACCCGATCGAGTTCCGGCGACAGGGAACCACCAAAGAAGGGCAAATGCTTCACCTGCTCTTCGATGTTGTCCGTCAGGAATTGCATGGGTGGACTGAGGCGCATTTTGTTCAGGTAGCGCGACAGGGCCCCCACGTTGGGCGAAATGGACATGTCGTTATCGTTGAGCACCACCATCAAATTAGTGTCGGGTAGGTGACCCGCGTGGTTAATGGCTTCAAGGGCCATCCCGCCGGTCATTGCGCCGTCGCCGATGATGGAAACCACTTTGTAGTTTTCGCCGGCCATGTCCCGGGCGATCGCCATGCCCAAACCGGCGGAAATGCTGGTGGAGGCGTGGCCCGCACCGAAGTGGTCGAACTTACTTTCACAGCGCTTCAGATAACCGGCAATGCCGTCCTTTTGGCGCAGGGTATGGAACTCGTTGTAACGACCGGTAATCAATTTGTGGGGATAGGCTTGGTGGCCCACGTCCCAGATCACCTTGTCGCGATCGAGGTCAAGGGTTTGATAGAGGGCGACTGTTAATTCCACCACGCCTAAACCGGGGCCCAGGTGACCGCCGCTGGTGGCAACGGTTTGCAGATGTTTTTCTCGAATTTGGCGGGCAATTTCTTCTAATTGGGCGATCGACAGCCCATGAAGTTGATTGGGGTGAGTAAGTTCGCTCAGATGCATAGGCGGCCACCTTGGGTGTTGGATATGGGGAATTTTGGTTTTGGACTGACCCCTATCGACTCTAACGAATCTCCATACCGTTTTTATATTTGGCGCAAATTGATTGCAGCGATCGACCACTCATCCAGCGGGATCCAAAATCGTTGACCTTACGGTTTCAGCGGTGTGCAGTCAGTACATTGCTTTTGAGTGACCCATTCCCTGAAGATAGAAATTGACATCTGTAAAAGATTGGGATTTTGAAATCTAAGGATCTGCAAAGCAAGCGGCACTGGTGCATCACCATTTAGCACCTTGGGGTCAGTCGCTTGGGGATCAGCGCCTTGGGGGGAGCAGCCCCTTGGGGATCAGGGGCGAGGCGCGATGCTTTTGGGTTGTCTGCGGGTGGGGACGATCGATCCTCTGTTCAGCACCGTCTAGCCCGTCAATCGCTAGTCTTGGGCCAACGGTGGCGATCGTATTGATGCACAGGTTAAGCAGCCATGGAATTAGATTTACAGAAGCCACGCAAAGGCACTCAGGAACAGCTACTGATGGGGATTGCAAACCGGATTCGGCAGTCCCTGGAGCTGAGCGAAATCCTGGCGGTGACGGTGGCGGAGGTGCGGGCTTTTTTGGAGACCGATCGGGTCAAGATTTACCAATTTTCGCCCGAGGGCCATGGCACGGTGGTGGCCGAATCCCTCGTGCCCGATCGACTGCCTTCCTTGAAGGGGTTGCATTTTCCGGTGGATGATATCCCGCCCCAGGCCAGAGAGTTGTTCGTGCGGGCCCGCCAGCGAGTGGTGGTGGATGTGGCTGAGTGCCAAACGGGCCTGAGTGCCATGGATCCCCCGGGCGATGGGGAATTACGCAGTCCTTCAACGATGCGCTACCGTCCGGTGGATCCATGCCATGTGGAATATCTGACGGTGATGGGGGTGCAGTCGTCGGTGGTGGTTCCGATCGTGCTGGATAACTTTCCGGCCACCTCTGAGCCGCCCGTTTCCAGCACCTTGCACATGGGCAACCTGTGGGGGCTGTTGGTGTCTCACCACGCGGAACCCCGATCGGTGGATGAGGAGGAACTGCAATTCATCCAAGCGGTGGTCGATCAGGTGGAAATCGCGATCGCCCAGTCAATTTTGGTGCAGCGGGTCACGGATCAAGCCCTTCAGGAAGCGAGCATTAACCGCGTCACGGCCCTGCTGCACGAAGCGCCCACGGGCCAACTGCAAAAGGCCCTGGAAGAAACGGTGCAAATTTTGGGAGGCAGCGGCGGCCGGTTGTGTCTCTGGCCCGGGGGCCAGACCGATCGGGAACTGTATACCGTGGGGCCCCAGCCCCAGCCCCTGGCCACCACGGATCAACGCCCCTTCGAGGAACACCGGCTGGTCTATGCCTTTTTGAAAGCGGGCGCAGTGCCCGAGCCACCGCCCAACACCACCACCCAGGATTGGTCTGTGGAGTGGATGCGCGCCAACTATGGCCTGGCGGCCCCACCCCAGGACAGCAGCAGTTTTAGCCAGCGCGTTTGGGCGATCGGGGACATTTACCGAGAACCCCTGCTGCGATCGGTGGCTCCCTCGTTTCAATGGCTGCCGATCCGGGGGCTGATTGTGGTTCCCCTCTATTACGGCAGTGAGTTACTGGGTTGTCTCAGCATTTTTCGGGATGAGGTCAACACCGATGAGCTTTGGACCGGCTGGCACGACCCGGACACGCGCCAACTGATGGCCCGCCATTCCTTTGAGGTGTGGCGACAAATCAGGATCGGTCAGGCCCAGCAATGGACGGTCTCTGAGGTGAAGCTCGCCCAGGCCTTGGGGGAACGGTTTGCCACGGCGGTCAAGCAACATTGGCTGTATACAGAAGTGAACAGCCTGAACGCCAGTTTGGAGGCCCAAGTGCAGACCCGCACGGCGGAGTTACGCCAATCGAACGAGGAACTTCAGCGATCGACGGCGGATCTGGAACGGGTGATCCATCAGCAACAAACCCTGGCGCGATTGATTGCCAAAATTCGCGAATCTTTGGATCTGGAAACCGTGTTTCGCACCACGGCGCGGGAAGTGCGGCAACTGCTGCGGGCCGATCGGGTGGTGGTGTTTGCGTTTAATTCCCACGCCCCGACCGCCCAGGGCAAAATCATTGCGGAAGATCGGGCCCGGGGTTGCACCTCCATTCTGCACTTGGAATTAGAGGATCCCTGCTTTAGCGATCAGCATGTTCTTCAGTACCAAGTGGGCAAAGTTCACAGCATTCCGAATGTCCACAATTCCACCATGCCCGATTGCCATTTGGAAATGTTGCGGACTTGGCAAGTGCAGGCCAATTTGGTGATTCCGATCATTCAAAGTGAAGAACTATGGGGATTGATGGGCATTCACCAATGCACCGCTCCCCGCCATTGGCAAGACTCGGAAGTGGAATTTTTGCGCCAGGTTTGTGCGCAATTGGGTGTGGCACTTCAGCATACGGAATTGCTGCAACAAACTCGATCGCAAGCGACTGAATTGGCCCAAACCCTGGACGAACTCAAGCAAACCCAAATGCATTTGCTCCAAAGCGAAAAGATGTCAATTTTGGGGCAATTAATCGCTGGTGTTGCCCATGAAATCAATAACCCGATCGGGTTTATTCATAGCAACTTGGGCCCCATTCGTGAATATTCTGAATTTCTGATTCAACTGGCCCGGCTGGAAGCCCAACAAGCGCCAAAAGAGCAGATTCAAGCCTTGCTGGAAACCTTTGATTTGGACTTTCTGGCGCGGGATTTTCCAAAGCTACTGGATTCGATGCATTTGGGCACGAATCGAATTCGAGAAATTGTCTCGGCGCTGCGTGGTTTCTCACGGGTCGATCGCACCATTACCAACGCCCTTTACTTGCAAGAGGCGATCGAGTCCACCCTGATGATCTTGCAATATCATCTGAAGCCCAATGGCAGCTATCCCGAAATTGAGATCATTCGGAATTATGACAACATTCCCCCCATTGAATGTTATTCCGGTCAAATTCATCAGGTTTGCATGAACTTGCTTTCCAATGCGATCGATGCCCTGCGAGAGGCCCAAGAAGAGCAACTGAGTCGCGATCAATTGCCCTTTATTGGTCGCATTTGGATTGAGCTTTCACAACCGGATTCTCAGCATATTGGTGTCACCATTCGAGATAATGGGCCGGGGATTCCTGAAGCAATTCAATCCCAATTATTTGATCCTTTCTTCACCACAAAACCCCTAGGCAAGGGGACGGGATTGGGCCTCTCGATTAGCTATCAAATTATTCAGCGCCATCGCGGCAGCATGGTTTGTCGATCGGCCCCTGACCAGGGTGCAGAATTTACGATTACCTTACCCATTACCCAAACGCCGTTGGCCAATGGGGCTTCGGAGATGGGCCCCCATGGTGACGGCCTGCCCGCTGCCCAGCAACCCGCTTGGTCGCCGGAGCTGAGTCTCAACAAGTCCGAGGCCCGCTTGAATACGATCACCACGCGCCAATTGCCGCCGGGCCGCAAGCCAGAATTATCGTTCCTGCCGATCGAGCCGGACTCTCGGGGCGATCGACCCACCCTTTCCGCCGAGGCCACTGAATGAGCTGAGGCCGCCCACGCCCAATCACTGCCCCCACTGCCCAACCCTCAAACCGCCGTCATCCGCCCTATGGAGATCTCCGTTACCTTTTTGCCCGATCAAGTCACCGTCTCAGCCCAACCGGGCGAGATGCTGTTAACCGTGGCCGATCGCGCCGGGGTTGCCATTCCCACGGGTTGCCTGATGGGGTCTTGCCATGCCTGCGAAGTGGATTGGGCAGCGCAACCCCTACCCAGCCCCGATCGCCCCGATCCGGCAGCGGCCCCCGACCGTTCCGAAGACTCCCAAACCGTTTGTGCTTGCATCAGTGCCGTACCGACCGGAATCTCAGCACTGACGGTCAATTTGGGCATTGATCCCACATGGTAAGGTTGGGCAGTTGATCTGCTCGGAGTAATGCTCGGTGACCACGGAACGCTTCCCTCAGACAGCGATTGAGGGTTTTGCTCTCCCCTTGGGGGCGGTGTCCCCGACCCCTGATCCGCTGCCCCTGGACAGCCCCATTCTGAACAACCCGATCGCGGAAACCGATGTTTTGGTGGTGGGTGGCGGCACTGGGGGAACAGCAGCGGCCATCCAAGCGGCCCGCTGTGGGGTGCGGGTGCTGTTGGCCACGGAGTTTTCCTGGTTGGGCGGAATGTTGACGGCGGCGGGGGTCTGTGCGCCGGATGGCAATGAATTGACGGCCCTGCAAACGGGTCTCTGGGGGGCGTTTTTGCAGGAATTGGCCCAGCGTCAACCCCAGGGACTGGATTGGGGTTGGGTCAGCTTTTTCACCTATGAACCGGCGATCGGGGCGCAGATTTTTGCTGATTGGGTGGCGGCCCTGCCCAATTTGCGTTGGGTTTCCGGAGTGCGACCAGTGTCGGTGCAGCGATCGGGCGATCGAATCACCGGGGTTACCTTTGACTCGGGGTTACAGGTGACCGCCCAGATCACGATCGACGGCACGGAATTGGGAGATCTGCTGGCCTTGGGGGAGGTTCCCTATCGTTGGGGTTGGGAGTGGCAAGACCAATGGCAAGAACCCACGGCCCCGGCGGGGCCCACGGCCTTGACCGAACAATTTCCGGTGCAGGCTCCCACTTGGGTTTTTTATCTTCAGGATTTTGGCCCCGAAGCGATCGCCCCGGAAATTCCCTGCCCCGCTGACTATGACCCCACCCGCTACCAAGCAGCTTTTGCGGGCTATGCCAGTGCCCAGCGCGTGTTGGACTATGGGCGGATTGCGGGCGATCGGTTCATGATCAACTGGCCCCAGGCCGGCAATGACTACGGGGATGATCTCGATCGCCTGGTGGGGACAGCGGCCGATCGGGCAGCGGCGCTACGGGCTGCCTACGATCGCAGTTTGGGATTTGCCCATTGGTTACAACAAACCCTCGGACGGCGCTATGGCTTGGCCGATCAGCTCTTTCCCGACGCTGGAGCCTTTGCCCTGTATCCCTACTTTCGGGAAAGCCGCCGCCTTCAGGGCTTGGCAACGGTGACGGAAAATCACATCTTGCCGGTGGTCGGAGGCTGGGGAGCGGCCCTGCCCCGCGATCCCCACAGTGGAGCCAGCAGCGCGATCGCCTATGGCAACTATCCCAATGATCACCACTACCCCGGTGAGGTCTTTCCCCTAGCCCCCAAATCGCTGCGATGGGGTGGTCGCTGGACGGGGACGGCTTTTGCGCTGCCCTATGGTTGCCTAGTACCGCAACGGGTCGATGGGCTGTTGGTTTGCGATAAAAATATTTCCGTGTCCCACATGGCCAACGGAGCCACTCGCCTCCAGCCGGTGGTGTTGGGGTTGGGTCAAGCGGCGGGGGCGGCGGCGGCCCTTTGTGTGCAGCAGCATTGCCAACCCCGATCGCTGCCGGTGGCCGCTGTGCAGACAGCCTTGCTCCATGACCCACAGGCTCCGGCGGCGGTAATTCCCTGTTTTGGCCTCACGCCCGATCGCGACGATTGGCGATCGCAGCAAAAGCACTGGATTGCCCATCCCCAAGCCTATGAGCAACTGCTGACCCAGGAACATCCCCTGAATCTGATTCCACCGCCAGAACCTTCAGCCACCTTGGGGTTCACCGGTCAGTTTCAGCGGCGCGGCCCCCAGGACTATGCCCTAGAAACGGCCTTGACCCCGGAGCCAATTTCCCTGGTGGCGCTCCATCCTTGGGTGAATTACCGCCTTGGCCAACTGGAATCCGGTAGCTCGATCGTTCTGCGAGGGCGCTATAACCCCTCTGGCCCTTGGATTATTGTGGAGGATCTCCCGGATTAGGGCCGGGAGCAATGGCGGGACTTTGCGATCGGTGATCGTTGGGTCGGCGATCAACAAATACCGGTCACCAAACCCAGTTCATACCTCAAGGTTTTGCTGGGTTTGGCCCTGGCTCCAGGGGAGGGCTTTCCCAGGGGCCGCCACCGCTGGGGTTTCCCGATCGCAACAGTTCCCCCAAGGTCACCAGGCGATAGCCCCGGGCCTGGAGGGTTGGAATAATTTCACCCAGTGCGGCCACGGTGCGATCGCGGGGCTGGCGGGTCTTGAAGCTGCCGTCATGGAACAGAACAATGGAGCCAGGCCGCACCCGCTGCAACACGCCTTGCACCAAATCTGTTACTGAATTGGCCGGGTCATAGTCACCGGAATCCACTTCCCACATGGCCAAGGTGCGACCCGATCGCCATAGCCAGTAGGGCAACCCAAACCACCGCTTACCCAAGGGCGGCCGCAGGGCGATCGGCCCCTCAGCCCCCGCCGCCCGTAGTCGGCGATCGGTTTCGAGGATTTCAGCGGCAATTTCCCCCGGCCAACGCAGGATCAAATTCCGGTGCGAGTAGGAATGATTGCCCAACTCATGGCCCCGTTGCACCACCGATCGGGCTAAGGCCGGCTCCCGATCGATCTGCTGACCAATTTCAAAGAAAGTGGCCTTCACCCCAAAGCGATCCAAGACCTGCAAGACCTGCTCCGTGTAGGGCGATTGGGGCCCATCATCAAAGGTCAGGGCCACCAGCGGCTCCGTTGTGAGCACCCGTCGCACCCCAAACAAAGGAAAACTATGGGCCACCGGCAGCACTGCCCCATACCAAAGCCCATGGGCCACCAACAGCAACAGCACCACCATCACAAACAGGGATTGAACCCAGGATGTCCAGTGAGATCGGCAATTTTGCCGCCTGCGCCCATGATCAATCCCCTGCCCGATCGGTGTCGGTTTGTTTGTCCCGGATTTCAGAGGAGTCCCCTGCTCCGATGGTTCAGACCAACCGGCAGGCTGATTGGGCTGCTGCTCCGTCTTCACGGGATGGGCGCTCCACAGACTTGAGGGGGGCAATCAGGAAATTTGGCAGCCAGGCCTACAGTAAATAAACCTGCCCATCGATTAACAGATGAGTAATGTCCTTGGCCTGGAGATAGGGTCTTGTTTTTTGGAACAGGTCGTTGGCATCGGGCACTTTAATAATGCGCTGATTGCGAGCCGAAAATCGCCGCGCCACGCGATGGTTGTCAAAGACCGGGAGGGTGCGGCTGGCGGCTTCCTGGGGTGGAATTTGGCCCAATTCTCGAAAATCTTCTAAGGGACGGGCCACTAACTCCGCTGCTCGATCGATCACGAGATAGCAAGGGTTGGGGATCCGTGAGGTTTCCAGGGGCATGATCTCGATCGGTTGATCTGGGTTAGCTCCGCGCCCAAACATGGCGGCCAGGCCCGCTTCACCGTCGTCATCCCCAAACTCAAAATCATCTTCGTCCAGATCCAGATCGTCATCATCTAGATCTAAGTCGGCTCCCAAGTCCGCGTCGTCGGTTTCTTCTGCGCTGGCTTCGTTGATCTCTGCCACAACGGGGCCGCTACCTTTGCGCCGTCGATTTGATCGCCCCCCTTTGCCATTGGTGTTGGTGGCCGCTTCTGCCTGCTTTTTCACCGGCCGGCCCACCCGCGACGCTCGCACCTCTTCCTTGACCTCCGATTCCAACTCCGCAACAACCTCGGTTAAGGGTTCTGTCGCATTGGTGGCAAAGGCGGTTTCAAACAGTGGCAGGGTTTCTATAGCGGGAATTTCCATGGGCTTGGTCGGCGTTGGCTCCGGGGCCGCGATGGACTCCGGTAGCGCAGGTTCCGCCAACTCCGAGGCTCCACTGCGCGATCGACGGCGCACCCGTCTTGTGCCCGTTGTGCCGTCGGTCGGTTCCGCCGATTGGTTGGGGATCGATCGCCCGCCCGATCGCCCACCGGAGTCCACCATGGGATCCACCTGGGGCGGCTGAGGATCCAATTCCAGCCTCGGAACTTCCGGGGCGGCAGCGGCCGCAGGCGGGGCGATCGGGGCCGGAGCTGAAACCGGCGCGGGCACTGGCTCTTCGGCCGCCAACTTCAAAATTCGGCCCACGGTTGAAGTGCTGACTCCATAGCGCTGCCCCAGGGTGGCCATGGTGTGGCCGCCCTGGCGATAGAGCGTAATCAGTTCGTATTTTTCGGAATCCGATAACTTGGGAGGAGTCATGCCCAAACCTGGGGAATTGTGCAAATGCCTGCGGACAGTTCAGGGCTTCCAAAGGATGGTCGCCACCGCCCGGGGCCAGCGACAACCTTGAACCCTAGTTAGCCGCTCCCGATGAGCGCCGACGGGCACTACGGCGCGATCGCGTCGAAAGATCGTACTCCAACACGGCACCGATGCCAAACAGCACGCCGCTGAAGATCCAGAACACTTCCAGCAGACTACCGCTTTCATAGTTGCAAATGTTGGCCGTGGCGTACTTGAACCACATATCCGCAATGTAAAGCGAAATGGAGGCCGCCGCAATCATCCGCCAAGATTGGGCCGATCGCCCGCCCCAAAAGGCCAACAACAGCGCCGAAGCCAACACCAGCAGCACAATATCGCCAACGGTATAAACCGGCAAAATGTAGTCTGAAATCGGCGAGAGGGCCCCTTGGATCTGTTCAGCCCAGGCCGGCACATTGGCCACGGCCTCGGCGGTGCGTTCCGGGCAAGCGGCTTCCCCCAAAACCAACGGCGAGAAGGCGAAGGCAGTACCCGCCAGGCCAATTCCCCCGATCGTTAGCCACTGCCACAGTTCCAAATTCAAACGCCGGGGCAACACCGCCAACAACAGCCCGATCGCCAGCGAAGCATAGGTCACGATGTAGAACAGGTCACCAGGACTCACATCCGGCTCAATCCCCAGACCAATTTCCCAATAGCTGAACAGTAAGTTGCCCAAACCATAGCAAAGCATTCCCAACCCAATCAGTAACCAAACCGTCCGGCCACTGAGGATTTGGTTGCTGCGCCAGTTCCGAAAGCACACCAGCGCCGCCCACAGATAGGACGTTGTTTCCAACACTGAAGTGGCAATGCTGTACCACTGGGGGAGGGTTTCCCCCGACGGAGTCACACTGAAAAACAGAAACACCGCCAAGGCAACCAGAGACCAAGAAACAGCCCCGATAATTAGGTTGCGCGATGAAAACAGTTTTGGCGATTCGCTCGCAGTCTTAGTCATAGGGGTTGGCTTCAAAAGGTTCTAAAAACCAGGAGGTGACGATCTCATGAGGGAAACAGACCACCGCAGACCGGGGATGGATCGCCCAACATCCCTGAGCCTGGAGCCGTCAATTGCAGTTGGGCATTCGATCGCCCCCATTGCCCCAGACGGCCATGGCCATTCGGTTTAGCGCCGCCCAAGGCTAGCGCCAGAGCTTGGCCGCGGGCGATCGCCCCAGCCAGTCCATAAATTCCGAACGCTCGCCCGCATCCATCTCCTGCAACGCATCAAACGCTCGGCTGGTGAAATTGGTATTGCCAAAATAGCCTTTACCCAGCGTGTGCAGTTCCTGTAGCAACCCCACGATTTGCAATTCTTGCCAGGGCGGCAAGGCCGTTTCAAAGGGGTTCACTTCCAAAATGTTGCTCACGGCCGCCTGGTTGTCCAGCCCTGGGAACTGGAGCCGCTTGAACACCTCGCCAATTTCCTGGCGAAACTTCGCGCCCTGGCGTTCTCCCAGCAAATCTTCAATGTCGAAATACACCGCCTGGAGCAGCAGCATCCCCGCCAGCACATAGGACGACTTCGCCGCCCCACTGTCGCCTGCGCCAGCATCCGCTACTCCCAGGCGATCGAGCCGCACCTTGCCCCACACGCTAAACCGATCCGGCTCTTCCAGCAGGACGCAAGCTTTCCCTCGGTTATCCGTCAGATCTCGCCACAAGGCCCGCGCCTCTTCCGCCTGATTTGCGCCAAAGACATTCAGCAACGTGAATGTTTGACCCTGATAGCTCAGGATCGGAATTTGCTGATCTTTTTCGGGATGCCGGACGTTGGAAATGTCCACGTCTTGCCGCTTCAGAATAAACATGCGTTATTCAAAGAACTCATGCTTGGAGCTACGCCATTCAAACCAGAGGCCATAGAGCCGATCTAGCTTGAACTCATGCAGTCGGTCAACCAGAGCTGCTCCAGAAGCTAGCCCCAGCAAGGTCGTGAGGGCTGCATAGACAGCTTTCCCAACCGGTGAGCTGAGCCTGCGCTGGGCATCATTCTAGCCCAGGGCCCTTAGCGTAGAGCTATTGGGGGATCTAGGGTCGAAAATCAACTTTGGTCTCTCAAGTGTACCCCGCGACCTTCTAAAAACTGGCTCTTAGCGGAATTGCCTCGGAATGGATGTTCTGAGGGTGGGTTGATCACTCCCATTAACCTCCTCAACGGCCTTGCTTGGGGTTAGGTTAACTCGATACAATTCGTAAACCTTGAAAGGCGGCCAGTCCGGGCGTGTCATCCTGAGTCGCGGGTGAAACCCACGCCGCCGCGATCGAGCCGGAAGCGCCCTGATGACAGCATTCGTCGGCGAACTGCTGCAATCAGGAGAAGCAATGGTTTTCTCAAGGCCTTGGGAACTTCCGCCGATGAATTTTCCCCGGATCACGTGTGGGAATTTTCACGGAAATCTCTACGGATCTCAGTCTGGGTGCGTAGCTCAGTGGATAGAGCAGCCGCCTTCTAAGCGGCCGGTCGCAGGTTCGAGTCCTGCCGCACCCGTCCTCTGTTCGGGTCTTTAGCTTGTGTGGCAAGAGCTGGTTGAGCAAGGGGTTAATCAACGGCTGGAAATCTTGCCCCGAACCGATGGCTCCTCGTTTTTCGATAAATATCGAAAAATATCGAAAACACTGATCGTGATGCCGATCGGGCCCAAAATTCTGAACGCCTGGCCCCGAGAACGCTCCAATAGCTCCAATAATTGACGAGTCTGGTGGTGAGTAATTGGCGAACAGAGCGTTGGCCCCGAGTAACCGGCCATCTCAAAGATTCCAAAAGATTCCAAAGATCGCGGCTGGAAACCTCGATCGCTTGAAAATCTTGAACACCACCCTCAACATTCAGCCATGGGACAAGATAGAGAGGCGAAATAGAAATACGGTAAAAGTCAGGAAAGCGGCACAAAGACGGCAATAGCAGAACAGAAACGCAGCGGGAACCCGTCGAAACCCGGCCGAAAATTCGGCACAAGTCCAGCGAAAAACAGTCACCGGCACAGCAACCACACCAACAATCAATACAGACAACACAGACAACACAGACAACACCAACATGACTCAGCCGTTGAATCAGCCAACGATCGGGAAAACTGCCTCCTCCCCGGCTTACCGCAGGCGATCGCGCTGGAGTCTGGTGTTGGCGGGCATTGTGGCCCTGGTGCTGGCGGTTCCCGAGGGCCAAACCGCAGCCCCCAAGCTGGTGAACTGCGATCGCCTGCCCCATTGGAGCAACTTTGCCAGCGGCCCCCAGGTGAACCAACCTCATATTTTTTGTGGTGAATTTAGCAACGGTCGGCCCAAGGGGTTCCATTCCCGACCGGGCGGCACCAATCCCCGCACGGTGGCCCGGTTTCAAGTGACCCAGCCCCCCAACCGGCGAGGGATCTATGGAGTGCGCTGGAGCCATGGGGCCGATCCCAGTCGGGAAAAGTTTTCTACGATGTTTCCCGATCGCTGCTCCCAAGCCCAAGTGTTGGAATCGATCCGCTATGCGGCTCGCAATCAAATTAGTTGCCCAGGGGGTGCGCCCGATTGGGCTTGGTGCGGTTATAACCGGCCTGGCAACCGATCGACCTCGGCCCAAGCGGCCGTTGCGCCGGTTGCTCAACTGATGCCCGCTGCGCCTGGGGCAACCGCCTTGGCACTCCCTCAGGATCCTTCGGCGGCGGAAGATTCCCCGATCGCCCAAGCCAGCCGGTTTTGCGAGGCCAACGATGGGCAGCGGTTTGTGATTGCAGGGGCATTTGTGCGGGGGCGCAATCAAATCAACACGGCTTTTCCCCTGCGCTAGGGTACAGGCCCGGGAGCATCATGATGCTCCGGAAGCCTGATCATTTCCCGGGAGCATGATGATTCGCATTGCAGCACTGACAGTACAGCACTGGCATTGCTGCAATGCCAGTTTTGCTATCTCTGGCTCGCGGTTTTTACGGATGGTTTTCCATGGCGGATTTTGTTGTTTCTTGCTTTGAGCAGGCCCAAGCGGCGATCGCAGCGGGCCAGGTCGATCGCGCCGGTCAGTTGTATTTGCAGGTCACCGACTTCCTAAAACCCCAAGAGCATCGCCGTTGGGGCGAACTGTTCCAGCAGGCGGGCCAGTGGGATTGGGCGGAAACCCTGCTGCGTCGCCTCACCCGACAACACCCCACCATGCCCGAGGCCTGGACGGATTTGGGAACCCTGTTGGTCAGTCGTGATCAGCTTCCGGAGGCACAAACCTGCTTTGCCAAGGCCCATCGCCTGCGGGACTGGCCCGAAAGTGGCGATCGGGGTTATTGGTTTTCCCGAGACTGGTTTTCCAATCAATTGCCCAACTGGGTGAACTGGGTGCAGCCCTTGGCCGATCGGGGGCCGATCCAGGCTCTGGAAATTGGCAGCTTTGAAGGGATGTCTGCCTGCTGGTTGCTCGATCGCGTCCTGCTGGATCCGGAAGCAAGGCTCACCTGCATTGAACCGGAAATTCGTCCCAGCCTGCGGGACAATCTCGATCGCACCGGTCGGGCCCCGCAGGTCACCCTTCTGTCTCAGCTCTCTTGGGAAGCCCTGGCCCAACTGCCGGTTGATCACTACGATTTGGCCTACATCGACGGTTGCCATGCGCCTTGGGTGGCCTTTCGCGATGCCGTCATGACCTGGCCCCTGGTGAAGGTGGGTGGGCTGGTGGTGATTGATGATTATCGTTATGTGGGGTTGCCGGAGGATTGCCCACAATTCGGTGTGGATTTGTTTATGTTGCTGTTTACCGACTGTTTTGAGGTGGTTTTCAGCGGCTATCAGCTTTTTTTGCGCAAAGTTCGCGATTGGCAACCCCTCACAGCTCCCTGGCAACGGGCGGCCGAGGCCACAACGGATCCACTGCTCTTGGATGCCTTGGCTTGGGCCTTGGCGCGATCGCACCAATGGGATGCGGCTCAACAACTCTGCGAACGGGCGATCGGGTTGGCTCCCCAAGTGGCGGCTCCCTATCTCACCCTGGCGGAAATTTGGGCCCAGCGCCAACCGGAGTTTAGTGATCAAGACCTGGTGCACTACGGGGCCTTGACCCGATCGCTAGTACAGGTCTTTGGCCACAGTCACCCTGGCTTTGCCCTCAAAACCATGCCCATCGGCACTGGCTACGACTTGGAACCCCTGGTAGCCTATCTGCAAGCCCTGGAAAAGGATACCTACTGGCACGAACCCATTGCGAATCTTTTGACCATTTTGGAAGAACAGGGGAAACAACAGGGAATGTCGCAAGCCATGGCCGCTTGGCTCGATCGGCTGCATCATCCCCCAGCGGACGGCTTGGCCTTGCCCCACCGCCCCGATCTTTGGCGCTTGATTGGTGACCTGGCGATCGGCTCCAACAATGCCACCGCCGCCGCATTGGCCTATCGGTGCGCTCTTTAGCCGTTGATTAACCCCCAACCCCGGCCTTGAGCCGCAAAAACCGCCAGTCCTTGCCAATCCATGGCAACAACTAGCCATTGCTCCCCATGCGCCAAGCCCAAAGCGATGTTTAGGCGATCGCCCCGCCCAGGTCTCCATTCACCCGGCTCAGCCAGACCCCGCCAGACAAAACCCGCCAAAAAGTGATGATCACCACACCCAAATCCGGAAACGGGTCGCTAAACTGAGATCCGACGATTGCGCTCGATTGCTACCATTTCCATGGCGACCCGATTAAGTTGCACTGCCCAAGGAACTTTTTCCTAAGAAACTTTTTGGGAACACAGTTCGTCAGGGTTCAGCAAATTTGGCAAAAAATTTGAGGAATTTGCCTAAATCAACTTGAAAAACGGTTGATTACTGTTTTTTTCACTTTCCTCAGCCTTGAGCACTCTCTCTTGCCTTGCCACTGCTCGATCTACTCTTAGCTTCTACGCATCTCAATTAGGTTCTCCTTAGTCTCCCTGCGTCGTTTTCCTTCCTGTTTTCGTCCGTAATTGTTACCGGTTGCGCAAGTTGGGCGGAGAAAAAGCTTCGCTCCGGAACCTGAGCCGTTGTTGAAACAAGGCTGCGATCGCGATCGACCCTCTGGCCCTCGGAATGGGAATCAAGGCCCATGGCTGCGGTCAGGAGCGCACTCAGCCATGGGTCTTAGATGCACGCTCGCTCAATCACTCCACACACCAGCAACCCAGCATCAGTCTTGGTTGTGGGCTTTGGTCTCGATGGGTCTTGATCGGCCGTGACTGAATTCCAGCCTGGCTGAATTCAAGGGCTGGTCAGTCCATTGGGGGAGGGGGTCTCACCCTGTGACGGCGATCGCACCCAAGCCCTGTTTTGATCTCAGGGGATGACGCTCAAGATCCATGCGGGGTCAGCGATCGGTCACTTCGCTGATTCGGCTTTCCCCCGATACTAAAAACTGTGGCAACCGGCAACTTCCCAGATCCTTGCAGTCGTTGAGTAGGTCTCAAAGCAACATGACTTCCATTCGCGAGATTGTGTCCGAAGCGTTAGCTCATCAATACCTGTCGATCGAGGCAGAAGAAGCCCTGCGCCAACTCATGCGCGGGAAATATGGCCCCGATGACTTTGAAGCGTTTATGGCCCTTCAGCGGGCATTTCTGTCAGGAAGCTTGCGCCAAGAGTCCCGTGAACGGTTATTGGGTCAGCAAAATTTCACGATCGCGGCGGTGGCTGACTCGATCGCCCCGGCCTGCACCGCCCGCGATTTATCCTACGCCTAGACTCTCGGTTTCAGTTTAGGGATTTAATCTCCGGGAGTTTGTCCCCCCAGGCCCTCAACCCAGCCGCTAGCCCAAAATGCAAAGCTGATCAAAAACAGCCACCTCCCCAACTGAATGAGGGAGCTGGCCGCTTAACTGATGATTGGGGTTGCCGCTGTTTAGGGTTTGGTCTGGTTGGGTTTAACTCAGCTCGGCTTGTCGATGCCGCTCGATCGAGTGTCCCCAAATTTCGAGTGTCCCAAGATTTGTCCTAGAACGCTTCGCTCAGATCTGCTTCATCCAAATCGTCAGTGGATCCCCCAGTAATTGCCCCCGCTTCCTCCAGCTTTTGGCGCACGGCCAACTCCATTTCTGCCGCGATCGCCGGATTTTCCTTCAAATATTGAATAGCGTTGTCACGCCCTTGGCTGATGTTTTCGCCCTTGTAGCTATACCAAGCTCCCTTGCGCACCAAAATTCCGGTGGATTCAGCCAAGTCCACTAAGCAGCCGATCGAGGAAATGCCTTCGCCAAAGATGATGTCAAACTCTGCGATCCGAAACGGCGGTGCGACTTTGTTTTTGGCGACTTTGACCTTGGCCCGAATCCCAAACTCTTCGGTTCCCTTCTTCAGGGTTTGAATGCGGCGAATGTCCAAGCGCACCGATGCATAGAACTTGAGGGCATTTCCGCCCGTGGTGGTTTCCGGGCTGCCGTAGGTGACTCCAATTTTTTGGCGCAATTGGTTGAGAAAAATCACCGTGCAGCCCGATTTGCCGATGTTGCCGGTGATGCGCCGCAGGGCATGGCTCATGAGGCGGGCTTGGCTGCCCACTTGGGCCGCGCCCATTTCTCCTTCAATTTCCGATCGGGGAACCAAGGCGGCCACCGAGTCCACCACCACCAGATCGATCGCGCCCGATCGCACCAGTTGATCCACCACCTCCAGCCCCATTTCCCCCGTGTCCGGTTGGGAAACCAGCAGATTATCAATATCCACCCCGAGGGCCTTGGCATAAACCGGATCCAAGGCGTGTTCTGCATCCACAAAGGCCGCAATGCCGCCCGATCGCTGCACCTCCGCGATCGCATGGAGTGCTAGGGTCGTTTTCCCGGAGCTTTCAGGGCCATAAATTTCCACCACGCGGCCCTTGGGAATGCCACCGCCCAGGGCCAAATCCAAGGTCAGGGCCCCGCTGGGGATGGTTTCCACCCGCATTCGGGCCGCATCTCCCAACCGGACGATCGCCCCTTTGCCAAAGCTGCGTTCAATTTGCTGAACCACCAGCCCCAGGGCTTTTTCCTTTTCCTTGCTAATTTCCTTGGTGGGCCCGTCTTTGGCGGCGCTCTCTTTGGCCGACTCCTTAGCCGCTTCCTTAGCGTCCTTGGATCCTTTAGCGCTGCTGGCGGATTCCTTGGCGGTGGCCGTCTTCGCCGTGGGGTCAGAATTTGCGGATGCGTTGGAAGCCATAGTCGCCTGGGGGTCAACGGTGATGGAAGATTTTCTGCCCGATCGCACCGTGGCCGGCTCCGGCAAGCCCTGATCGGCCGGGGTGCCTGCTAGGGGAGCGATCGAAGCGGCTTCTATTGTAGAAGGAACTGGAGTCGCAACGGAGGCAGCGGCCATCCCGAAAACCCTCAAGACGAAAGAGCTTCTCCAATTTAGCAAAAATCCGTACAAAAATCAAACAATCGCCCGACGGGGCCAGCGGGTACAACCAAGCATCCCAAACCGGCCCCTGAAGCAAACGGCAACTCCTCAAGCGATCGAGAACAGGCTAGAACAGGAAATATCGCTGGGCCATGGGCAGCACCGCCGCCGGTTCGCAGGTCAGCAGTTGCCCATTGGCAAACACTTCATAGGTTTGCGGATCCACCTCGATCGCCGGTTGGGCATCGTTCAGTTTCATATCGGATTTGCGGATCGATCGAATCCCCGACACGGCCACCACCTGCCGCTGAAGTCCCAGTTTTTCGGGAACCCCGGCCTTGAGGGCGGCTTTCGAGACGAAAGTGAGGCTGGTGCTCTGGGTTGCTTTGCCAAAGCTGGCAAACATGGGGCGGCCATGCACTGGCTGCGGCGTGGGGATGCTGGCGTTGGCATCGCCCATTTGGGCCCAGGCGATCGCCCCGCCCTTGATCACCAGCTCCGGTTTCACGCCAAAGAATGCCGGTTTCCAGAGGCAGAGATCCGCCAGTTTGCCCGGTTCGATCGACCCCACATGGTTGGCAATTCCGTGGGCGATCGCCGGGTTGATCGTGTATTTGGCGATGTAGCGTTTGGCGCGGGTGTTGTCGTGGCGGCTGGGGTCTTGGGGCAGGGAACCGCGTTGCACCTTCATTTTGTGGGCCGTTTGCCAGGTGCGGATGATGCTTTCGCCGATGCGGCCCATGGCTTGGGAGTCCGAGGACATCATAGCGATCGCCCCCAGGTCGTGCAGGATGTCTTCGGCGGCGATCGTTTCCCGGCGAATCCGCGACTCGGCAAAGGCGACATCCTCGGGAATGGCGCGATCGAGGTGGTGGCAAACCATCAACATATCGAGGTGCTCCTCGATCGTGTTCACCGTGTAGGGGCGCGTCGGGTTGGTCGAAGAGGGCAGCACGTTGGGCAAGCCACAGACCTTGATGATGTCTGGGGCATGGCCGCCGCCCGCGCCCTCGGTGTGGAAGGTGTGGATCGTGCGGCCCTTGAAGGCGGCCACGGTCGCTTCCACAAAGCCCGCTTCATTCAAGGTGTCCGTGTGAATCGCCACCTGGATGTCATAGTCTTCGGCGACGCTGAGGCAGGTATCGATCGCGGCGGGCGTGGTGCCCCAGTCCTCGTGCAGCTTCAGCCCGATCGCCCCGGCCTTCACTTGTTCAATCAGCCCCGCCGGTTGACCGCTGTTGCCCTTACCCAAAAAGCCCAAATTCATCGGGAAAGCTTCCGCCGCTTCCAACATCCGCGCCATGTGCCAGGGGCCGGGCGTACAGGTGGTGGCGTTGGTTCCGGCGGCGGGCCCCGTGCCACCGCCAATCATCGTCGTGATTCCGGCGGCCAGGGCCGTTTCGATTTGTTGGGGACAGATGAAATGGATGTGGGTGTCAATGCCGCCGGCCGTGACGATCGCCCCTTCGCCCGCAATGATTTCCGTGCCGGGGCCGATGATGATGTCTACGCCCGCTTGGGTGTAGGGGTTGCCGGCCTTCCCGATCGCCGCGATTTTGCCATTTTTGATGCCAATATCGGCTTTAATTACACCCCACCAATCCAGGATCACGGCATTGGTAATCACCGTATCCATCGCGCCGTCGCTGTTGGTAATGGGCGATTGGCCCATGCCATCCCGAATTGTTTTGCCGCCGCCAAATTTCACTTCATCGCCATAAACCGTCAGGTCTTTTTCGACTTCAATCAGCAATTCCGTGTCCGCCAATCGCAGGCGATCGCCCGTGGTGGGGCCATAGGTTTCAGCGTAGGTGCGGCGATCGATTCTGTAGGGCATTTTCAAGACCTCTGAGTGGAATTTCCCTGATAAGGAAGTGGTCAAATAACCATTGCCAGCCGATCAATGGCATCTTGATTGTTGATCTATCGCCGCACGATCGAAGTAATCAAAATCGTCACCGTGGCGCTAGCAATTAACCCAAAGGCCAGTTGCACAACCCATTGCGTTGCTTTTTGATAAACTTCAAACCGCTCATCACTGCGATCAAGTCGCGTATTTGTCTCAGTCAGATCCTGTGACAATTGATCAATTCGTTCATTGGTTTTGGATACTTCTGTAGCAAGTGCATCAAGCTTTTCAGCAATACCTTGCAAACTAGGTTCTGTAGACATAGGAGCCTCCTCAAGAAAATACGAAATCGCAGTCAAACTGGAATTTTCTTGGTTACTATCCAAACTGCAATTTAGTTTTCACTGTTACTGATGATCGCAAAATGATTGACCACCCAATCACTGAGAACAAGGGGCTTAAGCCCCTTGTCTGAGATGATCGTGTTAGCGTTGATTGAGCTATTTTCGTGATTTTTTATCGCCCTTGTCTTTGTCTTTCTCTTTGACTTTGCCCTTGGATTTTTTACTCAGCTCACCATCTAAGCTGCCTTCAACTAAGGCATTAAACCCGTAGATTTCGCGGGTTCCGGCAAAAGGAACCAGCGTCACCGTTTTCTCATCGCCCGGTTCAAAGCGAACGGCTGTGCCCGAGGGAATATCCAAATGGGTTCCCCGAGCCGCTGCGCGATCGAACACGAGGGCTTCATTCACTTCAAAAAAATGAAAATGGGAGCCAACTTGAATCGGCCGATCGCCCCGGTTTTCCACCACAATCGTCACGGGCGATCGACCCACATTCAATTCAATCTCGCCGGGTTCAACAATCAATTCACCGGGAATCATGGCGTTGTTCCTGATCACAAGTTTGTACATTAGGGGCGTGCGGCCGTGCGCCTCTACTAACGAATGGGGTCATGCACGGTCACCAATTTCGTGCCGTCGGGAAATGTCGCTTCCACCTGCACATCGTGGATCATCTCGGCCACCCCCTCCATCACCTCATCCCGAGTGAGCAGCGTTGTCCCCTCCGCCATCAGTTCCGCCACGGTTTTGCCGTCTCGCGCCCCTTCCAAAATGGCCGCCGTCAGATAGGCGACGGCCTCCGGGTAGTTAAGCTTCAGTCCCCGATTCTTGCGACGCTCAGCCAATAGGGCGGCGGTAAAAATTAGCAGCTTGTCCTTTTCTTGGGGCGTGAGTTGCATAGGGCGATCGCGCAGGTCATCTTGCCAATACTCTGTTGTTGGTTGTACCGCGATTTGTCTAGCAGGCCACCGATTGATTGCGAAGATTTTGGGTTTCAGGGCGATCGCAGCTATAGCGGCCAAAACCGGGAAACGATCGCGGGGCGATCGCGCTGGCTGCGGCGTACCAAATCCCACACCTGCCAAAACCAGCGCCGGGCCTCGCTGACTGAATGGCCCCGATAGCGACAGAGCAGCCCCGTTTGCAACCGCGTAATTCCGCAATCGACCCGATCTCCTGCGGGCATGGTCGATCGCACTTCCGTGATCAGTTCCTTGGGCAATTCCTCACCAATCCAAGCCAGCGTCCCGACGATCGGGCAGCCCGCCAACCCGTGGGAACCGTTGCGGGTGGCCGGGTCGGTCGCGTCGATCCGCTGCGGATCCAGCCAGACCAGTCGATCGCCCTGCCACACCTCCAAGCGCGATCGCCACTCACCGCAGCCGTAACGCTCGCCGCCGGCCGTGCGCCCCAGCCGGACAATCTCACTCCCGAGCCAACTGGCCCCCGCCGCCAGATCAATGCGCGATCGCTGCTCGTACAACGCGCCATCAAAAATAATCGTTTCCTGGGGCAACCATTCCAGATGCGCCCCTTCGCCCACCCGCACCCGCACCGATTGCTGAGCAAACCGCCCGGCCGGATCAATCAGCGATCGCCCCCGACTGCCATAGATCTTGGCCGCCGAAACTGTTGTCACCAGGGCCGACGTTTCCGGGGCCAAATCCAACGAAATCGACAGGCGATCGCCCCCGACCATGCCCCCGGCCACATGCAACATGGCCGCATGGCAAACCTCCGGCCCCTCGGGATAGAAAGGCCGCTGAAATTGCAGGGGCGATCGGGTTTGGGCCTGCACCTGAGTGTGATCGCCCGATCGCGCAAACTGCAAATCGATCGACCCATGCCAGGTGCGATCGGTCTCGGGCGTTGGATGCGGGGCGACGGTCACGCGTTTTCCTCCGGTTGCGAACCCACCTTCAGCCAACCAAAAATCTGCTCCGCTGTCAGGGTCAGGGGCAAGTCTGGCAAGCAAGGCAAGGGATCTGCCCGCCGACAGATTAAGGGTTGGCGATCGGGCAACAAGACAATCACTGATCGCTCCTGGGGATCAACCAACCAAGCCAACTGACTGCCGAATTGCAAACTGTGCAGCAGCTTGTCTAGCACCCTGGTCGTGGATTGCTCCGGGGACAAAATCTCAATGATCCAATCTGGGGCCGCCGAGAACTGATCGATCGGCTCGCCCTCATCCGTCAGCGCCACTCGTTCCCAAGCAATCACCGCCACGTCGGGAACGATCGAGCGATCGCCGAAGGTACAGCGCAACTCCGGCATGGCTGTGTAGCGATCGCCCACTGCATCGATCGCCCGAATCAGTCGTTTTTGCAGTAAGGAATGGCGAAACTTGGGCATGGTTTTTTGGACTGCCACGCCATCGAGATATTCCCAGGCGGGTGACTCGTCGAGATCGGGGCGATCGAGAAATTCCGCCAAGGTGGCGATCGGAGCGATCGAAACCGTCATAGGCAAGCAGCCTGCGAACAGCGCCGCGAGATTGGTTCTGTTGCCTGGATTCTATTGCAAATTCTGGAATGGGGTTGATGCTGCAATGGCTGTTTTCCCTTGCCCCGCCTACCATAGAACCAGGCGATTCGAGCTTGTTGTCATTGCCTAGGATCTGTCACCCAGTCGAACCGAACCATCGAACAGCAGCAATTCAATCATGGTTGCCACGATTGCTCCAGGTTTATCGCTGGCCGAGTTTTTGCAACAGCCGGATATTGATGACTCGCCGGCTTGGGAGTTTCACGATCAAGGGCCGATCCAAAAACCCATGCCCGGTGGAAAACATAGCCGTCTGCAAATTCGTCTCGGTGGGGCCATTAATGCCAGTGATTCCCCCTGGGAAGCCCTAACAGAAATGCGCTGCACCTTTGGCGATCGCTCGATCGTGCCGGACTTGATCGTTGTCCGCGAAACCGATGTGCCGATCGATGAGGCGGGGGAAATTTCGGACTTTGGAATGACGGTGGCTCCCAACTGGGCGATCGAGATACTGTCGCCAGCCCAGGGCGAAACCCGCGTGGTGCGAAACCTGCTGCACTGCTTGCGCCATGGGGGCCAGTTGGGCTGGTTGGTGATGCCGCGCGATCGGGTGGTGGTGGTGTTTTTGCCCGATGCGTTGCCGCTGGAGCTGTCGGGAAGCGATCACCTGCCGGTGTTGCCGGACTTGCCCTTGGCCTTAACCGTAGACGAGTTGTTTAGCTGGCTGAAGCGTCGAGAACCGTAACTGGTCGATCGCCTCTATTTCAGATCGGCGATCGCCCCTCGGGCCATTTCGGCGATCGCTCGATCGGTGGCTTTCGGCAGGTGATAATACTTGCCGCCCGCCGTTTCTGCCAGTTCCTTGGCGAAACCCGTCGAAACGAATTTGCTTTGGGTGTCGATCACCAACAGCTTGATGTTCAGGGCGCGGATTTTGCCGGAAATATCCAGCAGCTCTTGCTTCACGTCGGGTTTCTCGTCCGGCTCCATGGGCTGGCCGAGCGATCGCGCCAAGGGCACATTTCCCCGACCGTCCGTAATCGCCACAATCACCACCTGACCCACATCCCCTGATTGGCGGGCATTCGTCCCCACGCGCACCGCCTGGGTCAAACCGTGGGCCAAGGGCGAACCGCCGCCACAGGGCATGGTTTCCAGCCGTCGCCGGGCCGCCGAGATCGATCGCGTGGGTGGCAACAGCACTTCCGCTTGCTCACCCCGGAAGGGAATCAGCGACACCTGATCGCGGTTTTGGTACGCCTCCGTCAGCAACCGCAGCACGGCTCCCTTGGCGGACTGCATCCGGTTCAGGGCCATTGACCCCGACGCATCCACCACAAACACCACCAAGGCTCCGGCCTTCCGGGCCAGGCGCTTGGCCCGCACGTCGCTTTCTTCCACAAACACGCGGCGGCCGGTCTCGCCAGTGGCGGCGGCCCGGGCGCGGCGGGCTTTTTGGTAGGGCGCGGCCGATCGCAACGTGGCATCGACGGCAATCCGACGCACGGGGCCGCGCGGTAACACGGGTTTGATGTAGCGCCCCCGATCGTTCGAGAAGATGATCGATCGACTGCCGGAGCTACCGCCCGATCGCTGGGCCGTGGTTTGGGCAAACAGCAGCACCGACGGATCCATCACCACCCCTTCCGGGTCGAATACGAATTCCTCGGGGATCGCGGGCGGCTCGTCCGGTTGATCCTCGTCTTCGTTTTCGTCTTGATCTTCGTTTTCGTTGTCGGTTTCGTCGTCCTGTTCCTGTTCCGCTTCCGGCTGTTGTTGCGGCGGCGGGGGCGGCGGCGGCTGTTGCTCATCCGGCGGCGTTTCAATCACCGTGGCCCGGGGCACAATCACCAACTCCACCGCCACCCGCAAATCGTCGGCATTCACCGCCGTCCGTCCATCGAGGGCCGCATGAGCTTTGGCCACACGCACCGCAAACAGTTCCGCCCGGTGGCCTTGCACCCGGCCGCGCACCGCCTCTTGCACCAGATATTCCACTTGTTCGCGGGTGATCGTGGCATCGCGCAGCCACTCCCGCGCCAACAGGATTTGGGTTTTCAGACCGTCCAGCTCTTCGGCGTATTGACCGAGGAAGTCCTCGGGCGATCGGGCATAGCCCACGGCGCGATCGACCACTTCCACCCGCTGATCCAAGCCCAAGGCCCCATCGGCAGAGAGGGCGATCGCAATTCGATCGAGCAAATGTTCTCGCAGCGGCCCCTCTTCCGGGTTGTAGGTAGCGATCAACAGCGCTTGGCAGGGGTGAGCAAAGCTGATCCCTTCTCGCTCAATTTGGTTACGTCCTTCCCCGATCGCCCCGAGCAGCAAGTTGGCGATTTGGTCATCGAGCAAGTTCAGCTCATCGACATACATCACACCCCGGTTCGCCTCCGCCAGCAAGCCGGGCTGAAACACCGTTTCGCCGCGCTTCACGGACTGGCCCACATCCACGGAACCCAGCAGCCGATCTTCGGTCACGCCCAAAGGAATTTGCACAAAGGGTGCGGGAATCACTTTGCGGGGCACTTCGCCATGAAATTGCAAGCCGTCTTCCCAGCGATCGGGCGCGTCCGGGTCGCAATTGCTGAGGGAGCCATCCACCACTTCGATCGGGGGCAGCAGGGCATGGATCGCCCGCGCCATCACCGATTTGGCCGTGCCGCGCCGACCGGCGATCGCCACGCCCCCCAGGCCCGGATCGATCGCCGCCAACAGCAGGGCCATTTTGATCGCTTCTTGGCCGATCACCGCCGTCAGCGGAAAAGCGATCGGGTCTCGGGTTTGGAGCGGCGCAGTAACGGACATGGCAGGCGAAAAAGGAAAATTCTTAAATCTGGGTCAATCTTGATGCTCTTCAGGATATCAGCGCAGCGGGACAGCCGGGCCGATTCAGCCCGGTTGGAGGTGGCGACTAGTGGCATCTCACCTGCTGGATCTTGCACAATGGCATCGACAGTTGTTGGCAAAATGCGTCTGAATTTGCGGTCAAACCCTCCAGACTTGGTATTAATCCCTGCCAAACAGCTTTTCGATTCTTTTTGTGAATCAGCCCTCAGCGTTGGGATTGATTCAGTTCTGAGCCCCAACCCCAATGCGCAAGACTTCTCGCAAAAAGATTTTAATTCTGTCGGCAAACCCCAAAAACTCCACGCCTCTGCGTTTAGATCAAGAGGTGCGGGAGATTGATGAAGGCTTGACCCGGGCTAAGCAGCGCGATCGCTTTGAGCTATTACAAAAATGGGCCGTTCGGCCCCGAGATGTGCAACGAGCCATCTTGGAATTAACCCCTCAGATTGTGCATTTCTCAGGGCATGGGGTTGGTGAAGCGGGTCTGGCCATGGAGGATGAAACGGGCCAAGCCAAACTAGTCAGTACCCAGGCGATCGCCGGACTCTTTGAACTGTTTGCTGATCAAATTGAGTGTGTCTTGCTGAATGCTTGTTATTCAGAAGTACAAGCCAAGGTGATCGCTCAGCATATTCCCTATGTGATTGGGATGAATCAGGCGGTAGGCGATGCGGCCGCCCGGGAATTTGCCGTTGGCTTTTATGACGCGCTGGGGGCAGGACGCGATATTGAATTTGCCTATAAGTTTGCTCGTAATAGCATTCAGATGGCGGGCATCCCCGAGGATTTGACCCCAGTGCTGCTGAGGAAAGAACAACCAGTCCAGCCCGGCCCAGGATCACCTATCAATTCAGAGGTTCAACCAGAGAAACCAGAATCAGATGCGATCGCCCCTGCTCCCCCACCAGTCAAACCGAGCCAGAAATTGATCTCCGTTGATCTAGAAGAGCTGGGGGGACAAGTACCGCTAGATTCTCCTTTCTATATTGAGCGTCCACCGATCGAACAGCGGTGTTATGAGGCGATCGTCAAACCTGGGGCCTTAGTTCGGATTAAAGCGCCTCGGCAGATGGGGAAGTCCTCATTAATGCTGCGAATTTTGGATCATGCAACGCAACAGGGATATCGATCAGTCTGGCTGAATCTGCAAGCAGCCGGAGAAAAATCATTAGAAAATCCAGATAGCTTGCTCCGGTGGCTTTGTGCTCGTGTGAGCCGAAAACTAGGGCTACCAGACAAGGTTGAAGAATATTGGCAAGGCGCGTTAGGCTGCAATGACAAATGCACCGATTATTTTGAGCTTTATCTTTTAGAAGAATTGCAGGCTCCCCTGACTTTGGGGTTGGATGAGGTTGATCAACTCTTTCAGTACGAGTCTGTTGCTAGCGACTTTTTTGGGTTATTGCGTTCCTGGCATGAGGAATCTAAGTTTAATCCGGCTTGGCGCAACCTCCGATTGATTTTGTCCCATTCCAAGGAAGTTTATATTCCGCTGAATATCAATCAGTCGCCGTTTAATGTGGGTTTGCCGGTTGAATTGCCGCCGCTGAATGATGATCAGGTGGCGGACTTGATCCAACGGCACGGACTGGTTTTATCGCCCCGAGAATCCGTGAACATTATGGATTTGACGGGGGGACATCCTTATCTATTGCGAGTGGCGCTTTATTATTTAGCCCGTGGAGAAATTACCTTTGCCCAGTTGATGCAAAATGCGCCCACGGCAGAATGGGCCTATGGGGAGCATCTCCGTCGTCATCTCTGTAGTTTGCAAGAACACCTGGATTTGTTGGCAGCGATGAAACGGGTGATTACAGTGGATGAGCCAGTGCGGATTGATATGACTGAAGCCTTTAGACTCGCGAGCATGGGATTAGTGCGCTTCAGTGGCAATGATGTCACGCCATCATGCAAGTTGTATCGGCAGTATTTCAGGGAAATGCTGGGAGGATAGCCGATGAGCGATTCGCTAGCAGCAATGCCACCGGAAGGGCCGAACGTCGAGTATGACTACCAGGTTGGGGGAAGCTTGCCCATTGATGCGCCCACCTATGTGCGGCGGCAAGCTGATACTGATCTGTATGAAGCCCTGAAAAAAGGGGAATTCTGCTATGTGCTGAATTGTCGGCAGATGGGCAAATCGAGCCTGCGGGTGCAGGTGATGCAACGGTTGCAGGCGGAGGGAGTGGTCTGTGCAGCGATCGACCTAACGGCGATCGGGACGGCTGATGTTACTCCTGAGCAGTGGTATGTGGGGATGATCAATCGCATTGTGCGTCCCCTACGATTGCATCGCCAATTTGATTTGAATCAATGGTGGACTGAGCATCATTTGTTGTCCTATGTTCAGCGCTTTGCAGTTTTTATTGAAGAGGTATTGCTCGAACTCATTCCTCAAAATATCGCCATTTTTGTGGATGAGATTGATAGTGTCCTGAGTCTGTCGTTTAGTTTGGATGATTTCTTTGCGCTGATTCGGGAATGCTTTAACCGTCGTGCTGAGAATCCAGCTTATAAACGGCTGACCTTTACGCTGTTGGGGGTGACAACTCCGGCAGATTTGATGCGCGATCGCCAGCGCACACCCTTCAACATTGGCCGGGCGATCGATCTAACCGGATTTAGCTTAGAAGAAGCGCAACCCCTGGCTGAGGGATTAGGAGCCAAGTCGGGCCAGCCGCAAGCGGTGCTGCACGCCGTTTTGGACTGGACGGGGGGGCAGCCGTTTTTGACCCAAAGGCTGTGCAAGTTGATTTTGGCGGCGGACTCCAGCCCAGAGCTGGGGCAAGAAATTGCTTGGGTTGCTGACTTGGTGCAGCAGCAAATTATCGATAACTGGGAAGCGCAGGATATTCCGCAGCACTTGCGTACCATCCGCGATCGACTGCTGCGATCGGGTGAGCAACGCACGGGGCGACTGCTGGGCCTCTATCAGCAAATTGTGCAGCAGGGCGCAATCCCAGCGAACGAAAGCCAAGAGCAAGTGGAACTGCGGCTGACGGGGGTGGTGGTTCAGCGGGATGGCAGTCTGCGGGTTTACAACCGGATTTATCAGCAGGTGTTCAGCCGGGATTGGTTGGAGCGATCGCTGGAAACCCTGAGGCCCTATGGCGGGGCGATCGCGGCTTGGTTGGCTTCGGGCCAGCAAGACTCGCTCCAGTTGTTGCGGGGGCAAGAATTGGAGCGAGCCAGAGCCTGGGCGAACGACAAAAGCTTGGGGGATGACGATCGCCGCTTTTTGGATGCCAGTCAGGCGTTGGAGATGGAAACCCAACTGGCAGCCCAAGAGGAAGCGAATCAGATTTTGACGGTGGCTCGGCAGCAGGCGGAAACGGAACTGACAGAGGCAAATCAGCAGCTAGCGGTAGTGCGTGAGCAAGTTGAGCAAACGCGAGCTGAATCGGCGCAGGTGAAACAACAGGCAAATCGGCGCAATCTGTTGAGCTTCATTTTGGCTGGGGCAGCGATCGTGATTGCGGGCGTGGCAGTGCCGAGCGCGATGATCGCTCAACAAAGCCGTGAAACAATCTTGCAGGCCAATGGGCTAGAAAAGGCTGGGGCAGCCGCGCTCAATCGCGCCAAGTTCGAGCAGGTACGGGGATTAGTGGATGCAATGCAGCTCAGCGAACAGGCACGCAGCCTGATTAAAACCAAGGGGCAAGATGGCTTTGCTGCTAGTCCTGTCTATGCTCTGCAAACCATTTTGGATCGGGTAGAAAACCGTGCCAATCAACCGTGGCAACACCAAACGCTCCTAGCCCACCGCTCCCGTGTCACTGCGGCGCAGTTTAGCCCCGATGGCCAACGCATCGTCACCGCGTCATGGGACAAAACGGCCAGGCTGTGGGATGCCAAAACCGGTCAGGAAATCGCCAAACTGGCGGGGCATGAAGGCGATGTCAGAGCGGCGCAGTTTAGCCCCGATGGCCAACGCATCCTCACCGCGTCATA
>MKGP02000080.1 GCA_001913845.2 Limnothrix sp. CACIAM 69d | reverse complement strand
GATGAAGGGATGATAGCGAGATACGTTAAGAACCAGGGTAATGAGTATCTGAAATTGCACAGAGATGAGCAGCTTACTCTTTTTTGATTCTGATACCCCGTCCGCTTGCGGCGGGGTAGTTCATTTTCCTCCTTAAGTTCCCGAAAATTCCCGAATCGTAGGCTATGCAGTTCTTTGAGCTGTGCAGCGTTTTGAGCAGCTCCTTCAACGGAACTGAAATTAACCTGAGTGATTAAAAAGGTAGGCGATCAAATTCGATCGTGCTAGCTTTCGCTCTCCCTAAAGATCTTTTCGCTTCCTATGAGAAGAAGCAATCTTGGTATTCAAAAACGAATCTTACTCATCGATGACGATCCAAATCTGATTTTGCTCGTCAAAGACTATTTGGAATTTCACGGATATGTGGTGATTCCGGCCAGCAACGGTCGCGAGGCCCTGGAACAGCTTGAGCAAGATCTGCCGGATATGATCATCTGCGATGTGATGATGCCGGAAATGGATGGCTACAGCCTGGTGAAGTCCGTGCGTCAAGACCCACGAACAAACTGGATTCCGGTGCTGTTGCTGTCGGCAAAGGGCCAAAGCCAGGATCGTATTAAGGGGCTGACCACGGGGGCTGATATCTACATGACCAAGCCCTTTGAGCCGGAAGAATTGGTGGCCCAAGTCGAGTCTTCTTTGAAACAGGCTTCCCGGTTAATTCGTTACCAAGCTAAGGGGGATCGATCGCCCAAATTTAAAGTGCCAAAAGATGTGGAACTGACCCCCACGGAGTCGCGGGTGGTGCAGTTGGTGGCGCGGGGCATGGCGAATCGGGAAATTGCTGAATTGATGAGCGTCAGTCAACGAACGATCGAAAGCCACGTTAGCAATATGTTAGGCAAAACGGGACTCAGCAACCGCACAGAACTGGCACGCTGGGCGATCGAAACTCGAATGGCGTTGTAACCAAAAACTTAAGGAAGAAACTCAGCGAAAAAATAAATAAGCGATAGACAAAATGCTTAAGCAAAAAATAAGTGAACAGCTTAAGCAAGCAACTCAAATAAAAACTCAATAAAAAGATGAGCGATCGCCTGAATTGGCTAAGATCGCTCATCGAAATTGATATTGATTGAGTGGTGAGTGATGGTCTAGCTACTAGCTCGACAGGTTTAATGCATTGGGTCAAAGTTGCGGAGCCAGTCGTGGTAACAAGGGGCTTAAGCCCCTTGCTGCTTAACGATCAGGTGACGGTAACAGCCATGTCATTTAACCCAGCGGATTAAGGCAGCCACGCTACTACAGCAATCTTGATTGATGGCTTTGGGCGGGCGCTCATTCTGCAATGATCGAAAATCGCCAGCCCGTTGGCCACCCGAAAAATCCTAGACCGCAGCCAGCTCGCGAGTGGCGGGGTTTTTGCTGTTGCGAATTCCTTCGATCGCGGTGGCATAATCCGGCGCGTTGAACACCGCCGAACCGGCCACAATCGCGTTTGCACCCGCTTCGAGCACTTGCCAGGTGTTGTCTACCTTCAGGCCACCATCCACCTCAATCCAAGGATCCAGACCGCGCTCATCGCACATTTGACGCAGCTTGCGAATCTTCGGCAACACACCGGGGATGAACTTCTGGCCGCCAAAACCGGGGTTGACGCTCATGATCAACACCAGGTCGCACAGTTCCAGCGTGTATTCAATCAACTCCAGCGGGGTTGAAGGATTCAACACTACACCAGCCTTGGCACCGGCTTCTTTGATTTGGGCGAGGGTGCGATGCAGGTGGGGCGAGGCGTTGTGCTCCGCGTGAACCGTGATGTGGTCAGCGCCGGCCTTGGCGAACGCATCCACATATTTTTCCGGCTCGACGATCATCAGGTGGACATCGAGGGGCTTTTGGGTGTGAGGACGCACGGCTTCAACGATCAGCGGGCCGATCGTGATGTTCGGCACGAAGCGACCATCCATGACATCAACGTGGATCCAATCAGCACCGGCAGCATCCACGGCCCGAATTTCTTCACCCAGGCGGCTGAAATCGGCGGATAGAATGGAAGGGGCGACGACGATGGGCTTTTGGCTCATGGTGGGTGCGTCCTCTGGGGGCGGGCAAGGGTAGAAATTGTATTTGTTTTAACAGAATATGAACAATATTTGTTAAAACTTGCAGGTTTTTCAGGGTTTCTTGACGAGCGATCGCGCTACAACCCAAACAGCATCCACGATCAAGACAGGCAAGACAGGATCAGGATCTGTTCGCCCAAGATTTGCCCAAGATTCGCCCAAGATCTGTTCATCGCCCTAATTGAGCAAGTCATTCGGTCAGCTTTCATCAGCTATTCAGTGAGGAATTATGGGTCGATCGCGCCATTTGTTTTCCCTCCGATCTGATCGCCTCGGCCAAGCCCTGATTCGGACTGGGCGCTTGGTGTTGTTAGGGGCGATCGGCTGCTCGATCGCCACGACCGCCAGCGCCACTTTGCCCGCCGTGCTGTTGCCACTGTCCACAGGGCCCGATGGCATCGATTCCGATCGACTGCACCAAGCGCCCTACAACATCACCGGCCGTAAAATTGGCATTGGCCAAGTGGAAATTGGTCGGCCCGGCCGCTTTGGTTATGACAAGCAGGCGGGGAACGCGGACGATTTTCGGCCCGCTGGCCTGTTGGTGATCGAAGAGCGACCCGGGCCCGATGAATATGTGGATGGCCATGCCCACAGCGTGGCGGGGGTGATGATTGGGCGATCGGGGAAATTGGCTCGGGGCGTGGCTCCTGGGGCCATGCTCTATTCCGCAGCCACGGGCCCATCCGAAGGCAATGGCCAAATTGGGGAATGTTTAGCCAGCCAGTCCGTGGCCCTGCAAAATCATGGAGATGTGCGAGCCATTAACTTCAGTTTTGGCGAACCCCTCAGCCAGGATCAGCGACTGAACGCCACGTTGGATGGCAATTCTCTGCTCACCCTTTGCGTGGATTGGTCGGCGCGGGCCCATGAGGTGCTGTACCTAATTGCGGGCAACCAGGGCGATGGGGGCATTTCCATTCCCACGGACACCTTTAACGGCATTAATGTGGCCTTTACCCGGCGGTTCCGGGGCCAGTTTTCCAAGTTGGATTTTGCCAACCTGGGGAATGTGGTCACGGGGGTTGGCCGGCATTTGGTGGGCTTTGAAAGTAATGCTGGGTTGCGGCGGTCGATCGGGCTGGTGGCTCCGGGGGCCGATGTGGGGCTGTATGAACTGGGCGGCCAGGTGATCTATGCCAGCGGCACGAGTTTTGCCACCCCCCATGTCACGGCCACGGTGGCCCTGCTTCAGGAATGGGCCGAGCGGCAAATTGCCGGAAACCAAGCCCATTGGAGCAAGGATGCCCGTCGCCATCAGGTGATGAAAGCGGTGTTAATGAATTCCGCAGACAAGGCCAAGGACGCGGGAGACGGCAACCGGCTGGGCATGACCCGGGATGTGTGGCGCGAAGACGAGAAGACCTGGCTGGATTCTGATGCTTTGAGCGATCCGACAATTCCGCTGGATGAGCAAATTGGTGCGGGCCAACTGAATGCCTACCGCGCCTATCAACAGTTTGCACCGGGCCAATGGCAGCCGGGCGAGGCTGTGCCCTTGGTGGGCTGGGCGTTCCAATCCTTGGCTCTGAAGGACGACCAACCCGCCGTTCACGACTACCCGATCGCCCAACCGCTCCAGGGCGGCAGTTTTGCGGCCTTGACCCTTGCTTGGAGCCGCCATGTGGAATTGCTCGATCGCAATAATAATGGCCGGTTCGATCGGGGCGAAAGTTTTGTGAATCAGGGTCTGAGCGATTTTGATCTGTACCTGATTCCGGAAGGGGAAACCGTGGCCACCACCACTAATCCCTGTCGATCAATCAGTTCTGCGGACAGCGTGGAGCATGTGTTTTGTGAAGTGCCCAAAACCGGCCGCTATCGGGTGCGCGTGGCCCTGAAGGAGGCGGCTGTGGGCCAAAGTGATGAGTATGCCCTCGCTTGGTGGACGAAGGGAGCCAACTAGATGCAACCGCCGCCCGAGGATCTGCCGCCCTCACTAGATCCGGCTGAGTTGGGGGTGCGAGATCGGGACATTGACCCGATCGGCTCCCGGCTGCGGTTGTATCTCTACTACGCACCGATCGTCGGTTGGCTCCCGGCCCTGCTGGCCTTGGGGCGATCGAACTCGTTGGATGAGCGAGAATTTGTGGCGGCCAAGCGATCGGTGCAGTTGGCGATCGGCTGGGCGATCGGGTTGGCGGTGGGCAGCGCGGTGGGCGAGCAATTGCCCGATCCGACCCTGACCTTTCTGCTGCTGCAAAGTGCTTGGACGAGTACCTATTGCCTGATTTGCGTGGGGTTGATGGTGTCGGTCTGGCGGCGGCGCTCCTGGGCGATCGGGCCGGGCCGCGGGCGATCGGGCGATCGGGCGGATTCTGGCTGAGATCGATTGGGTTGATGTGCAAAAATCGGTAGCCAAACTTCTGACAATTTGATGATTTTTCTTACCTCTCAACCTGATGCAGCCACTTAAAGTTTGGGATGTTAATTAAGGTTCACAAAAACTGCATTGTGCGACCCTATAAATAGGATAGGTATGGTTTTGCGCTATCCTGATCTCAGCCACTTGTAAGAACAAAGGCTCACTCAAGCAGCAGCCTTTGTTCTCGCCAGTATTCTCTGAATCTTTAAACCGATCTCAATTGGTTGGAAATCCCATGGCTCAACTGGACAGCAATCAGATCGCAGCTTGTCAGAATCTTCAGGAATCCGTTGAAGCCATTGTGCATCTGGTTGAGCAAGAGTCCACACTCCAAAATCAAGATATTGCGTCAGTTCATACCTCTCTGCGCAAGGCGATCGCCCCGACCTTTGAAGTGGCCTTTGTGGGGGCTTTCAGCGCTGGCAAATCAATGCTGATTAATGCCCTGTTGGGTCGAGAATTGCTCTATAGCGCTGAAGGCCATGCCACCGGCATTGAATGTTATATCGCCTATGCACCGAGCGATCGCGAACGGGTTGTATTGACCTTTGCCAGTGCGGCTGAAGTTCACGAAGAAGTGCAGGTTTTGTTGGAGCGGCTGGGGGTTTCTTCAGCGATTGATTTGAGTCGCGAAGAGACCGTTTCAACGATTCTCACCGCCTGCGAAAAAATGATCGAAAAAGAAGGCGGCGAGTCCAAATCCGAGCGGGCCAAACAAGCAAAGGCCCTGAAATTGCTCATTGAAGGCTGGTGGACTAATCGCGATCGTATCCATCCCACCAGCAACACCACCTACTCAATGGAGCAATTTAATTTCACCAACCTCAAAGATGCAGCAGCCTATGCTCGCCGGGGCAGCAACAGCGCGGTGCTCAAGCGAGTGGAATATTACTGCTGTCATCCGTTGTTGGAAGATGGCAACGTCCTGGTTGATTTGCCAGGAATTGATGCACCGATCAAAAAGGATGCCGCCCTCACCTACAGCAAAATTAGTAATGAAGACACATCGGCTGTGGTTGCGGTTCTGAAGCCAGCCGCAGCGGGTGACATGACGAAAGAGGAAACAGAACTCCTAGAGGCGATGCGCAGCAATTCGGGCATTCGCGATCGGGTCTTTTTCGTCTTCAATCGCATTGACGAAACTTGGTACAACGTTCAATTACGGCAACGCCTAGAGTCTCTGATTTCCAGTCAGTTTCGAGATGGTCAGCGGCTCTATAAAACCAGTGGGCTACTGGGGTTTTATGGCAGCCAGCTCCGAGAAACTAGTGCGGGCGATCGCTTCGGTCTTGACAGCATTTTTGCCAGCAGCATCAAAAGCTCAGAAATTGCCGAAGAAACGCCGCAGTTTGTGTATGAATTCAATCGCTACTGCTCCAGCTCTGGTAAATTACCGGCCAATCGTTTTCGGATTTCGGTCAATAACTATGAAAGCCAAAACGAAAACTATGTTCGGATTTTGGGTGAATATGGTTCACCCCTGGTGGATCAACTGATTCATGACAGTGGCATTGAATTGTTTCGAGAGGGCATCACGCGCTATTTAACGGAAGAAAAACGCCCGCAGCTCTTCTCGACTTTGGCAAATGATTTACAGCCCCTTTGCGTGTCTCTGCGGCGGTTGTATAGCGATCGCTACCGAGAACTTGATAGCCAGCCCACGGAACTCGAAGGCATTAAAAGTAATCGGCTCGATCGGCTCAATACCGATTTGAAGCGCCTAGCCGAGAACTTTGCGGATCATTTAAAGCGCGAAGTTAACGAGATTGTCACCAATCAATGTGTCAGCTTTGAAGACGATTTTCGCAATTTGCAGGTGCGAATGCAGGGCCGGATGGGCGAACTGCTAAATGGATTTTCCGTTAAGCAAGCCTACCAGCGGGCCACGTTGGCTCATCCGCGCAATTCCACTGCTCCTTTGTTGGCAATTTTAGTTGAAGCATTCTATTACTTAGCCAATGAATTGGAAGAAGTCCTAACCGCAGAAATTGAGCGAGTGATTCGGCGGCTCTTTTCATTGTTGATGGATCGAATTCGCCATCAAGATTATTATCGGGAGCTATGCCGACTGGTGGGGGATGATGCGGGGTTGGAAGATCGATTGAAGGCGATCGAACAATCCGTGCAGTTAGCCCTTCGCAGCGAAGCGAGTACGGAGTGCGATCGCTATGTGCGCGAAAGTCCCGATTTCTATCAGGAAGGCTCGGTTTCGCTCTATCAGTTTCGGGAAGTGTTGCGCCAAACTTCTGTGGGCTATGACTTTTTGCCGATGGTGGAAGCAGAACCCGCCATTCGCCAATTGCTAGAACTCGACTTTTCACCCAAGGTCAAGCGCACGGTGACGAGCACCTTTCGCCAAGCGGTTAGCCAAACTCTGAAATCGCAACTGTTGCCCATTGCAGTGGAGTACGAAGAGGTGATTTTGCAGCAATACACGATCGCTCGTAACCACTTAGAAAAAACGATCGAGAAGGAAGCCCAAGAGCAACTGGAGCAACTGGCTGAACAAAAAGCCGCTTTGCAAGAACAAATTGCGACTTATAACCAAGCGGTGGAGGCGATCGATGCTTGTTTGCAATCGATGGGGTGCGATCGCTACCAACTCCCGATCGTTGAGTTGGTAACCTAGCCCCAACCGCGTTTGGCAGCAAGGGGCTTGAGCATCTTGTCTAGTGACAGAAATCAAGATTTTTGAGGCGTTTGTGAATGACTGAGCCAATTGTTTATCGTCTTGATGCAGAGGATGTCATTCGATCGGATGATGGCAACTTGCCCTTTGTGGAAGTTTCGACTTGCTTGGCTACGGATATGACTGCCAACTTGGAAGAAACCTACGATGAGGACTTAGAAAAGGCTGCTTTTTCAGATGGCTTTTCCTGTAGGGTTTTGCGTCCCGGTCAAAAACAATGGTTGTCAGGGAAGGTGCGTTTCTTTCTGGAAATTGAGCTTGATCCAGATCAAGCAGAAGAGATTACTAACCCCGAAGGATCCAACTCGACGTTGGATGAGCTACGTAAGCTGGCTGGAGAATAGGGTAAAAGTAGAAATGTAATCTTCAAGAGGTTATTTGTCATGGATCTTTCTAAAATGCAAGAACTTTTGCCTAATGAAGTAGTTACGATGGGGCTTGGTTTCCACATCAATAATCGTCCCACTAGCCAGATCTCGGAAATTCAACAAATTATCAATAACCGTTTTAGCGCAGATCTTCAGATCTTACTTGCAGAGAAAGGGCTACCGTGTCAAGTTTTAAGACTGGGTTCACCAAAATGGAAATCTGGACGACTGCGGCTAACGTTGCTTTTTGAGCCAGATGAGCCAGATGAAGTAGAGTCCTTGACTGGCAATCCTGATCAGCCTCTAGATGAAATTCGTAGATTAGCCGATGGATAAAGTTGATCCGGAGTCTTATCCTTAGTCAGGTCTTGTTCCAACCATGTCCCAAGAATTTATATCTCTCAAACCACATGAAGTGATCTCATGCGAAATGAGATATCAAATTGGCTTAAAAAATCCAACCTCTACAGTTCAAGAATTCCTACAGGTTATTGCTAATGCACTGCAACACTATTCCGGCTATAACATATCCACGATTGAGTGGAACTCCAACCGCCGTTTATGGTTTTCTACAGAAGGTATCAGGGGAGAAGCTTTACGGTTTGAAAAAAAGGGGTGGCAGTCGGGGCGGTTGAGGTTGTCGATCGAGTTTTGTCCCGATGAGCCAGAACCAGAAACGCCAGAATTGCCCTTATTGGAAGCCAGCATTGAACCGGCTGATTCTCCGTTAGATGAAATTCGGCGCTTGGCAGAGGAATAGCAATGCCCAAAACACCTCGCACTAAAATTGACTCGTAATGTAACAGTTACGAATTCGATTAATCTGTAAGTTGAGTTTTGGTGCGAAAGCTAGCGCTAGAAAGATTTACAAGAATCTAATTCTCTTGGCACTATATTTGGAGGTAGTCAGAGTGGAGAATCATCAATTAATGAAGCTAGGTGAGGTGATTTCCATCTCTACCGATCAACAAATTAATATAACCAATGAAACTTGCACAGTCGGAGAGTTCATGAGAGGACTATCTAGTGCAATCGAGCTTTATCTACAGCGCTATACCAACTACTCTTGGACTGAAGAACGAGGTCAGTGGTTTACTGAAGAGGGTGTTGAAGGACAGGTACTGCGGTTTGGGCAAAATGAGTGGGAGTCGGGAACTTTGCGACTGAGGATCGAGTTTTGTCCCGATGAGCCAGAACCAGAACCAGAACTAGAAACGCCAGAATTGCCCTTATTGGAAGCCAGCATTGAACCGGCTGATTCTCCGTTAGATGAAATTCGGCGACTGGCAGAGGAATAGCAAATGGCCAAAACTCCCCGCATCAAAATTGATCCAGCCGTTCGACAATATGTGCTCGATCGCGACAATCACCAATGTCAAAGTTGTGGCAGTCGCGATCGCCTAGAAATTGACCACATCAAATCCCTTGCGGCTGGCGGATCAAACGACATTAGCAATTTGCAAACCCTTTGCCGCAGTTGCAATGCTCGCAAGCGCGATCGCCTCGATTTGCGGTTCGATCGCCGGTTTAATTGGTGAACCCTGCCCTAAACATAATTTTCAGCCTGAAAAAGCGATGAGGAGCGAGGTCGATCGGTTTCCCAAAATTAGGAACCTGATGATCCACTCCTCATCAATCATGGCTGAGTTGCTACTAACGACGCAGCCGGGAGCTAACCACTAGACAAACGCGCTTTGGGTGATGACGCTGGCGGTGACGTTCTGCAAAATGGCCAGCACCCCGCCATCCCGGAGCGCCAGTTGGGTGTTTGTGCCCTGTTGCGTAATCACCAGATCGCTGAACCGGACACCATCCGTCAGGGCCAGGCGATCGCTCCCCGAGGCCCCCAGCGTGAAATCCGTCACCACATCCGGGGCCTGACCCGGGCCGTTGCGCCGCAGCACGAAGGTATCGTTCCCCGCGCCGCCGGTCAGCACATCCGTGGCCAAATCCCCCGCCAGCAGGTCATTACCATTGCCGCCCAAGAGGGTGTCGTTGCCGCGTCCCCCAAACAGGCGATCGTCACCATCACCACCATTGAGCAAATCCGCGCCCTGATTGCCCGCCAGGACATCTGCGCCCGCCGAACCAATCAGCGTGTCGTTGCCGTTCATGCCCAACACACCCCCTGTGCCCTCGATCGCCCCAGTAGCCAGGGTGTACGAATCGTCCCGGCTGCTGAGGGCAAAGAAGCTGGCCCGCAAGACCTCATCGGCCCGGCCAGACAGGTTTTGAATGCGGCGATCGCCCGAGATCGCGGTGTCCGGTGCAGTGAACGTGCCCACTTCGCGCAGGTAGTCTGCCAAGGCTTTTTGTTCGCTGCCCGTGGTGGTAAATGTGGACGTTGTGCCTGCGGGTACCAAGTCCACTTGGTTATAGCGAGCTGCATTCTCCCGAGCAAACTTAGGGAAGGGGTAGTTGTCGCCACCCGCTTCCTGGGTGCTGTTGCCCGCCAGGAAATTCAGCGTCACCACCCGAAACGTCCGATTGGCATCACCCACCACTTGCCCGTTGCGCACAATGAAATCGGTGATGTTGTCGTTTTCGTCGCGCAGGGCGATCGACTGAATCCGTTGGTTCACCGGCTTTGTGAGGTCAAAGCTGAAGGCTACGCCGCCCACTTGGGGAAACTGACCCGGCGTGCGCCCCGGCCCCGAGCCGGCCACCCCATGCTCCAAAATCTCCTTCAGTTGGGTGGCTGTCAGCGTCACCAAACTCAGGGTGTTGTTAAAGCGCAGGGAGTTTTCGATATCAAGCTGGGAAATTTGCCCCGTTTGCTTGTTGGCCGCAGGGTTGGCGGGCACGGGCAAGCGCTCCACTTGGCCGCCCACTTGCCCACCGCCACCCGCGATCGCCCCGATCGCGTCGCGAATCCCACCACCGTTTTTAATCGAAATCACCGCGCTGGGATCGACCTTACGAGCTGCCGCCAAGTTCGCATCCGCCGTCAGGTTCCCCAGGTTTGTTTCTTGGGTGCGCACAAAGTCGCGGTTGCCTTCGAGGTAAACCGACGCGCGGCCGAACAAGTTGCCATCTTTGGCATTAATCAAATTCCGCAGAGCTGTGGTGACCGCCGTAACCTGGGGACTCGGCTGGCCAGGATTGCTGGCCGTCAGGGCTTGCACACTGGCGCTATCGGTGGCATAGGCCCCATTCAGCGAGGGGTTCAGGCTGCTGGGAATTAACTGACCTGCATCGTCAAAATCCGCCACCAAGCGACCGACATAACGATAATTGGCAGCGGTGTTCAGGACGGCCACGGGCCCCGTGGGCGAAGTCTCAATGATTGGGTAAGCAAGACCAGAAGGCCGGGTATCGCCGGGGCGCAACCGATCGCCCTCATCGGCCAACAGGGTGTGAGACCCACCCGCAATCAGCACATCCACATCTCGCAGCCGTTTGGCCAGTTCGCGCTCAATTTCGAGCTGCTGCATGTGGGCCAACACCACCACCTTGTTGATCCCGGTGGCCGTCAGGGCATTCACGGCGGGTTGAATTTCCGCTGCCAAGGCATCCAATTCAGCGGCGCTGGGGATGTTACCAAAGCTGCCGGGCGTGATGCCCACGCCGGAACCCGGCGAAGAAATGCGGGCCAAGGTAGGGGTGGTGGCCCCGACGATGCCGATCCGCTCGCCACCAACGGTTAAAACCACCGACTTGGCAATCTTGCCTGCGCGATCGTCGCTGGTGACGGTGGTGAAGTCCTGGCCATCGGGCACAACGTTATCGCGAAGGGCGCTGTCGTTGGCAAAGTTCAGGTTGGCACTCAGATAGGGAAACCTTGCTCCGGCATAGCCTTGGCCGGGCGTGAGCAAGGAGTCGATCGTGGAAGTGCCTTGGTCAAATTCATGGTTACCGAAAACAGATGCCTGGATCCCAATGGCATTCAGGATGGCAATGTCAGCGCGGCCCACCCCTTCACGGCCTAAAACACTGCGGAGGGCCGTATCGCTCCCTGAAGAAAAGAAGGGGCCGGGGATGTAATTATCACCAGAAGACAGCGTGAGGGTGTTGGGCACGTCATCGCGCAGGGCATTGACTACCGTTGAGAACCCCACAGCATCATCCAGCGCAGGAATGCCAGCCTCAAAGTCTGAGCCGTGCAGAATTTGTAGCTTATAAACCATGATTTGCAACCCTTAACTTTGAGTTAACCGTGCTGGAAATGACCCAGTGGGCACTCTTGCATAGCCAGGCTAAGACAATGATTGATTTGGGTTAAGATTTTGTTAGGATTCGGTTTCTAATTGATTTTTTGCTTGATGTTTTTTGATGAATAATTAAGCTCATAAAATTTTGTCTTTAGGTCGTTTTTGTAATTCAAAAATCTCTATTTATTGCCAAATTAATATTGATTCAATGCCTTTCAAGTGATGTTTATGAGAATATTTCTGAAATAAGCCAATGTACCCAGAAAATTAGATTTGCTATAAAAATCATTCAAAACCTGATTCTTTTGATGATTAGCTTGCTTCTTGACTGGGTTTCAATCAATGAATCAAGATCACGTTTGTTTTAGTTGTAAAGTAAATGTGATTGCGCTGAACAGCGAATACTAGTGATTAAAGCGGTAGTTGCGATCGAACCCAGAGGATTGATCACAGGTCATGCGAATTTTGCTTGTGGAGGATGACGATCGCATTTTGCAGCCCCTGGCGGAGGCCCTGCGCGATCGGCACTACACCGTAGACCTGGCCAGCGACGGGCGATCGGGGCTGGAGTTAGCCCAATCCCTGGACTACAACCTGCTGATTTTGGATTGGATGTTGCCGCAACTCAGCGGCGTAGAACTCTGTCGGCAACTGCGGGCCGCCGGGCAAACCGTGCCGATCGTGATGCTGACTGGGCGCGACACCAGCCGCGACAAGGTGGATGGCCTCGATGCGGGAGCCGATGATTATGTGGTGAAGCCCTTTGATTTGTCGGAATTTTTGGCGCGGGTGCGGGCCCTGTTGCGGCGGGGAACGGTGGCCACCAATCCGGTGCTGAGTTGGGGAGCGTTGGAACTGGATCCGCGATCGTGCGAAGTCACCTACCGCCACCAGCCGATCGCCCTGTCGCCCAAGGAATACGCCCTGCTGGAACTGTTCTTGCGCCATCCGGGCCGCACGTTCGATCGCGCTAGCATTCTCGATAACCTGTGGAATTTTGACGAGCCACCCACCGAAGAGGCGATCACCGCCCACATTCGCCGCCTGCGCCAAAAACTAACCGAAGCAGGCGCACCCAAAACGGCAATTGAAACACGCTATGGCATGGGCTACCGACTTCATCCACAACTGCCGGAACTGGACGCGGGGCCTTAAGCGATCGCTGGCTCCATCGCCGGTTGCTGCCACCGAAGCCGCCCAGTTTCAGGCCCTACGGCGGCGGTTGTTGCTGTCATTTTTGGTGGTGATGAGCACGGTGGTGGGGCTGGGGTCGATCGTGGCGATCGAGTTTTTGATTTACAACCTCTACCAACAGCTTGATCAGCAATTGTTGGTGTTAGCTCAGGCAGCCGGCCACAGTTTGGAAGCGATCGAGGAAGCCCACGAAGAGCAATTTGACAACGACAGCGACGAGGACGATCGGCGGCAGGAAAAAGAGCGAGCAAAGCAGGAAAGAAAAGCGAAAAAACAGCGAGAAAGGGAACAAGAATTAGACGACGAAGACGAAGATAAAGACGAGTATGAAGATAAAAACGAGGACAAAAATCAAGCGGATCAAAATCAGGCAAAAAACTTCAACACCGATCGCCCCAATGCTCCTGACTTTTTAGACGATCGCTTCTTTGAAGGGCGGCAAGACCTGCGGCCGCGCCTCGATAACGACGGGGATTTGGATATTCCCTGGCAAAGTTTGCAGCAACCGGATCAGGGGGTTGAGTGGTTTGATGCGCGGGGCAAGTTGTTGGCTCGCCAAGGTCGGATTTTTCCCGCCTGGCCCCTGGCCCCGATCGCCCAACCCCAGGGCGCGATCGCCCAAGATCAACAACTCCGCAGCCTGACCACGCCGTTCTATGACGGGGAGAAGCAGCCCCCCAGGCTCCGGGGCTACGTGCGCGTGACGGAATCGATCGACTCGATCAACAGCGCCATCCAGCAATTGGGAACCGGCCTGGCGATCGGCTCGGGTCTGGCGATCGGGCTGAGCACGATCGGGGGCCTGTGGCTGACGCGGCAATCCTTGCGGCCGATCGAAGCCAGCTTTCGGAAACTGCGGCAATTCACCGCCGATGCCTCCCATGAGTTGCGCGGGCCCCTGACGGCGATTCGCACCTCCGTGGAAGTGATGCAATCCCATCCCGAGCGGATTGACCCGGCGGATGTGGCCAAGCTGGCGGCGATCCACAACGCCACCGGCCAAATGACCCAACTGGTGGAAGACCTATTGCTGTTGGCACGCCAGGACACGCCCGGAGCCACCGCCCACCCGCGCCAATCGATCGACCTGCCGGAGTTGCTGGAATCCTTGATCGAAACCTACGCCGATCGGGCCGCCGTGCAGCAAATCGAGTTAGCTAGTGAGCTACCGCCCGCCAGCGTTTTGGGAGAGCCGCTGTTGTTGTGGCGGCTGTTTGGCAACCTGCTGGACAACGCCCTCAAATACACCCCAGCGGGCGGCCGGGTGTGGGTGGTGATTCTCCCGATCGGGCGCGATCGGCAAGTGCGGGTCGAAATTCGCGACACGGGCATCGGCATCGCCCCGGCGGATTTGCCCCAAGTGTTCGATCGACTCTGGCGGGCCGATCGGGTGCGATCGCACCGGGAAGGCGGCTCGGGGCTGGGCCTGTCGATCGCCCAGGCGATCGCCCGATCGCATCAGGGCCAAATCACCGTTCGCAGCCAACTGAACCAAGGCAGTTGCTTCACCGTCACCCTGCCTGCCTTTGCGCCCAACAGCAAACCCGTTCCCCTGTGAGGGGATGCCTGAAACGTGGCGGTTTTACCCTGCCAAACACCGATCCCATTCATCGATCGTGGCGGAACAAAGGGTTTTGGGACAAGGGGTTTAAACCCCTTGCCTGGGGAAAGGGTTTTGGGACAAGGGGTTTAAACCCCTTGCCTGGGGAAATTGAATCCGTTGGGGCTGTTCAAAATATTCGCCACCCAAAGCCGATCGCCGTTGTGTGAACCCAGTGGACAGATTTTCAAGCGGTTGCTGGATGGTTCATCGTCATTTTTTTGTCATTTTTTCTACCTAGCCTGAAAGGGGCAATGCTTCAGCAACTTCAGCCCCCTAATCAGGTTTGTTGTCCTTGAAATTTCTTGAGCATCGTGATGAATAACCTCAAACAACTCCAGTTTTTTGCCGTTGGTGCGCTCACAACCTTGATGGTTTTGCCAGAAGCGGCCCTAGCTCGATCGCTGGCGGAATCTTCCATGGATCAGTTGCAATCATCCAAAAATTCAGCCATCAGCCAACGATCTGCTGAGCGCTTAAGCAGTTGGCAAGATCGAGCCAAAGATGATGACGATGACGACTGGGATGATGACGACGACGATGATGATGATGATGATGACCCCATCATTCGCATCTCGGGCCGGGTGATTCGTTTTGGTGAGCGAGATGAAAATGAGTGGATTGTGGAAGCCAATGGCCGGCGATATCGCGTGGATGCGGGGCCCCGTTGGTGGCGAAACTTACCCGTTTCCGTGGGCGATCAGCTCACCGTTGAAGGGGAGTTGGATGATGGCGAATTAGATGCATTTTGGGTGCAATTAGCCAACGGAGAAACGGTGCAATTGCGAGGGCGATCGGGCCCGCCGCCTTGGTCGGGTGGTCGCCGTCGATCGCGCTAATAACCTTCTTCAAGAGAGACCCACAATCCCAGCTCTGCGGTTGTCATGAGTTTGTCGTTTTTGTTGGTTACGGTTTAGGTAATCGCTGAAAGCGCGAGTTTTGCAGTTCCGATCGCCCGGCCGCTATCTCTCTTGGAGAATGTTCATGTCCTTGCTTCCCTTGGCTCGCTCATCTTCTGCACCGGCAAGAGTCCTGACCCAGGGGCGTTTGGCCCTGGCTTTGGTCGCCGCCCTCAGCATTGTGGCCAGCGCCGGTTGCAGTTCCCAAACCGCGGCCAATCCTGCGGCCAGCCTCGCCGAGCCGGCCGCCTCAAGCCCCGTTGCCAGCCCCGTTGAACCGGCCGCCAGCCCCGCCCCTAGTCCGGCGGCCGGCGGTGACCTCAGCGCATTGACCGCCGTGGTGACCAAAACTCGGGCGGCGGTGGAAGCGGGAGACGAAGCCAAAGCCAAAACAGAATTTGAGCAATTTGAAGCCGCTTGGAAACCCGTTGAAGATGGGATTAAGGAAAAAAATCCCAAGGCCTATGAGGCGATCGAGGAAGCCATGGATGGTGTGAGCGGGCAACTGAGCGGCAATTTGGACAAGGCCAAAGCCCTGGCCGCTCTCAGCAGTTTGGAAGGGGCGATCGGGCAGGCAAAGTAGGGAAATATCCGCCGATTGTTTCGATTCCCCTTGCTTGTTTTGTTGCTTGCCAATCCTGCCTGAACCGATCGCGTGACTTGCTAGTAGTGCGGCTGCCTTAATTGATTGGGTCAAAGTTGCAGAGCCAGTCGTAGTAACAAGGGGCTTAAGCCCCTTGCTGCCTAACGATTTGGTAACGGCAACAGTCATTTAACTCGACCTATGACAATAAGCTTGCTACGCCACTAGGTTCAGGCAAACCCTTTGTTCCTAGAGGCTCGATCGCCCATGTTCAAAAATTTCCAAACGTTCCAGAAATACCAACGCAAATATCATCGATTTCTGGCTCCGATTTTGCTGTTGCCTCTGACCCTGACCGTGATTACGGGTATGTTGGCAACGTTGGTGGAGGAATGGCATTTACCAGGACTTAAACGCAGTCTCTTGATGGATATTCACACGGGTGAAATTTTTCATCTGGAAGCGATTTATCCGCTCTTGGATGGTTTGGGCCTGTTGGCTTTGATCCTGACGGGGCTGTCGATGTTGGGATGGTTTAAACCAAAGCGCAGCCCAAAGCCGTTGGAATAGCAATTAGACAATTTAGGTTAATTAGGCGGGGCGATCGGCATTCGAGGTGGGGCTGTTTTCCACAGCAATTCAATTTCTTCGGGAGTGAGTTGATAGGCTTGGTTCACTAAGTCCGAAAGTCGCTGTTCTCGCCGCAAAATTTCTGCATTGCGCTGTTGAATTGGGGTTGCATAGTCGCTATAAGCAAGGTCAATGGCTTTAACTTGTTTGGGGCCAATGCTGGTTCCTTTGGGGCAGCGTTTTTTCAGTTCGGCGCGAAATTCATCGAGGCTGAGTTGGGCAAAGTCGGCGAGTTTTTGGCCGGGTTTTTCGATGTTGAATTCAAAGGCGAGCCAGCCCATGACATCACGTTGAGCCTCTTGGTTGGCTTTGGTGAGTTCGATTAATTCGCTGACGAGATCTTCGGCTTCTCGGCGGATTGGCTCGGTGGGTGGGGCGATCGGTAACTGCTCAAATAAATAACCCATAGGACTGATTGCGCCGGACAGCATTCGCGTAAAATTTCGATGGCTGTAAGACCAAATCAAGGGTGAATTTAAAACTGCTAGTAAATATTGATTACTAGAAGGTAAGAAGAAGGTTTTATCATTACCAAATCGACCTGACTGATCTAATGAATATTGAGGTAATGTTTGAATTACTTGATAAACAATTTTTGGTTCTTGGAAAAGGTGATGATAATCTGACCCATACCGACTAAGGCAGTACCAAGCAAAGCGACCCTGCTGAACTTCTGGGCGCAAAGTCAATGGCTTTCGATATTGCTCTAGCCAATTTTTGATTGATGGGTAATCATCAATTGGAAAATTCCATCGAGAAAAAATCAAATATTTTTTAGCATCGGGCGAATTCCATCGCTTAATATCTTGACCACGTAGATAGGGTTTGATGATTTCTGAGCATTTGGGATCTTCAGAAATCAATCTTTGGCGCGTTTGGTCATCAATTAAAAAGGCTTTGTTAAAACCCGTTAAAATGCCGCGATAGGGTTTGGTTCCTGCAAAATCGACGAGGGGAACACCGACGCTGCGGATTTTTTGCATCAGCGCATCGACTTGCGGATTTTCCAAACTCCAGGCCGCCGCAGATAGGCGCGATCGGGGGATTTCATAGCCCTCCCGCTCCACAAATTGCGCCAAATTGAGACCCTCTAGCTGCTCCCGAGGAACCGCACAAACCGTTACCTGATTTGCCAAGCCAGCCAGCTCACCAGACAAGGGGCTGAAGCCCCTTGCCCCATCAGCTTTTTGCAACACAATGATGCAAGGAAACGTGTCCGCATCCCGAAAAATCGGTGCATGGCCAAAATCGATAATTTGTTCAAAAATGGTTTGTTCCACAAAAAACTTGCGTAACGGTTCCCCATAGCCCGATCGCAACCATTTGTTGGTGACAATGTAAGACAACATCCCACCCGATTTCAGCAGCTTTACCCCACGCTCATAGAAATAAACATAGAGATCTGCCACCCCGTCATAACAGGCATAATGAGTTTGTAAATAGGGCTTGAAAGGCGATAGCAACTCTTGGCGCACATAGGGCGGATTGCCCAACACCACATCAAAGCCCCCATCGGCCATCACTGCTGAAAATGCCGCTTCCCAATCAAAAGCTCTGGGATCAACCGTGCGATCGGCAACGATGGAATTGCCCGCTTTGATGTTGTCGTCCAAGTTGGTGAGGGCTTGTCCCTTTTCCGCCGTTTGCAACCACAACGAAAGCTTCGTGATTTCCACCGATTCGGAAGACAAATCAACCCCATAGAGGTTCTGATTCAAAATTGCTTTATTCAGGTCAAAAATTTCCCGAACGCCGCCTTGCAAGTTGGCAATTTCCGCGTTGATTTTTTCGTATTGCCGCGCCAAAAAGTTAAAAGCCGCAATGAGAAAAGCGCCCGAGCCACAGGCCGGATCCAAAACGCGGATGGTTTTTAGTTCTTCGCGCCAAGCTTTCAAATAGGCCAATTCGGCCGCTTGTCGTTGCTTGGTGTTGCGATCGGGAATGGCATCCACCCGCAACCGATCGCGCAGCAGAGCCGATCGCCTGGATAAGTAGCCCCCGAGGGCTGTTTCCACCATGTATTGCGTCACCCAAGTGGGTGTGTAAAAAACACCTTGGGTCTTGCGTTTTCCTTGCTTGACGTTGTAGGCCTCACCGGCCGCCAGCGATCGCAACTCCTCTAGATCCGTGACCGATTGCTCAAAAATTCTCCCTAAAACATCAACTGAAACTTCTGTGTCAAAGTCGTAGGCCGTCAGGTTTTTGAGCCTGGTGCAAAGCCAATCGGGAACCTCAATTTCTTGGTCAACGAGCGGATCAAGTTTAAAAAGACCGCCGTTGTAGCCCGAAATGGGAGGCTGATCGTTGCCTTGGTCAACCCACCGAAAAATGGCTTTGAACCGCTGCCAAATGCTCGATCGATTGTAAGGGTTATGAAAATCATGGGCTTCTTTGAGGCATCTGGCTGGTAACAGCTTTCGGTCTTCACAGAAGGCAATGAACAGGATGCGATCGAGAACTTTTTGGGCCGCTTCAATAAACTCCGCCTGTCGATCGCTCCAATCTTGGCTATACCGACCCTTAAAAAACTGCACCAACTGTTGGCGCACGTCCTTATAGTCTTGGTAGAGCTTTTCGGTGATCGCTTCTTCGGCTTCGTTGGACTCTGCCAACAACTCATCCAGCCGTGATCGATCGCCCTCATGGGCGCTGGCGGGCAAAAAGTTTTCCCGACAAAGCAAAAAATAAAAGCGTTTGAATGCTTCCAAATCTGCCAAATCTTCTAAGAAGAATTGCTCACAGCAGGCGGGCGTTTTGCTGGTGTGATAAAGCCGCAGTTCGCGATAGTTAGACACAATCACCCATCGACAACCCATGGTGTAGTTGGCATAACGCCATCCCTGTTCCACGGGGGATTCTTGCCCTTTTTGGCGGGTGTCGAGGTCGGTTTTGGTTCCCTTCAGTTCAATGGGAGCCACCACACGGCCGGTGAGCTTTTGTTTGCCGCTGGAACCCGTAACCGCAGAAAACAACCCGATCGCCCCATCCGCAAAACCGCCACCGCCATCGATATGCTTTTCGGCGTGCAATTCCCAATGTTGTCCTTGGCCACCCACAATGCTGCGATAGCCCAAAGCATCCCGAAAAATATCGCCCAGGAAATCGCCATGCAAAGAGGTTTCTTTGACGGCTTTTAAGGAGTTGGTTTTGAGGAGGGTTGCCCAATTTTTAACGGGAGCATGACGCGCCTCCAAATCCGCTGGAAATTCAAAGGCTTTGAGGGCCGTTTGTAGGGTTTTGCCATGAAACAGGGCAGGAAAGGTGACGCGCACAACTCAAACTCCTAACTCCAACGGGCCAGAACAACTCCTTGTTCTAACCAATGACCAACTTTAGCTCACTTGAGCGAAAGAATTGAAGTGAAAAACCTGAGTTGAGTGGCTAGGCTTTGGGGCGAAACAGGGCAAAAACCGAGGTGTAACCGTGAATAAAGGTCGTGCCACCCACGGGGCCAATTTCACCATTGCAGAAAAAGCCCGCCACCGGCATCAGACCCAGATATTTTTGCAACAGGCAGGAGTCAAAATTGGCTTTGTTATAAAGCCCTTGGCCACGGCCCACACAGGCAAACATCAAGGCCCCGATCGGGTCGGGTTGCTCCGATGGGCGATCGCGCAAATATCGTTCCAACAGGGCGCGGAGGTCTTCGGCGGAGGTGTCCGCATCTCGCAGATGAAACTGAATCCGTTGGCCCCGGCGGATTCGATCGCCGATCGCGATCGCGCCGCCGCTGGGATCCACCCCCAACAGGTTGCGAATTAGGAAATCGCCCGGTTCCAGGGTTTGGCGAAAGGCATCGCGGGCCAAACCCACAAAGAGGGAATATTGCGCCAGTTCGCGATCTTTGTCACTGAGTTCTTCAATCAGTTGCCGCAGGGCCTTGAGGGGCGCTTGGGGTTTGTCGGCGATCGTGTCTGGGTCTAACTGAATCGACACTTGCATCACGATGTTGCGTTCGCATTCCGTGACCCACAGGGGCTGACCGATCGGGCGGCAACCTTGGGCCACAATTGGCTCAATCACCACATCGCCGCTGAGGGCCACCCCCACCGCGCCCGATCGATAGGCCCGATAGTCCACAAAGAGTTGCTTGCTTTCCCGAAAGGAGTCCCCGCTGGCCAAGCCGCCCACGGTCACGGAGCCGGGATAGGCATAGTCCAGCCCTTGCAGCAGGTCGTTCATCTGCACCAACCCCGGATCCGCAAAGACTAAAAAGCTGGGGTTCGTGGCGGGGTCGGCCCCGATCGCCTCAATCCAGGGTTGGGGTGGCCCATCCAAATCGGGCAGGGCCTCGCGATCGATGTGAAAAGTTTGGATGGTGACGTTGGGTAACCGAGCGGCCATCACGCAGAGGGCCGGATCATCTTCCACCTCTTCCACCTGTTGCGAATCCAGGTTGCCCACAACGCCGCTGCCCCCACAGCCCGCCATGGCCCGAGCAGGCAGGCGATCGCGCAGCAGGGGCATCAGCCGCATATATTCGCTGCTGAAGGCCGATGAGATGAAGACCAGCAACAAATCTGGCTGTTGCCCCAAAGTGGCCAAAACATGCTGGCTGACCTCATCAATGGCCGCTTCTAGGGATGGTTGCTTGGAAACGGCGCTGACCCATTTCATTTGGTCACTCATGGGGGTAGTCCTCCTGCGGGCGCGGGGCGATCGCTCGGATCGAGTCGGATCAAGATCCTAACCCGGGAGCCTCTGGCCAAGGGCGATCGTGCAGCGAACTGTTGCAAACAGGACTTTCGCCAAAGAACGGAAGGTTCGTGGCCAGCAAACCTCAAGCGGTTAATTACCCCATTGAAGAGCCGCTTGGATTTAAACAGAGGTGGTTTCTCGGACTAATTTATCCCAGCCCAATTCCTTCAGTGCGCCATTACGACGCAAGGGGCGCGTCACCAATTCCAAGATGTCGCGGGTGCTGCCAAAGCCGTGAATTTGAGCAAAGGTGAATTCTACCGACCATTTGGTATTAATGCCGCGTGCTTCCAGGGGATTGGCGTGGGCCATACCGGTGATCACCAAATCGGGCTGCAAATTATAGATGCGCTGAATTTGATTGTAGTTGTCGGGTTTCTCAACAATCCGGGGCAATTCCACCCCCATTTCCTGGCAGGTTTTGGTTAACAAATCCAGCTCGGCCCCTTGGTAGCGTTTGTCCATGTAGGGAATGCCGATTTCCGGCACGGTTGCCCCACAACGAATCAGAAACCGCGCCATGGAAACTTCGAGCAAATTGTCACCCATGAAGAAAATGGACTTGCCGCGAATCAATTGCACATAGTCTTCCACGCTCTGCCAAATTTGTGCTTCCCGCTCCGCCAGTCCTTGGGGTTCAATGCCCAACACAGCACAGATTTTTTCGATCCAAGCGCGGGTGCCATCGGGGCCGATCGGGAAGGGTGCGCCAATCAATTTGCACTTGCGCCGCCGCATGAAGGCCGTGGCCGTGCGCGAGAGGAACGGATTCACCCCGGATGCATAGTAACCTTCGGCCAAAGCGGGCAATTCCGTGTAGCGTTTGGCGGGCAACCAACCGGCTAATTTAATTCCTTGGCGCTTCAGTTCGAGGGTCAATTGTGTGACGATCGGGTCAGGCACTGAGCCAAACAACACCAGCGGTTGATGATTCACATAGCCCGCTTCGTCTTCTTGGATTTCTTCTTTCTTTTTGCCAAAGTTCAGCAACTTTTGAATAGCGTTGCGATCGTCCACGGCCGCGGGGGGTTGTTGGGTCGCATCGGGGCAGCGCTGCACCATGGCCGCCAGCACTGTATCTTCCCCTTGAGTAAAGGCATAATCCAGCCCATTGGCCCGAGCCACCACGATCGGGATGCCAATTTCCGCTTCCAGTTTGGGGGCGATCCCTTCGAGATCCATCTTGATGATCTCGGTGGTGCAAGTACCAATCCAAACAATCACCGACGGGTTGCGATCGCGCTTGATATCTTCACAGAGTCGCTTCAGTTCTGCGTAGTCATTCAACTGAGCGGAAATATCCCCTTCTTCGAGTTCGGCCATCGCATAGCGTGGCTCGGCAAAAATCATCACGCCCATGGCATTTTGCAAGAAATAGCCACAGGTTTTAGTGCCAATTACGAGGAAGAAACTATCTTCAATTTTTTGATAGAGCCAAGCGACGCAACTGATCGGGCAAAAGGTGTGATAATTTCCCGTTTCGCAATCAAACTGAAGGGCAGGGGTGTTGGGTTCGATCGTGGCGGTCATCGGCTGTTCCTCACAGGTAAAACGGTTGAGTTTTGGGGCTGAATGGTTGGATGGTTGATCGTAGGGGCGTACGGCCGTACGCCCCTACCCGGATGTTTGCGCGCGATCGAACCCTGAATTTCGCTGAACTTAAAAGGTCGATCGCTCCCAAATCGGGATCAGCTCAGCATCACGGGTGCGGCCATTGCAGTCGGTTTCCTCAAGCTGTTCGATCGGGGGTTGGGCAAACTCGATCGGCGCAGGATCGCTGGCGGGTAACAGGATGGCGGGACGGTTGCGGCGTTCGCGGGCGGCGGCCTTGGCGGCGAGTTCCAATTCCCGATCGGGGTCAAAGTCCAGCCCCAGCGCTTCGATCACCCGATCGGGATCGCTGCTGAGATCCACCAACAGCGGCATCAACTCCGTCACTCGCGGTTCCAGCACCGTCGCTGTCGCCAACAAAAAACTCGACAGGGGACGGCGGTGGCCCAACTCGCTTTCTGTCCAAATGGCCATGCGGGCCAACCAGGAGCGGTTATCGCGGTAATAGTCCAGCCACTTTTGACGGAGCGATCGGCGCAACTGTTCAACGTTCATAGGGCGGGAGATCGGTGGACTTTGGAGATATCAAACCTCGATCGAGCCTACTCGATCATCCAGCCCTCCTCGCGTTCCCCTTGGGGGCAAGGGGCTTAAGCCCCTTGTTTGGACTTGGGTTCAGCCCTAAACCATCATCAATTCGGGTTCGGGTTCCGTCGTCTTCGGTTCTTGTGGGTTCAGATAGAAGTCCGACAGCATTGAGAACAACTCCCGATCGGGCGATCCATCGGGAACCACGCCCTCCGGCATCGCCAACAGTTGGTCGGCAATGTTCAGGTAATAGTCACAAACCGGCAACAACGAGGGGTCAGACTCCGCCATCTCAAACAGCGTTTTGCCCTTCACCCGCGACACGCGAATATCTTCAATCAGCGGCAAAATCTCCAGCACCGGCATCGGCACTGCGCTGACATATTTATCAATCAGATCCCGCTTGGAAGTCCGGTTGCCAATCAAACCCGCCAGCCGCAGCTTGTGGGTTCGGGCCTTTTCACGCACCGAAGCCGCAATCCGATTGGCCGCAAACAGCGCATCAAAGCCGTTGTCCGTAACGATCACGCAGTAGTCCGCATAGTTCAAGGGAGCCGCAAAGCCGCCGCAAACCACATCGCCCAGCACGTCGAACAAAATCACGTCGTACTCATCAAAGGCGTTCAGCTCCCGCAGCAGCTTCACCGTCTCGCCCACCACGTAGCCCCCGCAGCCTGCGCCGGCCGGCGGCCCGCCCGCTTCCACGCAATGCACGCCGCCATAGCCCTTGTGGATCACGTCATCGGGCCAAACGTCTTCGTAGTGATAGCTCTTGGCTTGCAGGGTGTCGATGATCGTGGGGATCAGATAGCCCGTGAGCGTGAAGGTGCTGTCGTGTTTCGGATCGCAGCCAATTTGCAGCACTTTTTTGCCACGACGGGCGAGGGCCACGGAGATGTTGCAACTGGTGGTGGATTTGCCGATGCCACCTTTGCCATAGACAGCGAGTTTCACGGGGGGAGTCCTCTGGGGAAATCTGGTTGGAACAGGACTGGAGCAGGAATGCAACGAGGATTTAGCCTCGGTCAAGCTCAATCAAGCTCAATCAATCTCGGTCAGTCTCAATCAAGCTCAGTCAGGCGGGGTCAATCTCGCTTAGTCTTCGCCAATCTCGGTGAACTGCCCGAGGCCTGAACCGGCAGACCGAGCGCGATCGAAATGAACGAGATGGCAAAACTCAAAACCGGAGCATTGAAGCCTGAGCAGAGGGGCCGATCGGGACTGGGATTGATCGGGAATGAAGCCAAGTGGTAGCGGAAATCGGGAATGCAGCCAAAAAACTGAGTTGGGGGGTGGGCAGCCCTGGAGCGATCGCGGTTGGTTGCCCCACCGATGGCATTATCAGCAGATTTTTCCCGAAAGGAAAGCAAGGCTAATTTTGTCCGGCCGCGCCAGCAGTCTTGAAATTGATTCTGAATTTAAAAATTGGTTTTAAAGATGATTAGAATCAAGAAAATGTCTGTTTAAGTCAAATTAATCAAGTTTAGGGTTTTATTTATATAAAAATAAAAACAAAACCAAAACATAACTTCCGAGACCAGCCAAATCCTTAATTCAGAGGCTGCTCGACTCCCTCATCGATTTGGGCTTTCCCAAAGGGGGATCCGAGGGCGATCGCACCCCAAAACAGCCGGACGATCGGGAAATTTGGCGCTGTTTGTTAAGAATTCAATCAAAGCTGTGAGGGTTGGCAGAAAACCAGGCGGCGGGATCGATCGATTAGCTCACCCTTGGCAGCGATCCCCGATCGGGAGTTGCGCCCACCCGTCAAGGAAGCCAGAATCGATCGGCCGCTGGCGAGTGGTTTGTGGCAAATTGGTGGCAGCATCGAGCCAGTTGTGTTACGCCATCTGGTGTTGCCCAATGGTGCAACGGCCCAAAACGCTTGCTGTTTTTGAAATCTCTCCGAGTCCTGTTGTTGCCGAGGGTTGCCCGTTATGTCTTTTGAGGTGTTGTTGATCCTGATCCTGGCGCTGATTTTTCTGTTGCAGTGGCTTGATGGACTCGATCGCGATCGACGCAAGGCAATTGAAGTGCGCCAAAAGGCTGAAGCGGATCTCCTCAATATGTTGATGCTGCGTAAATCCTTGGCAGATTTGTTGAAAAAATTGGCGGCGAACCCTGGCGACATGGGCTTGCAACAGCAGGTTTTGGCCTCGATGCGAGTGCAGGAGGATGCCAAAGGAACCGGTCTGGGTTATGGCTCCCTGTTGGCGCTTTTTGAGGCGAACTCCGGTGATAAAACCCTGCGCAAAACGGTGCTAGAGGCGGGCCGGATTCACTACGGCAAGATTGCGGGCGGGGTGGCCTCTTTGGACGATGAACGCCGGGTCATGAACGATATTGCGGTGCGATCGTAGGGATAATCGCACAGGTGCTGAAGGTTGCTCCTCCGGGCGATCGAGCGGTGAGTTGTTCCCTTGGAGGTCAAGGCTTTTGGCAGTAATGTTTTTAAAGTTTGTTTTTAGGATTCGCCCAGCACGCTGCACAGTCTGACCCGAAATTTTCCGGGAATTTGCGCTGGGATCATACTGGAAATGATGCCTGAACGCATTCTTGGAATTGCTTTGGGAACCAGCTTTGAAAGTGTTGTTGGGGAAACTGTTTCTTCGATTCGCAAGCCGGGAAACCTGGTCTGAGCTGTTTATGGTTTTGTCAAACCCTGCCCTTAAATTGCCCGCTGCGATCGCCCTTGTCTGCGTCTTGACCGGTTGCGCCCAAAGCAAAGTTGCCCAATGCAAACAATTGGTGACCATTGCCAACTTGGCCAACGAAACGGCCCGGGAAGCCGCCACAGGCAAACCGGAAGCCATGCGCCGCGCCGCTGAATCGTTCGATCGAGCTGCCCAGGATTTGGGCAAGTTGCCGCTCAGTGACACGCAACTAAAAGACCATCGATCGCGCTTGGCGGATATCTACACCGACACCAGCCGCAGCACCCGTGAATTTTTGAACGCCATTCAGCAAAAGGATCGCAACCTGGCTGAAATTGCAGTGCAATCGCTGGAGCAGTCCGCCAACAATGAGCGCAACCTGATCCAAACCATTAATCAAACCTGTCAGGTGGCTGAATCTGCCGCTAGCAACCCGGTCCAGTCGAACCCCCCAGCGCCGTGAGATCCGGTCAACGCTGATGACTACTGATTACCGCTGAGACGACCCACAGAGCGCGGTTTTCTAGAGGTCGATCGCGGGGCCATCCGTCTCGCGATCGACCCTTGCATTAAAACCAGTCGTCCTCATCGTCCCAGTTGTCGTTGTAGGTCGATCGCCGATCGCGCGGTTGGCTGCTGCCGCCAATGTTGTTGTTGCGGGCTTCCCGTCGATCGCTCGATCGCCCATTGCCATCCCGGGGGGCCGGCCGGCTGGGGCGATCGCTCGGGCTGCCATAGCCGCCACCGTAGCCCGTGAATTACGTTGATGAACTGGTAAGACTATTGAACGATTTGTGCTAAACCATTTCCAGTATCCCAACTCCCAAAAATGTGGAGTCCCTAATGTCTCGTCAAGAGGAGTCCCTAATGTCTCGTCAAGAACTGCTAATCGAAGCGAAACGAGGTAACGCTGAGGCAATTTCTAGGCTCATGAATGAGAAATTGAACCCTAAAGGGGTCAAAGCCTCGATCGCTCTCAAGGGAGACTGCTTAAACATTTTAATTGAGGCTCCTACTTCACCGCCTCAAGCTACTTTTGTGCCCCTGATGCAGACATGGATGGCTAACTTAGCTTCACCGGCCATTGTTTCAGTTCGGGTATTAGGTCGCAAGCAGGGTGAGCCGTTTGACGATTGGGAAGCAACCTTTACTGTCCAAGGCGCATCACCAGCCCCCGTGCCAGATCCTGAGCCGGTGGCCTCTAGCCCGCCGAGCGAGCCAGCACCTCCCACCACAAGCGGCGCAATTGAGCTGGCAGAAGCACCGAAACCTCTAGCGGTGGAAGCCCAATCCCCGTCCACCTCGTTTTGGGGGGGAGTGATGGGGCAGCTTGGTAATGCTGCCGGTGCGGTCGGTGACGCAGTTGGCGGTGTGGCAACCGGTGCAGCGGGTTTAGTGGCTGGTGCGGCGGGAGCAGTTGGTGGTGCGGCTGTTGGAGCGGGCGGGGCGATCGTGGGAGCCGGTGGAGCGATCGCCAGTGCCGCCGTAAACGCAGGGGGCGCATTGGGGAATGCGGCCTTGAATTTGACTGACCAAGCGGGCTATGTCATCGACTTGTTTAGCAATAGCCCAGAGCTACAGCGGGTTTTTGGCCCGATCTCTACTAAAATTCCCAGCATTAGCAAATTTCTCGAACCGATTTTCAATGTTGATGTCGTAAGAGCAGAGACGCACGTACAGCATTTACAGGCGAAATATCCTAACGAATCGGTGGGAGATATAGCGCATCGATTGATGTTAGAGAAGTCGATTATTGCGGGTGGCAGTGGCATTGCAACCAGTTTGCCAGGGTTTGCAGCGGCTTTATTTGCGGTTGATATTGCTGCCAATGCTGCACTTCAGGCAGAGCTGGTCTATCAAATTGCTTGTCTCTATGGATTTAATCTTCAAGATCCAGCCAGAAAAGCGGAGGTTGCAGCCATTCTTGGGTTGTCTATTGGTGGTAGCCAAGCGGCCGGGAAACTCACCGCCCGTTTAGGACTCACTGCCTTTGGCAAAAACATTCCGATCGCTGGTAGCGTAATCGGGGCTAGCACAAATGCAGCGGCCATCTACGCTATGGGTTATGCGGCTTGCCGTTTCTATGAAGCCAAATTAGCCAATAACAGCTTGACTCTAGAAGCTACACTTGCTGCAACAGATGAGGCTAATGAGGACTATTTAGCCTCAATTACTGATGATCAAGTGGCGATGGATTGGATTCTGGTTTGGATATTTTTAGCGGGGCATCCTGATAAGACGCTTGCGGATTTGATTCCACAGTTGGATAGCCTAAACCTGAGTCCTGCTTCTATTTCAGAACTGAAATCGGGAATGCAGACCTTGCCAAGCTTGGATGACCTGTTGCCCAGGGTGAATGATGATTTCGGTGTGGCTTTATTGGCTAAATGTCAGAGTATTGCTATTGCCGATGGGGTTATTTCATCGGAAGAACAGGCAATTTTGAATCGTTTGAATACCCACTTTGCAGCGTCGCTTCAGGCTGTGAGCCTTGATCTTGCCGAGGACTGACCGACCCTGAAGTCCTGATGCTGTTGTTAGCAAGAGGATGGGTGTGTGCAAGGGGGCAAACCCTTGGACTAGGGTGGTTGGGCTAGGAAAATCTACCTTCCTAGCCCGTGAACCTATTGAGTTGGTGAGCTGGCCCTAGAACCAATCATCATCGTCGTCATTCCAGCCGTCGTTGTAGGTCGATCGCCGATCGCGCGGCTGACTGCTGCCGTTGTTGCGAACTTCCCGCCGATCGCCCGATCGCCCATTGCCATCCCGGGGGGCCGGCCGGCTGGGGCGATCGCTCGGGCTGCCATAGCCGCCACCGTAGCCCAAATCGTAGGGATCGCGCGGGGCGGGGCGGCTGGGTTCCCGACGGCGATCGCCCTGGCCGTTCGGCTCGTTCCAACCCCGATCGCTGCGGCTCAGGTCGCCGCCCCGACCCAAATCACTGCGACCGTAATCGCTGCGGCCATAGTCATTCCGGCCGTAATCATTGCGCCCATAGTCGTTGCGGCCGTAGTCGCGATCGAAGCGATCGCCTCCACCCAACACCGCGTCGCGCCCATCCTGGAAGGTGCGGCGAATCGAGCCAAAGAAGTTGTCATCGTCCTCTTCGGCATAGCGATCGCGCACATCTCGATTCAGGTTGTAGATCGCGTCTTGCAAGTCGGCCTGGGTGCGATCGATCTCGATGTCGTCGTTGGCGGCGATCGCCTCGCGCAGGGCCTTAACGGTTTTCTCGATCGCCCGTCGATGCACTTCCACAAACTGCATCCCAAAATCAAGGGTCGCCTCCCGCAGTTGCCGCTCGGCCTGGAAGGTGAGGGCTTCGGCGCGGTTGCGTTTGTCCACCCGATCGCGCTGCGATCGATCCTGGTCGGCGAATTGTTGGGCCTCCTCGATCGCCTGGCGCACTTCCACTTCGTTCAGGGTCGAAGCATCTTGGATAATCACGCTTTGCTCGCGGCCCGTGGTCATATCCAGCGCCGTCACCTGCAAAATGCCGTTCGCATCAATATCAAAGGCGACCCGCACTTGGGGTACACCGCGCGGCGCAGGCGGCAAGCCCTTGAGGATAAATTTCCCCAGGGATTTATTGTTGGCGGCCATTTCCCGCTCCCCTTGCAGGATATGGATTTCCACCTGGGTTTGGTTGTTTTCGCTGGTGGAAAACATGTCCGATCGCCGCACGGGAATCGTCGTGTTGCGGGGAATCAGCTTTTTCATCACGCCGCCGGAGGTTTCCAAGCCCAGCGACAGGGGAGTCACATCCAGCAGCAAGATGTCTTTCACCTCGCCGCCCAGGATGCCCGCCTGGATCGCCGCGCCCACGGCCACCACCTCATCGGGGTTGACGTTTTGGCTGGGTTCCTTGCCCACGAGCGATCGCACCACGTCCTGCACAAAGGGAATCCGCGTGGAGCCACCCACCAGCACCACCTCATCGATTTGCGACGGCCGCAAGCCCGCATCCATAAAGGCCCGCTTCAGGGGCGCGCGAATCCGTTCGATCAAATCCGTGCAGAGACCCTCAAACTGCGATCGGGTTAGGCGCGTTTCCAGATGCTTCGGCCCATCCTCCGTGGCGGTGATGAAGGGCAAATTAATTTCCGTCGCGCCCACGCCGGACAGCTCGATTTTGGCCTTTTCCGCCGCTTCCGTCAGCCGTTGCAGGGATTGCCGATCGCGCCGCAGATCCAGTCCCTCGGTTTCCAGGAATTGCTCCGCCAGCCAATCCACAATTTTGCGATCGAAATCATTCCCACCCAACTGGGTATCGCCGCTGGTGGCCTTCACTTCAAACACCCCATCGCCCACTTCCAGCAAAGACACATCAAACGTACCGCCGCCGAGGTCAAACACCAACACCGTTTGGCTGCTGGCGCGATCGAGACCATAGGCCAGAGCCGCCGCCGTCGGTTCATTAATAATCCGCTTCACATCCAGGCCGGCAATCCGCCCCGCGTCCCGCGTCGCCTGTCGCTGGGAATCGTTGAAATAGGCCGGAACCGTAATCACCGCGCCGGTCACGGGCTGACCCAAATAACGCTCGGCTTCGTCGGCCAGCTTGCGCAAAATCATCGCCGACAGTTCTTCGGCGGGAAAGTCGCGCTGCAACTTGGGGCACACCACCCGCACATTGCCCTCCTCATTGCGCCGAATCGTGTAGGGCACGCGCTTCGAGGACGGCGACAGCTCATCGTATTTGCGGCCAATAAACCGCTTTAGACCGTAAAAGGTGTTTTGCGGATTCAACACCGTTTGGCGGCGGGCCAACTGCCCCACCACCTTTTCGCCATCTTTGTTGAACCCAACGACGGATGGGGTGGTTCTCATCCCTTCGGCATTGGCAATAACGACGGGTTTCCCGCCTTCCATGACGGCCACGACGGAGTTGGTCGTACCGAGATCGATGCCAACGACTTTTCCCATTGCTTGGTTGTTTGTCTCTTGTTGCGGCTGCGAGGGGCTGAGGGCGATCGGGAAGGCCGTTCAGCCGAGTTGGATGGTCTGGCCGGTTGAGCGGGGTGGTGCATTGGCCAGCGCTTGGGGCAAGGGGCTTAAGCCCCTTGTCTGACGTGGCGGGGCCAGACTTTGGGCGGACAGATTCCGCGCCCGATCGCGCGTTAAGAATCTTGTCGGCTTCATTCTATCCTGTGGCTTCCCATCCACCGAACCAAGGAGCGATCGAAACCGGGGTTAGTCTTGGTCAAAATCCTTTGCCAGAATGGAGACTGTTAGGCCGCAATGCCAGGAGCGCCGCCCCATGCTGCCCTTGTCTTTGGAATTATCGGCGGAATTACTAGACTCCCTGCCCCCCGTTGACGAGCTACCCGACTCCGACGATACGCCCGTGGATAACGAAGACCAATATTTCATTCCTGGTGTGCTGTTGATGTTGTTGAACTACATCTGGCGACAGCGGGAAGACTGGTTTTTCTCGGGCGACATGGGCATCTATCACACCACCGGATCTAATCCGCGCGTGCCGGTGGTTCCCGATGCCTTTTTGAGTATTGGGGTCGATCGCCGTAAAGACGGGAAATCGCGTCGCAGCTACGTGACTTGGAAGGAAAGCAACATCCCGCCAATTTTGACCCTGGAAATGGTGTCCCATACACCAGGCGGAGAATACGACAGCAAAATGGCGATTTATGCCGGTTTAGGGGTGTTGTATTACGTGATCTATAACCCCGAGTTTTGGCAGCGGGATGGTCACGATCCGTTCGAGGTTTACAAACTCGTTGATGGAACCTATCAACGCCAAAGTGGTGAACCCTGTTGGATGCCAGAAATCGGGTTGGGAATCGGGCGCGATCGCCTCATCGATGACCCATTTGATCGCGAAGTCCTCACCTGGTACGACGCGCGGGGCCAACGCTATCGCAGCGAGGCGGAGGTGGAGCGCGATCGAGCCGATCGCCTGGCGGAGCGGTTGCGGGAGTTGGGGATTGATCCCGAGGCGATCGAGTAGGTCACGGCACAGTAGCAACAGGCGATCGCGATCGGCAGGAGCGCAACGGGAATGACCATTGCCACAAGCCCCCAAACCTGGACGGATCAAGACTGGATGGCCTTGCCCCGAGAGGGTCATCGGTATGAGTTGGTGGACGGTCAGGTGGTGGATAGGGGCCATGCGGGGATGGAGCATGGCTATTTGGCCTGCGTTTTGGTGGCGGCGTTGATGAATTGGGTGCGATCGCGTCGTTTGGGGGCGGTTTGTGATTCGAGCACGGCGTTTACCTTGGCCAATGGCAACCGGCGATCGCCTGATATTGCCTTTATCGATCGATCTCGGTTGCAGGGTCTCAGCCGCCCGCCCCAAGGCTATTTTGAGGGTGCGCCGGATCTGGTGGTGGAGATTTTGTCGCCGGGCAACACGGTGGACGAAATGCACCAAAAAATTGTGGAATATTTTGCCAACGGAACGCGCTTACTGTGGAAGATTGACCCGAATGAGCGCTGCATTTTGGTCTATCACGGCCCGGAACCCGATCGCCTGTTGCGGGTTGGCGATTTGTTGGAGGGGGAGGATGTGGTGAGCGGGTTTGAGTTCCCGGTGGCGGAGTTATTTGAACCGTGGGATTTTTGATGAGAATTCTTGATCACAATTGATCGCCCCTCAATCGATTAATTGCGATCGTGTAGGGTGCATGGGAGCAATTTCAAATCGTCACGAAATGGTTTATTCGTTCTCCCATGCACCATGGATTGGGGCGACAAAACCGATCAAAGATTATCGGCTTGTTGCGGTCGATTGCGGTGCATGGGAGATGTGGGGAAATGATCGTTTCATGCCAAACGTTCTCCCATGCACCCTACCCGTGAAAAAAATCGACCGCGCACAGCGCGGAGGAGAGGGAAAAGGAAACAGCGAAAAGGGCAAAAGGGCAAGAGTGTAAAGCGCTAGGAAGTCCGCGCAACGGCACAACAAACACGAAAACCGATATCGTTGCTGCGGTTGTCCGGCGAATTGCCGAAACGAACCGCAGAGCGACAATACCCAGGATAGTAGTCCCACGAACCGCCCCGCAAAAGCTTTTGATTGTCAACCTTCACCAATTCCTGAAAAAATCGCTCTTGGTAATTGTTGACTTTTATTGCTGAATTAAAGGCGTGAGAATGATTATCATTCTGGAATCTCGCCTCTGCTCTACTCAGCGCTTTGGCATAGCTGTCATACCAATCATCCATGCACCATTCCCACACGTTCCCGTGCATGTCCTGTAACCCAAACCTGTTTGGGGGGAATTGACCCACAGGGGTTGTTCGTTCTCGATATTCCCCCTTTGGCCCGTCGGCGTAGGTGTAATTCCCGTCGTAGTTCGCAAGATCGCTTCTGAGGGTTTCCCCAAAGGCAAAGGGCGTTTGTGTTCCCCCTCGGCAGGCATATTCCCACTCTGCTTCACTGGGTAATCGATACAGTCGATTCGTGGCCTTCGACAGTCGCGCGCAAAATTCCATTGCATCGAACCAGTTCACGCACTCGATTGGCCCCTTTGCTTCTTTCCAGCGCGAGGGATCGGCGTTGAGCTGCGGGTTCAGCACCGCTGGGAAGCTCCCCGCCACTCGTCTCCATTGCTCCACCGTCACCGGATAACGGCTCACCAACAGCGGCGGCACGGTCACGGTTCGCACCGGCCCTTCCCGATCCATGCGTTCCAATTCAGTGGCGGGTGATCCCATTTGGAACTCGCCGCCGGGAACCGCCACAAGTTCCAGTTGCACTCCACCACCCAAATCTACAAAGTGCGACTTAGCCGTTTTGGGCAGCCGTTCAACAATTTGACCAGCGCGATCGACCCGCACCGTCTCAAACGACCACTCCCGCAACTCCCAACCCGCAAACGTATCGGGCGGCTGTGGCGCTGGTTCTACCTGCTTCGGACTAGCAGGCACAACAATCGGCGACGGCGTGGCGTTTTGTTGTTTACCCCGAAGTCGAAATAGCGCCTCAAAACACTGGCGGCCCAACTTCCCCGCTGAGGCAATATTGATCCGAATCCAGAGCTGTTCCGCAAGCTGCAAATCGCCCTCCAGTTCCGCCTGAAAAGCATCCGCCCGTAACTCTGCCCAATCTCCCGGCTCCGATTGGTGCGGAAACAAAATCAGGTGCGATTTGCGGATCGGCTCCACCACCGTATGCGGCGTTTGCCGCCGATCGCGCCCCACCAACTGCGGCACGCGATCGACCAAGTAGCGATCCAAACTCGCCACCGTCGCATAGCCCCGCTGACTGCGAAACGCCTCCAACAGCGCATAGGTAAACGCCCCATGCTGCAACTCTTCTAGCTCGTAGGACGACTCATAGCGACTGCAAGAAGCAATACTCACCACGCCCTTGAGCCGCCCCTGGTTCGCCATGTCTTCGCCAACACCCGCTGCCCCCTTAGCCCCAGTCGATGGCCCCTCATCCCGACAGGCATCCAACAGCAGCACCACATTGTCCGCGCCGCACCGCCGCAACTGTTCCACCACGTAGGACACGCGAATCCCCGTTTCCGCTACGCTCATCGGCGAGGCTTCCATGGGCATCAGATAATCGCGCCCTTCCGCGTCCAACATTCCGTGGCCACTGAAGAAAAACCAAAAATTGTCGCCCGCCGTCAGCTTGCGGTTGGCGGCAATTTGGCCCAGCAGTTCAATCACATTGGCCCGAGTCGGTTGCCGCAGCCGATCGCCCTGCTGGGAGTCAAACAGCCGCACAAATTCAAAGCCGATCGACCGCCAAAACGCCGCCATCTCCTGGGCATCGCGCTCGGCATATTTCAACGACGGCAAGCGATCGTAATGGTTCACCCCGATCGCGATCGCCCAGTTCCGCCCCTCAGCGCTCATGTATCCCAGGTTTGCTCATTGCTTTCACGCCACCATAACGGGTTTAGCCCTTCAGTTTCAATTCGATCGCGATCGTGCCCGTTACGCCGCCTTTCGCCCCCACCGCTTGGATGCCGATCGACCCCTCCGCCGAAATCCCCAACTGTAGCTGCACCTTCTCGATCGCCAGGGTTTGTAAATCCGCCTGGGCGATCGCCCGTTGCACCAGGGTTTCAAACAACTTGATCTGCTGGGCCAACTGCCGCGCCGACACATCCACCACCTTGGCTTGCACCTGCTGCGCTTTTTGGGCGATTGCCTCCCGCACGTTGCGATCCTGCTGCGCTTGCCGATCATCGGGGAAATAGGTTTCGCCCATGAAACCAGGAAAGAAACCTTTGCGATCGGGGTCAGGATCAGTCGTTGTGAGATCCGCAGCCGGGGCGATCGGCTCATCCACCAACAGCACCAGCGACACCAAATCCTCAGACACAGGCGACAAGTTCTCAGAATGTTCAGGGCGATCGGAAGTCATGCAATCCCTCCTGCGGGGGTGACAAATTTTGGCCAACCATTTGCCAAGATAGAACCATTAAGCCGCAATGCCAGAAGCGCCGCCCCATGCTGCCATCGTCTTTGGAGTGATCTGCTGTGGACTCACTGTCCCCCGTTGACGAGTTAATCGATGCCGACGATACCCTTGTCGATAACGAAGACCAATTTTTTATTCCCGCTGTGTTGTTGATGTCGTTGAACTACCTCTGGCGACATCGGGAAGATTGGTTTTTCTCGGGCAATATGGGCATCTATCACATCACGGGTTCTAATCCGTGCATCCCGGTGGTTCCGAATGCCTTCTTGAGCATTGGGGTCGATCGCCGCAAAGATAGAAAATCACGCCGAAACTACGTTATTTGGACAGAAGACAACATCCCGCCGATTTTCACCCTAGAGCTGGTGTCCCACAAGCCAGGCGGGGAATACGACAGCAAAATGGCAATTTATGCCCGTTTAGGCGTGTTGTATTACGTGATCTATAACCCCGAGTTTTGGCAGCGGGATGGTCACGATCCGTTTGAGGTTTACAAACTCGTTGATGGGGCCTATCAACGGCAAAGTGGTGAACCCTGTTGGATGCCGGAAATCGGGTTAGGGATTGGGCGCGATCGCCTCATCGATGACCCATTCGATCGGGAAGTCCTCACTTGGTATGACGCGCGGGGCCAACGCTATCGCAGCGAGGCCGAGGTGGAGCGCGATCGAGCGGCCGCCGAACGCCAACGGGCCGCCACGGAAGCCCAGCGAGCAGCCCAAGCGGAGCAACGAGCCGATCGCCTGGCGGCCCGGCTGCGGGAGTTGGGCATCGATCCCGAAGCGGGGGAAGCCGTTGATTAACCCAAGAGGCGTGAATTTTCTTAAGGGATGGGAAATTCGCGGGGGCAACTGGCTAGACTGAGCGAGAACGGTTTCGAGAGCCAGGGGCACCATGAGTGCGTTTGATTTTCAGCGATCGGGCGATCGCCCCCCCAGATTCAGCAAAGTACCCAAGCCTCGGGAGTTGGGGTGGTCGGTGTTGGCTCCCTTGGACGATCGCGATCAGCACCCCTGTCCCATTTGTCGCCACGGACAAATCCAGCCGATGCCGATGATGGAGGATGCCTGGGCCTGCGATTTTTGTCGGCATCTGTTCACGCTGGATTTGCAATCCCGGATTTTGCGGGTGGAAGACAGCACCCAGCCCTTGCAGTGGCGTTGGTTGGGGCGATCGTGGCAACCGGTGCGCCACAGCAATGAAGCGCTCACACCGACCATCTGGCTGCTGGCGGTGATTTTGGCGATCGGGCCGGTGGGGTTGATTGGTTTGTCGCAATACCTCTTTCCCCCGTTGCCCGGCTCCCGATCGGTGGGATTTGGCCAAGGGTGGTTAGTTTCAGCGGCGATCGGGCATTTCATTTTGGCCGCCTGGTTGGTGCTGGAACATTACCAGTGGCCGCTCTATGTGTCGTTGAAGTTGCGCTGGCAAGATTGGCGATCGAATCGCTGATTATCCTGATTGAGCATCCCCATTTGACTCGATTTGAGTTGATCTAAATCATGCGGATTGAATCGGCGCGATCGACCGAAGCGCGATGCATAGGAGCGCAATGTATGGGGGCGATTAACCAGGCTGGCCCCATGGGCAACCTAGGCCACCAATGAACCTTGACAGGTCTGGTCTGCCAAGTCCCGTTCCCACTGCTGGGCCTCTTGAATCGCTTGGGCCACCACCGCTTGGCAACTGTGGCCCGTTTCCACCTGTTGGAGCCACTGTTGGGCGGCGCTGCCTTCCCGCAAAATGCGCTGCAAGGGCGACAGGAAGCAACTAAACCCGCGCTCTTTGGCGATCGGGCGTAATTCTGTATAGAGTTGAGCGATCCAATCCCTGGCCTTGATGGTGCGGCCATCCTGCCAATGGCGTAGGGATGCATCCAAGCTGTGGCGAGCGACGGCCATTTCGTTGGCCAGGGTCAATGACAATAAATCGTCATGGCGGGTGGTGGCCGGCAACAGGCTCGCAGTCAGGGGATCTAAGCTGGGATCGTCCATCAATTGGCACAGCCGAGCCTCCAGTAGGGCTGTGATCGCCAGCAGGGCCAAGGGGTCAATCACCGGGTCACAAATCCGCAGTTCCAATCGATTGAGGTTGTAGGGCCGGCAATCGCCGTTGGGCCGCACGGAACTCCAGAGGTGGCGGACATTTTGCATGGTTCCCAGTTCTAATTGCTCTTCCGTCCAGCGAATGAAGTGCGCGTGGCTTTCAAACAGGGGCACTCGATCGGGCGTTTGGGGGAACAGGTGCCAGCGGGTGGAATGGAATCCGGTTGGCTCGCCATCCAAGAAAGGAGAGGAAGCGCTCAGGGCCAAGTAAAGCGGTGCTTCCACCCGCACCAGCCGACAGGCCCGCATCAACAATTCTGGATCGGCAATGCCAATGTTGATGTGAACGCTGGCGGTGACGACTTTGGTTCCGTAGGTGCGTTCAATGTAGGCGTGGTAAGGGTTGGCTGGGTCAGATCGGTAGAAGCGATCGCTCCCGCCCAGGGCTAATGTGCCGCCGGGCACTAGGGTGTAGGGGCCCAGGGTTTTCAGGTATTGGCGCAGGCGCAACCGAGGAACCAGTAAATCGCACAGCAACCGCTCATAGCTGCACAGGGGGGCGGTGGTGTATTCCACGTTGCGGCTGTCGGGTTCGCGCACAAAGCCATCTAGGTTGGCGGTAATGCGATCGGACAGGCCCACAATTTGCCCATCGTGGGTTCCGGTATAGATTTCAATTTCAAAGCCTTTGGACAGCATCATAGGGAGTTGTGAAGCAATTGTGCGCGTCGGTCTGCTCTGCCAGCCCGATTTCTATTGTCGCCTGCGGCGCGATCGCCCGAGGGCTGTTCTGCCGTTGCCGGGATTTTTTGTGTCTTGAAAAGGGTGATCGCCCGGCGGCTGTTCTGTCGGGTTCTGGCCTGGTTTTGTTGGATCTGGTTTTGTTGGATCTGGTTTTGCCTGGCCGGTGGGCGATATGTTGCGCGATCGCCCTTGCTGAGCACCAGTGACCCAGAAACCGTAGCAGCTCAGAGACCGTAACACTGGGCGACCTGAGCCGCTGCTCGGTGGATGAGGGCGTGGCGATCGACCAGGGCCGCCAAATCATCGCAGTAGCCGCCGCCGATCGTGCAGGCCACCGGATAGCCCGCCGCCACACAAGTGGTCAGCACCTGCATATCCCGCCGAAACAAACCGGAATCGGTGAGGGCGAGCTTGCCCAGCCGATCGCCCCCGTGTGGATCCACCCCCGCATCGTAAATCACCAAATCGGGCCGCACTTGGGCGAGCAAATCGGGCAGGAAGCGATCGAGTGTTTGTAAATAGTCATCATCTTCCATGCCCTCCGGCAATGCCACATCCAAATCGCTGGCCTGTTTGCGGGCGGGAAAATTTGCCTCGCAATGCATGGAAAAGGTGAAGACCTGCGGCTCGTTGCGAAAAATCCAAGCGGTTCCATCCCCTTGATGCACATCCAAGTCCACAATCAAAACCCGATCGACCAAGCCTTCGGCCTGCAAAACCCGGGTGGCGATCGCCAAATCGTTGAAGATGCAAAATCCGGAGCCAAAATCGGGGAAGGCGTGGTGCGTGCCGCCCGCCAAATTGCAAGCCAGCCCATGGCGCAGGGCCAGCCGCGCCGTCAGCACCGTGCCACCGACCGCCACGCAGGTACGATTGGCCAAGGCCGGCGACCAGGGCAACCCAATTCGGCGCTGGGCTTTCGGATCCAAAGTGCCTTGGCAATAGGCTTCCACATAGGCGCGATCGTGCACCAGCTCAATCCAGTCCTGGGGCGGCCGATCGGGTTGGTGAAACTGTTCGGGGGTTGCCGTGCCATCGCTGCGTAATCGGTCATAGAGCCTGGCAAACTTTTGCATCGGGAACCGGTGGCCGGGGGGCAACGGCGCGACATAATCGGGGTGATAAACTAGCGGCACATTCATCGCAATCTTGGCTCCGCAATTTTGGCTCCTGGGGCCGACCTGCGGTGGGTCGCCGGTTCATCGGTGGTTCAAGTTGGGCTAACAAGCCGGGGATGGCGGGGCGATCGACCCGATTCCCATCTTGGGGCTATGGGGCTAATCAACGGTTGATTGCTCCGGTTAATTGCTCCGGTTGATCATTCCCCAATGATTGTCCCCAAACGTCTTCCTAGGGTAGCGCTCTCGCCTTCAAGGTGCGATTCGGGTGATTTGGGTACTCTGGGCGATCGCCCCCCAACGGTTTAATTAACTGAAACTAATGAATTGAAAATAATTGAAAAATTAATTGTTCAATTAGTTAATGGGATTTTGAAACGGGATTTTGTCCGTGCAACCTTTCAGCGCAACTTGGCTTTACGGCAGCAACGATCCAGAGAATGCTGCTTATTTTGAAACTATCCGCCAATGGTGGGTGAGCTTGGCAGGCAAGTCCGTGACTTGGCGACAGCGCTTGCTCGATCGCGCCACGGATCCCCAGACCCTCGATTGGGACGCGGAGCGCTTCGACGATGAATTCACCATCCAAGGGCCAGAAGTACGAGGCATCACGTTCTACTACAAAAAGCTGGGCAGCGACCTGGAGCGCAACACCACGCCCCAATCCTTGAAGCTGTCAGCTAATGGGCAATATCTCTACATCTATCCCCAATCTCAAAATGATGTGGTGATTCGGGTGGGCCAGCCGGAAGCTCGCTTGGAAACGATCGCCCTCAACAATCCCACCGCCACCGTCAAAACCGGCGGCGGCCAATGCGTTCTCACGTTGATCGATCGCCCAGCGGGCCAGGCTGTGGAAGTGACGTTGAATGCAGAATCCCTGCTGGCCCTCAAAAAGCTGTTGCCCTAGATCTTGCGCCGAGATCTTGACCAGCGAGGGGCCCGTGCCATGAGTCAATGCCGCCGAGGGCGATCGCCCCTGCAACAGCTTTGGATCGCCAGTTGGGCGATCGGGTTGGTGGGTTGCGCCAGTGGTCGCACCCTCAGCTTCCCGTTCGATGCGGCCGGAGCCAACCCCAACAGCCTCAACAGCGCCTTTTCGGAAACTAGTCCGGCCGTGGCGGGGCGCTTTTTAGTGTTTGTGTCCGATCGCCGGGGCAGCCAGGATGTGTTGCTCTATGACCTTCAAGAACGACGGGCGATCGAGCTGCCAGAGCTAAACGCCTTTGACACGATCGCCGCCAGCCCCAGCATTTCCAGCGATGGTCGTTGGATTGCCTTTTCTGCCAGTCGCCAAGGCCGCACCGATATTTACCTTTACGATCGCACTACCAATCAATTGCGAAACCTGACCCAAGCCCTGCAACTGGAAACCCGCAACCCGCAACTGAGCGCCGACGGCAGCCGCATCGCCTTTGAAATTGAACGGAGTGGCCAGTGGGACATCGCAATTTATACCCGCGATGGCCAGCCGATTAATGTTCCCTAAGCTAATGCCAGCGCACGTCAAGCCAGCTTTGTCGGCTGAACTTGAATGAGTAGAGTGCCCAGGCAGCCACAGAATTAGGGTTTCAGCCTATCCCGAACCGAGATCAAACAACCGAGATCAAGCAAAGGATCCGCCCGATCATCACTCCCAAACAGCCAATGGTCTTGGGAATGAATTGTGGTTGATCCCGAATTTTTGGTTCTTAATCAAGATTTGAAATGGAACGGCACAAATTGCAAAGAAAAATTAGCAAACTCGCTCATTTTTGATGGAATTCCATAAATAAAGATCACGAAGAATATCGAAGAGAGTCGCGATTCTAAAGAGAACCTTCTGGTTTATTGGGGATGAAAATTGTTTGGCAAAAATGATAATTGATTTGGCAAAAATGATGATTGCTTCAAGTTTTGAGTCGTGGGTTAATCATCGCCAGCAAGACTTCTGAGCGGTTTTCATAGCAATCAGCGATCGCCCCAAATAGGCGCAAAGTTACCGAAGTATTCCGCGTCGAGTGACATTTCTGCATGTCTCGGCAATACCTATTTTCGGGGGGCTGGTGCTGACGATGACTGACTCATCCAATCCTCAATTACCCTTCATAAATATGCTCGAACCCTTCATTGGACAGCTCGAACTATATCCCTACAACTTCGCGCCCGAAGGCTGGTTGCCCTGCGACGGGCGATCGCTCCCCATCCGAGAGAATGAAGCCCTCTTCAGCTTGCTTGGCATCACTTACGGCGGAGATGGATATACGGTCTTCAACCTACCAGACCTCCGAGGCCGTGTCCCGATCGGCCAGGGATCAGCACCCGGCCAAGGTCGAACCTATGACATCGGGAGAACTGGTGGCCAAGCCCAAGTTACCCTGACGGTTGCTAACCTGCCCGGCCACACCCACACCCTCGCCACCGCCGACAGCTCCACCACCAACAGCCCCAGCGGCAACTTTCTCGGCCCCCTCACCACCGCCGATGGAACACCCGCCAACGCCTATGATTCCACCCCCGAAGCCAGCCTCGCCCCAGGGGTGATTGCCAATACGGGCGGTGGCCAGCCTCACGAAAACATGCCCCCTTACCTCGCTCTGCAATGGTGCATCGCGACAATTGGCGAATATCCCACCCGCAACGATTGGTAATGGCGCGTTTTTGCTGAATCTCGTTTTGTTGTCCTCTTCCTTCTCTACAGCCATGGATCCATTTATTGGACAGATTCAAGCCTTTGCCTTTCCCTTTGCGCCTCGGGGGTGGGCCTTGTGCCAAGGGCAACTATTGCCGATTGCGCAAAATCAAGCGCTCTTCGCCCTGCTCGGAACGACCTACGGTGGTGATGGCAGAACGACCTTTGGCCTGCCGGATTTGCGCGGTCGCACCAATATTTCGCAAGGGCTGCCCTCGAATGGGTCACCGTACCTCATGGGGCAATTGGGCGGTGCGCCGGAAGTCAGTCTGCTGACGACTCAAATTCCTGCCCACACCCACGAAGTCAAAGTTTCCTCAGATGCCGCTGCTGTTTTTCCGCAAGATCGCTATTTCGGAACGCTCACGGCCAATGCCGGTGATGCGCCCAAGGGCTACGGCACGACGGCGGGCAAAGCCACTATTTCTCCAACAGCAATCTCAGCCACGGGCAGTGGCGCGCCCCATGACAATATGCCGCCCTTTTTGGTGGTGAATTGGTGCATTGCCACAACGGGAATTTTCCCGAGTCGGTGGTAGATCGCAGGGCGGTTTGCATTCATTTTATGAACGATCGACCGGGTTCTTGCCCTCAGTTCTTGTCCTTAGTTCTTGCCCTAAACCATTGGGTCATCATGGGGCTGACTGTGATCGACAAATCTGGTTGATCAAGGCTCTTTTGCCAGATCGATTACTACCCAAAACCGATTACCGAGGTGTTTCATGATCGATGCCTATATTGGACAGATTAAATCCTTTGGCTATAACTTTGCGCCAACAGATTGGCTGTTTTGCGATGGACGAACATTGCAAATTGCTCAGTACACAGCGCTTTTTAGTTTGTTAGGTACGACGTTTGGGGGCGATGGTATAAACACGTTTAACTTGCCGGATTTGCGGGGACGCATTGCGATCGGCCCTGGCCAAGGCCCCGGATTGCCCAACTATCCACAGGGGCAGCGAGGGGGGAGCGAACAGGTGACGCTCACCGTTGCTCATTTACCCACCCACAATCACGCGATTAAAGCGTCTTCGGATTCGTCGGTTTCCACTCCGGCTAACAATTTCATTGGCCCGGTGGACAATCGATTCAAGGGCTTTGATCTCACGCCGGAAACTTCCTTGAATGCGGCTGCCCTATCGAAAGTGGGTGGTAACCAACCCCACAACAATATGCCGCCCTATTTGGTCACCAATTGGTGTATTTGCGTTCAAGGCATTTATCCGAGTCGCCCCTAGGGCGCGGTCGCATGATGTTTTGATTGTTTTGATTGCTATTTCTTGAGGGTTTGTCCCATGTCATCAAGCACGGAAGATCGGGTAATTTACAAGGTTGTGATTAATCACGAGGAACAGTACTCGATTTGGCCAGTCGATCGAGAAAATCCGTTGGGTTGGAACGATGTGGGCAAGCAAGGCCCCAAATCGGAGTGCTTGGATTACATCAAGGAAGTATGGACGGATATGCGTCCCCTGTCCCTCCGTCGCCGGATGGAAGAGGCCGCGCGTCTTTCGGGGGCATAGTCCCATTGTGATCGGCGGGTTAGGCGGAATCGGTCGCGAGGGGACGATCCTTGATAGCATGACGGTAGTATTTTGCTCCCTTCATTCGATTTCACGATCGCCCCGCGACCCGATGGCTGAACAATATTTGCTCGATAAGCTGCAATCCGTTGAGCAAACCTTTAATGAGTTAACCCGCCGCCTTGCGGATCCTGATGTGGCCACGGATCCGACGGAATTTCAGCGAGTGGCCAAGGCGCGATCGTCCTTGGAAGAGACGGTGGCGACCTATGATGCATGGAAAACGGCCGTTAGCGACCTGGAAGGGGCCCGCGAAATCCTGAAGGAGTCGGGCGATGACCCAGAGTTGCGGGAAATGGCGCAACTGGAAGTTGAAGAGCTAAACGATCGGGTCGCCCAGTTGGAATATCAACTGAAAATTTTGCTGTTGCCCCGCGACCCCAACGACGACAAAAACATCATGTTGGAAATTCGGGCCGGCACGGGTGGCGATGAGGCCTGTATTTGGGCGGGCGATTTGCTGCGGATGTATTCCCGCTATGCCACTACTCAGGGTTGGAAGGTGGCGTTGGCGAGCGAGTCGCTGTCAGAGGCAGGCGGCTTTAAGGAAGTGATCCTGGAAGTGCAGGGCGATCGGGTTTACAGCAAGCTGAAGTATGAAGCGGGTGTTCACCGGGTGCAGCGCGTGCCGGCCACGGAAGCGGGCGGCCGGGTGCATACTTCCACAGCCACCGTGGCGATTATGCCGGAGGTGGACGAAGTGGAAGTTCACATCGACCCGAAGGACATTGAGCTAACCACGGCTCGATCGGGCGGGGCCGGTGGCCAAAACGTGAACAAGGTGGAAACCGCCGCCGATCTGTACCACAAGCCGACGGGCATTCGGGTGTTTTGTACGGAGGAGCGATCGCAGCTCAAAAACAAGGAGCGGGCGATGCAAATTTTGCGGGCCAAGCTCTACGAAATGAAGATGCGAGAACAACAGGAAGCGGTGACTTCTGCCCGGCGATCGCAGGTGGGGAGCGGTTCCCGATCGGAAAAAATCCGCACCTACAACTACAAAGACAATCGCGTGACCGATCACCGTTTGGGCCAAAACTTCACCCTCACGGCGGCCCTCGAAGGTGACATTGACGAGATGGTTCAGTCTTGCATCACCCAAGATCAACAGGCTCAACTGGAAGAACTGGCAGCCCAGGTTGGTTAACGTTATCCGTTGTTTGCACCCCTAACCATGTCCTGGCAACGTCCCGACGGTCGATCGCCCGACCAGCTCCGCCCCGTTCGATTTCAGCGCAATTTCACCAAATATTCCGCCGGGTCTGTGTTGGCCTGTTGTGGTGACACGCAGGTAATTTGCACCGTGTCTGTGCAGTCCGGTGTGCCGCGTTGGCTGGCCGATTCGGGTCAAGGCTGGCTGACGGCGGAATATCGAATGATGCCGGGGGCCACGCCCGATCGGCAGTCGCGGGAAACCTTCAAGCTGTCCGGGCGCACCCAAGAAATTCAACGGCTAATTGGCCGGAGTTTGCGGGCGGCGGTGGATTTGCGGGGCTTGGGGGAGCGCACCCTGGCGATCGATGCGGACGTGTTGCAGGCCGATGCGGGCACGCGCACCACGGCGATCACGGGCTGCTATGTGGCGCTGGTGGATGCGTTGCGATCGCTGGTGGATGCTGGGGAGTTGGCAATGCTGCCGATCCTCTCGCCGGTCGCTGCCGTTTCCGTGGGGTTGATCGAGGGATCCGCCTATCTGGATTTGAACTACCCGGAAGATGTGGCCGCCGATGTGGACTTCAACGTGGTGATGAACGGCGAGGGTAATTTAATTGAAGTGCAGGGCACGGCGGAATCGGGTAGCTACAGTCGATCGCAACTGAATGCGCTGCTGGATTTGGCCGAAAAGGGCATCGGTAAATTAATGGCGGCCCAAGCGGCTGCCCTTGCCGACTCAAATGGTTAAGAATTAAAGTTTTTAGGCGATCGCATAGCCTGAAAATTGGCGGAAATGAGGTGGATGAAACCCAATCACAATATCTTCTTTGGGAATACCTCGTTCAACCAAATTTTGAGCAATGTCCAGCTCGGTGTTGTTGGCCTGAATCCAGATTTTTCCTTGCTTTAGATCAAGGTGCATTGAGCAACCATAAATTCTTTGTTTTTTGTACCAGCCGATCGCCAAAACCTGATAGTGGTCATGCTCGCGGTCAAACAAGGTTTGAATTTCGATGTCGCCATAGGATGGCTTATAGGCTGCATAGTCTGTCAGAAACTGCTTAATAACTGTGCGGTAGGCTTGCTGTTTCTCTGTTTCCGAATTTGAGGTTGTCATCGGGTAATTAACCTCACTCAAAATGATTTAGATTTCATGGCAGATCACTTAGAAGCCAGAATTAATTAACGGCAAATCCGTTGTATTGACGCATAAATGGCGAGTGATAAGCCAATACAATATCTGTTTTGAGAACTCCTTTTTCTAGAAGTTCATTAGCCACGCCCACTTCTGTTCCATCATATTGGATCCAAATCTTTTCGCCCTTGAGATCAATATGAATTAGAACGCCATAGACTCGTTGTTTCTGAAGCCAACCTGAACGCATGACTTGATAGTGATCGCGTTCATGGTCGAATATCACTGCCATTTCAATTTCGCCATAGGCTGGCTGAATTTGGCTGTGCTCAAGCAAAATTTCTTGAATAACCTGGCGATATTGATTTAACTTTTCCATGACAGCCACTCTCTCATCTTTAACAGTTTAGATCCTCCAATACTGTTACTAATGATCGACCGGTGGTGGGGGCAAGGGTTTTAAACCCCTTGTCTGTTGATGGTGTCGCGGGGTGTTGCTGGTCAGTGGAACAATAGAAAACTGTTCGCGATCGCTGAGGAATTATGGCGCAGGTTTTGGTGCTGACGAATGATGACGGGTACGATGCGCCGGGGATTGCCGCGCTCGATCGCGCCGTGACGGAATTGCAGTTGGGTTCAGTGCGGTGGGTTGCGCCGGCCGGGGAGCAGTCGGGCTGTGGCCACCAGATTACTAACCATCGTGTGCTGGCGGTACAGGAGCGCGATCGCGGGTTCTCCGTGGCGGGCACACCGGCCGACTGTGTGCGGTTGGCGGTGAGTGAGCTGGTTCCCGAGGTGAGCTTGGTGCTGTCGGGCATTAATGCGGGCGGCAACCTGGGCACGGATGTTTATAACTCGGGTACGGTGGCGGCCGCTCGGGAAGCAACGCTGCAAGGCCGGCGGGCAATCGCCCTGTCGCACTGGATCCGACGGCCCTTGGAAATCGATTGGGATTGGGCGGCTCAGCAGGCAGCGCGGGTGTTGCCCCTGTTGCTCGATTGCCCCTGGGAGCCTGGCAGTTTTTGGAATGTGAATTTCCCGCATCTCGACCCTGGCTCCCCCGATCCCGAAATCGTGTTTTGTGAGCCATCCCGTGACCCGGTTCCACCGATTTACCGGCGCACAGAGGAGGGCTATCAGTACAGCGGCATCTATGGTGGTCGCCCCCAAACACCGGGAACCGATGTGGCCGTTTGCTTTGGTGGCGCGATCGCCATTACGCAGTTGCGGGTTTAGGGAGCCGATCGCGGGCGATCGCTAAAATTGAAACAGCTCATCCCCCATACGAGGCTGGTTATGGTGCTTGCTGTCTCCCGCGATCGGGCCCTGTCGCTGGCTGAATTTCTCGCATTGCCCGAAACTCAACCGGCTAGCGAATACATCAACGGCCAGGTTCATCAGAAGCCAATGCCACAAGGTCAGCACAGCTACTTGCAATCAGAACTTACTGCGGTGCTGAACAGTGTTTTGCGCAAAGCACGCATTGCTAGAGCCGGTGCAGAATTGCGTTGCACCTTCGGGGGGCGTGTGCTTGTGCCCGATATCGTGGTGGTCAAATGGGATCGAATTCCTCGCCAATCCGATGGCCGAGTCGCCAACAGTTTCGATTTTGCACCCGATTGGGTTGTGGAGATTGCGTCACCACAACAGCCCTTGATTCGGCTGATCGAAAAGATGCAGTTTTGTTTGGATCAGGGCACAGAAATGGCTTGGTTGATTGACCCGGAGGATCTGTCGGTGTTGGTCTATCAAGCAGGGCGATCGCCTCGGGCTTTCGTAGACTTGGGCGATCGTCTGCCCGTGCCTGATTTTGCCCAAGGGGTGGCACTGATGATTGAGGATCTACAGAGCTTTTTGCTGGATTAGCCCAATTAAAGGCGGTTCAGTTTTCCTGAATTTGGCCTGCTATTTTGAGTTGAAATGGCTCAAGTGATCCATTGAAAATTAACAGGAAAATAACCTAATTCTTGGATGCTTCTAATTCTGCTTTCATGCGCTCCAAGGTGATGTGCATCTGATCAAACATCATCTGAGGAGTCATACCAAATTGCGAGAGGTGGGTTTTTAGTTGTTCCACTTGCATTTTGGCCATGAAGTCATCTGATAATTCAAATCGCTTCATGAAAATCCGATAGCGATCGAGTACGGTTTCCATCTGTTCGATGTAAAGTCGCTTCCCTTCGCGATCGAACTTGCCGTAGTCACCCCCAAGCTGCACTAGGGATTGATAAGTGCCAAAAATTTCCCTAGCTTCCTGTTGGACAATTTCAGAATCAAAAATGCTCATGTTTTATGCCTGGGTCATTGTTAACACCCATTTGTCTTTGATCTTAGCCGATTCTTCTCTGAGGCAAAACGCCCACCCAGTCGGGAGATCCGAACTTGAACGATCGGACTTTTCGCAGAGAAATTAGGGCAATGAACAGGGGCGATCGATGGCTGGTTTGCTCGGTCTGCGGTTCAATGGGTGTTCAAGGGGTGTAACCGATGTTGCTTTGGCGCACGCCGCCCCTCGACCCGCCAATTTGCCAACTATCATGAACAATGGGCGCAACATCGCTGCCACCAACTCAGCCAAGGGAGTGCAAGGCCGGTGCTGAGTCCCCAGAGTGGCCTAGGCTTGGCAACGGTCAATGCTCTATTGTTCCCCTGTTTTTCCTTGCTTTTCCTACGTTTCGTCGCTGAATCCGTTGTCTAACGAGTAACTTCCATTGCCAGCCAGTTAACTGAGGAGAGAACCATGACGGAAGTGGCAGGAACCTTAACCCGACCACGCAAGCGAACGATGGCCGTGGCCCTGGCCCTCACCTGTTTTGTGGTTCCCTTTGCATCGGGGTTGCACAAGTTCTATTTGCGGCAACGATGGTGGGGCGTGGCTTATTTTCTGTTTTTTTGGACGATGATTCCCCAAATTGCCAGCGCGATCGAGGCAATTTGGTATCTTTCCCAAGACCAAGAAGAGTTCGATCGCAACTTTAACAAAGAGCTACCGTCCGCCCAACGAACTGTTACGGTTACTGTGAAACCGGAGCGGGTAAATGCGGTGGGGGATGCCCTGCGAGAATTGGATCGACTTCGCCAAGAGGGATTAATTTCTGAGGCAGAGTTTGAGCAAAAACGCCGTCTTTTGCTCGATCAAATTTAGATTGGCTGTCACTAATCTTGCTTGAATCTAGACCCAATTTTGAGCATCAAGTTTTGAGCATCCGTTCCATCATGGTTCAATCGAGTATGGGTCAGATTCCCCGCCGCTCTGCGGCGAAAACAAAAAGCCTGCAATCCAAATCTTTAGGTTTGGGAGCAGATCCAATTCCATACCCCGTCCGCTTGCGGCGGGGTTCTTGATTACAAGCTAATAGCAACTTGGTTTCATAGGATGTCTGAAAAGCCAGAACTGATACTCTGTATGCCCGATCGATCAACGGAAATAAGGGGCTTAGGGCCTGTTGTCAAATCGCCTGAGACCCTGATTCCACTGTTGGCGGATCGTGGGGGCAAGGGGCTTAAGCCCCTTGTCTAGGGTGGCCAGAGTATGGAAAATCAACCGTTTTCACTGGATCACAGAAAATAACGACAGGCCCTTCAGCCCCTTGCTGCCACGACTATTGGTGCTTAGTTCGGGCCGAAAGATCATTTTCAGACATCCTCTTAGATTGTTCAAAATCTCAGTAGCTCAAATTTAGCAAGATCACTTAATTACCATAATTTCTGTTGACTGCTGTGCCTCAATTTTCTTCTCAAAATCCGATACTGAATTGGCTGACAGCGCCCTTTCAGCCTGCGAACCCAGCCCTGAAGACAGCTCGCAGCAAAATTGCGCGTGATCCATTTTGTCGGCTAAATTCTGCGTTGGAAGTGGCAGTGGCGGCCGAAATGGGCATTGCGATCGATGCTAATCGTGCCAGCATTGATGATTGGTTACGATTGCCAGGGTTATCAATTCGGCAAGCCACTTTGTTGACTCAGTTGAGTGCGAGTGGAGTGGTGTTTTATGGATTAGAAGACTTGGCCGCTGCTTTAGGGGTAACGGTGGCACAGTTGGAGCCTTGGACACCGGTTCTACGATTTTATTTTTACGATCCGGAGGCGGCTTCTTTTCAACGAATCTTGGATGCTAATCACGCTACGGTTGATGAATTAGAGCGGCTGCCGGGAGTTGATCGCGCCTTGGCAGAGCGGATGATTCGCGATCGCCAGGAGCGAGGCGTTTTCCGCAGCTTGATTGATCTGCAACGTCGCTTGCGTTTATCGGGTGAATTGGTGGGGGAATTAATGCACTATTTGCGATTCCCAACTATTTAGATAGGATTAACCGAAAGGAAGCTGACCGAAACAAGACAACTTTAAAAATACAGCTTTATCGCATTTTATCGCAAGATGAAATTAATTAGATGAACCTGATTAATGATTGGCCAAAAACGACAGAAGCCGCCAAAGAAATTCAAAATCAACTGCGCGATCGAGTGATTTTGCAGGATCAATTCTCTGCCCCAAAATTGATTGGGGGCGCTGATGTGGGATTTGAAGAAAATGGCGCGATCGCCCGTGCAGCCGTTGTGGTTTTGAGCTTTCCTGGCTTGGATCGCATCGAATTTGCGATCGCTCGAATTCCCACGCCTTTTCCCTATGTGCCGGGATTTTTATCCTTTCGAGAAGTGCCAGTGATTTTGCAAGCTTTTGATCAGCTTCAGCAAAAGCCAGATCTGATTTTGTGCGATGGTCAAGGCTATGCTCACCCGCGTCGGTTTGGGTTAGCTTGTCACTTGGGATTGTTGTTGAACCTACCAACAATTGGTGTCGCAAAATCCCACTTGATTGGAACCCACGAGCCGCTAGATTTGGCGAAAGGAAGTTGGCAACCTTTGATCGATCGTGAAGAAACCATTGGCGCAATTGTCCGATCGCGCCACAATTGTCGGCCGCTTTATGTTTCCTCGGGGCATCGAGTGAGTTTGCCCACGGCGATCGAGTTGGTTTTGAATTGCACCCCGCGCTATCGACTACCAGAAACCACCCGCTGGGCCGACGCGATCGCCTCTCAACGGGGGGCTTTCAAGGATCCTGGATCCGATAAGGTCAACCCATAGCCAAGTGATTGTCAATCAACCCTGATTCGATCCTGACTCAAGATATTGCTGCGATATTAATTGATTGTTTTAGGTGTTGTTTTAGGTGTTGTTTTAGGCGCTTTTTGCAGTGATAAGACCTCTTGCACGAATAAAGCAGTAGTGTAGAAAGTCGTCGTCACCATGATCGGGAGATGCTCTACGAAAGCCTCGCCTCGCTGCCCCCATCACAGTTTCGCCGTGCCTGTGGCTTCAGTCGCTC
>MKGP02000082.1 GCA_001913845.2 Limnothrix sp. CACIAM 69d | reverse complement strand
AGGTTTGCAGTGATCGAGTTGGGTTTCGCAAAGCTCAACCCAACCTACGGAACAACCCAGGGTTTGAGTGTTTTTTCAGTCAATCAGGGATCTGGGAGCGGGATTTGGGATGAGGTTCTTGATTGATGCAAGAGGTCTATTGAGACTGGCGATCGCCTGCTGTGAACTGGCTGTTGCCCCCTGAACCGCAATCACCAGACCGCGTTAGCCCAGGCTAGAGCGCCCTATTCAACCCATTCTTGGGATGGGCGATCGTCTGATTAGCACAAAATTTTGATCCAGTGGGCTAGCCGCTGGGGCTTGTTGATCGCCCCTCAAGAACCGATTACTTGGTTTGGATCTCCTCGAACAGAATGATGAAAGGGCGATCGAGCGGGTTCAAAACGTCAGCAGAGGAAAGTGGCAGGGTTCAGCTCAGAACTCAGATTCCGTCCGGATCCCCATCATCACGCCACACTTCCAGATCCAAATCGTTGAAATATAGCAAGGCACTTTGAATTTGGGCGTTGGAACCGCTGAGTTCTAGGTCAAACCAACCATCGCTCTCTTGGTCAGATCCTAGCAGGGCCGCCAGCACATTCACGGTCAGTCCAAACCGAGAAATGATGGTGGAAATCACCGGATCGGGTCGATAGTTGCTGGGCACACGGATGCGCACCCGGACTTGCGATCGATGCCCCGGTTCTGAGTCGATCGGGGAATTCGTGACCGGAGAATCGGTGTGGATGGGGTCAGTCATCGGCTTGCCTCCCGTCCAAAATCGGGATTGTGGGAATGGGGCGGGGCGATCGCGCTGGAGCCGTTGAGGGCCGTGGGCGATCGCCCCCCAGAACCTATTTCTTGGTTTGGATCTTGTCGAAAATGGCTCCATCGGCAAAGAACTGCTTTTGGATGGCATCCCAACCGCCCAGTTCCTTGACCGTGAAGAGTTTGGTGACCTTGCCAAAGCGATCGCTAAACTGCGCTTCAATGGCCGGGTCAATCGGGCGGAACCCTGCTTCCGCAAAGGCTTTTTGGGCTTCGGGGGTGTAAAGGAACTTCACGAAGGCTTCTGCCACCTCCCGAGTGCCCCGTTTGTCCACCACCTGATCCACCACGGCCACGGGGCTATCGATCGAAATATTCGTCGCCGGAACCACGTAATCGACCTTTTGGCCCTTAGCTTGGGCCAGCAGCAGTTCGTTTTCGTAGTTAATCAGCACATCGCCTTGGTTTTGCTTCAAGAACACGTCCGTGGCTTCTCGCGCATCCCGAGGCAAAATCGGCACATTGGCATAAACCGACTTCACGAAGGATTCCGCCTTCTCCGGCGTGCCGCCCGTTTGGGTCACCGCGCCCCACAGCACCAGGAAGTTCCAACGGGCCCCGCCCGAAGTTTTGGGGTTGGCGGTAATCACCTTCAAGCCCGGTTTGGCCAAATCGGGCCAATCCTTCACGCCCTTGGGGTTGCCCGGCCGGGTCACCAGGGCCGCAACGGACTTGTGCACGATCGCTTCATTCGGTGCTTCCTGCTGCCAACCGGGTTCAATTAATTTGGCCTTTTCAATTTTTTCCACATCCTGCCCCAACGCCAGGGCCACCACATCCGCTTCCAAACCGTCGATCACGGCACGGGTTTGGGAGCCGGAACCGCCATAGCTTTGGTTAATTTTGACCGTTTGACCCCGTTCTTTTTGCCACTTTTCGACAAAGAGCGGAATGATTTTTTCATAGGCCGATCGGGTCACGGCATAGGACACTAAGGTAATTTCGATCGGTTCGTTGTTAGCAGCCGATGCATTGGCCGCTGGTGTGCCCGTCGCGGGCGAGCTACCGGCAGCCGGGGAGCCGTTGGCGTTGGGATTGTTGGAGCCAGTGCAGGCGGAAATCATCCCACTCGCGAGCAAACCCATGCCCAAGCAGGCAAGCAGGCGGCGGCGGCTGGGGCGATTTAAGCGAAAAGGCACAGTCACGATGCAAAACTCCTTGCAATTAACCCTGTTTAAGCGTGGGTCGCAGGGTGGGGTAAAAAAATCGGGGGTGGGGTGATTGTACGCCCCGGATTGAATTTCCAGTAAGTCAGTCGATTTACCGGAGATTAAATCGCCTCTGAGAATAACCCATGTCGATCCAAAAGTCCAGATACCCGATCGAGTTACCGGTGTTTTGATTTTAAGGGGCTTGGTCAGGGTGGCCACGTCACCAAAGCCCGCCCCTAAAACCAGCGATAGCGCATCAGGATACTGAAACCGATGGCAACGGCGATCGCCCCCAAGAGCACCGATCGCAAGGGATGGGCATCGGGGGAAACCAGGCTGGTGGTGCTGGTGAGCCGACCCTGCACAAGGTTCAGACTTTCCACGTCAATCCAAGGAATGCCGCCCCGCCGCAGCCAGCCGGTGACCATCACGGGGCTGCCGATCGGGAGTTCTTGGCGACTTTGGCGGATCAAGGTTCCCAGCCAACCCCAACGGCTGGCCAGGTGCAAGGGCAAGAGGCCGCTGGGGGTTTGTAACCACAAATCTTGCCATAGTCCATTGGCCCAGCCCGATCGCCCCAGGAGTCGTCCGGATACTTTCACCATCACCGCATCGATCGGGAGGGCGTTGGGTTCGGCCAAGGCGCTGGCCAAGGGCGGCCCATCCGCATTGTTAAAGATCAGGGGTAAGCGGCCGCGAATTTCTGGAAAGAAGGCATTTAGCCGCAGGAAAATCCCCAGTCCGCAGCCCATCCAGGCCAGGCCCCACAGCAGGGAGCGATCGGCCCACATCCAGCCGATCGGGTGGTTCAACAGCCGCCCCAATCCCCCAATCACCCACAGCAGCAGGGCCACCCCCACGCCGGCCACCATGCCCACCCAAGGCCCGGACTGGAGCCACAGGGTTTGGGGGGTGGTGGGTCGCAGGGGACGGGCCCGGGGCAAGGGCGGCAGGTAGCGTTGTTGTTGGTCTTGGGCCGCTCGATCGCTGGCTTCAAATTCCGGTTCCAATCGCCAGCGCACGGCCAATTCCGCCAGGGTGGCCATTCGCTGGCCCGTGAGCGGATGGGTGTGATTGAGCTGGAGCCAATTGCGATAGGGATTGCGTCGGCCCCAGACCCACAGGGGTTCGGGAGGGGCGATCGGGTGGAAGCTGCCTTCAATGGCGGCGCAGGCGGGGCTGAAGGGCAACAACAGCTCGATCGCCACCAACCAAGGGGATAGGGCCCGGTTCGCGATCGCCTGTTCCGCCACTGCCGCACCGCACTTAACCAGGGCCCGCGCCAGGGCATTGGGATCCCCCGTTTCGGCGGCCCCGAGCCGATCGGCTTCGGCCTGGCGCGATCGACTCCAGCCAAACAGGGCCCAACGCTCCACCCGATACAGCCCATAGGCCAGGGCCGACAAACCCACCGCCCCGAGCTTGGCGGGCCAAAGCTGCCAGGTTTCCGCCAATTGCGCCGCCCATTGATGCAAACCATAGGGCAGCAGCAACACCACCGTGGCCCAACTGGCGATCGCGCTGTCGCCGCAATCAATCTGGCTATATTGGGCGGCCACCAACGTTGCCAGTTCCCCATCACTCAGACTATCGATCGCCCCTTGACTGATAGCTAGGCGAGCCTGGGCCGGCAACCAACCATAGACCACCACCACCGGTAAGTCCGTGTTTAGGAACCGGAGAAAAGGAACCGGGCGATTGCGCGATCGCACCAATCGTTGCAACAGACGCGCCGTCTCCGGCCGCTGGGCAGAAAGCTCTGAGAACTTGCGCGTTTGGCCGCCCCAGCGGTGCATCACCTCATCCAACAGCCAGGGCGACCCCAAAAATAGCAGCCCCAAGGCAATCCAAGCCGAAACCGAGGGATCATCGGTGATGTAGGGCGTGGCCTCTCCCCAAATGGGCAACCAAGGCAACAAAACCGACAGCCAATCCAGCAGTTTGTTATAGGTGGCGGTTCCCAGCAGGACAAACTGTTGCACCACCCAAGCCAACAGGACGATCGCGATCGCCTGGCTCACCAACCGCGGCCCCCAAGGTCTCGGAGCCAAGACCGTGCGGCGATCGGCTCGGCCCCCGTTGCGCCATTGCACGCTGTAGGGTTCGGGGGTTTGGGCATCTGTCGCCGCCGAAGGTTGTGCTTCCGGGGCAGTCGTCTCCACCGTTGTCACCACCGCCATCACGGCCGGCGGGCGATCGGGGTTGGGGGACAAGGACGGGGAACCCGCCGCAGAGTTTTGGGGAAGATCTGATGGGGAGGTTGGTGCAGGGGTTGCAGGAGTTGCAGAGGCGATCGGCGGATTCGGCCCTGGGTCAGGGGTTGCCGACCCCGGCGAAGGCGATCCTAAAGCGAGCGATCCTGGATTCGGATTCAATGCCACCCGCACCACCTGGGTTCGCTTCCCGATCGCCTGAGCATCCGTCAGGGGCACAAAACCCACATTTCCTGCTTCCAGAGGCACAAAACCCGGATCCTCGGCCACTTTGGGTTTTGGGGTGGGCGGCGGCGGCTTCAGTTGCGATCGCGCTTGGGTAGCCCACTGGCGCACCTGAGCACTGGGATGGTTCAGCAACGATTCACAAAGGGCGATCGCCTTAGCCCATTGCCCCACAGCTCGATAAGCCCCCACCAGGGCCGCCTGGGCCCGCGCCTGCTCCGCCCCCGCCAAGGTGGCGCTGGCCATTTCCAATGGGGCGATCGCCGCCGCCGGTTGACCCTGCTTCAGGGCCGCCAAGCCCGCTTGGAGCTGCGATCGTGCCCCCTCTGCCCCCAACTCCGCCATAGTTTCAACCCAAAACTAGCCAACCCAAGACGCAGAATTCAACGGTTGCTCAACCGTTCAAATTCCGAATCCAAATCTAAAGGCTAGTGTGCCCATCAGGCTCCCCCGGCCGCCACCGATAGACCCGCAAATTGACCCGATCGGCCGCATCGAACTGCACCCCCTCCCGTTCCAGCAACGCCCGCTGCAAATAATCATTGCCCTGCCGAAATGGCGAATAGGAAATTTCCCCCCGCGCATTCACAACCCGTTGCCAAGGAATGTCTCGATCGTCTCCCGCCACCCGTGCCAGGGCATAGCCCACGAGCCGCGCCTTACCCGCCAAGTTGGCCAGCTCGGCCACTTGCCCATAGGTTGCCACCTTGCCCGGGGGAATTTGCTGAACCACCGCATAAATTTGGGCATAAACCGTCATTGAATTGCCATTGCTCCTCAACCGCCCGATCGCTATTCAAGCTGATACTCAAGCCAATATCAAAGCCAAAATCTAAACCCAGACTTTCAAGATACTCGCTAAGATTCCAGCCAGTTTTCGCCTAGGGCTGAAAGCGACCACCACCGCCGCCAGCCATATTTTTAAACTGCGTAAACTGTGAATCAAACAATAGGCGAACCGTGCCCGTTGGGCCGTTACGGTGCTTGGTCAGCAATACTTCTGCAATTCCCCGATCGGGAGTATCTGGGTTATAATATTCTTCTCTATAAAGCATTAATATTAAATCCGCATCTTGCTCAATACTGTTATGAACAATGATGTTATTTGCCACGAAATTGTGATGCTCTGGGACTGTTAAATCAAAAACCTCTTCTTCTCCATCTGGCTCGATCGAAACCACTTCATCCCAATAAACATCGCTATTGGCCAGGCTTTTTAAGCTGCTCGAATCTAGAACTTCTGCAATTCTATTCAAACGTTCACGACTGAGATTATGTTGCCAGTTTCGCTCAGGTTTAATGCGTGCTTGGATATCGTCGCCAAACACTTGAACCGCAAGTTCTTGAACAGCGGTTGCCAAATCTAAATCCACTGTTGTGTACTGAATTGCGTGGCGCGGAAGAGTACAACCATCACCAATGAGATGACCCATCAGAGCAACTTCTGGCTGTGTGATAGTCGTAGCTTGATTCGGGGCAAGCTGACGCGGCAGAGCAATTCTCATGCGCTGTTGCAAGCAATCGAGTCGCAGCCAGCCATCCAAAGTTAGAAATTGATGGTTAGCGGTTGCACGAATTTGACGACCCAGACGAGTGGTTAAACGGAAGACTGGTTTAATTCCTGTTGAAAAAGCATGGCTAACTCGCTTAGACTCCAGTTTCCAGGTGATTGGATTTAAAGCCAGTACAGAGAAGTTTTTTCGTCCAACGAGTTGACGAATGGGTACTCGCTGGCCGCTATCAGCCATGAGCACCAAAGTATCGCCGGTTAAGCAACCTGACTCGCGTAAATCTGACATCATTGGTCGCTTATTTGTTCGTGATTCTACGCTACGACTGAGCTGAGATAGGGCCAAGATTGGCACGTTTAATTCCCGAGCTAAGGCTTTTAGCGATCGGGTAATTTTTGACAACTCTTGTACTCGGTTATCTCCGCCGCCTTCCATCAATTGCAGGTAATCAATCACAATCAGCCCCAATGCGCCGCCGCGTTCCGCTTGCAGGCGACGGGCTTTTGATCGCATTTCTGTAATTGAAATATCCGCTGTGTCGTCAATATAAAGCTTCAGGTTAGAAAGACCTTGAATGGCTGACCCAATTCGCCCCCATTCATTTTCGCTAATCCGTCCCGATCGCAGGCGATTGCTTTCAATTTGCGCTTCGCTGGAGAGCATCCGATACATCAGTTGCTCCTTCGACATTTCCAGACTAAAAATGGCGATCGGGAGGTTATGAATTGCCGCCACATTGCGAGCCGCATTCATCACAAAACTGGTTTTGCCCATCGAGGGCCGACCCGCCACAATGATCAAATCCGATCGCTGAAATCCCTGAGTCATCGCATCTAGATCATAGAAGCCGCTGCTCAGTCCCGGCATCTGAGATTCTAGGGCCCGACTTTCCAGCTCAAAGAATGCTTCCGAGAGAATCACCTCCGCAGAAGTTAAATCATTTTTGGCTTTGGATTGGGTGATATTAAACAGGCGCTGTTCTGCGCGATCGAGCAATTTTGCCAACTCTTCCCTATTGTCAAATGCCAACTGCGCAATATCACCGCCAACGGAAATGAGTTGTCGTCGCACATATTTATCAGCAATCAAAAGGGCATAACGATCAATATTGACTGCGCTAACGGTGCGATCGAGCAGTTGCGATATTTTTTGCGAGCCGCCCACTTTTTCTAGGAGATCTCGATCCTTCAGCCAAGTGGTCACCGATAGCAAATCCGTCGGATTGCCCCGAGCATGTAGTTCCCGCATGGCTTCAAAAATGGTGCGGTGGGCACTTAAATAAAACGCCTCCGGTGTCAGAATTTCAGCAACGCGGTTCATCGCTTCCGGATCCAGCAAAATGCCGCCGAGGATCGACTCTTCCGCGTCAATATTTTGCGGCGGCAGTCGATCGCTCACGGTCGAAAAATCAAGCGACTCACTCATATTGCAAACAAGTTTGATCGATGGGTTTGCGATCGAAAAAATAAAGAAAATAGGGAATCTAATAGGGAATTCAGGGCCATGCGCATTCTGATCGGCACTATGCCACAGAAATGGGGGCTGGAACTAGCCAGACCCCCATGGGCGTGAGTTGCTCTGGATCCAGCTTGGGATCTGAGCGATGGATAGGATATTCAGGACAGGCATGATGGAGAGCGGGCCACCAGCGATCGACCATGAGCGATCGCCTAGCTGATGTGCCCAGACATCCCGGCGGCAATCCTACTCGGCAATCACTTCGATCGTGGCCGTTGCCACCACTTCCGGGTGCAACTTCAGCGACACCGTGTACTTGCCCAGCTTGTTGATTTCGGGCAGGGTCATATCGCGGTGATCCAGATCGATCCCAGCGTATTCCTTCACCTTGTCAGCCACTTCGCGGGTGGTTACGGTACCAAAGATCGCATCGCCTTCGCCCACCGACTTGGCAATCCGCAGCGTGCCCACGGTAGACAGAGCCGTCTTGTTGGCTTCTGCGCGTTGTTTTTCTTCAATCTTGCGTTGGCGCTCGGCCTCGCGGCGGCGCTCCACTTGCTTCAGAATTCCAGGGGTTACGTTAACGGCTGCCCCCTGAGGCAGCAGGTAGTTGCGGGCATAACCGGGAGCCACTTCTACCAAATCGCCGGTCTTACCCAGCTTGCTAACGTCTTTGCTCAGAACTACTTGAACTCGCTTAGCCATGGTTGAGGATATCGTGTGTTGGGCTGTTGATGGGCGGGTCGCTGGGTAAGCACTCGGGCACTGCGCAATTACGGTGTAGGAGCGATGTCACGCGCACCGATCGCGCCCCACTCAACAAACTTTTAGACATTGCCAGACAAAAGGCAATTTCCAATATTAACAGCTATGTCGAGCTTGGCAGCAGTCTGAAGACGAAGATTGATCAGCGAAGCCTGGCGGAAATTGTCTAAATCCTTAGCGTGTGCCCGATCCCTGGCTGCGGCTGGGGCCGCCGGAGTCTGGAGGGGTAGGCGCTGGCTGTTGGGCGGCCGCTCGCACTAACCAACTTTGCTCGGGAGAACCAGCCAGGGCAAAGCGCTGGCCCCGACCCAGCCAAGACCAGGGTTCCACCACCGCTAACAAACTCCAAGCCAAAATCACCATTCCTTTGATCAGGGGTTGCGATCGATCCAGAATCGCAGCGGATCGACTTTCGCCCATGACCAATCTTGCCGATTCCCCTTCCGATCGGTGCATGAGTCGTTGGGGGCGAACCACTGTCCTTCGATCGCAACAGTCCAACATCACAAACCTCCCTAGTGCTTCAAAAACACAAATTAAAGGGCGAAGCTTAACAAGCAATCAAACCGAAACTGAATGGTTAATGGTGATCTTTGAATAGCGATGATTCATTTCAGTCATTTATTTCAGTCATTCATTATTGCGATTCATTAAAGTAATGGATTGCAAATCATCAATCGCAAATGCTTAATGACAAGCGGTTGATTGCAGCAGTTAACAGCATAGTTCACAAGCTGATCGCGGTTGATTACGGTTGACTAGAACCGCCACCACCCCAAAAAATTAATGACCTGGCAGGGGATGCTCCCGATCGTGATGTTGGTTTCCAAACAACCCATCAAATTACGAAATAATAAACAAACATCATGATCAGAGTGGTTTTGACTGATCTTTGAGGGTCTAAGCATGATGATGCAAACTACGTTAATGCAACCTAATGGGCACAAACTTAGTCAGCGGTCATCAAACTCAGGCTTCCAAAGGTTGCAATCAAGAGTCGTAACCCAAAGTTGCAGCTTCAAGTTACAACTTGTAATCGCGACTCAGAATCTTGACCCCGAATCTCAACTCAAGATTGCAACTCAAGATTGCTGCTTAAAATCGCAACTTTAGGGCTGCTTCTACGGTTTCGTGGGCAAGCTTTGAAGCTTCGGTTTTAGCACTGATTTTACGCATTGACCATAGCCCTCTAGTAGTACCGTAGAACGGATATGGGCGACTCATCAGATCTCTTGGGAATTCTGAAGAAAATCTTAATATCCACCATCATAGTCACTGCTAGTCTGGTGAATTTCTTGTGCCTCAACCGCTGACTTGCTTCGGAACAAAATGCCTGAAGCCTTTACCAAAGCTGGGTTTTCAGGATCAGCGAGTGGGTTTTCTGATCTCTGATAAATTGCTCAACTAAACCCACAATCATTCCTGACTGCGGCCCCGTTGGACTGAGCCGTAACCGTTGTCTACGCTCCGTGCTCCTGTTCCATACCTCTGTTGCGCTTCAGTTTCCCATTCCCAATCAGGGCTAATCATCGAAGAAAAATCCGGTTCATTAGCCCTGAGCGGGATTGGTTAAACTTTTTGAGCAATCCATGACATGGGATTCAAGAAGATGCCAAATTTTGGTGAAAATTCGGAAAAATTCGAGAGCGATCGCCTGCGGAAATCCAGCAAGTGATTAAGTGATTAATGGTTGGAGATCGGTACTTGTTGCTGCGGCTAGGCTGCATGTCGCGGTTATTGATTTAACCACTCCATGAGTTCGGCGGGGCTGAGTCCCAAATCTTTGGCCAGGCGATCGGTGTCACCGCTGCCGCCAGCATCGCGGATCTCAGCCAGTTCTTGCGCCGATCGCCCCACAATTCGGGCAATGTTTTTAAGCTGCCCGTCATTGATCGGCCGCCCTTCGTAAATATCCTTCAGCTCGGGGGGCGAAAGACGATAGGAATCACAAAATTGCAAGAATTCTTGGTTCCCCATGCCGAGGGCAGCTTGGCGATCGCGCAGCAGATAGGCAATGGCGCGGGGGCCGCTGGTGGGGCGAATGGTGGTTTCCAAGTACCGCAGCATCAGTTGGCCCACTTGTTGGGAGTTGCCGCCCATTTTGGCCACCATGTCAGAGCAAAGGCGCTTGAAGGCTAGACGCAACACAGTGTTGGTGGCCTCTAGTTTCTTTTCGCGATCGAACAGCTCAGACAACTGGTTAGCAAATTCACTGGTGCACCATCCCACCTCTTCGCCATTGATGGTGAGGCTGGAATACCAACGCTGGGGGCCAAATTGCACCTTAGGGCTGTCTGTCGCCACGATCGTCTCCTTATGCAAACGCAGGTATATGCAGGGCCTGAAAATCCTGAAAACACTGAGCGGGTTGGGTCGATCGGGGTTCGGGGCGGTGGCGACGCAGAATTCTGACTTCGCAGCTTGCCTTGGCCTTGGTCGATGCAACCCTCTCCATCATCCATGATCCGCTCTGACCCTTGAGAGATCATCTCAGAGATCATCCCGGGCCCTTCAGCATCATGGATGATCAAAACCAGGGACGATCAGACGATTAAATGATTTTCTAACGATTTTATGGACGATTGAATGATGATTGGATGATTTGTTAATGATTATGGGGATTTCAGGCGAAGCTGGCCGCGCCCGCCACCGAAAGCCTCAACAACGAGCGGCGGCCAAAACGGCTTTTTCGATATTCTGCAATTAACTCTCGGGCAAATTGGGTCGATCGAGGGGCCGACAAAAGGTTTCGACTCCTTGATGGCTGACCCACAGAACCACGGGCAACAGCAACACGGCCGGACAGGGGGGCTGATCATCCAAATAGCCCAGGGTAGCTGCGATCGCCCCTTGGGCTAGGGACTGGCGAACCGGTTCTTGCACACAGAGCCGGGCCCGACATCGCTTGGCCAGACCTTCCAACCAGCCATCGCTGCGATCGGGCTGTTGGCCGGCCCGAATGGCCAAGGCGATCGCCGCATCTTCGAGATCGCCTTCACAATCTTCAATCTCTGCCAGGGCCTCCAACGCAGTGGGATATTCTGCTAACTCAACCCGCAGTTGGGCGATCCTGTCCGTTGACACTACCAAACGATTTTTGTTGCTCATAAAACCCGCCATTCGTCCGCAATCGATCGGCCTGCCTCAGTCCAGCACCAGCGAGCTAGAGACCGGCAACCCCTTCTAGCAACCAACATCAACAGCAATATCAACCAGAAAAATCAACCAGAAGAAATATCAAACAGATCATCAACTCATCAACAAAAACGTTAGCCAAGCCCATGCACTCAACCATTGACCCAGCCAATTGACTCAGCCGGTTACTCAGCCAATTGACCCAGCCAGTTGACCCAGCCGGTTGACTAAACTAAATCACCGAGCCGGTTCCCCCGGTCAAGGCCAATGGTCAAGCCCATGGGCCGCCATCCCGTTAGTACAAATACACTTCGCCCTGTTCGGTTACGTTCACGTAGTTCACATCGTGATCAATGTTGTCGGTGGCGGTTAACACCAGTTCCAGATCGCCTTGGGGGGTTACGGTGGGGCGAGCCAACAGAAACCCGCGATCGGCCCGATACAACACCAGATTGCTCGGGGTGGGCAACATCTCCAAAACGCTGGTGGCGCGATCGGGAGAGTCTAGCTGACCAGTCAACAGGCGATCGCCCGTTACGCCAATCACCTCAAAGGCCACTTTGGCATTGGTGAAATTCACTAACCGCACAGTTACCTTGCCACCCTTGAGGGCCAAGCGCGAGGCGGGCAATGGAAAACGAGCTGGCAAGGGCAGCCGGTTCGCTTCGGCGCGCGTGTTGGGGCTGTTGGGCACGGCGCGGGCCGGTGCGGGGGTGGGGGTTTGGGAACGGGCTGGCGGGCTGGCGGGCTGTTGACCAGCGGCACAGGGACAAGCGCACTGGCATTGGCCAGCGGCCGGTGGCCGAGGCGGGGCCGTTTCCGCCGTCACGGACTGACTTAAACCCAAAACACCACCATACAGAAGGGCCACCGCCCCGATCGCTCCCATGCCCGATCGCCCCAGAAAACGCCGTACCATCGCTTTACTCCTCAAAAATCGAATACCCACCACAAGGTTGTCTCAATGCAGCATCAAGCGGCATCTGAATTCAATCAAACTCAAACCAGAATCAAACTCAAATCTCAACGAGGCCGATGAAGACCCTTGGGCCCATCCTCTCGCCGAAACGGAATCAGGGATTGGGAGACCCGATGAAAGACCGTTGATTCGCCCTCAAGATCCTGAATCCTAGAGATCCTAGGGTTTTTGGAACTCCCAAGGCTTCCGAAAATCTTCCGCCGGCACCCCTTGCAGCGCCTTCAGCATAAACTCTCGCCAGATGGGAGCCACATAGCTGCCCCCCGTGGCCCCGTAGCCGATCGGGCGGTAATTGTCATTCCCCGCCCAAACCGCCACCGACAGTTGCGGCACATAGCCCACAAACCAAATATCCCGCTCTGAATCCGTTGTGCCTGTTTTGCCCGCCGCTGGCCGACCTATATTGGCCGTCTTGGCCGTGCCGCTGGTAATCACCCCCCGCAGCGTATCCGTGAGGGTTGCCGTCGCCCAAGGATCCAGCACCAGTTGCGGCCGGGGCGTGTTGTCCAACAGCACCTTTCCGCTGCTGTCGGTCACCTGCACAATAAACGTGGTGTCCGAATGCCAGCCATTATTGGCAAACGTGGCATAGGCTCCCGCCATTTCCAACGGGGTCACGTCTTCCGACCCCAAGGGCAAAGACAACACCGGCTCCAGCGGGCTTTGGAAACCCAACAGCCGACAGGTTTCAATCACCTTGTTCAGTCCCACTTCCTGGCCCAGGCGCACCACGGGAATATTCAAGGAAATTTCCAAGGCCCGTCGAATCGAGACTGAGCCGGAAAAGCCCCCCCCGTAGTTCTTGGGCCGATACATCACACCCCCATCGTTGTAGCTGACGGGTGTGTCACTCACGGCGGAGTTGGGCGTGTAGCGGCCAGTGGCAAAGGCCGCATAATACACAAAAGGTTTAAAGGCAGATCCCGGTTGGCGCATGGCCTGAATGGCCCGGTTGAACTGGCTCTTGCGATAGTCCACGCCGCCCACCATGGCCTTCACGAAGTGGGTACGCGGATCCACCGCCACCAGGGCCACTTGATCCGCTCGCAACCCGCGCGATCGCATCCGGGCGTGGGCCGCACTGACGGTGGCCTCGGCCATGGTCTGAAAATCAAAGTCCACGGTGGTTTGAATTCGCATTCCCCCCTTGAACAGATCTTCACGCCGGAAGCGTTTCTTCAGCTCTTGGGTCACTGCCTCGGTCACGTAGGGCAGCTTACTGGACTGGAAGGAAGTACTTTTGCCCAAATTCAACGGTTGATTGCGGGCGGCCAATTCCTCGGCGGGCGTGATCCAACCCAAGTCCAGCATTCGCCCCAATACCATAGCCTGGCGTTGCTTAGCTCGCTCGAAGTTCAGGAATGGGCTGTAATCTTCGGGAGCTTGGATCAGGCCCGCCAGCATGGCGCTCTCGGCCAGGTTCAAATCGGAGGCCGATTTGCCAAAGTAGCTGCGGGAGGCGGTTTCAATGCCGTAGTTGTTGTGGCCCCAATAGACCTGATTCAAATACAGCTCTAGGATTTCGTCCTTTTTCAGGATTTGTTCTAAGCGCAGAGACAAAACCGCCTCAGCCACCTTCCGGCTAATTCGGCGCTGGGGTGACAGAAACAGGTTTTTGACCAACTGCATGGTCAGGGTGGAGCCACCTTCGGAAGTGCGCCCTTTCTCCAAGTTGGTGACCAGGGCCCGCATGATGCTGCCGGGGTTGATACCGGGGTGCTGATAGAAGCTGCTGTCTTCGATCGCGATGACGGCTCGCTTGAGGTGGGGCGAGATTTGATTGAGGGGGACAACGACCCGGTTGGCTTCGTCGTGCAAGCTGGCCAGCACCCGCCCTTTGATGTCGTAGATATAGCTGGTTTCGCTGGGGGTGTAGGTTTGCAGAATCCGCACATCCGGTAGGTTGCGGAAGCTAACGGCCAAGCCCACCAAGGCTCCAGCCACGGCGGCGCTGCCCAGCATGGTGACGGTCAACAGAGTGCCGCCGGTAATTTGCCCCGCTCCAACGACCAAACGCCACAGACCCGGGCTGGGAGGCTCGATCGGGGAAGGCGTGGCGGGTGTTGATCGGGGCAAGGGGCGAACTCCCGATCGGGGACGACGGGGAGAAGGCTTGTGTGAAACGTTGGAAGACACAGGCGAGAGCAGGCTCCTAACCGATCGCGATCGATGGAATTGCACCGTATCCTAGCATTTGAATTTGTGGCTCAAGTTAAGATCTCAGCCCTGCGGGGCCAGGAGCGCGATCGGTGACGATTCAGGAATTGGGTTTGCTGTTGGGGTCAATTGTGGCCAGCGTGGTGGGGCAATTTTTGCTAAAAGCAGGGGCCCTGCGCTTGGGCAAAGTGACCGGCGACAACTGGCTCAGTCACTTGCTGTCCATGGTCACCACCTGGGAACTGGTGGCGGGGCTGACGGCCTACGGCCTCGGAGCGATCGCCTATATCCTGCTGTTGACCCGGGTTAAGCTCAGCATTGCCGCTCCTTCCGTTTCCCTGATCTACGTGTTTACGGTGTTGATTGGGGTGGTGGCCTTTGGGGAATCCCTCCCGATCGCCCGACTCATCGGCGTTGGACTGATTATGACCGGGGTGGTTTTGGTGGCCTCTCAGTCCTAGGGAACGGCTGAAGCCTTTTGGGTCTTGGATCCTGGGGTCTCGACGGCTCCCCGACCCGGCCACCAAAACTGATTGGGCAAGCGATAGGCCCGGGCCTGATTGGTGTCAAAGGCCCAAGCACTCAACTCCGTTGGCTCCGCTGGCAATTCCTCCGGCGTGAAAGCCGCTTGCCAACCCGAAACCCGAAAATCAGCCCCAAACTTGTGGGCCACATCTGGCCGCGATTCCGTGACCCAAGCGAGGGCGATCGGGCGATCGACCTGGGTTTTGGGATCCCGCGCCGCCAGAATCACCACATCAGCCGATCGCCCCGATCGCCGCAAGATTGCCCACCCCTTCGCCACCCAATGGGGCAATTCAGGATGACTTAAGGGGCGCTGTCGATCCTTCAACACCACCTTCGATTCCCAAGTCCAGCTATCCCACTGTCCTTCAGCCACGCCCGCCAAATCCCGGGAGCCAAAAGCCGCCAAATTGGGTGTTTCGATCAAAGGAGGATTAATCACCCCCAAATCATTCAGCGGTCGCAAATATTGCCTCAATAATTGCAGATTCGGATGAATCTGCTGCAAACCGAATGAATCATAAGCAACAGGAGACAAGGTGACACAAGCCTTGCCCAACCGTAATTGTCGATTCAAGATTTGCATCCCTCCCAAACCGGTGCGGTAGCTATTCGATTCCAAAATTAGCCACAATCCCAATAGAAACGCAGCGCCCCAAGAGAACCAGCGCCAAAATTGGTTGAGTTTTAGGCTATTGAAAACAGCTCTGGAACTCATTGCAGAGTCGATTGCTGAATCGGCTTCAGCAGTAATCCCTTGCGCAGGCTTCAGAGTATATAAATTGCTTTGACCCAGGCTAGTCACAATCAACCCAGTAATGGCAACCCACAAATAATTAGAAACCGTAATATAGCGCGGAGAAAATGCTTGCTCAATTCCAAAGCCAACTCGCCCCAATGACGTAATGGTTCCACTCAAAAGGCTATAGCTGCCCAAAGATAGCCAAGGGATCATGGCCATCAAAGTGCTATGGAAATTTGAGGGATCGCCTGATTTCTGAAATTGTTGCCAAGCACTCCAAGCGTAAACAGCCACACCCCCCACAAAAGCAATCAGCGCAAATCCTCCCAAGACCTGAGCTAATTGCTGATCAGAAAAGCTCAAAGGCGCGCCCAAAAAGCCCAAAAAATATTGCACTAACTTGAATGGATCTTCTAAGCCCGACAACAAACTTGGCGAATCGGGTGGTTTCACATAGCCATGAAAATAAAAAATCAACGTCCCAGAAAAGCAAGTCAGCCAAGCCAACAGAAAAGCCCATGCCTTGCGATTAGGTTGTTGCCAAATTTTAAAGCCGATCGGAATGAGGGAAATTAACCAAAAGGTCATGCCATTGGCAAAGGTGAAGGTAGCAAACCAAGCCAAACTGACCATGATCAGAAAAATTTGCCATCGGGGTCGATCGCCCCACATTAGCAACAACATGCCCACCAAGCAAGCAGGTGTCACAAACATGATGTATTGCAGACCCCACAGCAAATTTTCATACTGCAATGGACTACAAAGAAGAGTTGCAATTACAGCAGTGGCAACAGCAACTAGCCTCGGTTCATTAGGAATTGACAATTTGAGCAGGCAATGAATGCCCAACAGAATGAGTAAGAGAAGTGTAATCGTTAAGCCCACTTCATAAGCAGCATTCCAGTGAGTTAATTCTGCCAACCCAGTGAGTATTAATCGTGGGAAAAACTTGCGACTTTCATTATGTTGAGCAAACAAACTTTCAAGCGTTATACTCCCATGCTTCCAAGCATGAAAATAAACTCCGATCATCCAACTATCAAAAAAAGGAACATTGACTACATATTTAGCTAGCCAATACAGCAACAACCCCACAGGAAGACAAGTAGTTCCATAGATCAAGAAATTGATCTGAGAACTACCCATGAAGGCAGTTTGATTAATCTGGTTTCGTAAAATTGGGAAAGATTGAAAGTATTTTCCGAGGGTAATTAGCCAGGATTTTAGGACTTTCAACATGGATCACCGAACTAAGTTGTCTAATTTTAAAATCTTCTGATTTTAGAGAATGTCTGAAAAGTGTCAACACTGTAGCGCGAGTTCTGTGCCTTGGCCGATCGCAACTCGAAAAAAAACGCCACCGAGTAAAACTCGATGGCGATTTGCTTCCCTGGGTCAAGCCACGGATCCCGAAAAAGCGGGTGAATGTGCCTAAAATTTCACGCCGATTTCCTGGGTCTTAATGGCTTTGAATGCAATCAGAACGCTGACTGAGCCATGATCTAGTAGGAACTGAGGCCCCTTGAATGGAACACCCGATCGCCCTGTTATGCACCCTGACGGTCAAAAGTTAAGGGTCGATCGAAGTCGATCGCGGGGCCAGTTCCCGATATGGCAGACAAAGTGAGATGCGGTAGATGCACGATGCACCCCGATTGAGAGGCAGAATCAAAGCTTGTGATCGCCTGAACGATCGCAATTAATGGAGGAGTTGGGCCTGCATTCACGGTTCGATCGGGCAGGCCAACTCCAGGCAGATACAGCTTGGCAGATGCAGAAGAAGGGAATGAACCCGAACTTTGGCGGAGACTGTGTAGATGCAAAAGTCGCCTGAGCGAACCTGATGAGTGGGAGAGCCTTGGCGACCATCGTGATCAACGGCTCATTTGCAGAGACTGGTTGAGGGCACAGAACCTTGTGAACCCAAAATTTTGAACTCAAGATTTTGAACTCAAGAACTGGCCGGCTAAACCGCAATTCTGCAAGGGCGTTGCTGACGATGACCCCACACTTCAACTCAAAACGCCCACCCCTTTTGGGGAATTGCAACGGCGTTGGGGCAATTGACCCTAGACTCTCATTCAGCAACCTCCCAAGGGACTTGCAAGAAGTTTGAGTTAGTGTTTTGCCTTGGGTTTGAGTATAGCAACTTTTTTCCGAGAATTTACGGAGATTACTCAATTTTTTTGAGAAGCCCCGGCAAAGCCTGCTGCTTTTCTCCGTACAAATTCTGAGGGCGATCGCACAGCCTCAGACACAAAAATCGTTACCGTTCAATCTTTTCAGGCTTTGAGCTGTGCGATTCGGCATTCATCACTCATTTCTTGGCGAGCAATGCCTGTATTAAAAAGCACTTCAAAAATCGTTACGAATTTCACGCCCCCATGAACGGGATAAACGGGATGATCTGCCCACCCGCCCTAGCATCCTTACCATCCCCAAGTGCCGGGCGATCCTTTGAAGGGACCGACAATCTCGGACGTGATCCAGCCGCCATAGAAATCACCGGGTTGGGCCTGCACTTGCTCGCCATCCACATAGCAGGCATCGACCTGGCTGGGATAGATGCCCACGTAGTTTTGGATCTCAGCAAAGGCGGGAGTCGGCGCGGGATAGAACCAAGCGGCGGCCTCGGCCCGGCGATCGCCCACTTGGATGCTGTAGTAACGGGCGACCCCTTTCCACTCGCAAAAGGTCGATCGGGCAATCAATTCAAAATATTCCTGCCGCAAATCCTCAGGCGGAATGTAATAGGACGGTGGGTGGCTGGTTTCCACAACCCGTTTTGCGCGATCGGTTTCGGCAATCACCACGCCATTAAATTCCACCCGAATGTGCTTACCCGAGTCTTCCCAGCGAGCTGGCCGGGGATAGTCCCACACGGATTCTTGACCGGGGCCGGGAACCATTCGATCGGGATATGCCATCACTCAAAACCCCTGTTGAACCGTTTTGTTGAATTTTGCCGCTGAATCCTTTGAAAGTCACTGGGAATGGACTGAGTTGAGTACAGCCACCCCCAGCCCAAACACTGCTAGGGCATCGCTTTGCTAGACTGAGAACCGGGGCTTAACGTTTCTTAAAACCCAAGCCCCAGCAAAAGATTATCAGCGGTTTCCTGGAGTTAGGGGCTGTCGTCGTTTCGCCCGAAGCCTCAGATCTGCCGTTAGCGGATCATGGGGAGGCAAGGGGCTTAGGCTCCTTGTTAAATCGTGGGAGGCAAGGGGCTTAAGCCCCTTGTCAGATCGCGAAAAGCAAGGGGTTCAAGCCCCTTGTTACAACCATCGAGGCACGAAAAATCAACGATTTCAGCCTCACCCCGAAAAATGACGACAGACCCTAGCCTCCTTGAGCAACCCCTAATTCTGTTTGCTGCCCTTCGCACCGTTTGAGGAATCATTACATGGCTCCAACTTTGCTGCTGTCTCGGGATGTGCCCGAGTTGCGTTACCTGCCCACGGTCGATCGCTTTGATGAGAGCTGGCGATCGCCCCTTTCGACCTTGCTGGGTTGGGGGCGCGCCGCCGGAGCCGATTTTGTGGAATTTTTCCTGGAGCGCAGCAACTACATCAACTGCCTAGCCGAAGACGATGCGATCACCAGCATCGCTCCCCGACTGGCGACCGGCGCGGGGGTGCGCGTGTTTCGGGGCCAGGCCGATTGCTACGTCAGCACCAATGATCTGACCTTTGCCGGGTTGCGATCGGCCCTCGAAAAAGCTCTGGCGATCCTGGGCTTGAGCCTGCCGGGCCCCAATGCCTACATCCCCGAAGTGAACCTGGAACCGTTACGGGACTACGTGGCCACCAAGGGCAAGGATGCTTGGTTGGGCCAATGCAGTTCCATGAAAGAAATGGGCGAGGTGCTGTTGGCAGCCAATGGCGCGTTGGCCAAGCAAGGCAGCCATGTGCAATCGCGGCGATCGAGCTATTTTCGCGACTGGCAAGAAGTATTGGTAGCCGCCAGCGATGGCGTGTTTGCCCACGATATTCGCCTGACCCAATCGGTGGGATCCAGCTTGCTCTGTGCCGATGGGGCCAATCGATCGTCCATTGGTCAGCGGGCCGGCGATGCCAGCAATCCTCAATTCCTGCGGGATTGGGACTACGAAACCTTTGCCAGTGGCATTGCCGAATCGGCGGGCAAAATGCTCTACGCCGACTATGTGGAATCGGGCAACTATCCCGTAGTCATGGCCAATGCGTTCGGTGGGGTGATTTTCCACGAAGCCTGCGGCCACCTGCTGGAAACCACCCAAGTGGAACGCAAAACCACGCCTTTTTGGGACAAGAAAGGCGAAAAAATCGCCCATGAAAATCTGACCGCTTGGGACGAAGGTTTGAGCGACAATGCCTTCGGAACTTTGGATATGGATGATGAAGGAATGCCCGTTCAGCGTACCTTGCTGATCGAAAATGGCATTTTGAAAAACTTCATTTCCGATCGCGCGGGATTTGTGAAAACCGGCCATCCCCGCACCGGCAGCGGCCGTCGTCAGGGCTACACTTTCGCCGCCGCCTCCCGGATGCGGAATACCTACATTGCACCGGGCCAATTCTCGATCGAGGATCTGTTTGGCTCGATCGATCGCGGCATCTATTGCAAGCGGATGGGCGGCGGCAGTGTCGGCCCCACCGGTCAATTTAATTTCGGCGTGGATGAAGCTTACCTGATTGAAAATGGCCAGCTCACCAAACCCTTGAAGGGCGCAACCTTGATCGGGGAAGCGGTGGAAATCATGCAGAAAATTTCCATGTCCTCCAATGATTTGGCCCTGTCGCCGGGGTTCTGTGGTTCGGTCAGTGGCAGTGTCTATGTCACCGTGGGTCAACCCCACATCAAAGTGGATGCAATTACCGTGGGAGGTCGCTAAGTCGTGGCAATTTCAATTGAACAATTGGCAACGGATGCCCGCGATTTGGCTACCAATTTGGGCATCAAGCAATTTGATTTGTACGGATCATCCGTCGATGAAACCAGCGTCAAAGTGCGCGACGGCGAACCGGAACAGGTGAAAGCCTCCCAGCGATCGGGCGTGACTGTGCGGGTCTGGAACCAAGACGGGCGCGTGGGCATCACCTCCACCACCGACATCGATCGCGCCGGGCTGGAACTAGCCCTCCGCACCGCCAGTGAGGCCAGCGCCTTCGGAGCCACGGACAACGTGCCGGACTTCAGCCCCGAAGCCACCCAGCCGATCGAGGGCAACACCAGCGACATGGCCCCGCCCGCCCCGATCAACACCCTGATCACGGCCCTGGCCGATGCCGAAAAACGGCTGCTGGAGGCCCACCCGGCGATCACCTCCGTGCCCTATAACGGCCTGGCCCAAAGCGACACGGAGCGGTTTTATCTGAACAGCGAAGGTGCTCTACGGCACGAAGCCCGCTCGATCGCCTCCATGTACCTCTACGCCAAAACCGAACAGGAAGGGCGCAAACCCCGCAGCGGCGGCGCATTCCGCATGGCCCGCAGCTTTGACAGCCTCGACCTGGAAGGCTGCCTGCAAGAGACCACCGACAAAACCCTCAGCCACCTGAACTACGACAAAATTCAGTCGGGAAAATATCCGGTGGTCTTTTCGCCGGAAGCGTTCCTGAGCTTGCTGGGAGCCTTTTCCAACCTGTTCAATGCCCAGAGCATTTTGGATAAGCAAAGCCTCTCCACGCCGGATTCACTGGGTCAAACCCTGGCCGCGTCGATCCTGTCGCTGGCGGACGACGAACACCACCCCGGCAACATTGGCGCAAGCTGGTTTGACGGCGAAGGCACACCCACCCGCCGCATCCCGTTGATCACCGATGGGCAACTCAGCAACTTCCTGCACAGCGCCGGAACCGCCAAACGCCTGGGCGCACAGCCCACGGGCCACGCCAACATGGGCGCAAAGGTGACGGTCAGCCCCGGCTATTGGCACGTGTTCTCGAATCAACCGGGCGACCTGCGCTTGGCCGATGCCGAGCAGGTGATCTTGGTTGACGATGTGACCGCCCTGCACGCGGGGGTGAATTCCCTGGAGGGATCGTTCTCGCTGCCCTTTGATGGCTGGATGGTGAAACGGGGCGATCGGGTCAGCATCGAATCCGCCACGATCGCGGGCGACATTCGCGACCTGCTGAAGTCGATCGTCTGTGTGGAACCGGAGGCCGAAGTGCTCCCGGGTGGTACTTGCCCCCGGATTTGGGTGGCGGAACTGTCGATTACGGGCGACTAAAATCGGGCGATCGGTTGGGTGTGGTCTCCCTGCTGCCCCAGCCGATCGCACTCTCTGGGCGATCGCCATGGTTGCTAACTTCGATCGATTTCTCATGAGTTCCGCTGACTACTTGGCCTGGGAAGCCGAGCAGTCGGTGCGCCATGAATATTTTCGGGGCGAAGCCTACGCCATGGTCGGAGGCACTTTGGCCCACAATGCGATCGCCCTCAATATCGCCAGTTGGTTGCGGGGACAGTTACGAGGCACAGGTTGCCACGTTTACATGGCCGATGCCAAGGTGCAGATCAGCCCAACGGGGCCTTATTTTTATCCCGATGGGGTTGTCACTTGCGATCAGCGTGATCAGCAATCGAAAAGCCTGATTAGCTATCCCCAACTGATCATTGAAGTGTTGTCGCCCAGCACGGCCGGGTTCGATCGCGGCGACCAGTTCAAAGCCTATCGACGGCTACCCTCATTACAGGAATATTTATTAGTTGATGCCACCCAAGTTACGGTCGATCGGTATGCTCGAAATCCGTTAAACCAATGGGTGCTGACTTCCTATCCCGCCGTTGACCCAGACCCAGAAACCGATTGGGGGGCGATCGTCATCAACCTGGAGTCGTTACATCTGACCGCTTCTCTAGGAATAATTTACGAAGAAGTGACATTACCTTAAAATTGACCGTTAAAGGGCGGTAAATCTTTATGAAAAAGCTTTTCTACGGCGACAATTTACAAGTTTTGCGAGACAACATTGGTGATGAAACCGTTGATCTAATCTATCTCGACCCACCATTTAACTCAAAAGCTGACTACAACGTTTTGTTTTCAACTCCCAGAGGAGAACGATCAGAAGCGCAGATCACGGCTTTTGAAGATACTTGGGAATGGGGAACAGAGTCAGTTCGTTCTTTGCAGTCTTTGGTCACCACCAATGGTAATTTGGCAGAATTGCTTGATTTACTGGTTCGTACCCTAGGCAAAAATTCACTATCTGCCTATCTCGTCATGATGGCCGTTCGACTCGTGGAGCTGCATCGAGTTCTGAAATCTACTGGCAGTCTTTACCTACATTGTGACCCTACAGCTAGTCATTATCTAAAGATGATTTTAGATGTGATTTTTGAGCCACAAAACTTCAAGAGCGAAATTGTTTGGAAAAGAACCAGTGCCCACAACTCTGCTCGACGGTTTGCGCCTGTTCATGACGTTATATTGTTCTATACAAAATCGGATCGTTACACATGGAATTTGGTATATCAAACCCATAACAAAGACTATCTAGAGTCTAAGTATCGCTATGGAGATGAGCGAGGCATCTATAGACTTGATAATCTGACTGCTCCTGGAGTCAGGAATGGAGAATCAGGGGCAAGCTGGCGAGATATCAATCCGAGCGATAAGGGAAATCACTGGAAGATCCATAAGAAAACAGTTGAATCGATTGTTGGTGTCGAACAAGCCAAGAAACTGGGCACTCTAGCCAAATTAGACTTGCTGGATCAACATCAATATATTTACTGGACTCCTAAAGGTAGGGATGGTCACAAAGGATTCCCTCAATTCAAGAGATATCTAGGGGAGGGAGTGACAGTCCAAGATTTGATTCTTGACGTAGCTCCTCTGAATTCGCAAGCAAAGGAGCGTTTAGGTTATCCGACACAGAAGCCACTGGCGCTTTTGGAGAGAATCGTAGCGGCTAGTAGCAATCCAGGGGATGTTGTGCTTGACCCGTTTTGTGGCTGCGGAACTGCTGTTCACGCGGCAGAACGATTGGGGCGGTCTTGGATCGGGATTGATATTACCCACTTAGCGATCGCGCTGATTGAGAAACGTTTGCGGGATGCTTTTCCAGGAATTGAGTTTTCAGTTGAAGGAACCCCTCAGGATTTAGAAGGAGCCAAAGATCTCGCCAATCGAGATAAATATCAGTTTCAATATTGGGCTTGCTCCCTGGTCAATGCTCAACCCTATAAGGGTAAAAAGAAAGGTGCTGACGGTGGGATTGATGGTCAAATTTTCTTTAGCGATGCAGAGAGCGTTTCTCAAAAAAATCCTGTAATCAGAAAAATCATTGTCAGTGTCAAGGGTGGTCAAAATGTTTCTCTCACGATGTTAAAAGACTTGATTGCTACCGTTGAAGGAAATAAGGCAGCAATGGGTTTATTTGTGACGCTAGCCAGTCCAACCAAACCCATGATCAAGGAGGCTGCATCAGCCGGTTTTTATAAGTCAGCGGGGAATGGGCGGGACTATCCCAAAATTCAAATCCTGACCATTGAAGGATTGTTGAATGGCACTGAGCGCCCCGAGTATTTCGACATGAACTTAGGTGGTCTAAACTTCAAGGCAGCAGAAACAGAACGTGGAACTGGAATTTCTCAGGGGCAACTATTTTAACTTTGCTAAGTAGCTAGAGATGATGAACGGATTGATTGGACTGGGAGAGCCAACCCGATCGATCCTGGTGTTGGGACTGGCGGCGGTGATTGATTGGCTGGTGGGTGACCCTTGGAGTTGGGTGCATCCGGTGCAGGTCATCGGAGCATGGATCGATCGCTACCGTCGTTGGGTTTGGTCTTTGGCCGCTCCCGATCGGGTTCAGCGCTGGTTAGGGGTGGGGCTGGCATTGTCCATGATCGGGGGGACAGGGGCCCTGGCTGGGGCGATCGGATCGTTAGCCACCAAGCTACATCCCCTTTTGGGTTTAGGAGTCGAGGCGGTGATGGTGGCAGCTTGCTTTGCGGGTCGCAGCTTGCGGGATGCGGCGGCAGATGTGTTGGAACCGTTGGCCCGCGAGGATTTGCCGGAAGCGCGATCGCGGCTCAGTCGCTACGTGGGCCGGGAAACGGAGCATCTCGATCGCCCAGAAATTTTGCGAGCCGTGCTGGAAACGGTGGCGGAAAATGCCGTGGATGGTGTTTTGGGGCCGCTGTTTTGGGCCTTGGTGGGCGCGGGGGCAACGGTAATTTTCGGGTGGGGCCCCGGGGCGATCGCAGCGGTGGCCTTGGGTTACAAGGCCGCCAGCACCCTCGATTCGATGGTGGGCTACAAGGACTCACGCCATCGGAACTTGGGTTGGTTCAGCGCTCGCCTGGAAGATCACCTCACTTGGCTACCCTGTCGATTAACCGTGGGATCGATCGCCCTACTTTCAAGAAAGCCCTTGCAAGTTTGGGGTCGCTGTCGGCGGGATGGAGCGATGGATCCCAGTCCCAATTCCGGCTGGAGCGAGTGCGCCTACGCGATGGCCTTGGGGGTGCAACTGGGGGGCGAAAATCGCTATCGCGGTCAAGTGAAATACAAGCCCCTGTTGGGAGACCCCCAGCGGCCGATCGAACCGGAGACCGTGCGATCGGCTTTGGGGTTGACCCGGGTGGTCTTTTTGGGGTGGTTATGCGGGGCGATCGGGCTATTGGCGCTAGGATTTTTGCCATGACCACTGTTTCCCACCCGATCCATGGGGGCAACCTGGCTTGGGCCGCCGCGATCGCCCATTGTGCGCCCTCTGAAATTCTGGACTTCTCCGCCAGTATCCATCCTGAGGGCTTGCCACCCAGCATTTTGGCCGCCCTCACTGCCGCCTTGCCTTCCCTCGCCGCTTACCCGGATCCAAACTACGGCGAATTGCGCCAGGCCCTCGCTCAGCACCACAACCTCGACCCAGATTGGATTTTGCCAGGTAATGGGGCGGCGGAACTCTTGACTTGGGCCGCTCGGGATTTGAGTCAGTTGGCCGCAACCGTGCTGCCCGTGCCGGCCTTTGCGGACTATGGCCGAGCCTTAAGGGCGTTTGGGGCCAAAATGGTGCCGATCGCCCCCGTGGAGCCTTGGGTTTGGGATTGGGGCGACTGGTTGCATCGCGATTGCACCGCCTATGGCTTGGTGCTGAACAATCCTCACAATCCCACCGGGCAAATGTGGAACCACGATCTTTTGCGGCCCCTGTGCGATCGCTTTGGGTTGGTGGTGGTGGATGAGGCATTCATGGATTTTTTGCGCCCGACTGAGCAACCCACCGTCGTGAACTGGGTTCAGGACTATCCGAACCTGATCGTGATTCGATCGCTCACCAAGTTCTACGCCATTCCGGGACTACGGCTAGGTTATGCAATTGCCCAGCCCGATCGGTTAACACGCTGGCAACAATGGCGAGATCCCTGGTCTGTCAACGGTTTAGCCGTGGTCGCCGCCTTAGCAGCCCTTGCCGATCGCCCCTTTGCCGAAAAAACCTGGACTTGGCTGGAATCGGCCCGATCGGAACTGTTTTTGGGTCTACAGGCCCAACCGGGCCTCATCCCCTATCCCAGCGCCGCCAATTATCTGTTGGTCAAAACCGCTCTGCCCAGCAATCAACTCCAACAGCAGGTGCTGCGGCGCGATCGAATCTTGATCCGAGACTGTTCCAGCTTCCCAGAATTGGGCGATCGCTTCTTTCGGGTTGCGATCAGAACCACCGCCGATCATCAGCGACTACTGCGATCGCTGCAACAAAGTTTGGCAGTGCCGTAATTCAGTAATGATGAGCCGGTGAAAGTTTTGCGGCGTAAGCGACCAGTTACCGAAAATCATCACCTCACAGGCACTATTTTTAAAGAATTTTCAAGAATAAGTGATGTTGTGATTTTTGGCACTACCTTGATAAGGTGATCAGTCGGATTCTCCATTCACTTGAAAATCAAAATGCGACCCACTGTATCAGCCGCCATTATTTCAGCTACCGCTGCGCTTGTGTCGGCTAGTCCAGCAACTGCCCTAACCTTACTCAATAGCTCTGGATCTTGGGGCACCCCGTCTGGAACCGCATATTACGAGTTTCAGACCATTGGCAGTGAAAGCCAAGTTCGGTGGGGATCTCCAGCCAGTGTAGCTGGAACTAGCGGTCTTGGATTTACTGGCGTAGGAACAACATCCATTACCCCTGGTAATGTCTTCCAACTGGGAGTCTTGCAGCATTTCAACAATCCCATCTTTGGTGGAACTGCGGCTGAGTCAGTTGGCTTAACGGTCGCCTTACAGTTTGCGGAAATCGCCAACCAAACCTTTAATTTCACGTTGGATATTGACGAAACAACCAACGATGGATTTTGTGCATACTACAGTGTCACTCCCTGTGCAGATAAAATTAGCTGGAACAATGCCTTGGGAGACCGCTCATTCTCTTACGCAGGAAAGCAATACACTCTGGAATTGTCAGGGTTCAAATTTTCTCCTATCGGTGATCTGGTTGCTGACTTTATCTCCCAAGAAGGTGGAACCAGTACAGCCTATCTATACGGTCAACTCCGTGAAGTGCCCGAAGAGCGCAGCACGCCGGAACCGTCGCTCATGTTTGGCTTAGCAGGATTTGCCGCTTTGGGTTTGCGTCGCCGCTGGGTCAATTTCTAGGGTTTTGTAACTGTTTCAGTGCTTTGCAGCTCTGAGAAACCATAAACTGCAACATCACATTTTCAGTCTTTCCTTAATTGGGTCTTTGCCCAAGAAACACAGTCCTGAAAAGTAAAGACTACAAAGAAGGGTCTCAAGCACTTAATCATTTGCTTGAGACCCTTTGGAATTTTTGAGTTTTTCTGGAACTTACGAGTCTGTCATTAACCAAGAGACAGACTCTGAGCTTTTATTCGCCGACGGGAGCGAAACGGTTGCGATCGTTCATCTTCACCGGCGCATCGGGGCGGGGACGATTGGGGTTCGGGCGGCGATCGCCACCCCCACCAGCACCCCGACGACGGGAGCCACCGCCGTAGTTACGGCCACCGCGATCGCCTCGGCCACCGCGATCGCCCCGCTCGGGACGCTCGGTTTCAAAGTTATCGTCACCAAAGACCCCTTCAACTTGCCAAGCGGGCCGTTCCATGTCGTAGAACATTTGCAGCGCGGCCGCCGCCACTGCCCGAGGATCGTACTCCTCACCCAGTTGCGACACGATCGGCAGGAACGAAGCCACCCGATCGCTGGTCAGCGCTTCCTTAACCCGGTTCTTGAGGCGATCGATCCGGCGAGCTTCAATCTCGGCACGGGTCGGCAAATCCACCGGCTGCATCGATTGGCGCGTGTGCCGCTCGATTTGACGAATCCGATAACGCTCCAGGCTGTAGGACAAGGTAATCGCGCGACCCGTCCGACCTGCACGACCCGTCCGACCAATCCGGTGGACGTAGTTTTCTAAGTTGTCGGGCAGATCGAAGTTGAATACGTGGGTCACCCGATCCACATCCAAGCCCCGAGCAGCAATGTCAGTCGCCACAATCAGCTTCAACTGTCCCCGACGGAAGCGCGTGATCAGGCGTTCGCGTTGGGCTTGGTTCAGGTTTCCGTGATATTCATCGGCACTGTAACCAGCCGCTTGCAGTTGCACGGTCAGTTCCGCAGCCCCCTGCTTGGTGCGCACAAAGATCATTGCTGATTCAGGATCTTCTAGCTCCAGGATCGGCAACAGGGCCCGAATCTTGTTGCAACCACGAGGAACCGTATACAGCACCTGTTCAATGCGGGTGGGAGTCGCTTGGGGCTGCTCCACCGTCACGAACACCGGATCCTTCAGGAAGTTCGCCACCAGACGACGAATCGTCGGACTCATCGTTGCAGAGAAGAAGGCCGTTTGGCGCGCGGCGGGCAGCGAGCTACAAATCTTTTCAATGTCCTGAATAAAGCCCATATTCAGCATTTCATCGGCTTCATCCAACACGAAGTAACGCACCTGGTCGAGGCGCAAAGCACCACGATCCATCAAGTCCATTACCCGACCGGGCGTGCCGATCGCAATTTGCGCGCCCCGTTGCAGTTGGCTAATTTGCCGCTCGATCGACTGGCCACCGTAGACCGTCACGGTTCGCAAGCGAGAACCGGGGCCCACAAACTTCTCGATCGCCTGGGAAACCTGTAACGCCAGCTCACGAGTCGGGGCCAGAATCAATGTTTGAACAGTGCGATTGGCATCATCAATCTGCTCCAGCATGGGCAGCCCAAAGGCCGCCGTCTTGCCAGTTCCAGTTTGAGCCAAGCCAACCACATCTTTTCCTTCGAGCAAGGCGGGAATCGCGCGTGCTTGGATGGGGGTGGGTTCAGTAAAGCCAAGGGTTTCCAGATGAGCAGCACGGGTTTCCGAGAGGCCGAGGCTTTGGAAGGAAAGGGTCATGAGTACGCTTCGTAACGGATGAACAACCAAAACCCAATCTCGCAGTTAGCCCCGAAAACCCGCAGCACGATCTAGATTGCACGGCTGGGAATCTTATTTGAATAGCGGTCGTCTGTGTTGCCGCAGAGTCAATACGTCCTTTCTGACGGGATGACGCGTTGACCCTAACCGCACGATCGCCCCCCGAGCAAGCGGGGCAGATTAGGCAAAATTGGGCGCTTTAAACAGTCAGACGAGTGTTAACTCGTTCTTTACTTAAAATAACTTAAAAAATGGCAATACGATCGTAAATGCCCTAGATTTTTCTGGGATCACGCCATGTCAGGAAACCGCGCGATCGCCTCAATCCCTTAGCAGTAAAGCACTTCGCGCGTTTCAGCTTCTCTCTAAACTTGGGGTGACTGAGATGCACTAGGGCCACAAATGGCGAAGATACGTCTACATGAACAGCACCATTGGCTACTTCCCTAGATCCATTGGTTGTTTGTTTACAGTGCCTCGGTTAAGTACTTCAGTCTTGATGCTTGCTAACCGACAAGTTGTCTGCTGGGTATCCTTACCCAGCTCAGTACTCAAATTCTTTTCCCCAGTCGCCGGATTGTCCTGAGAGCAGCTCCGCCGATCCAAACCATAGCGCCCTTCTGGGTTACCTCGAACTGCCAAAATCACCTTCTGGTTTTGGTTAGCTTCATTCTTCTGTAGCTGCTGCACTGTTCTGGTCGATTTGGTTTCATCCAAAACGCAAGCATAGACACTGCGAACTCCCTCAAAATCGCCCTTCAGTGACTCCAGACTGGGCGTAACTTCGTACTGTGCCGGACATTCTCGTTCTGTACCTAAATTTACATCCTGAGTGTCGTCCACAAAATCCACTAACACATCTGGATTCGGATCCCCAAATCTTGGTCTTTGAGCGCCGGGTGGTGTGTTGCCATCTGCTGTTCTAGGCCAGGTTTGTAAGGTCAAACCACTGCTCACATCCAGAGGGTCACTAAATTCACCCGATTTTTTGCCTTTCTCGTTAAACCTTTTCATTGCCCATCTTGTGATTCTGGCACGACCATCCCACTTGTCATCCTCTTTGTTGTTTAGAAAATATACAACTAGAGTGTAGGTTCGCCCCGAAAGCTTATATAGGTTACAATCAGGGTCTTCACAATTTTCAGGAATAGGATCAAGTTTCCAAAAAGCAATCAATGGAAGGCTATTATCATCTGGTAGTTCTAAGCCTCCATCGCCACCGAATAGGCCTGGACAATAATCAGTTTGTCCAGGAGAAGACTGCCCTTCCCATAGGCACTTGCCAGTGTAAACATAGATCGCTTCTCGGAGTTCATTACTCATAAACTCCGCAGCAATTCCCATATCACGCATGGTTTCCGACCTTGCCAGTTCTCGGCGGTTGGTTGAAACCAACTCCACCACAATCCCCAATAGTCCTGAAACAATCAGCCCTGCAATCAAAGCCGAGATCAGTAACTCAATGAGCGTAAAACCAGCAGTTTTCGTTTCAACCAATCTAGGCTTATTTGTCAATCTACTGCGAGCAACAGATGCTTGGCAATTACTAGACAGACGGTTGATTAGGCAAAGATTTTGAATCCACTTTAGTGCTTTTTGAATTGGAATCATGGACTGACCTCACTTCCAGTTTTGGTTTTACATTCTTCTGTATTTCCATTTAGCAGGTAGCACATTTTTTCATACCCCTCCCTAGTATCTGAAACAGCCAACTGAGTATAAATTACGGCCAACGGCTTAACTCCTTGCTCACCAGTGCTGCTGGTGAGTTGCAGGGAAGCTGCGGTAATGTCCAAAGGCTTACTAGCCCTCTGAATCGCTGGATAAGACCAAACTCGCACTCCGAGACGGAAAGCCACAGGAACTAAACCAGACTCACTTTCAATAGAGTTTTTATCAGAGGCCGGACTCCGAAATGTCTGCACTGCAAAGTCAGGTAGACCATCGCCATCAACATCCACTGGTCGCAACTCTAGAGCACCTACAAAAGGCACACCCGTATCATAGATACTACGGGTAGATTCCATCGTTTTCCTAGCGGATTCTGGGTCAGGAATAATGGAAGGCGCAGGCGTTTTTTCAAACTCACTGCCTCCATTACTGCTTTCTTGGGGTAGAAGAGCTAAGTTATTAGTAAAGTCCCTCCGCTCCATAGTAACTCGCACTTTGTCCACCTCACCCTGGGCCACTTGAATGGCTTGTTCTGCCCGATTGCTCTGGACTCGCGAGGCTGTTGCCAGAAATAGGGGAGGCGTGATCGCCACCGCCACCACAGACATCATCACCAAGGCCACGATGCATTCCAGCAACGTCAGCCCAGATTCTGGGCCTGAGATTTGGGACTGCCTGCGCCAGCGGCGAACCCAGTAATTGAACGCGGCGTTAGACATGACGGGTAAGCCTCGCAAGTTCATCGGGACAGATTATCAGCAACCATCAGGGGTGGTCTCAATGGAACGCCGTAAAGCACAGATGTAAGGATCACCGGCTTCCGGTTCATTGTAGAACTCGCTCCGAGCTGCACCTGGTGTTATGAAGCGGCTGGAAATCGGCCCAGCCGGAGCATATTGCAATCCCACGTCGTAGCCCCAGAGTCGTTTTGGGGTTTGGTAGTAGGGAATATCATCCTGACCGCCGACCGGGCGCTGATTGATTTCCCAAGCATCGTGCTCATAGGGGCCCGTTGAGGACGTGCGGAAGTTTAGCTGCAAGAAGGCTCCCGAAATGGTTTGAGACTGGCTGGAGTTACTACCGCCCCAGTTTTCCAGCATGGGGAGGAAGTTATGGAAACCGCCATAGCTCTGGTTTTCGCGGCTGGAACCAATGCCGCTGATAAAGATGGCATTCGCCTCGGTTGTGCTCGCACCGGGTAACACACCATTCGCACCACGACCATAGCGTTGGCCTAAGGGAACTGTTTGGTAGTTACCGGTGTAGGGATTGGGTCGCCCAAACTCTGGACGGGCCGCGTCTTCATTGATCCGCTGTAGGGGCTTGCCAGTGTAATCCACTGCCACAGAGCTAGTGAAATCAAACCGGTTTTCGTGCCACCAATCCAGCACCAAATCCCGTTCCTGAGCAGACATTTCTATGGGACGGTTTTGGGCATAAAACGAAGTAGTGGGGGAAGAAAGCGAGCCAACCCGCTGGCAGCCATACCAGTCTGCCAGTCTGGGTGAAGCATTCAGGAAGGTATCTCGAACACTGCCATCACAGAAGTTGCCGGAGACCAACGTGATCGAGTCTGCTAGCAATTCCACAGGTCGCCAAGTATCTTTATCGGGACGGGCAAAACTTAGATTGAGATCCTGGTCAGGACTACGACTACCTCGGGAGTAGAAGTTGCCATAGTTGTCTCGGTTGAGGATCGTTTTGAACTCTTCAGCCAACACTCCACCCACTCGGTGCAAGTTGAAGTCACCCTTCACGAATAGAGGATTATCCGTAATGAAGGAGATTCCAAAAATGTTGGACTTCTCATCCCCCCCACCTTCACGTTTGATCAAAGAACCGTTGATCAGGCGGAACCCATGGGGTCGTCGATCGGGATCGGCGTAGTAATCGACGGGTTTAGGACTAATGCCGGTTACGTCGCTGATCGGCGGATCTTGCCCCAAGGGATTGCTGCGACCAATGCTCATGCGAGCACTTTCGGTGTCTATGTTGTAGCTCGACCAGGTGGTAGAGGGCGATCGCTCGATCGCGTCCTCCCGAATGTTATCCTCCCGGAATGCATAGATGATGCCGCCTGCTTCGTTCTTCTTCAGGTTGCCAAAGGTCAACCACAGATCTCCCAATGCAGATGGGGCGTAGGTTTTTTGCCGAAGCATATCGATATCGATATCCAGCACCCGCTCCACGAGGCGCTCTCGCCCGTCCATCAAGGCTGCATCCTTGAAAGCAACCCGGTGATACTCGATCGCCTTGTCCGCTTTGGCTCCATCGTTGTCCACTGCCACAAACAGCATCTGGGAGCAGTTAGGAGCGGAATTAGTGCAACTACCCGTTGGCGTGAGGTTGTCGTCCACAGGTAGCAGCCAATCAGCCACTTTCCGAGGCTTGATCATGATTGACTCCAGATCCTTATCGCTCAGCACCTGGAAATTACCCTGAGCAACCGTCAGATAGGGATCGAAATACAGCTTGTCGTAAGGCGCATAGAACGGATCCGTAGCCTTGGGTTGGGCATGATCCACCTCCACAGACAAGGTAGCAGTGCCCACTTCCAAGTCGGGGATCAGCGTTTTATCTCCATCCGCATCGTGAGCGATGAAGTCTTCAGACAGGGGCCGCGGGAACAGATAGTACAGCGCCGGATATTCGGGTTCTACGGGGCAGAGGGTACCTGCCAAGTGCAGAAACCGTTTCTCTTCCGCAACCGTTCCAGGAACTCCGTAGCCAAAGTAGTTATTCCCCGTGGTCTTGCTGAAATCGCAACCAAACTCATAGGTTTTGGCTTGCTCATACACCCGGCCGCCAAAAGCATAGCCAACGGTTAGTGATCCAGAGGGCGGCGTGGGGGTCAGGTCATTTTGGACGGTGTAGCTGTAGTGATGTTTGGCGGTTTCCGCAGGGACGCTGCCAGCGGTGTTCTTGACCCGGCCGAAGTGGGTGGCAAAGCCAAAGGTACGATCGCGCTGGATTTGCTCTCGGAGTGCAATTAACCTGGCCCATTGTTGCAACTCAGTGGATTTCAGTGGGTCGCTGTCCAAACGGTTGAGGGCCGCCCCGCTGGTGCTCTTATCTGCCAGGGCCGCAACGTAGGCTTCCGGGGGCACCAATGGCGTAACTTCATCCGTAGAAGCGGTGGTTGCTGCAAACGGATTCTCACCAGGCTTCAGGGCCGGATCCGCAGCCGGAATCCGCTTCAGCAGGGGCGGACTAGCCAGGGGTTGACCGCCCTGAGTTTTGAGGCTGGCCAACTGCACTTCCACAAAATCTGCACCCTCCTGATTACGGCTATTGAAATCAGAGGGGCTGCGCAGCCCAGAGTTTCCCGGATAGACCCGCACAGAGAAGGGCCCCGTGGTGTCTCCGGGGCGGAAAATGTCAACTCGTCCCAACTTGCGGTCATTAGCGCTGTCGGTGCGGGCCCCCGAGAGCCACTCCGCACGGGAGGGGTCTTCCTTTTTATTCCAGGCTGGATCGTTGTCCCCAATTTTGCCGAGGGCTTCCGCCAGCTTATCGAGAACGGTGGTTTGGAAGTCCGGATCGCTGTAGTCGATCGCATCCAAATAGGCAATGTTGTAAGCCAACATGCCAGTGCTCAGGGCCGCAGTCTGCTGGGTGGTCGCATCAGCCGGACTGTTGTTGGTGTCATAGAGGGCCCGGCGCAAATTACTAAAGTCGCCCCACTTCACCAACTGCGGCAGCGGGTGAGTTTTGCCCGCTTCCTGCTTGGCGGGAAACGCACCATCTTTGTCCCCTGCAAAGGTTGCCAGGTTTTCCAAAGCTTTCCGCAAGGTCGCGTTCAAGTTGACCGGTGTGCTGGTGGGGCCAGTGCTAACGCTGACCAACTCATTGAGTCGATCCACATCCATTTCCCAACCGTTCGTGCCGCGGCCGTGGAAAAAGTCGATCGCAAGTTCCTCTGATTCGTCTCCAAAGCGCTCCCCAAAGGCTGTCCATTCCGATTTGGTTTTGACACCGGCCGTAACAGGGAGTTTCTCAAAGGTTGCCGACTGTTTCAGGGTGTCGGGAGTCCCCGGGTGAACAGTACTCGCCAAGGCAGCCACCGGCTTTACCCCTTGCCCAACACCCTTGTGAAAAAGCAACGTGCCTTGAACGGCGGCCGGATTATCTTTATAGCTACGACGCTGTAAGGCTTGAAGCGGCGTTGTTGCGTCGAATTCATCCGCTTGAGAGGGATAGCCCAGGGGATTTTCCAGAGGATTTTCCAACTCTAGGCGCTGGCCGGTGATGATTCGAGTCCCTTCGTTGATGGCACGGCGCTCCCAGTAGCCATCCGCTCCCACTTCTGCCGGTTGTTCCGTATTGGTGTTGCGGGTTAGGCGCTCATCGCCAGTAATGTTGTCACCCACCTTTTTAGTGCCAGGCATCCTCAGCTCTGAGGAGCGGCCATAAGTTGGTCGAGGTCCATAGCGATTGTCAGCACGGTAAAAGTCGTCTAGATAGGGCTTGGGTAGTGATTGTCCACTGAAGCGACGTGAATACTCTGCGCCTTCAGTTTTTGTCCAATCTTCTCCAGACCTAGCCTTAACAGTCCTTCGACGAGCGCTAACATCTTCTGTATAGAGAAGCAATGGATCTAATGCCAAGTCAATCGCCTTACCGCTAAAGCTCACCGAGTCAGTTTCTGTTGTAAAGTTATTGCTCGCTTGAACAATCACTCCACTAGCTGGTTTGTAATCAATAGATAGCTTTGGATCGCCTGCAAAGTTTGATCGCGGGCCTGAAACTGCGCTTGAGATCAAGTCACCTTTGAAGTTTTTGCAAATTCCTTCACCGGTATAGCTCTTGCAAGATGCCGTAGAACTGTTACCTGATGGGTTTTCTGGGGATACACTGATGCTAGAAGCCTCGGGATCTTGGTAAAGACAAGAGGACGGAGCACTAACCCAAAACAAGCGCGTTGGGTTGTTAGCCCCAGCCAAAAACATAGATCCCTCAGTGTGCATGGCTCCATTCCAGTTAAAGCGCGCCCCGGAGAATAATTCTAGGTCGTTACGAAACCAGGCTCCCCACTTATTGCCTTTTTCTACAATCCGGTCTTGCTGGAATTCAAGAGTAGCAATAGTATTTGTTCCACCCCCTGGCCGATCAACATTAGCTCGTGGAATCACAACCGCATCTACCTGAAAATTTTTGCGCAGGGTAGAGGTTTTTTTCTGATCTTGATACCAGCCTGCTTCAATTGGAGGGAGGATTTCAGGACTTATTTTCCCGAGTTGCTCTGCAATATTGCAGGCACTTCCCAGCTTTTCCTCTTGAATTAGAGGGCCTGTACGAGTTCTTAAAGCCGCAGCGCGTGCTTGTAATGAAGCACGCTTCATATCAGCATTTGGCTCGCCAGCAGCATTGACAGGTAAGGAGTTGAAAATAATCGAATAGGCAATATCAGCATCCTGCTCTCCATCGCCATCAGTATCTGCGGGAAATTGCCAAGCTGGGTCTGGCTCTCCGTCTTTATTGATGTCAAGCTGAATTTCACCAGGAAGTGTGTAAATTTGTTTCGGTTTTTCGTTAAAAACAGGATCAAATGCGCTGCTACCAGTGAGGTTTTTGTTCAGCAACATACTGAGCAAATATTTTTCAGAGGGCACTCCGTTGGTTGGGATTCGTGGATCCTGGAGGAAAAGTTTTTCAAGTTTGGCTTTGGCGCGATCGATTGCGGGGGTGGCGGCGTTGTAGATCACCTTTTGGGCCCGATCGGCGGCGACTTGATCTGTGCGGTTGAGGGTGCGCAACGACAGGGCAGTAATCGTGAGGGCCACCACCACCAGCAACAAGGCCGTGGTTGGCAACACGAAGCCCGCTTGCGATCGCAGCCGTCGCCAATAGGGATTAGAAGCCAGAATTTGGGGTCGATCGCCCGATCGCCCTCGACGATGCAACAGTCGCTGGAACTGCGCGATCGTTCGTCCCAATTGGAACGAAATAGCCAAAACTAGCCGCCGCAGGATCATCATATTGGCTCTACCAACTTGGCCTGAGAGTTCTTGAAAAACTGACCCGAAACACACCCATTACAGCAAAGGGCGGGGCGTTGGAGAGTGACCGTCAATCTCAGAACGGTTTCTCGTCGCTACCCCAACATGACTCACTGTCCCTAGACCGGCGGCGCTCCGAATCGGTTCCATCCCAACCACGCCAGGTGGCTGTGCTTGAACCGCCCAAAAATTATCGGCTTGCAGCCTTGAAGTGTCGCGCTTCAGGGGAGCAACCAAACCGGAGCATCGCCTAGGGCTTGAGGGAAGATCTAAGCACTTAGCCCAAACTTACCCATCCGCCATTCTGGATCGATCGGGAAATCAGAAGTTTTTCTTAATTCTTTACATTTTAGGACTTGACATATCCCCAGTCGCACGGGCCAGCTACCTCACTGGATGAATCAGCCCGGCCGACCTGCCTGATTGGCTCCCACCTAGTCCTTGCCCCAAGTCAGATCAGCAACCTGTTTAGGCACAGCGGCCGTCAGCACGTCATGGCCGCCCTCGGTCACCAACACATCATCCTCAATCCGAATCCCAATCCCACGCCACTGTTCTGGCACTTCCGGTTGAGCGGGCCAATCATCTTCCTCGCCGGGCTGCTTCGGTTCGATGTCCGGCGCAATGTAGAGGCCTGGTTCCACCGTCAGCACCTGACCCGGCTGGAGATAGCAGGGATCATCGCCATAGGTATAGACCCCCACATCATGCACATCCAATCCCAGCCAATGACTGGTGCGGTGGGGATAGAAGGGACGGTACAGTTCTTTTTCAATGATTTGTTCTACGCTACCGACCATCAGCCCCAAGTCCAGTAGCCCTTCAACCAATACTTTCAGGGCCACGTCATGGACGTTGCTATAGGGATCACCGGGTTTGACCGCTGCGATCGCTGCCATCTGGGCCGCCAACACTAGCTCGTAGAGGGCCTGTTGCTCGGGGCTGAAGCGGCCATTTACCGGGAAGGTGCGGGTGATATCGCTGTTGTAGTAGCCGTAGGCGCAACCGGCATCAATCAGCAATAGGTCACCAGCTTGCAATTTGCAGTTGTTTTCCACGTAATGCAGGATGCAGGCGTTTTCCCCGGTGGCGACGATCGCCGGGTAAGCCGGCCCCCAGCCGCCGCGCGATCGACAAAGCCGATCGAGTTCCGCCTGCACTTCATATTCCCAACAGCCAGGCCGCGCCATCTCCATGGCCCGCTGGTGGGCCTCGGCGGCGATGTCGGCCGCTTGGCGCATGGCCGCCAGTTCCAACGGAGATTTAATGTTTCGCAGTTGGTGCAGGCGGGCGATCGGGTCTTCGAGGGCCACCGGGCCGCGCCCCTTGCGGAAGTAACCCCGTCGTTGCTGTTTCCACAGATCCAGGATCTGCGCATCAAAGTGGGGATCATGGCCCAGGCTATAGAAGATGCGATCGCCCGTTTGCAGGTATTGCGGCAGCTTGGCGGTTAACTCCTCGATCGGGTAAACCACGTCTGCCCCGATCGCCTCTTTGGCCGCCTCCACCCCCAGCCGCCGCCCCGACCAAGTTTCCGCCAGCCGATCCTTAGGGCGCACAAATAGAATGAATTGATGTTCCTCGTGGTTAGGGGCCAGCACTGCCACGGCCGCTGGTTCATCAAACCCGGTCACGTAATAAAAATCGCTGTCCTGGCGGTAGTTATATTCCACATCGTTGTGCATCACCGCATGGGGCGCACTGCGGAAAATGGCCACCCCGGAGCCGATTTTTTCCAGCAACCGGGCCCGGCGCGATCGATATTCCTCCGCCCAACCGGCAGCCATGTAACCCGTGGGAGATCCGCTGCTAACCCTTGCTGTGGCAACCATCGGCGATTACATCCTTAAGCGATTCCTAAACTCAAGCCAAAATTGATAGACAGTGGTGGCACGACAAATCTAAAACGTTCAATCAGGTTTGGAGAGCCGTTCTGGCAACCCAAAGGCCTTGGAACCGTCGCCAAATCACCCAAAATCCTGATGTTGCCGTTGAGAAATCGTGAGTAGCAAGGGGCTAAAGCCCCTTGTCCACGATGATCGAGGCATGGAAAATCAGCCGCTTCAGCCTACGCCTAGGAGGCAATGACAGCCCCTAGGCCGCTTCGCCACCCACCACCACATTGCGGATCCGCAGGCTGGGGCCACCGCAACCAACCGGTAGGCCGCTTTGACCACCCTTGCCGCAACCGCCGGACTCATCCCAATAGAAGTCGTCCCCGATCGCCTCAATGTCCGCCAAGGTCTTGAAGGCATTGCCCGACAGGGTGACATCCCGCACCGGCTCGGCCAGTTCACCATTGCGCACCATCCAAGCCTCGCCGGCCGTGAAGGTGAACATTTCGCCGTTGGTCATGCCGCCCAGCCAGTTGCGTGCATAAACTCCCTCTTCGATCCCGGCAATCAAGTCAGCGGCCGGAGTTTCGCCACGTTCAATCCAAGTGTTGGTCATCCGGACGATCGGGGCGTAGTGATAGTTCAAGCAGCGGGCATTTCCCGTGGGCTGTTCCTCCAGTCGGCCTGCCGTTTCCCGGGAATGGAGTCGCCCAGTCAACACGCCGTTGGTGATCAGTTGGGTGGTGCTGGCCGGTGTGCCCTCGTCATCGTAGGCATAGCTACCCCGATGGCCCGCAGGCGCTGCACCATCAAAAATTTGCAGATTCTCGGGGCCAAAGCGGCGACCCAGGCTCATGGTTTCCAGCAAATCGGGATTTTCGTAGGCCATATCAGCTTCGGACAAATGCCCAAACGCCTCGTGCACAAACAATCCCGTCAAAATCGGGTCAATCACTACTGTGTAGGTTCCGGCTTTCACTGAAGGCAGCGACAGGGCATCCACCGCCCGCCGGGCCGCCCCGCGCACCTGGTCATCTAACTGAGTCAGGTCTTCATAGCCGTTGCGGGAGCCGGTGGTTTCCCGGCCCGTTTGCACCGTTTCGCCATTACGGGCCGTGGCCGCAAACCGCATCTCCATATCCACCCAGGATTGCTCCAGCAGTGTGCCTTCGGAGGTGGCCAGCAGGGTGCGTTGGGTGCTGTCGCCATAGCGCACCATGGTGGTGGCGATTCGACCATCAACGGCGCGCAAAATTTCTGCGTAGTGGTCGCAGAGGGCCTTTTTATCCGATAAGGACACCTGCCGGGGATCCGTGCCGGCCAAGGGCAGGGTGCAGGTGGCTTGAACCGGCGCGACCGGAGCCAGCAGGGTTTCGTCATCCCCCACCAGATGGGCCGCCGCGATCGCCTCTTCCAATCGTTCCAGAAGGGTATCCAGTCGGTTAAAGCTGGCAAAGCCCCAACCGCCCTTGTGGCAAGCCCGCACTTGCCCCCCGATCGCCACGCTTTCGCTGAGGGTTTCCAGGCGACCCCCGCGCAGCAGAATATCGGTTCCCTGAGATTCTTCGAGGCGGATGGCCAAAAAGTCCACCCGATCGCGGTAGCGGGCGATCGCCTCAGTCAGTCGGTTACGAGCATCGGTCAGCCAGTCAGTCATAACGCGGTTGCGGTTGCGGATTCAGTTCGCTGGAACGCTTGCGAGCACTCACTTTGGGCAGTGGCTTCTATTATGGCTTGGCTGGGGCCTTCCGGGCCGGAACCGGGCCCGATCGCCCCAAGCTTGCCCAAAGGCGGCTTGGTTGCCCGCTGGCGGTCAGCCAATTGCCCGCCAATTGCACGCAAGTTGCACTATTGTCGATCCTAGGCTTGGGTTCTGTTGCTGGCTTTCAGTTCCCATGGCTCCCCAAGGCTGCTAACTCCTAAAATTTCACCCCAGATCATGAATTCCGTTGAACGTTTGATTGTGATGGCCGAAGACGAACTCACTGAGTTCAGCACCGATGCCCGCAAGGTTGAAAAATTGCGCCGCAAAATTGGCCTCACCCTCTCGGCTACCGAACAACGCCAAGCCAAGGAACAATTAAAAGCGGAATTGGCCGAAGGGGGACAACTAGCGGAGTTTGTGGAAAAACAGCGCCAGTCGATCGCTCTGCCCTTTTGGGGAGTGACGGGCATTGGGTTGCTGATTGGTGTGTCCATGGAACAGCCGGCCGCCTTTGTGTTTGTGATTGCCGGAACCTTGGCCGCCTGGACGGTGCAAAAGTGGGGATGGCGTTTGCAAGCCAAGCGGTTGATTTTGAACACCCTTGAGGATTTGACCAAAGGCGGTGGGAATGGCGGGAATAGTGATTCCGCCGCCGCCAACTAGCCCTATGACGGCAGTAGAAGCAGGGCGATCGCTCACTCCCATTCAACAGCGAGTGATCGCCATTCTGGATGATCTGGAAACACCCCTGAGCCGTTGGGTCAACGGGGCCATTGCCGTTTCAATTCTGTTGTCGGCCGTGACCTTCGTGATTGAAACCTTCACAATTGATGATCAATTGCGGATGGTTTTGACCGTAGGCAACCGAATGCTGGCCGGGGTGTTTGCGGTGGAATATGCTTTGCGGCTGTGGTGTGCAGAACAGAAGTGGCGCTATGTTTTTAGTCCTTACGCAATCATTGATGCGATCGCGATCGCGCCGCTGTTGATTGGGTTTTGGGATGTGCGGTTTTTGCGGTTGTTGCGGTGGTTTCGGGTGTTACGCTTGGTGCGCTTTCTCGATCGCCGCTACATTCCCCAATGGCTGGCGGCGGACGATCGCCTGATCATCACTCGCATTTTGTTCACTCTTTTTTCGATTGTTTTTATTTATTCCGGCTTAATTTATCAAGTTGAACATCCTAAAAATCCCACTGTTATTGAAAATTTCTTAGATGCCTTTTATTTCGCAGTGGTTACCATGACCACCGTGGGTTATGGGGATATTACTCCGGTTTCCAAGGCGGGGAAATTAGTGACTGTTTTGATGATCTTGTCAGGAATTGCCATCATTCCTTGGCAAATTAGCGATTTGATCAAAAGCTTTGTGAACACCAACGATAAAATTCGCAATGCCTGCGATCGCTGCGGCCTGATTTTTCATGACCCAGATGCCAGTTATTGCCGTCGTTGTGGAGCGGCTTTGCCCAGTTCTGCCGATGACATTGCTGATTTATAAGTCACGATCTCTTAGAGGATGTTTGAAAAGTATCTTTTGGCCTGTGCCAAACACCAATAGTTGTGGGAGCAAGATGCTCAAGTCCCTTGTCTACACCGATCCCTGGGGCATACAGGGTAGCAATTTTGGCTTTTCAAACACCCTTTTAGGCTTAACTCAACTGGTTTTGCCTCAATTAGCATTAAGTCAATCAACCTATGATCTCTAGTTCTGAACCTACCCTACCGCCCGATTTATTAGCTTTGGACTTTGATGGAGTCCTCTGTGATGGACTGTTGGAATATTTTGAAATTGCTCGCAAAACCCATCAGGAACTGTGGCAATTAGCTGACCCGATCGCCCCAGAGCTAGCGGAATCATTCTATCGACTTCGGCCCGTGATCGAAACGGGTTGGGAAATGCCCGTTTTAATTCAAGCCTTGGTGGATGGGCGCTCGATCGCAGAAATTCAATCCCATTGGCGATCGATTGCGGAGACCATCGTGCAGCGCGATCAATTAACAGCGGCCCAACTGTCACAACAATTAGACAGCAACCGCGATCGGTGGATTCGGGAAGATCTGGACGGCTGGTTGGCATTGCATCGCTTCTTTCCAGGCGTGATTGAGCAATTAAAAACCTGGCTCAATTCAGCCAATGCCTACTCCTCTTTGGAAGTTGTGATTATTACCACCAAAGAAGAGCGGTTCGTGCGGCAACTGCTCGATCGGGCAGGGGTTAATCATCAATCATTGGCGATCTTTGGGAAAGCAACCCGACAACCGAAAGCCAGCACCCTAAAGCAATGGATTGGGCAAAAGTCCAATATTTGGTTTGTGGAAGATATGCTGCCAACCCTGAATAAGGTGATCCAAGAACCAGCGTTGGATCAAGTGGAGTTATTCTTGGCTAATTGGGGTTATAACACTGAGGGCGATCGCGCCCAAGCAACCCAGAGCGATCGGATTCATTGTCTCAGCCTTGAGCAATTTGCCCAACCGTTTTCTCAATGGTTAACCACAACCAATTCAGCTCGTTAATGTTCAAAGAAGTTCTGAAAAATCAAATTTGAGCGAGCAAACTTGAGCGATCAAACTTGATACGTTACCAGCTCAAAACAACCTGACCAGACAAGGGGCTTAAGCCCCTTGCCCCTACGGACAAATAGGTCAAGAATTGCGGCCAGTGGGTACACCGGGAATTGTGACATCCAAAGCGGTCACCGGCTGTCCTAATTGATTGAGTGGTGGCTGAATTGCTTTCTGATTTCCCACCACCAAGGTCACCAATTGATCAGGTTTTAGATAGGTCTGGGCTGCCCGTTGCACATCCTCGATCGTGGTTGATTGAACGGCTTTTTGGTAGCGGAAAATAAAATCAGAAGGATAACCGTAGTAATCGTAGGTCATCAATCGGCCGAGGGTTTGAGACGGGTCAGCAAAATTGAAAATGAAGGAATTGAGAGCTGATTCCTTGGCAAAGTTCAACTCTTGATTACTAATTGGTTGGCTCCGGACTTTGGCAATTTCTGCCTTTAAGCCTTGAATGAGGGGCACAGTTCCTTCGGAGCGAGTCTGGCCACCGGCTTGGAAAGTGCCAGGAAAGTCATAGTTCGGACTCCAGTAGCCATAGACCGAGTAAGCAAGGCCCTGGCGCGATCGTAGTTCGTTAAACAGGCGACCCCCAAAGCCATTCAGCACATCATTGAGGACGGCCATGGCGGGGTAGTCGGCATTGCTAACGAGGCCGCCCAGGTGACCAAGAACAACGGAGCTTTGGGTGAGCTGGGGCCGATCGACCACAAACACGCCGCTGGTCTGCACTTGGCTGACGGCGGGTAGCGAATTTTCGCGGTTGGGGCCCGGTTGCCAGTCGCCCAGGCGGGCTTCGATCAGGCGGCGCATGGCTGTGCGATCAAAGTCCCCGGAAATACCCAAGATGATGTTCTGGGGCACGAAATAGCGCCGATAGAACGACTCCACGGCCGGGCGATCGATGCGATCAAGCGTGGCATATTCCACCGTGCGGGCGTAGGGGCTGCTGGCTCCGTAGAGCAATTTGTCAAACTCACGACTGGCGATGCCGTCGGGGTCGTCGTTGCGCCGGGCAATGTTCCCCCGCAGTTGGGTTTTGGCGAGGGCAATTTTTTCCGGAGCAAAGGCGGGCGATCGCAACACTTCCGTAAACCAGCCGAAGACCGATTCCAGATCCTCGCTGAGGGCGCTGAAGCTGACACTACCGGAAGCAGTACCAATACTGGACTCGATCGAGGCGGCCCGGTCTTCCAGGAGTTGATCCAACGTGGCGGCATCGTGCTGCTGAGTGCCTCCCGATCGCAACACATCCCCCACTACGTCGGCCAAGCCGGTCAGATCTTCCGGTTCCCACCGGGATCCCGTCCGCACAATGGCCCGGCCCCCAACCAAGGGCAGTTCATGGTCTTCTACTAAATAGACCGTCAGGCCGTTGGCCAATTGGAAGCGATCGTAATCCGGCAGCTTCACCTCCGGCGGCGGCGGTAATTGCAACTCTGTGTAATGCCTGGGGGTATCAGCCACGGCCGGCTGTCGCACTCCCAACACCAACAACCCCACCAACAGGGCAATGGTCAACCACCGCCAGCGCCGATCGCGCCGGGGCTGGGCTGCGAACTGTTGCGGGGAACGGCGCGCCCCGATCGAACGAAAAACCTTCATGGCTACTCTGTACCCTCAATGAACCTTGCGCCTTGCGTTTTGTTCTCGATTTTGGATCTTGAATTCTGGATCTTGAATTCTGGATCTTGAATTTTGGATCTTGAATTCTGGATCCTGGATGTTGGAATGCTGGCTATTGGGCGACAGCGTTTGGATCGCTGCTTTGTAGATCGCCGCTTTTTGCATCACCACTTTTTGGATCGCCGCTGCTGGCTGGGAGCTTTTGAAGCGTGACTGAATGGGCCACTTTTGCGCCATTCAGCCTCCTCACCCGATCGCCCCAAAGGCTATTTGGGCAATAGCTTCAGCACCGTGCGATTTTCAGGGGTGAAGGTCTTGCGGGCCACCCGCTGCACATCGGCCGGCGAAATCGAACCAATTCGATCTAGCTCCGCAAACAAATTGCGCCAATTGCCCGTTTTAGCTTGATATTCCGCCAGCAGGGCCGCCATGGTGCTGTTGGAGTCGATCGCCCGCAGTTGGTTGGCTCTGGCTTGGGTTTTTACGCGCTCTAGTTCCGCCTCGCTCACCGGCTCATTTTTCAGGTGATCGAGTTGGCGATGCAGTTCCACCGCAATTTCATCCACGGAATGATCCGGTGCGCTCAGGGCATAAAACAGCATCAGCGTTGGGTAGCGATCGCCCGGAAACCCGTATAAACCCGCGATCGAAAGGGCCAATTGCTTCTCCTGCACCACCGACTGGTAAAGGCGAGACGTGCGCCCATCAGAGAGCAAACTGGCGATCGCCTCATAGACCACATAGTCGGGATCCGTCTTAGCCGGTGCGTGATAGCCCTCCAAGTACCAAGGCTGCGATTCAAGCTGCAAATTGACCGATCGGGTTGCCGTTTGGCGCGGTTCCACCGGAATCGGCAAATTGGGCAGGGGCCGCCGTTGGAATCGACCAAAATAAATTTCCGCCAGCCGCTTCACCTCCGTCGGCATCACATCCCCCACCACCACCGCCGTCAGATTATTGGGCGGGTAATGGGCCTCATAGAAGCGGCGCACATCCAACCGAGTCAGGTTGCGGATGTCCTCGTCATAGCCAATCACCGGCCGATGGTAAGGATGCACCTTAAAGGCTGCTTCCAAAAACACTTCCACGGCCTTCCCGATCGGGGAGTTGTCCGTGCGCATTCGGCGTTCTTCCAGGATCACATCCTGTTCCTTATAAAACTCCCGAAACACCGGATCCAGGAAGCGCTCTGACTCCAGCGACATCCACAACTCCAGCTTATTGGCCGGAAAACTATAGAAATAGCGCGTGGCATCCGCAGACGTGGTGGCATTGAGTCCCACACCGCCCGCCTGTTCTACCAAACGCCCAAATTCGTTTTGTTTCACAAAGGGTTGCGCCTGCTGTTCCAGAGCCAGCAACTGTTGGCGCAGTTGTTGGGCTTCAGCGGCTTTGCCCTGGTCGCGGGCCGTTTCGTACTGAACCGTCAAGGCATCCATGCGATCGAGAATCGCCTTTTCTGACTCAAAATCCGTTGTGCCAATCCGGCTCGATCCCTTGAACGCCAAATGCTCCAGGAAGTGGGCCACGCCTGTTTTGCCGTCCGGCTCTTCCGCGCCGCCCACATTGGCATAGGTCATGAAGGAAACCACCGGAGCCTGGTGACGCTCCAGCACAATGAACTTCATCCCATTCTTGAGGGTGAATTCAGTGATTTGCTGTTGCACCCGATCGAGGTAGGGCTTAATCGACGTGGCCTTGGCTGTGGCCGAGTTTCCATTCAGCCCGGTCGCCATCATGTCTTGATTGCGCTGATTGAGCACTGGGCCGTTCATCGGCTCAAATGTGGGGGACGCGGGGGGGGTGTTAGCAGCGGCATCAGGGGCAGCATCGGGAACAACAGTGGCAAGAGACAGCGTGGATCGCCATAACGATGAGTCCAGGGCCCAGGCTGTTGAACCCGCACCGGAACCCAACCACAGGGCCCCCGTAATGCCCGCGAACCCAACCAACAGCCCGATCGCCCGGACAAGGCCCAAACCCCTAGCCCGCAGGACTTGTCCCAGATGATGCACCAATGCCAAGCGATCGCCCGATCGCCCTAACTGCTGCCATTTGCCGTGATTTATGCCTGACAACATGCCTGCCAATCGTGGGTATATGTTGAAGTGAGAATTACAGTGCTGAGCGCGTTCAAAGAGCGCTTAGAGGTGGAGAAAAACAGCACCCGTCTCAGGCAAATTTAAAGAAATATTGCCTTGACCGAAACACCAGCCTGGTGACCCAAGCTGGCGAGCAGCTTCCAGCATAGTCGAGCCACCGGATTTCATGGGCAATTCAGAGCCGTCAACCCAAACTTACGGAATCATGAACTTCGGTAGGCAAAGGATCAGTTTTATAACGTTCCCTTAATCCCAGACCCAGTATCCCCTGGCCCCGTTGACAATAGCGATCAATAGAGAAGCGTGATCGCCCGGCCACCACCAGCCCCCTGCGGTGCTGAAGCGGTTGCTCCCACCCTTGCGCGATCGCCATCTATGGTGCAACTGATGGCGCGATCCTGTGGGCGCGTTGATGGCGCGATCGCACCGATCAGCGTCTGTGGGCAGGGGTGTTTCGTTACAAGTTTCTTGACCGGGGTTGATGAGGTCAATGTTGGTGAGGTCAATGAGTAGGGGCGATCGGTCAGGTCAATCCGCAGCATTGCAGAGCGATCGAGAGGTTGGCCCCCACTGCTCAGTTCATCTCAATGCATCCTCAGTTCCTCAAAACGGTTTGCCCCTTGCCGTTTTCTCTTGACTTCCTGTTGTTCACCCGTCTTTTTTCCTAATGGTCGATCGCCCCTTTTTGCACCCCTAATCCCACTGGCTTGCGTCCAAGGAGTCCTAGCCATGCTGCGTATCGCTCACCGCCCATCCCCTTCTGAAACTGAAACCCGCACCCGCATTCTGCAAGCGGCTCAGCAGCTATTTGCCCGTCAGGGTTACGATGCCACCACCACCCGCGACCTGGCCCGGGCGGCTGGCGTGGCCGAAGGAACCCTGTTTCGGCATTTTGATCACAAAAAATCGATTTTGGTGGAAATCGCCACCCAAGGTTGGGTCGAAATTCTGACGGATTTGCTCATGGAACTCAGCGAAATGGCCAGCTATCGAGCCATTTCGCAAGTGATGCGCAAGCGGATGAGTAACCTGAAGCAAAATGCCGACATGATGCGGGTTTGTTTCATGGAAGCTCAATTTCACCCAGAGTTGCGCGATCGCATTCAGGTGGAGGTGATTGCCAAAATGATGGATGTGACCGAAGCCTTTTTCCAAACTGCGATCGATCGGGGAATTTATCGCCCCATGAATCCCCGCATCATTGCGCGGGTCTTTTTGGGCATGTTCGCGATCGCCGGCTTCAGCGAGTTGACGATTATGGAGCCGAATATTTCCCCCCGAGAACTTCAGGAAATGGCTGAAGGCATTGCCGATATTTTCCTCAACGGAGTGCTTGAAAAAACCAACACTTAGTAGCTCAGCAGGTAGTAGCTCAGCAGGTAGTAGCTCAGCAGGTAGTAGCTCAGCAGGTAGTAGCTCAGCAGGGCAACGGTTAAAAGGTTAAAACCTTTCGCCAAATTCACCTGCCAAGTTCACCTGTTGCGCCCCTAGGACTGGTGCAATGTGGCAAGCACCCACACATCGCAGAGCAATAGCAACAGGGCACAACCCAGCAGGGCAATGTACATCCAAGGTTGTGCCAAGGGCCTGACATCGCGCATATCCAGGCCCGTTTGTCCTTGAACCTGCTTCACCAAACGGGAAAAGCCCGCCACTCGCATGGGCAGCAAATAGCCTTCGCCCGATCGACTCAGGAAATAGTAAACCAAGCCGCCTTGGCCGGTCGTTTTGGGTTTCAGCGCTTGGATATCGCTCCAGGGCAAAAACCAGCCCTTGCGAATCAGCCAGCGAAACCAAACGGGATAGGTGACGCGGATCCCTTCTGTGGTTAGCTCCACCTGTTCAGACAAGGCTCCCCACAACAACACCAGCCCGATCGCCAGGCCAACCCACAGTGTCGAGGGCGAAATGTTTGGGGAAATGCTCGGATCGTGGGCTGCCCCATTCACCTGGGTCAGAAAAGGCAGCGGAAGGGTTAGGGCCCCATACAGCAAAACCAGGGTGAGCCGAATCAAAATTGAAATTCGGTAGGTTTTGGGAAGGGGGAGTTCTGGGGCGATCGGGGGTTGGGGAGCCGCTGCGGACGAGGACGGGGCGATCGAGTTCGGAGGTGGCGAAGACATCCAGCAAACTCCTCAGGCTTCACAATTCTTGATGGTTTTCGCCTCTAGGGTAACGCGCTGGCTCGATCGCCCTCAGCATTTCTGCCCCATTATTGGCCCCATTCACGGTTTGTTCATGGGCGCTTTCTGCATGAGCGCTTTGTTCAAAAACGTTTTGTTCAAAACCCATCAGCCCCCAACAAGTCGCCCGCCAGAGATCAACCGCCCAATAGGATAAACCCCCGGTCGCGATCGCCACTGGGGGTTTGCTCAACCGATCTTGAACAGGCTCGCGATCGCGATCCCCCAAGACCAAGAACTCAATGATCGAGAGCTGTCGATTAGCTGCCGATCGGCGGACTCGAACTTACTTGTACAGTTCGGTCGAAAGGCGGAAAGCCAGAATGGCGGGGATGATGGCAATAACTAGGGCGACGTAAACTTGCGTATCCGAAAGCATCGCTCTAAAGACTCCAGATGTTAAAGGGACTGACTTCACTACTTTCAACCACCCAGCTCAATTCAGGAATAGGTTCGTTACAAGGCGTAATAACAGCGTTAGGCTAGTAGGAGTTGCAAAATTTGCCATCAGACCATTAGCCCGAAATGCTCGATCAGTTCCTCGACTTTTACCCCAGCTTTGGCGTTGACACCGCGCTGTTGTTATTGGTGTTGGTGGCGTTGGAGGCCGTGCTCTCGGCCGACAACGCAATCGCCCTCGCTGCGATCGCCCAAGGATTGCAGGATCCCCAACAACGCACCCGGGCCTTAAATTTTGGGCTAGTGGCAGCTTTCATTCTGCGCATTGCCCTGATTTTGCTCGCCACTTGGGTGATCCGCTATTGGCAAATTGAAATGGTGGGGGCCCTCTATCTCCTGTGGCTCAGCTTCAAGTTTTTCACGGGGGAAAATGACGACGATGGCGAGGGCCACAAGGCATTTCGGTTCCAAAATCTTTGGCAAGCCGTTCCCACCATTGCATTCACTGACCTGGCCTTTTCCCTGGATAGCGTCACCACCGCGATCGCCATTTCTGACCACACCTGGCTGGTGTTGACGGGGGGAACCCTAGGAATCATTACCCTGCGCTTCATGGCAGGGCTGTTTATCCGCTGGTTGGATGAGTATGAAAACTTAGCGGCCGCTGGCTACGTCACCGTTGGGTTTGTCGGTGCGCGTCTGTTTTTGAAGGCGATCGAGGGAGCCTTGGGGGTCGATCTTTGGGTTCCGCCCGATTGGATGACGATCAGTTTCATCGCCATCACTTTCATTTGGGGATTCTCGGTGCGCAAGGAGTCCGTGCAAACGGAAACGGTTGCCGCAGAGTCGATCGCCCCCAACTCCGAAGCCCCAGACCAACCAGCGCCAGAGCCGATCGACCAGCGCTAGGGCTTTTGGATTAGAAATTCCCAGTAGAGCCAAATCGCTCTAAGCAAATCCAAAATCATTCCGAAAATCCGAAGGATTCCGAGCTGCTCCGCCGGATCTTTCGGATTTGCTATTTGGAGGTGGACTCCAATTGGTGCGGCTAGACTCAGGAATAGCCTGCAAAATAAACCGCCCAGCACAGTATTCCAGGGCGATCGCTCAGGTGTTGAGCAGGCATGGCAGACCCACAGTTGGGTATTGAACGAACCAAAGCCGCGATCGCAGGATTCACTGAACTAGGCGGATAACCAACCTAACGGAGCAAAGAACCTTAGGAATCGAGACGCTGCCGCGAAAGGGCTTGCAACTGTTGCAACAGGGACTCAATATCCGCTTGCAGGTGCAGGAACTCAATTTGTTGCTTGACATCGAAGGGCAACTGCACTGCCTCTGCCGCCGCCGGTTTACTTACCACAGAAGACGCACTAGCCATAGGTTTACTGAAGAAAAATGAAGATCGTGGTGGTTTGAAGCAAGTATTTTGGCGCAATTCTAACGCGAAGTTTACAATTGTCCACCCCTCGTTACGAATTAACCCCGTCTGAGACAGACCCCGATCGAGACTCTATGACCCACAGTGCGGGCCGATCGCCCCATTTTCCGTACTTCGGGTGTGGGTTTCCGATCCGGAACCTCACCCCCACCAAGTCCCCGGGGGATCGTTAACCTGTTGCCAGGGGCCGCGGTCATTTTGCCCGGGACGACTTCTCATTCTGTGGCTCAACTCCACGTCCTCAACCCATTGCTTAATTGGATCAACTAATTGAATAGTCAAGATCAACTAATCACTAGACCAATTGCCTACTTGAATTCACTAGACCTCTTGCGCGAATCAGCTCACAGCCCTCATCCCCCAAGCCCTTCTCCCAAGGCGAGCAAAGGGAAGCCAGAAATCGAGAATAACGGCGATTTCGCTGTTGGTTGTCAAGTCCCTCTCCCGACTTAGGAGAGGGATTTGGGGTGAGGGTTTTGATTGATGCAAGAGGTCTACTAAACCAATTGCCTGATTAAGCCGATCGCCCCGTTGAAAGATCGCCCCGGAAAACCGCCGAAGCCTCAAGGCACTCAGCGTTTTCAGGAACGGATTCCCAGGAAAATACGCTCAGGAAAATATTTGCAGGAAACCAATCTTCGGAAGCTGAATCACGATGGATTGGTCGTCAAAGTGCTTTGTCGCAAACCGCCTTTTTCTTGAAGTGCTGAAGGCTGGGACGACAAAATCAGCATTATTGATTTTTCTCGATTAATTTTGTCCCGATCGAGATGCAGTCGATCGGCTCTGGTGGCCGGCTTCGGTGGGTTGAACATACCCCTTGATCAGAAAGAGTGCCGACGACTGTCCGTGTTTCGTCTCGGCACTCTTACTGGTTCGCTCCTCACACACCACCAGAATGATAGCCGAGGAATTTGAATCTGTCACCCCATCGCCACCCAAAATTCATCAAGAATTCACGTCCTTGTCATGGAAACCCATCCCCATCAAGGGTTGGGGCATTTTAGAAATTTTTTCGCGCGTCATGATTTTGGGGCGGAATCGGCGCAAATCCTGTGGATCGCCCCCCGATCGCGTTGTATCGATCCAAGGAAGCAACTGACTAAGGCGGTTTTTTCAAAATATTACCCAAAGCATCTATTTATCGATATACAACGATGAACTAAATCGAGATCAAATGGGCCAAGTCAATGTCAAATCAGCAAACCCAACCGGCCGATCGAGCAGTTCATGCCGCCCAAATCAGGGATTGTGGCTTGTTTGACCAAGCCCAGGAAAACTGTGAAAAAATTGGGCAGATATCTACCCGAGTTTTTCCCGAGTTTTGAATATACTAGGCAGCAATAGAACTTTGATACATCCTCCATCCCAGATCGAGACCAGCAGCCCGAAACGAGAACCCATCAGATTTTGGGTGCAATGTAAACGAGCTGTTTCAGGAATGGGGCCTCCGTATTTTCACGGCTATGATACGGGTGATCCCTTGGGCTATCTACTTTCGATCGCTGTCCCTTTTGCACTGGGTTTCCTGTCATGTATTCGCCTCTGACGCAGTCCGAATTTGATCGCCCCTTCCTGACTTGGCAGCGTGTGCTGGATTGGGCCCAGGATCACTACCGCTGCCGCACTTTCGGCAAAGATGAAAAGATTCCCACTCGCCCGGGCCTCTTGTATCTCGTAGAGCGCGGTGCGGTGCGACTGGTTGGCTCGTCGGTCATGACTGCCACGGCTGCCATTCAGGATCAAGATGAAGACGAGGACGGACTCGATCCCGCAATGGATGAGGCTTTTCTGGGGTTTGTGGGGCCTGGGCAGCCCTTTGAAATCATTGCCCAGTCGCCCTTCGCGCTCCAAAGCTACGCCCATGTGGATCGCACCAGTGTGCTGTGGATGTATTGGAACGACTTGGAAAATTGGCCTCACTTCCGTCGCGAAGTGCTGGATGCGTTCCGTCAACAGCACCAGCGGAAACTGCTGTGGTTGAGCACCTTGGGCCAACGCCGCACGATCGATCGCCTGTTGGGCTACCTGACCCTGCTGATTGAGGAGTTTGGTCAAGCCTGTGACGATGGCTATTACTTACCCTGGACGTTAACCCATGCCCAAATTGGCAGTGCGATCGGCTCAACGCGAGTGACCGTGACCCGCCTGATGGGGAAACTGCGGAAGCGCGGCCTGATTAGCACCCATGGCGATGGTTTGATTTGCTTGCCAGCGGAAGTGATGGGGAAGTCCCTACGAGATGTCAGCCCCAAAGCAACCCTGATTACCGAGTCTCTGCCCCTGGCTGCGGCCGTGTAGGCGGAATGATGCGGGCATGGTTGCCCCCTGGTTTTGCGCCCTGGTTTGCTGCCCCAATGGTTGCTTTATTTGCCGCTCTGATTATTGGTTATTCACCAGCATCCTCGGTTGAGGGGGCAGCGGCCTACGGCAAATCTGCGCCGCTGAAGCAAAATAGAGACGGTTCGGGTTGAAAGTGACGGCAACGGAAATCAATGAGCCGGATTCTGAACCATGGATTCAGAGTCCGGTTTTGATCGCTTTCCCGTGAGTTCGCTTTTGGTTTAGAACTTTGGTTCGCATCGTCGCTGGGAGGGGGGAAATGCCAAACCAGGACGATTGCTGTTGCTCTTTTTTGGTACTGCTGCACCAGGGCCTATGACGGCGCAATCTTCGGTTCTTGATCTTGCTCGCCAGGGAGATCCCATGGCGATCGCCCGGTTGATGAATCAATCCCTTGAGCCTGCCGGGGTACAAGTCCGCACGGATCTGGTCCAGGATTGCCTGACGGTGATGGCGGCGGGCGAGCTGGGGCCGCCGGATCAGGACTTTTTGGTGGATTTTGTGCGGCGGGGAATGCTGGGGCTGGCTGCGCCCGTGGTGCGGCGGGTGGTGGTGCAGGGCTATGCGCCCGGGGCGGCGGCTCCCAGTTGGCAAATGGGCATTGATTTGCAAGATACCGGGACGATCGCGCCACGCCCCTTGGTGACCAATTCTGCGAATTCTGCGAACCGATCGCGCCGGGCCGGGGGGGCAAATTCTGGGCAACTCTCGGGGCAACTCTCGGGGCGATCGGTTGTTCACACTGTGGCCGCCACGGATGCCACCCTGTCCACGCCACGGGTTGTCGGCTGGGTGAGCATTCTGGCCTTGGCGATCGGGGCCACGGCGGCGGCCCGCTGGGCCATCGCTTGGCTCGGAGAAACCAACATTTACGAAGTGGCCTACGTGGGCCATTTCCTCCGCAGTTTGGAAATTTTGGAACTGCTGAATCTGTTGGTGTTTGCTGTGTTGGGCATGGGCGCAGGCATTGCGGCCGGTGTGTTGCCGCCCCCTCGGGGCCAACAACTCACCGCACTTGTGTTGGCCGTGGCCGTGCCCGGCCTGTTTGCCATCGCTCCGGCCGTGCGCCAACAGGCCTGGATTAACCGCGCCGCCGACCATCAACGGATCACGCCCGAGCAAGCCAAAATTCAAGTTGAGCGCTTTTTGAGCAAGCAAGTGGGACAAAGCGGTCTTTGGGGGTTTTATACCTACTCAGCTCGCTATCCGGAATTGCCCTTGGCTCCGGATGCCATGCGGGAAATTCCCACCATCGATCGACAGGTGAAAGCCACCTTGGCTAATTTGCTGCGCTGGCAAACCAAATCCATTGAGCAACTGTTGGAGGGTTGCACTTGGGGCGTGCGGGGTTTTTATCTCCTGTTGGCCGTGCTCACCACCTTGACCCACTTTCAGCAGGGCTTGCGCTACGGGTGGCGTTGGTTTGGCTGGCGCTAGGCTGATCAACCGTTCGGAAAGAGATTCAGAAATTCAGTTGGTAGAATCAGGGCAAATTTCCTGGGTGGATAGTTTCACTGTCGCCCGCGCGATCGCACCCTTTGGCAACGCACCCTTCTGCAACTATGACCATCCCCCCCGTCCTTGACATTCGCAATTTGCAAGTGGAATTTGGTGCCGGTGAGTCGGCCATGCGAGCGGTGGATGGGTTGTCCTTGCAGTTACAGCCCGGTCAAACCTTGGGACTAGTGGGGGAATCCGGCTCGGGTAAATCTGTCACGGCCTTGGCGATCGCGGGGTTGCTGCCCGAATTAGGTCGCGTCAGGGGGGATGGCATTTGGTATCGAGAACCCAATGCCGAAGAAGCGGTGAATTTGCTGAAGCTTTCACCGGAAGCCCTGCGGCGTTACCGAGGGCGACGGATTGGCATGATTTTTCAGGAACCCATGAGCGCCCTGAATCCGGTCTATACCTGTGGGTTTCAGATCATTGAAGCCATTCGATTGCACCGGGGCCTTTCGGAGGCGGCAGCCCGACAACAGGCGATCGCCCTGTTGCAAGAGGTGAAATTGTTGCCGCCGGAGTTGGAACTGCGGGCCCAAATTCGCGATCAGTGGCGCAACGGCAACCCCAGCGATCGGGAATTGCAACAGGCCGTGACCCAACGCCAACAGGCCATGCTCGATCGCTACCCCCACCAAATGTCCGGTGGTCAGCTCCAGCGGGTGACGATCGCGATCGCCCTGGCCGGCGACCCGGCGATTTTGATTGCCGACGAACCCACCACCGCCTTGGATGTGACCGTTCAAGCACGTATTTTGGAACTGCTGCGGGAGTTGCAACGCCACCGCGCCATGTCCATTCTGTTCATCACCCACGATTTGGGGCTGATTGCAGAACTGGCGGACGATGTGGCGGTCATGTACCAGGGGCAGTTGGTGGAGCAGGGATCCGTGGAGCAGATTTTTACTGCCCCCCAACATCCCTACACCCAAGGACTGCTGGCTTGCCGGCCGCGGCCAGAATTGCGGCTGCGCTATTTGCCCACGGTGGCGGACTTTTTGAGTGCAGCAGCGCAGGATTCAGCCCCGATCGAACCGGGTTCCTTTGCCACATCCCTTGCGCCCCAAACCCCGATCGCCCTGGCCATTCCACCGGACGAAACGCGTGATCGACTCACCAAGCTCCAAGCACTGCCACCCCTGCTCTCGGTACGGGATTTGCGCGTGGCCTACGCAGTCAAGGGTTGGCTGGGCATGGCCCAGCGGCACGCCCTGGCTGTGAATGGTGTGTCCTTTGATGTGTTTCCCGGGGAGACCTTGGGCCTGGTGGGTGAAAGTGGTTGCGGCAAAAGCACCCTGGCGCGATCGCTCCTACGGCTGATTGAACCCATGGGCGGCCAAATTCGCTTTGATGACCAAGACATTTTGCAGCTCAAGGGCAAAGCGCTACGGGCCTTGCGGCGCGAAATGCAAATTATCTTCCAAGATCCCTTCAGTTCCCTAAATCCGCGAATGACCATCGGGGCGGCGGTCATGGAACCGATGCTGATCCATGCCCAAGGCAAAACTAACCACCCCCTACCCGCCCGCAAAATGTATCGTGAGCAGGCGGCCTACCTCTTGGAGCGGGTGGGCCTCAAGCCCGACTGGATGAACCGCTATCCCCACGAGTTCTCCGGCGGTCAGCGCCAACGGATTTGCATCGCCCGGGCGCTGGCCTTGAATCCCAAGTTTTTAATCTGTGATGAGTCCGTATCGGCGTTGGATGTGTCGGTGCAAGCGCAGGTGCTGAATTTGCTGAAGGAATTACAGAGCGAATTTAGTTTGACTTACATTTTCATTTCCCATGATTTGGGCGTGGTGAAGTTCATGAGCGATCGCATTGCCGTAATGAACCAAGGCCGCTTTGAGGAATTGGGCCCCGCTGATCAGGTCTATGACCACCCTCGGGAAGATTACACGCGCCAACTGATCGCGGCTATTCCCAAGGGCCGGTTCGATCGCACCATGGTTCAACCCCAACCCGATCGCCAGGCTTCTTAAGGCGATGCCAAACAAAACCAGTCTGAAAAGACCAGCAATGTGGCAAGCGCCTAACCAGCAGTTAAGCCCAACAAGCAGTTGATAAACATAGGCCGCTAAATCGATCGCCAGTTGCCCAGTCGCTCAATTAACCGTTGCACCACCCCCATCAGTTGCGTCAATTCCTGCGATCGGGGGTTGAAGTCTTGAGACAAGGAAGCCCGCACCTGCATCTCCGCCAGCTTTTTTTGCAGTTGGCGGGTCAGGTCGATCGTGTCTTGGCTCAGTTTCGAGAGCTGTTGGCGCTGATGAAACTTCAGGGCCGCTCCCCGCAAAACCTGCAACGTGGCCTCCTCGCCCAACCGGCCCGGCGCAATTCGCAACCGCAGCAACAGCAACTCATTGCGATAGATGCGCTCGATTTCGACCTGGCGCGGTTTCCCCACGGGAGGCAACAGGGGCAAATTAGCCAGCAACTTTAGCTCATCGATCACCCCTTGAAAGGTGGAGGGGAGCAATGGATCCAGGGCCGCTTGCATAATCCCATCGCGGCTACAAAGAATTCGGGTGCGATCGACCTCAGGACGATCAAAATATAGCCGGCCAATCCCTCCTTCAATCGCCCGTTGCAACAACTCCTGCATCAGGGCCCGAGGCGGCAAATCCCCCAATTCCGACAGCGGGCGATCGGCATAGCGGGTGTGCAACACCAAGGGGCTGGGGTTTAAGTCGGCCCACTCGATCGGGACAGACACCGTGGGATGAATCCAAGCAGCCTCCACTTCCGAAGCACTCGGAACAGTGGTTTGGGCCGGCGGAGTCGATCGCTCCAACGCCTGCACCAAAGCTTGCTCCAACTCCGCCAACTCCGCCGGTAAATCTACGGGGCCATTGGTCGGTCGCTCAGTAGATAAATCGACGGGCAACAGGGAAGGGGCCGCGCCCTGTCCTGTGCCTAGGTCACTGGCAGTCACCACTGCATGGTTCGTAAGGGTATCCATAGGTAGATCCGGAATATCATCCGATGTCAGCGAAGGGGAGCCGCAGGCTTCCGCTAACTCCCCCTTCCGGTGCAATTGTTGCCAATCAGGATCTGGGGTACTTTGGGCCGCCGTCACCAGAGTTTCGGTCACATCCACCGCTCCCAAATCCACTGATCCGGGATCCAACAGCGAGGGATGTGCCGCCAGGTGATGCAACTGATGTTCCTCGGAACTGCCGGCGCTTAACCAATTCTGGGGACTGGCCCAAGGGTCAAATGGTTCGGAATCGTCATGGTTTTGAAACCGACCAACCGGTTGGGTTTCCATGTCTTCGTCTGGATCTGACCCGTCTGGGGGCGACAGAGCACCAAGCTGATTCCAATGCGCAAAGTCTGCGGGAGCGCTGATGGTTTCTCCCAATTCATCCAGCTCATCATCGTCCCAATCGTTCATCAAATCATCCACAACAAAACCATGCTCGATCGGGGGCAAGGCCGGTTGCAGATCCGACAGACAATCACTGACTTCCACCAGGGGACGCAGTTCCGGATCCAACGGGCCGGAATCCGTTCCCGCGCCCAAGGTGCCATGGCCCAACGAAGCCGCTGGCGAATCTGGAGCGGCGTTCGGTTGGGGGTTGGCCAAGGAGGGTTGCCAAGATTCAGAATGGCTGGGTTCTACGTAACCCTCAGACTTTCGTTGGCAGTCGTAGCTCAAAAACGCGGAAAGCAACTCCTGTTGAGTTTCCAGGGCGATCGGGCGGTAGACCAACTGATCATTCAGGTGAGCGAGCATCCGCTGGACATAGCTCAAGTCCGCGTCGCGATTCACCACGCCCAAAATGATTTGATCATCTTGCCGGTCTAGGGGCAAGACTTGGTGATAGAGGCAAACTTCAAACGGCAAGATGCGATCGATCAGCGCAAAGACTCGCTCAGGATCGGGCTGAACGAGGGGATCGATCGGGGATGGTAACGACTCTTGGGCAGACACCGGCGGTGCTAACCTCAGGCAATACAAAACATCGATATTTCACGACAACCATTGACACGGATCAGCAACCTGCCACCGAATGGCACAGGATGTCGATCGCCTTGGATGAACCCCATGGGGCCGAAAAACCCCATGGCCATTGTACGGCGGCAACTACGGCAGCAACTTCAGAACACATGGCGCGATCGCTCTGCCAGGGGGTTAGGAATACCGTACTTCTGACCGTTGGAATCGTAACGTCTGGATCGCAGCGTCTGAATCGCAGTGTCTGAATTTCACTTCTCAGTCCATGGCCGTAATCATCAGGCGCGAGGGTCTTCAGGCGCGATCGGCCCCCATCCGCAAAAGCCCACCGTAAAATCCACTATTCCCCAAGCCAGTGAACAATCCGGGAAATATCCGGTTCAAACGGCGAATTAAGAACACCTTAAGCGGTTTTGGGCCCCATCATATCGCAGGGAATTATCCAACTGAGTAGCCGGTAGCAAAGGATACATCTTCATAGGGTAGGGTTGGCCCTAAAGGCGGACTTTCCCCAAAGGTCTGAGGGGCGATCGACTCCGAACTTGGCCAGAGACTTGGCGGAGCAGCAAGGGCCAAAGGGTGATCGGATTCCGCAGGGTGACCGGCGTTCGCGGCCGCTTGGGCGTTGTCCAACCGATCGGCGCGATCGACCTTGGCCAATCCATCACCCCCCGTTGTTCCGGCAGTTACCCAGGGCGACAGGGTACGCAATGCCTCAGCCGGTGGGGGCGATGGCAGATCGCACCGGTCTATCAGTTGAGCCATCGATTGATGAGTAGCCGTCTGCTGACTCACCAAAGCTTGCAACACATCGCAAAGGGCAAACACCTGATATTCCTGCTGTTTAATTTGCTGTCCTTGCTGTTGCAAATGTTGATTCTGTTGGGCCAATAACTGCCCCTGCTGTTCCCAATGTTGCGCCTGTTGTTCAAGAGTGCGTTGGCAGAATTGCTCTAGAACCTGTTGCAATTGTTGCCCCTGTTGCTGAATTTGCTGCATTTGCTGATTTTGCAGCTCAATTTGCTGCTGAATTTGTCGCTCAATTTGCTCGCTAATCTGCTGACTAACTTGTTGTTCAACTTGTTGTTCGATTTGTTGTTCAATTTGTTGATTAACTTGCTGATTCATCTGTTGATGAATTTCCTTCGATTGTTGCTGAATTTTCCAGCTTTGCAATTCAAGTTGCTGTTCGATTTGGCGTTCAATCTTTTCTTCGATTTGTTGTCCTTGTTGCTGCAAGGTTTTTTGCAAAAACTCACCCTGCTGTTCCAAGCATTGACTCAGCCGATCGAGCTGACTGGAGAGGCATTGAACCGCTTCTGCCGTCCTTAGCGAGATTTGCCCTAGCTCCAAAACCACCGACTGCATCTGATCGCGCCAAGAATCAGTCATACCCATTACCAACTCAGGGAGTAATAATCGCAATGAGCACCCCCCTAGCCCTGAATTTCGATTTGGCAATCCTTGACCTCAAGTCCAAGCAATGAATAACCAAAGGCAGCGGCTTTGATTCAATTGGCTAGGAATGAGTTGGATGGTCTGAGTTGTCCGGCTAAGAAATTCCAATCAAGGTTTCAAGGCGTAGATAGAGCATAGATTACAGGCAAAACTATTGAACCCTAATCAACATTAAGCATTCATAGGACATTGATCAAAACTGAAATCGAAAATGATCAAATTCCTAACGATCAAAAACATTGACTAAGATTTAATAATTTTTGAATCGCAACTCAAAAAACTCCTTTGAAACTTGATTGAAACTTAATGGAACTTGCGGGCAAGACCTCCAAATTTCGTCAATCCCACCCTGCCAGGTGGCCCGATCGAACGCTTGCCGATCGAGCTGTTTTCGGGAAATTGCGGCCGTTTTCGCGGCAATTTGGATGGATGACGATCGGGCTGAGGAGTTGCTCGACTAAAGTCTTCTTTACGTTTTGCAGCAGACCGGAACAGCAATCGCTAAGGTTGTGGCAATTGATGGCAACCAGCGCAAGGCCGCGCTGTGGTGGTTGGCGATGGCGGTGATGGCACATCAGGCTCCGTCACGCCCGCAATTCACTATGCTTGCTGCCGTTGCTTCGTGCCACTGCTCGCCTGGAGGACAAGCCATGCTGGACATGTTGGATCTCAGCCTGAAGCTGGATAAGGCCACCTATGTCGCAGAGCGCGATCGCTTGGCTCTTCAGTTGCGATCGCTCCAAGCGGACTGTCGGGAAGCCCAATTACCGGTGATTATTGCCCTGGAAGGCTGGGCGGCGGCGGGCAAGGGGGCGATCGTCAAAGAATTACGCGACTCCTTGGATCCAAGAGGCTTTCAGGTTCATCCAATTTTTCCGCCCGAACCCCATGAGCTGGGATTTCCCTGGTTGCGGCGTTTTTGGTTGCGGTTGCCGGAAGCGGGCACGATCGGGCTGTTCTATCACAGTTGGTATAGCCACCTGCTAGAAGATCGCCTATTTGGCCGGCTGCCGGATCCACAATTTCCCGAAGCCACCCGGGAAGTGAATGCCTTTGAGCGACAGTTGGCGGATGAAGGCGCGGCGATCGCCAAATTTTTTATTCATCTCGGCCGTGATGAGCTGAAAAAGCGCCTGAAAAAATACCAAGCGGATCCTTTTCAGGCTTGGCGGGTGCGACCGGAAGATTGGCAACAGGCCAAGCACTATCGCCAATATCGGGACTTGGCGGAAGCGATGCTGGCGGAAACCAGCACAGGAGCAGCTCCTTGGATTTTGGTGGAAGGCAACAGTCGCCGCTGGGCGGTGATCAAAGTGTTGAGCGAAACCATTGCCACCATTGCCGGAGCGCTCGATCGCCAACGCAGCCAAGCGTCTCCTCCGCCCCTTCTGCCGGCCCAAGCGGAGTTGCATCCCGGTGAACCGGACTTGCTAGCGCGGGTAAACCTCAGTCAAGCCCTGTCTCGCAGTAAATATGAACGGAAGCTGGCAGAACAACAGGCCCGGCTGCGATCGCTGCAAATGCAAATCCATCGCCAACGGTTACCCGTGTTGGTGTTGTTTGAAGGTTGGGACGCGGCGGGCAAGGGGGGAGCCATCTCGCGGTTGACGGGCATGTTGGATCCTCGCAGCTATGCGGTTCATGCCTTCGCGGCCCCCACGGCGGAGGAACGCGCACACCACTACCTATGGCGATTTTGGCGCTGGTTACCGGCGGCGGGCACGATCGGGATTTTTGATCGATCGTGGTATGGACGGGTTTTGGTGGAACGGATTGAAGGATTTGCCACCGAAACGGAGTGGCGACGGGCCTATCAGGAAATTAATGAATTTGAAAGCCAATTAATGTCCAGTGGCATGGTGCTGGTGAAAGTTTGGTTGCACATCAGCCCAGAAGAACAACTGCGCCGGTTCCAGGAACGCAAAGACAATCCCTTCAAGCAATACAAACTCACTGACGAAGATTGGCGCAATCGGGAGCAGTGGCCCCTGTATTCGGTGGCGGTGAACCAAATGGTGCAACGAACCCACACGCCCTTGGCACCTTGGACTTTGATTGCCGCAGAGGATAAGTACTTTGCGCGGGTTGCGGTGGCCACGGCGGTGGCGGACGCGATCGAACGTCGCCTCACTCGCTAGCGATCGCTCCGTGAACGTCGAGATCCCAAAAATCCAAAAGATCCGAAAGATCCAAAGGATCCGAAACGTAAAAACACCAGCGATCAAAACATCAATTCCAGACAATCATCCATGGCCCCTCGTCGATCGAACCGAGGACAGATACAATGCTGAGAACAAGTGTTGCGAAACATTGCATTTTGTAAGCAATTGTACCTAGTCTGTAAAGACCGCCTTTACAGGTGAATGAGCAGCCAGCGCAATTGCTGTCTTGGCGATCGACCCCGAACCTTGCCCCAGAGCCACTTCCTATGTGGAGCGTCAGGGCGCTGTCTCACTTGCGATCGCCTCATCAATCCCGCAACGGTTCTCGCAACGGCCAAAACCCCACCACTCACCTGACGACGAAACCATGCCGATCGGCCCCCTGAAGAACCTCTTCGGTTCCCAAAAAGACGCTTTCTTCTTGGAAATTGGTGATGCAGAAGGTACGGGGGACAGCACCCCGGCCGCCCCGGCTCCCCAAGCACCCGCTGTGGTTGCGGAACCGGCAGCCCCCGTGGCCGCTGCTCCGGAAGCTCCGGCCCCAGCTCCCAAGAGCACCAAAACCAGCATTAAAGCAGCCAAGGCCGCAGCCCCGGCCAAGCCGCCCGAGCCGCCCAAGCCCGCTCCGGCCCCGGTGACCCTGCCGCCGGAAACGGCTTTTGCATCGAAGTTTGTGCCCAGCAACACGCCGCGTCGTCGTCCGGGCCCCAGCCTGAATGGCTTCAAGGATATGGCCCGGGATATGGGTCGCCGCTAGGGCTGATTCGATCGACCTGTTTGGGCGATCGATCTGGTGCAAATCATCAATTCAGCAAGATTTCAGGATTCAGTACCCATTCAGCAGGGGGCTTCGGCCCCTGCTTTTTTTTGACCTCCTCCCTAAAGGCATGGGGATTCCGGCCCTAACCGAACAACCGAAGTTCTCCGGTAGGTTGGGTTGAGCTTTGCGAAACCTGACTCAATCACTACGAAGCTGGCTGTCGTTGGGTTTCGTGCCTCAACCCAACCTACAAGATGATCGTTGATCAGCCGATCTGAAGGAAAGGGGTTTTCGTGAAAGAGGTCTACTGATTCCAAATTAGGGGCCCAAATTCCAAATTAGCCGCGCAGGTTGCGAATTTCCCGCTGCACTCGCCGCAACTCGTTTTTTTCCAAGTGCCGAATCACGGCGCGGGGCATTTGCTCGCGCTGGGCTAACACCTGCAAAAATAGGGCTTCCGATTGTTTCAGCAAATCAAGATTTTGACTGCTGCGTCCTTGTTCGTAGAGAATTTGCCCTTTTAAATGCCAAAGATCGGGATTTTGGGGACTTTTGGCCAAGGCGCGATCGACTGAGGCGATCGCCTGGGAAAAGTTTTTGCGACGGCGGTAAATGGCAGCCAACAGGCGATCGACCACATAGTCGGGGCTGCCCCGCTGGAGGGAATTCACAGCCCCATCCACATTGCCAAAGGGCAAATTATCCGCCAACAACACATCCAGCGATCCCCGAATCAAGTTCAGTTCCGGATCGTTGGGGCTGATGGCCGCCGCTGCATCCAAGGCTTCGTTCACCTGGGACAGTTTGGCCAGGGCTTCTGGTGCGCCTTGGAGGGGGCCACGACCCCCTTCGGACACAATAAACGCCCCTTCCAAAAAATGTCCCACGCCGATGTAGAGATTACCGCGCAGGGCATCCGTGGTTTTGAGGGTGCTGGCGGCGGCGAGGGTCTGATTGGCGGCGGTTTGCACCTGATCCCACTGGCCATCAAGATAGGCCAATGCACCGGCCAAGGCATAGCCCAAAGGCTCTTGGGGTTCTTGGGCGATCGCCTCTTGGGCTAAACGGCGGGCGGCGGGGTAATTGCCATTTTTGAACAGCATGACGAAGGCTGCTTCCGCCCGATCGCCCACGGGGCGAGGATTTTGAGACCGGAACGGATCCGCCCCGGCCGGCAGAGCACCCCAGCCCCAGAGCAGCCCGATCGCCCCAGCCACCCAAGCCATTGATATTGACCTCGATCGGGACAGGCGGGGCCGAGTCGATCGCTTTCGAGCGCGATCGGCCCACAAAGGAGATCGCCCTTGAGCAACAAAGCGGCCGAGATCCATAACCATCACTCCTGAACGTATCGAAATATCGGATCGAACAATCGAACATGCGTTGAATCATTCATTCGAGCCGTTGATTAGCCCCCTACAATAGGGCCCGATCCACCTCCGCGCCCCCTTTCTTCCATGCTGCGTTTGGACTCCGTTAGCTATCACCCCGCCGCCGCCGCCAAGGCCATTTTGCACCAAGTGAATCTGGAATTGGTTCCCCAACAACTGACCCTAGTGATTGGCCCCAGCGGCTCCGGCAAAAGCACCCTGTTGGAAATTTTGGCCGGCTTGGCCAGCCAAACCAGCGGACAAGTGCTGTGGCGCGATCGCCCCCTCTTTCCCGAGTCCCTGCAACAGTTAGCGGGGTTGGTGTTTCAATTTCCTGAGCGGCATTTTTGCGGCTCCACGGTGCTCGAAGAGTTACGGCTGGGCCACCCGGAAATTAGCTCAGAGCAAATTCACGAGGCTCTGACCGCTGTGGGGTTAGAACAGTTAGCCCTGAATCTTTCGCCCTACACCCTCAGCGGTGGCCAGCAACGGCGCTTGGCTCTGGCGGTGCAACTGATTCGCCAACCCAGCATTTTGCTGTTGGACGAACCCACCGCCGGTTTGGATTGGTCCATGCGGCAACAGTTGGCCGGTTTGCTGTCGCGATTGAAGGCCCACTGGACTTTATTGGTGGTCACCCATGATCCCAGTGACCTTTTGGATGTGGCCGATCGCTGTTGGCAGCTTCAGCAAGGGCAACTCACACCCACCCCTGCGGCTTAGCCTCTGCCGATCGCCCCAAAGCTCAGACCCACTCAGGCATCCTCTCCGGTTCTCGATCGAGCCTTTCGCCAGGCGTTCAACAGGGCAGAGTGAGCGTGAATGTGCTGCCTTCGCCCACTTGAGATTGCAAATCGATCGTCCCGCCATGGGTTTCCACCACAATTTGATGGGCAATGGCCAACCCTAAGCCGGTTCCTTTGCCCACTTCTTTGGTGGTGAACATATAGTCAAAAATTCGCCGCTGCACTTCAGGGGGCATTCCCGGCCCATCATCCGCAATCATAATTTGAATTTCCGACTCGATCGCCCTTGTGCTGATCGTAATTTGGTGCGGTGATTGGGCTAATTCTTGAAAACTTTTGCCTTCGCTCAATTCATCGATCGCGTCGATCGCGTTGGCCAAAATATTCATGAAAACCTGGTTGAGTTGCCCCGGAAAGCAGTTAATTTCTGGCAACTGACCATAGTGGGTCACCACTTCAATTTTCGGTCGTTGCCCGTTAGCCTTGAGCCGATGTCGCAAGATCAAGACCGTACTATCAAGCCCATCATGCACGTTAAAAAGTTGCTTTTCAGCCCCATCGGTTCGCGAAAATGTTCTCAGACTCTGGCTAATGGCAGCAATTCGATCGCCCGAATCCTTAATCGCTTGCATCACATCCGGCACATCTTGCCGCAAATAGTCCAGGTCGATCGCATCTAATTGCTGTTCAATGGTGATGCCCGGCTCAGGAAAATTGGCTTGATAGAGATCCAAGGTTTCGATTAAATCGGTCACGTAGTTCTGCATGACACTGACATTGCCCACAATGCACCCGATCGGGTTATTGATTTCGTGGGCTACTCCTGCCACCAAATTTCCCAAAACCGACATTTTTTCAATTTGCACCAATTGCAATTGTGTCTTTTGCAGTTGCCAGAGTGCCTGTTCTAATTCTTTAGACTTTTGGCGAATGGCCGCCTCCACGGCCTTTCGATCGCTAATATCTCGGACGATCGCCTGCAAAATTGCTTGATCATCTATTTCCATTCGGCAGAGCTGCACTTCGGCAATAAATTCCGAACCATCCCAGCGGCAATGTTGCCACTCAAAACGGTCATAGCCCCGGGTGAGTGCCGTCACAATATGATCAGTCGCAGCCTCGCTCGATAAGCGCCCGTTGGGTTGATATTCCGGAGAAATTTGCGAAGGATGTTTACCACAAAATTCTGATTTCGCTGGGCACTTAAAGATAGCCAATGTTGCCGAATTGCAATCCACAAAGCACTTTTCGCTCAGAAGCATAATCGCATCATTATTAGACTCATACACGGCACGCAACCGAGATTCATTGCGCTGCACGGTTTGGTAAAGCCTTGCATGATCTAGGGCGATCGCGGCTTGGTTCGCCAAGCAATCCAAAACCATCAGCCGATCGTCCGTAAAAAGTCCCCGAGCCGATCGATGTTCCAGATATAAAATGCCCAATAGAGTTTCTTGGTTCAGCAATGGCAAGCAAAGCAAACTCTGAGGGCGATGAATTTTTAAATAATTGCCAATGACAGGCAAATCAGTGCAGAGGTCTTCAATAGCAATTGGTTTTAGGTACGTTTCTGAATATTGAATGAGTTTAATAGGCACATCTTGACTATGTGCAAGAGGTAGCGTTGTTAGTTGTACTCCTCGAGAATCTGCCAGGGCCCGCAGTTCCCACTCGCCATCTTGCAATAGAAGGAGGGCACATTTTTCTGCTCCTGAATATTCCAGAACATGGCTGGACAATACTTGCAGCAGCTCATTGATTTCAATGGTGCGAGCGATCGCCTGGGAGACTCGAAACAGCGTTGACAGATGAATCATGGTTAGGGGCTTGATTCTGTCGGTAAGGGCTTAAACAATCAACGTCCGTAGCCAATTCACTTCAACAAGCAACAAAAATTTTTCAGTCAATATTCAAGACAAGAAGAGATGCCGATCACACACTGCATATGGAAATATACTCAATATAAAAGAATACACAGGTAATGCATAAAAATCGATCTTCTTGCACAAAAAGCGAAACAAAAAAATCTACAAGAAAGTTTTAAAAATATTTATCTCGAATTAAACCTAGGCTAATCATGTTGGCAATCATTAGAGAATATTTGAAAAGTATCTTTTGACCCGTACCAAACACCAATAGTTGTGGGGGCAAGATGCTCAAGCCCCTTGTCTATGTCGATCACTGGAGCGTACAGAGTAGCAATTTTGGCTTTTCAGACATCCTCTTAAGATTGCTGTTGATGATGATTTGAATTCTGGGTTCAAATTATTTTTGTGACAACGATCATTTGGGCGGTAATTCAGCAGTCAGTCAGAGCTGTGATCGCAAGCTACCTTGGGTTTCTTGATTGTTCATCAGCAAGCATGAGGATTCAGGATGATCCGTGGCGATCGATCCGTGAAGTGCGGATCTGTGAATAGTTGATCAGGCAATTTTGGATCGATCTGACCAAGAGGATAAGCGCGATCGAGCGGCTGATAGGACTGATTAGTGAACGGTCAGGCAATTGTCAGTACTGATGTTTTTGAGTGTCGATTAACGCGTCAACTGGGAGTTTGAATGAGGTCTGAGAAGTATAGAGAATTGCGACGGCTTGGAATATTGATCGAGATCACTAGGAATTGTGACCTTATCGGTTGGGATTTAACCCCTTTCTGAGGAGCAAACCAACTGAATTCAAAATGTGGATTGGACGATCGCCCGATCGAGATGAGGCTAGCGGGTGATGGGGCTAGGGCGGCCCGATCGCACCAAATCTGCGACAAAATAGGGAAATCCTGACCGTTGTAGCCCTGCCTTTGGATCGGTGGATCCAGTGGATTAACGTGGATTGAGTATTCAATGACCCTCGCTTTTGACGAACAGACGAATCAGCGTCTGGCTGAAACCATTGACCTGGCTCAATACATTGACCATGCGCTGTTGCACCCGGCGGCGGGGCCGCAGCATGTGGAGCAGTGGTGCGCAGAGGCCGATCGCTTCGGTTTTGCAGGCGTTTGTGTGATGCCCACCCACGTGCGCCAGGCGGTGTCCTTATTGCACAATCGGCGACCGGTGGTGATTTGCCCGATCGGGTTTCCATCCGGAGCCACCACCACCCAAACCAAATGCACGGAGGCAGAAGAAGCCTTGGAGCAGGGGGCACGGGAGTTGGAGGTAATGCTGAATTTGGGTTGGCTGAAGGCCGGTGCAGCCGATGCGGTGCATCGGGAAATTGCAGAAATTGTAGAAATGGCCAGCGCCAGCGCGTTGGTGAAGGTAATTTTGGAGTGGTCGCTGCTGGAGGCGGCAGAGCGCCAATTGGCGGTGGAAATTGCCATGGATGCGGGGGCAGCATTCCTGAAAACCCACACGGGCTGGAATGGGGGCGTGTCGATCGAGGATGTGCGGTTGCTGAAGGATTGGACCCGGGGCCGGATTGGGATTAAGGCGGCCGGCGGCATCCACAACACGGATCAGGCGATCGCCCTAATTGAAGCCGGGGCCACCCGTTTGGGCACATCACGCGGGGTGGACTTCTTGCGGCGCGATCGCGCGGCCGGTTGGGCTGCTGAAACGGAGGAGCCGCCCACCGCATGAACCATTCCCGCACCTACCAGGCGACGGGCATTAACCTCAAGGGCGTGCCTTTGGGGGAGTCGGATCTGTTGCTCACAATTTTGACCTTGGAATTTGGGTTAATTCGGGCGGTGGCCCCCGGCGCACGCAAGCCGAAATCGAAAATTGGGGGCCGCAGCAATTTGTTTGTGGTGAATGAGCTGTTGGTGGGCCGGGGGCGCAGTCTCGATCGCATTGCCCAGGCTCAATCGATTACGGCCTATGCGGGTCTCACAAGGGACTTGGGGAAGCTAATCACGGCTCAATATTGGGCCGAGTTGGCCTTGGCCCAGGCCTTGGATGGCCATCCCCAGCCGGACTTGTTCACGACCCTGAATGAGGATCTCCATGGGTTGGAGGCGCTGCCTTTACCGAGCGATCGAGTGGCGGCCTTGGGTCAGTTGCTGCCAATCCTCTGCGCCGGGATTGGTCGCCTGTTGGCGGTGGCGGGGGTGGCTCCGCAGTTGGGCCAGTGCAATTTAACGGAACACCCGATCGCCCCCGATTGGACAGATCCCCATTGGCGGGTGGGGTTCAGTGCCGCTGCGGGCGGGGCGATCGACCTGGCAGCCCTGGACAATCCGGAGGCGATGGCCTGGCTGGCGGCGCGGCAACCCACAAAGGTGCTGCCCAGCTCGGGAGTCTCGGTCAAATTTTCGCCCCTGCGCCTAACGGCCACCGAGTGGCAAAGCCTGAATGATTTATTTGCAGCGTCACCGCCGGGCGATCGGGCAACCTTGGCCGATCCCCTGCGCCATTGGCAGCGGCTGGAGCGTCTGTTACGGCACTATGCCCAATATCATTTTGGACAGGGGATTCGATCGGCCAAATCCCTGGAAACCTACCTGAACACGGCCCTGGCCCCGCCTGCTTTGGTGTAATTCTCCACAAACCACCGGTTTAGGGCCCGTTGCCGACTCGATTCCATCGCTTGCCATCTTTTCCCCGATCGCCCATGTCCCCCACTTCGTCCCAACCCGACACGCCCCCAGCGGAACTGCACAAGAGCCAACCGGCCCCCCAACCGTTGCCCCTGAAAAAACGGCTCACGGAAGAGGTGGACGAGTTGGCCGAACTGGTGCTGCATGGGGCGGGCCACGACCAGGCAGCAATCGAGGCAGCTCGCCTGGCCAAGGAAAAAGGACTCGAACCCGCCCCCGCCGATCCCGAAGAAACGGGATTCTTGCCGGTGCTGAAAAATCGCAACTTCCTGGCCCTGTGGAGTGGGCAGGTGTTTTCGCAACTGGCAGATAAGGTTTATCTGATCATGGCGATCTCAATCGTGGCCGCCCGGTTCCAAGAACCCGGCCAAACCATCAGCGGCTGGGTTTCCGCCATCACGATCGCCTTCACGATTCCGGCGGTGCTGTTTGGTTCCCTGGCGGGAATTTATGTCGATCGATGGCAAAAACAAACGGTGCTGGTGGTCACCAATGTGGTGCGCGGGCTGTTGGTGTTGGCCTTGCCGGTGGTGTTGGCCCTGACGGCCGATGGCCCGGAGGTGATGGGCATCCCGATCGGCTTTGGGGCCCTGTTGGCCATGACCTTTTGCGTTTCCACCCTCACCCAATATTTTGCCCCCGCCGAGCAAGCCACCATTCCCCTGATCGTGCCACCGCAACACCTGCTGTCGGCCAACTCCCTCTACACCACCACCATGATGGCCTCCACGATCGTGGGGTTTGCCGTGGGGGAACCGCTGCTGGCCCTGGCTAATCATCTGGTTGCCCGTTGGGGGCTGGGGGAAAACTTGGGCCAAGAACTGCTAATTGGCGGCAGCTACGCGATCGCGGGCGGCCTGCTGCTGTGGATGAAAACCGGCGAAGCCCCCGAAGACCACACGATCGAACGTCCCCATGTCCTGGACGATTTGCGCGATGGGTTTCGCTATCTGCTCGATCGGCCCGTGATCCGCAACGCCCTGATTCAACTCACGATTCTGTTTTCGATCTTTGCGGCCCTGGCGGTTTTGGCCGTGCGGATGGCGGAAGTGATCCCCGACATCAAAGCCTCCCAATTTGGGTTGCTGTTGGCGGCCGGGAGTGCGGGCTTGGGGGTAGGAGCCTTGCTGCTGGGTCAATTTGGCAGCCGCTGGCCCTACACCCGATCGGCCCTCTTCGGTTCCTTTGGCATGGGAGCAGCCCTCGTGGCCCTCGCCAGCACCACCACCCACCTTTGGGGCGCAGTGACCGCGATCGTCTGTCTGGGAGCCGCCGCCGCCTTCGTGGGCATCCCCATGCAAACCACCATCCAGCACGAAACCCCCGAGGAAATGCGCGGCAAAGTCTTTGGCTTACAAAACAACGCCGTGAACGTGGCCCTCAGTTTGCCCCTAGCCCTCTCCAGCGTGGCCGAAGCCTATTGGGGGTTGCCTGCGGTGCTGCTGTTGTTGGCCGTTTTGGCAATCGCAGGCGGCGTAGCAACCTGGTATATTTCCGTTACGAGTTTGCAGCGATCGACCTCAGAGGATGTTTGAAAAGTATTCTTTGGCACGGGCAAGCACCAATAGCCGCAGGGACAAGGGGCTTAAGCCCCTTGTCTAAGTCGATCACTGGGGCGTACAGAGTAGCAATTTTGGCTTTTCAGACATCCTCTCAGCGCTCCCCCGGTATGCATTTTGTTGCTGAATTTGTGTTATTGAATTTGTGTTGTTGAATTTCTACTGCTGAGTTTGTGTTGTTGAGTTTGTGTTGTTGAGTTTGTGTTGCTAAATTCTTGTTGTTGAATTGGTGTTGCTGAATTCTTGCTGTTGAATTCTTGTTTTTAAATCTCTGCTGTTAAATTTCCGTTGTTAAGTTCCTCTTGGTTGGGTGAATTCACCAATTCATTAGCCCAATCATTTTCGCTAATTCAGGTTTTCGGATTCCATGCACGTCGCTTGGTTGGGTAAACGATCTCCATTTTGCGGCAACGTCACCTACAGCCGAGAGATCACGAACGCATTACGCGATCGGGGGCACGAGGTGAGCTTTTTACACTTTGCCCAAGAAGAAGAAACCGAAGACGAAGCACAGCGGGATGTGAAAGAAGTCCCGCTTCCCTATCTCTATAAATCCCAAATTTATACGTTGCCCACCTTTGGGGCCAGCAAAGTTTTGACGCAATCTCTCACCCGGTTGCGTCCCCATTTGCTCCATGCATCCTTGACCCTTTCGCCATTGGATTTTGTTTTGCCAGAAATTTGCGATGAATTACAATTGCCGCTAATTTCTACCTTTCACCCTGCTTTCGATCAAAAACTGCGTAATTTTACCTCCGGCACTCAACAGCTAACCTATCAACTCTATGCACCCTTTTTAGCTAGCTATGACTGCACGATCGTCTTCTCCCAAATTCAGCGCGATATGCTGATCAAGCTGGGGGTTGAGGGCGATCGAGTGGCGGTGATTCCCAATGGAGTTGATGTGCTCAAATATGCTCCCGGCCCCTCGCCAGTGAAACGGGAACTGGGGTGCGATCGCCTCTTTGTCTATGTGGGCCGCTTGGCGCAAGAGAAAAACGTTGAACCCCTGCTGAAGGCTTGGAAAAAAGCGAAAATGCCCAGCCATTGCAAACTGGCGATCGTTGGCAGCGGCCCCCTGAAAGCCTCCCTCCAAGCGTTCTATGGCCCCGAGCATGGGGTGGAATGGATGGGCTATGTGGCTAACGAAAGTCGCCGGATCGACATCTTGCGGGCCGCCGATGTGTTTGTGCTGCCCTCGTTGGTGGAAGGGTTGTCCCTCTCGTTGCTGGAGGCTATGGCTTGCGGGGTTGCTTGCTTGGCAACCGAGGTGGGGGCCGATGGCGAGGCGATCGAACAGGGAGCCGGAATTCGCCTCAATCCGCAAAAAGTCTATGGACAATTGCGAACCTTGCTGCCCATGCTGGCAGAACATGAGGAAATCACCGCCTTGCTGGGCCAGCGGGCCCGGGAGCGTGTTTTGGAGCGCTACACCCTCGATCGCAACCTCAACCAGCTCGAAGCCCTTTATGGGGAAATTTTGAAACGGAAGCGATCGCCCCTGGTGCGTTAGTGAACAAGCAAAGGGTAAAAGGCAAAAAGTAAAAAGCAAAAGGTAAAAGGTAAAAGGCAATCAGCCGGTAAAAACGAAAAGTCAGAAGTTCAATTCAATTCAACAGTCCACATACTGGGAACCTTGCCCATGTTCCAGTTGCCCCGAACATCCCTGAGCGATCGCCAATGGGCCCTGCTCACGCCCTATCTATTCCTGCTGCCGGCCTTGGTCGTCCTGACCATCACCACCTTCTACCCCGCCCTGCAAGCCTTTTACCTCAGCTTCACGCGCTATGACTACGACCTGACCGAAGCGCCGCGCTGGGTGGGCGGGGCCAACTTCCTGCGCCTGTGGGGCGATCGGCTGTTTTGGAAAACCCTGGGCCAAACGATCGTCTACCTACTAACCGTCGTCCCCATCTTGACGATCGCCCCTTTGGGTTTGGCCATTTTGGTGAACCAAAAATTGGCGGGGATCCGTTGGTTTCGTGCCGCCTATTATGTGCCCGTGATTGTGTCGAGCGTGGTGGCCGGCATTGCCTGGAATTGGATGTATGCGGAAAATGGCCTGCTGAACCAACTGCTCACCGGCCTTGGCCTTGTTTCTCGTCCCATTCCCTGGCTGACCAGTCCCCAATGGGCCCTCTGGAGCGTGATGGCCGTTACGGTCTGGAAAGGCCTCGGCTATTACATGGTGGTTTATTTAGCCGGACTGCAAGCCATTCCCGCCGACCTTTACGAAGCTGCCGCCCTTGATGGCTCCGATGGTTGGCGCAAACATTGGGATATTACGGTTCCGTTGATGCGCCCCTACTGGCTGTTGGTGGCCACCATTTCCGCCATTTCCGCCACTAAGGTCTTTGAAGAAGTGTTCATCATGACCCAAGGCGGCCCCCGCAGCAGCTCTAAAACCGTGGTCTATTACCTCTATGAACAGGCCTTTGAAAACCTAGAAATGAGCTATGCCTGCGCGATCGGGCTAGTGTTGTTCCTGCTGGTTTTGGGCTTTTCAACCCTGCGGCTGTTGATTCCCAACCAAGCGCCCACCAACCCCTAAGAGGATGTCTGAAAAGCCAAAATTGCTACTCTGTACGCCCCAGAGATCGATGTAGACAAGGGGCTTAAGCCCCTTGTTCCTACGACAACTGATCTTTAGCCCCTGTTGAAAGGTACTTCTCAGACATCCTCTAAGCCCCTTGTCCTCACGAGCGCCTCACGGTGCAATCAGGATTAGGATTTCAGACTATCCGACGATCGGTTCTAGTCCGGTAACTGGTACTGCTCCACAATTTTTTGGGCATAGGCCGGCACATGCTCCGCTAGCTTCTCAGGATAGTGGCGCTTCACGTAGAGATAGTTGCGCGTGAAGTGGGAGTCGATCGAGAAGCGAGCATATTCCAGCCCCTTGGGCCCCACCCGCTCAATCACCAAACCCATCAACTTAGCCGCCCACATGGGAATCGTGACCCCCTTATCGTAGGCGGGAATGCTATTTTGGACGGCGGCCCGGCGCTCCCCTTGGGACATCACCGGCTGGGTCTCGATTTGGTCGCGCACCATCTCTAACAATTCGCGGCCCGTTTCATTACGCACCACCAACCATTGCCAGCCAAAGGGCGCACCCATATAGCCCACCACCAAGTCCGCAAGGGAGTTGACGTAATCAAAACAGGTCATGCAGGAGGGGGCAAACACGTCCTTTAATTGGTCGGTTTTTAGGCCAAAGAACGGAACCATCTCCGTGGAACCGTCTTCGTGCTTGAAATGCACTCGGAAATCCTGCATGAACTCGTAATAAACCACGGTGTCGGGCGATCGGCTGGTGGTGTCCAGGAATTTTTGCAGGCCAGCCCGGGTCACGTTGTCCACGCAGGGCGTACCGAGTACATAGAGCTTTTCGAGGCCCAGTTTGTCTTGAACCGCTCGCAGGGCTTGGATTTGGCAGCCCACCCCAATCACCAACAACCGCTTCATGCCCGATTGTTCAATCTGTTCCAAAACGGAGAGGTTGGGCGAAAGGGTGGGTTTGTTTACCCGGGCGGCCAAGATTTCTTCGGGGGTGGTGGCGATCACCGGTTGGGGCTGGAAGCGATCTTCCGGGGTGTTTTGCACACAGACGACCCCTTCCACTTTGCCGCTGGTGAGCATGGCGATCGCGATCGAGCTAACGATGCCCGTCCATTGGGCCCCCTCGATCGGCTCGGTTTTGCGCGCGGCCATCATTTCCTGATGCACGCCGAAGTAGATGTCATCTTCAACTTCCAGATTGCGGCTGCGGCCGTGGGCCTGGGTTTCCAGCTCGGCAATCTGTTGATTAATGAAGGCGCAGGCCTCTTTGACGTAATGCACATAGTAGGTGTCGCACAGACCGCATTCACTGCACAAATCCTTGGCGGGGCGACGGCTACCGGGCTTGAGGGCGCGAGCTTTTTTGTGGCCGAGGGGTGCTTGACCGGATTCGGAGGGTGATGAGGCGAGGGTCATGGCAACAGGCGGGCGTTGAGCATTGACGTGCGGTTTTTATTGTTTCATGGGCGATCGCTCCTGGTAACGGGAAATCAACAACCCGCAATGTTCAGCAACGAAGCAGCAAGGGAGTCGTGATCCCATTGCTGATTCATCGCTAGTCCAAACAAAATCCAGGCCAGGGCGATCACGGCGAGACCACGGCAGCATCGGGCATCAGGGCCACGGCTTCTGCTCGGTGTTTTTTCAGGGTGGCTGCGGGCAAGGGCCCATGGAGATGTTCCCAGGGCAGCACTTCCCCTAAATCCCAGTTGCGAAACACATAATGATCCAGCGGGGGCACGCGATCGCGCAGTTCCTTGAAGGCTCGCCGGTAACTGCCCAGGGAGACCCGATCGGGGTTGTCCGTGTCACCCGCCCCATAGGCCCGCACCAGTTCCAACAGGGGGGTTAACCGGCGATCGCCCCGGGAAATTAGTGTCTGAATGATTGACCAGTTATAGCTTTCGGGGCGGAAGTCAATGCCATTGGAACGCAGGCGCTTTTGCAGCAATTTCAACCGCTTTTCCGCGTCCCGGTTCACCCCAAACCACTGAAAAGGGGTGTGGGCTTTGGGCACGAAGGTGCTGCAACCGAGGGTTAATTTCAGACCCGGGGCAGCTTTTTTGAGCTGTAACATCATGGCCGCGGTGGCTTCAATGTCGTCGGGGGTTTCGCCGGGAATCCCGGCCATGCCGTAAAGCTTGAGGGCGCTGAGGCCGCCGGCTTTGGCGTTCACGGCGGCCTGTTCGATCGCTTCGGTGGCCAACTTTTTGTTGATGATTTGCCGCACCGTTTCCGAACCGCTTTCCACGGCTACGGTGATCGATTTGCAATCGCGACTGGCCAAAACGCGGGCCAGCTTTTCCGTGACCGTGTTGGTGCGCACCGAAGCCACACTGAGCCGCACCTGTTCGTAGGCGGTTCCGGCCAGGCGATCGAGCAGACTGTCAAATTCAGGATGTTGGGTCACGGAAGCGCCGAGCAGGCCGATCCGGTTGGTGGCTTGCAGTCCCCGATCGATGGCCGGCAGCAAGGAGCCTTCCAAATCTGCCGTCCGAAAGGGCAAGGTGAGATAGCTGGCCAGGCAAAACCGGCATAGTTCTGGGCAACTGCGCACCGTTTCCACCATGAAGATGTTTTCCCAGGCGGCGCGCGGAGTCACCACCGTGGACACCGAAAGGGCGTTGCCACGATAGGTTTGCTTGCTGACGGTGGCAGGGATCCGATCACTCAGGGGGCGAATGGCGGCGATCGGGCCCGTGGGGTCGTGATACTCCACGGCGTACAGTTGCGGCACATACAGACCCGGCACTTGGGCCAGGGCTTCCAATCGATCGGCCCGGGGGCGATCGCGCTGTTCCAGCAGCCCATTCACCAGGGCATCGATCAAAATTTCCCCATCACCCAACAGCACCACGTCAAAATAGGCCGCAAAGGGTTCCGGATTTGCCGTCAGCACCGGCCCGCCCCCAAACACGATCGGGTGCTCATCGGTGCGATCGACCGCATGGAGCGGCAAATCCAAATCCTCCAGCAACGCCATCACGTTGACGTAATCCAGTTCCCAGGACATGGAAAACCCCACCAGGGCGGGCGATCGGGGCAATGGCTCCCGCGCATCCGTAAACAACCGTGCCACGGCCAGCTCCGGCCGCGCCGCCAACATGGCCCACACCACCTGATAGCCCAGGCTGGTGATGCCCACGGAATAGGTGTTCGGAAAGGCAAACACCGTGGGCAGGGCCTGGGGCAATGGCTCGGCGGGGTCAAACAGCAGGGTTTCGTCAGCAAAAGGAGCCATGCAACAACTGGAAAAAACCAGAAAACAACCGGAAAATAACCAAAAACTAGCGGCGTTAAGGAACGGCTATCAGCATGACAGGCTTAATAGATTGGGTCAAAGTTGCGGAGCCAGTCATGGTAACAAGGGGCTTGAGCATCTTGCTGCTTAAGGATTAGGTAGACAGTAACAGCCATGTAATTTAATCCAGCAAATTAAGGCAGCCACGTTACTAGGAACAGCTTAGGATCGCACCGAAGTTTCCGCCGGGGCGAAGCGTTCCTTAAACAACTTGATGTAAAGGTGCTTGAAGGTGGAACGAATCACCCGAGGCAACCCAAAATCGATCGGCATCAGGAAGCTGGATAAGCGCCAATCTTCAATCGCCAGATCCGCCGGCCGCCGCAAGGGATAGATCACCTGTTCCGGGGCCGGACAAACGCCCAAGGCTTCCGCCGCCGCCAAGGTGGGCACAGTGGCCGGATCCACCTGCAAAATGTCCGCCAAAGCCCGATCGAGGGCAAATACATTGGCCGATGCGCCCAACACCCCCAACAGGCGCGGCTCACCGTTGCTGGGGCCGTCGCCCTCGTGGCCAATGATTCCATCCACGATCGTCAAGTCGGGGTCGATCATCTGTGCCGTTTCCACCAACATGCGCCCAAACCGAGCCACGTCCTTCCCCGCGTCCAAGTGCCACCAGGCCTTCAGCTTGCCCGGCACACAGCCAAACAAATTCTTCACCCCCAGCGTAATCGTCAATTGGCAGTGGGATTTCACCTTGGGCAAATTAATCACCACATCTGCCTCCATCGCTTCCTTGCTCAGGCGCAGGTGACCAAATTCGCCGCTGAGGCCGTCGTAGCGCTGGCCCCGAAATTCCACGATCGGGATATTCAAACCTTGGGCGATCGGGGCCAAACCGTTGGCCTTGGCCACGCCGGCCGCGCTGCCAAAGGCGGGACTGTCGCCCAAAAAAGGTTTTCCACCGGCCGCCAACACCAACTCCGCCACCACCTGCACCAGCTCGGGGCGAGTCGTGCATTCTTTGGCGGGTCGCGATCCGGTCAGGAGGTTGGGTTTCAACAGCACCCGATCGCCCGGCTGCACAAAGGCCGCCATCCCGCCCAAGGGTTCCAACAGGGCCACAACTTTTTCGCGCAACAGATCCAAATCATAGCTAGTGGCACTGAGCAAGCTAACGGGAATCATCGGCGTTTCTCCTGGTGTTTTGAGGGGCAATGGTCGAAATGAGGGATCGAAATGATTGAAATTCAGAGTCGAAATGGGGCTAGAAAATAATCGAGGGCGGAGCAATCGACTGATTTAAATCATAGGTTGATTGATTTGAATCCTGGGTTGATTGGCTGAAATGATGGGCCTTGGGTAAAGATTGCCCCGGAAAACGTTCTAGGATGGCTGACCAAGCTGCCACCACGTCATTAGTTTGATTAGCCAAAGAATAGGTGTTGCGAATATAGGTCGATGCTTGTTTGACCTTGGCGATCGTGGCCTCAGGACGATTAACCCAATCATCGATCGCCTGTTCAACCGCCTGGACAAATCCTAAAATATCGCCCCGCTCGATCGGGTAAGAAAACTCCGGCTTAAAAAATTCCCGCCCACCGCGACCGTGGTAACCCACCGTCAGACAGCCCGCCGCCATCGCTTCCGCCGCCGGTAAGCCAAACCCCTCGGGATCACCAAAACTCATAAAAATTGCCGAATTGCGCATCATTTCGGCTAATTTTGTCTGGGGCAAATCCAACACTCGCACCAATTGAAATCCCTGGAGTCGATCGCGGTGACGCAAGATTTGGCAAACCTGCTGAACATCCATGAAATTTTTACGCGCCAGGAAGCAAATTTGATTGCTCTTTCGTTCAGGAAAATAAAACAACTCTGGATCAACACTACACCGAACCCGGTGAACCTTAACTTTCGGAAAAGCTGTATGAATATAGTTTTTGCTGTCCTCAGAAACAACAATCACGCCTAATAAATTCGGATCAGCATAGGGCAAATATTCTTCTTCAAAATTCACTGAGAATTTATCAAATGTGTAATAGACATTTTGATTAAAAATCACAAAGGGAATATCTTTGGGCAGCTTGGCATATTCCGCTTGTTCATAGACCTCGGGCACAACCACAATGCTGCGATCAGGATCAATGGTCAGAATTCCACCGAGGATGCGTGTTTCATTGGGAAACCACTGACAACGAAATTCCGCTTCCCTATGCAAAACCGCTGCGGAAAATCCCGACTGATTCAACAGATCCACCTGGCGATAGATCATCTGTACGCCGCCGGTCGGTTTTGTGAATTGTCGGCAGGGAAAGTAAATCTCGATCGCCTTTGGATCCACAGTTAATCTACCTAATTTTAGAAACTAGCAGTATGACTCAAGACCTATATTGATCGCCGAAGTTGATCACCGGAATTTGTCAATCAAGATCGAGGAAAATCAGCCTTGATAATCATCCAAACGGCTCGATCACACCATCAGCAACTTCGCTCAGAACTGGGCTGCAAACTGCGCTACCCAAAGCTCATTTTGGGCGATCGAGCCGTTCAAACCCTAGGCCATTGGATTCGGCATTTGGCTCATGGTTTCCAAATCCAACACTTGCGCCAACTGGGCCTCATCCATTAGCCCTTTTTCCAAAACCAATTGGCGCAGAGACTTGCCCGTTTCTAGGGATTCTTTGGCGATCGCGGCGGCATTCAAATAGCCAATGTGCGTATTCAGCGCCGTCACCAGGGCCAAACTCCCTTCGGCATAATGCAAACAGCGATCGGGATTGGCTTCAATGCCCACTAAACAGCGATCACTTAAAGCAGCGATCGTGTTGCCCAAAATCTCAATGCTTTGAATCAAATTGTAGGCAATCAACGGCATCATCACATTCAATTCCAGTTGCCCCGCTTGGGCTGCCAGGGCGATCGCCTGGTCATAGCCCATCACTTGGAAACAAACCATGGAAGTCATCTCCGCCATCACCGGATTATATTTACCCGGCATGATTGAAGATCCTGGCTGCACGGGCGGCAATTGAATTTCCTTAAAACCGGTTTTGGGCCCCGAATCCATCAAGCGCAAATCATGGGAAATTTTGGCCAAATCCTGAGCCAAATTCCGAATCGAACCGGACACATTCACAAAAGGAGCCATACTCTGCATGGCCGCCATCAAATGGGGAGCCGATCGCAACGGTTGCCCAATCAAGTCTGAGAGTAATTCAGCGACTCGGAAGCGATATTGCGGATGGGTGTTCATCCCCGTGCCCGCAGCGCTGCCGCCCAATCCCAAGACGCGCAAATCTTCCGCCGCCGTGGCAACTCGCCGCTCGTGATCGCGCAAAATATAAGCCCAAGCCCGGAAGCTTTCGCCCAACCGCACGGGCACCGCGTCCTGCAAATGGGTACGGCCCGATTTAACAATTTCTTGGAAAGCGATCGCCTTGGCTTCCATGGCGGCGATCGCCTTTTTGAGGGCTGGAAACAGGGTGCGATCGAGCGCCAACAACCCTCCAATCCGAATGGCCGTCGGAATCACATCATTGGTGGATTGCCCATAATTCACGTGATCATTGGGACTGACACGGCCATAATTTCCCTTGCGATCGCCCAATAGCTCCAAAGCCCGATTGGCCAACACTTCATTCACATTCATGTGATGGGAAGTGCCGGCCCCCGCTTGGTAAACATCCACCACAAATTGATCGCGCAATTGACCTTGCAAAATTTCATCGGCTGCCTGCACGATCGCTTGGCCTAATTCTTCCGAAATACAGCCCAATTCTGCATTGGCGATCGCGGTGGCTTTTTTGATCAGCAAACAGGCATCGACATAGGTGGACAGTGGTTTAAGGCCACTAATGGGAAAATTCTCGATCGCCCGGCAAGTTTGAATCCCGTAATAGACCGTATCGGGGATTTGTCGTTCCCCCATCGAGTCCTTCTCAATCCGAAAGTTGTCAGCGGTGCTCATGGTTTTGGGTTGTCGATTGCCAGTGTTAATTTTACTGAGATTGATTGCTTGAGTTGATGACTTTCCTGAATCACTTTTTGGGCGATCGTCCTTGATGATTCTCTGTGGCCAATTCCTTGGATCACCGAAAGGATACCTGATCAATCAAAATGGCTGCCTCGTGAGTTTTCTTGATCGACGAAGACAAGGGGCTTAAGCCCCTTGTCCCCCTTCGCGCTTAGTAATTGGCAAGCACTACAAGCTACTTTTCAGGCATTTTTCAAGCTACTTTTCAGGCATTTGTTAGATCATTTGGGTTTTTTATTTTGCTCATCATTCATTGCCTTCATTCCACTGGCCAACATCCAAAGGCCACCCAAAACAATTCCACCGGCTAAAGCACCCAAAAACCAATCCAAATTCATGCCACTTTCCATAAAAATCTGCTCAACAAAATTAGTGATCTTGTTCGTCCACTCGATGCATCAATTTTTTAACTGGAAGGGCGCTCAATTCGGTCATAGAGCCACAGGGAAATCACCATGCCCATGAAGTTGGCAGAAATTCCCGCCAAATTAGCCACCACCACAAACACATCCAACGGCCGCACAATTTTAGTGGGATCGGTAATGGCCACCCCGGCCGGTTGAGAGACCGCTTTCGAGACCAAAACATAGACCGCCACACCGGAGCCAATCAGGGTTAAAACCACTCCAATCATGCCCGCATAAACGCCCATTCTTAACAATTGAATGGTTTCGGTTTTGCGGGGTTGCGGTTCGTTGGTTTTATGAATTAATCCCTTGGCAATTCGGGTATATCGAAAGGATAAAACCGTATTGAAGGCCGCCACAATCACGCCACAGGTAGCCCAAAAAATGCCAATGCTGACTCCTTGGGCAGCCCCTTGGCCCGCCAGCCCCGGCACGGCAATCAGCAACAACAAAATGGCGGCTAACCCAAGGGCTAATTGCACCCAAAACCCAATCCAACCGCCCAGTTGCAGGGTGGCAGCAATGCGCTGGAGGGATGGCCGCGGCCCCCTTGATGGCGGGGGTGGGGGCGTGGGGTTGGAATCGGGACGGCTCAACATGGCAACAAGGGCAGAATTGTGAAGATGCGGAGTTTGGAACAGCGAGCGTTAACAAGGCGGGCAATGACCCAAAACCGTAAGGCCCAGCATCGAGGTCACGGGTTGGGCTTGCCCCTCAAGCGTGGCATATTGCCGAGCCTCTCGCGCCGTTGAGGATGAATCGCAAAGGTCTGAATTCGGCGATCGATCCCCCCTTTTTGACAGATATCGGGCGTGAGAACAGGAACGATCGCCCCTGGCGCACACCATCCTAATATTGGGAGGAATTGGCTCAACGCCACAGCAGCCCCTACAGTACCCCACCCGCAGCCCTTCAAAATAATAGCCATCCACCGCAACGGGCCATTCCAAAATCAATGAGTTTCAAAGCAATGAGTTTCAAAGAAATGGGTTTAGAAACCGTGAAAGCAATTACTCTTCTGGGTTCCACCGGCTCGATTGGCACCCAAACCCTGGATATTGTGTCCCAATACCCCGATCGATTCCGGGTGGTGGGTCTGGCGGCGGGCAGCAATGTGACCCTGTTGGCGGAACAGGTGCGACAGTTTCGGCCCGAAATTGTGGCGTTGCGGGATGGGAGCAAGCTGGCGGAACTGCAAGGGGCGATCGCAGATTTAGATCCCCAACCCCAACTGGTGACCGGGGAAGCGGGCATCGTGGAGGTGGCAGGCTACGGGGATTCGGAGGTGGTGGTCACGGGGATTGTGGGCTGCGCCGGGTTGTTGCCCACGATCGCGGCGATCGAAGCGGGGAAAGATATCGCCCTAGCGAATAAGGAAACCCTGATCGCGGGTGGCCCGGTGGTATTGCCCCTGGTGCAAAAGCACGGGGTGAAGTTGTTGCCGGCCGATTCCGAGCATTCCGCCATTTTCCAATGCCTGCAAGGCGTGCCTCAGGGGGGCCTTCGTCGCATTTTGCTGACGGCTTCGGGTGGGGCCTTCCGGGATTGGCCGGTGGAACGGCTGGCTCAAGTGACGGTGGCCGATGCGCTGAAGCATCCCAACTGGTCGATGGGCCGCAAGATCACGGTGGATTCAGCCACCCTGATGAACAAGGGTTTGGAGGTGATTGAGGCTCACTTCCTGTTTGGGATGGACTATGACGGCATCGATATCGTGATTCATCCCCAAAGCATTATTCACTCGCTGATTGAGCTGCAAGATACATCGGTGTTGGCTCAGTTGGGTTGGCCGGATATGCGGCTGCCGTTGCTCTATGCCTTGTCCTACCCGGAGCGGATTTATACGAATTGGGAGACGTTGGATTTGGTGAAGGCGGGCGATTTAACGTTCCGTGCGCCCGATCGCGCGAAATATCCCTGCATGGATTTGGCCTATGCGGCGGGTCGGGCCGGCGGCTCGATGCCAGCGGTGTTGAATGCGGCCAATGAGCAGGCGGTGGCCCTGTTCCTGGAGGAAAAGGTGCATTTCCTGGATATTCCGAAACTGATTGAAAAGGCCTGCGATCGCCACCGGGCGGACAATCGAACCCAGCCGACTCTGGAAGACATCCTGGAGGCCGATCGCTGGGCACGCCAAACGGTATTGGATTTGCAAACGGCGGCGATTGCCTAACCCGATTTTTTCGGTAATTACTTGGGGCGTGATTGGGGCGTAACCGGAGGGCGCACCGCCGTGCGCCCATGCCCGGATTACGATTTGGCATGGAGGATGCGCGATTGTGCGTCCACGATGCCGTGCGTCTAAGGACGGTACAGCCAGAGGGGAACACCGCTCGTGGCCAGCTCAAAGTCCAGGACGCTGAGGGCCCGATCGACCTGCGGCCCCGTCCAAGGGCCGATCGACCCCTGGGCCCGGCCATCGGAATTCAGCAACCGGGCTAAGGGGGGTTTGCGCTCCTCGATCGTCTGCACCACCACCTTCTCTGGATCCAGCTTGGTCAAGTCCGCCAACCAGCGGCGGGCATCCTCTTCCGTGCCCAGGCGATCGATTAAGCCCAATTCCTTCGCCTGCTCTCCGGTAAAAATTCGCCCATCGGCAAAGCTGCGCACCGTTTCCGGCGACAGGTTCCGTGCTTGGGCCACGGTCTGCACAAACTGGTGATAGCTGCTGTCAATCAGGGATTGCAGGATTTGGCGTTCTTCGTCGCTCATGGGGCGATCGAACGCCAGGATGTCCTTATAGGGCCCGGATTTAATCACCTTGAAGGAAACGCCCACCTTGTCCAGCAAGGATTCAATATTGTTGCCTCGGATAATTACGCCGATGCTGCCGGTGATTGTGCCGGGGTTCGCCACAATCTGGTGCGCCCCCATGCCGATATAGACCCCACCGGATGCGGAAATATTGCCAAAACTGGCCACAATTTTGGTGGTTTCGCCCAATTCCTTCAGGGCGCTGTAGATTTCCTGGGAATCTCCCACCGTACCGCCAGGGCTATCGATCCGCAGCAGCAAACCGGGATATTTGCGCTCTTTCACCACTTTCAGGGCTTTCAGCACCCGTTGACGAGTGCCCCCGGCGATCGCCCCGGAGATTTCAATGCGCGCGAGTTGTTTACGAGTATTGGGCTTGAAAGGCCACATGGGAATTGCCGTCTCGACACCAAAGGAGTGGATACAATTCTAGGGTTTGGTTAATATTTCTTAAAGTAATTGATCAAGTAATTGATCCCAACCATGACCGCCCAACCCGTCAATCCCCAATCATCGCTGCAATCCTGGTGGGGGTGGCTGCTGCTGATTTCGCCCTTTTTCTTTTGGGGCACAGCCATGGTGGCCATGAAGGGCACCCTTGAGCACACCACACCCTTTTTCTTGGCCGGGTTGCGGCTGGTGCCAGCGGGGCTGTTGATTTTGGGGGTGGCGGCCCTGACCGATCGCCTCAAACCCATCAGTTGGGTCGGGTGGGCCTGGGTGGCGGCCTTTGCCCTGGTGGATGGGGCCCTGTTCCAAGGCTTTTTGGCCCAAGGGCTGGCCCGCACGGGAGCCGGGTTAGGCTCGGTGACCATTGACTCACAGCCCTTGGCGGTGGCCCTGATGGCCCGCTGGCTCTATCGAGAACAGATCGGGCCCCTCGGTTGGTTGGGGCTGTTGCTGGGGGTGGTGGGCATTGCCAGTGTGGGGCTGCCCGATGAATGGATTTTGCAGTTGTTGAACGGCGCGACCTGGCAAGCGCTCTGGCAAAACGGGGCGATCGACTGGGATTTCGGGGCGATCGGGCAGGGGCTAGCGGCCTTGCTGAATAACCTCTGGGGCAGTGGCTTTTGGTGGATGCTGTTGGCGGCCCTGTCCATGGCGATCGGGACGGTGATGGTGCGGCCGATGAGCCAGTATGTGGATCCGGTGGTGGCCACGGGTTGGCACATGGTCTTTGGCGGAATGCCCCTGTTTGGGCTGTCGGCGGCCTTTGAGGTGAACCAATGGCAAGGTTTGACCCTGGCCGATTGGGGATCGATCGGCTATTCCACCCTCTTTGGCAGTGCGGTGTCCTATGGGGTCTTTTTCTTTTTCGCCTCCAAGGGCAACCTGACCAGCCTCAGCGCCTTGACCTTTCTCACGCCGGTGTTTGCCCTGCTGTTTGGCAATTGGTTTTTGGGGGAAGTGCTCAGCACGGTACAAACGGCGGGCGTATTGCTGACCTTGGTTAGCATCTACCTGGTGAATCAGCGGGCGGTGATTGCCCAGAAGTTGCGATCGATCCATTCCAAGTTGGCTCCCATCCCGATTGAGGTGTCGTCCAAGGAATCGCCTTGATCGGCTCGATCGTCTTCAGTAGGTAGCTAAGGGATCGATCGGCAACCGAAATAGACAACCGAAATAGACACAGGACTCAACGAGAATCAACGCCAAAAATGGGCGAGGAATAGCGAGCCACCGGAACCACCGATCGCTCCTTCAAGTCGGTTGCTATGGTGGAAACGGGTTTCAGAGTCGTGCCCATCCCCGCCGTTGAGATCGAAATCTCACGCCAAAACTGCAAATCAAAATTTCACACCAGGAAAACACCATGGCTCGATCGCGCTGGCAAGGACGTGCGCTGGGATTGTTGATGGCGATCGCGCCGATCACTGCTCCCGCCGCCTGGGCAAACACCCCCGCCGCCCCGAACAGCACCGGCTCCGCTCGCTCGGAAATGGCGCTGCAAACACAAATTGCCCCACCGCAGATCACCCTCCTAGAAGCGGGCCAGGGCGATCGGCAGTCCTTGCGATTGCGCCTTCAGCAGGGTGACCAACAGCGATCGTTACTGGTGATGAAAAGCCAAATGCAACTCACCCTGGCAGGTCAACAACCCATGGCCATGCCCGTGCCGGAAATGCGGCTGCTGACGGAAATTACGATCAATCAGGTGGCCACCGATGGCCAGGTGAGCTACACCCTGCACTATCCCAAGATCGAAATGATTGCGCCGCCGGAAATGTCCTTCGTGCAGGCGGCCATGGACAGCACCGCTCGGGAACTGGAGCGAATTCAAATTCAGGTGGAGGGGGACGATCGGGGAAAACTCTCGAAGGTGAATGTGCTGGCGGACGGCGAGCTTTCGGCCCCTCTGCAAGCCAGCCTCGGCCAAATGACCGAATCGATTCGCAACAGCAACATCGAATTTCCCGCCGAGCCGATCGGGGTTGGAGGGCGCTGGCAAAGTGTCACGGAAATTGAATCCGGGGGGCTGCGAATTCAGCAGCGGGCGGTTTATCAGGTGGTGGAAATCACGCCCGATCGGGTGGTGTTGAACGTGACCGCTGAACAGACGGCCCCACCCCAAAAGCTCACCATTCCCGGCCTGGCCCCGGAGCAAGCCCCTTCCCTGCGGTCGTATCAGGCCAATGGTTCGGGCCAAATTCAGATGAACTTCAACCGCGTGGTTCCCACCCAATCGAATCTGTCCCTGAAGGTGCGATCGGAAATGGAAGGGTTACCCGGCGTGGGCACGGCCCTGATGACCGGTGATTTAGAAATGACCCTGGAGCCGCAACCCTAGCGCACTTGCCTATAATTGGGGGCCCTCTCTGGTCGCGATCGGGCGATGTGCGGTAATGGAGTTGAAAGTTGCCCTGTCAGCGCGGCGGGTGCTGGGTTGGTTGTTGGTTGCGGTGGTGCTGTTGACCCTGGCGGGAACGGCGGTGCAGGTGGCGAAATATGCCTTTGGCTATCGCGAAGGCTGGACAAGGCTGTTTAACCTCGATCGGGAATACAACCTGCCCTCTTTGTTTTCCACGGGTTTGTTAGGGGGCTGTGCCCTGTTGCTCCGGGCCATCGGCCAGCAAGCGGCCGCCTTGGGCGATCGCTGGGCCCCCTCCTGGCGGCTGTTGGGTGGCATTTTCACCTTCTTGGCCCTGGATGAGTGGTTCAGCATCCATGAAATTTTGATCTTGCCCGATTTGGCGAAATGGGCAGGGTTGCCGGGCTTTTTAAAGCAAATTTGGGTGATTCCGGCGGCGATCGCCGTGGGCTGGGGCGCTTGGCGATTTTGGCCCTTTTGGCGACAGCTCCCCCCCAAGTTACGTGGTCGATCGCTGTTGGCGGGCTGTTTGTATGTTTCTGGGGCGTTGCTGATGGAGATGGTGGGCGGGGCCTATTCCGCCGATCAGGGCCAACAAAACCTGACCTATGCCCTGCTGACGGTGGTGGAAGAGGTGGCGGAAATGCTGGGAACCACCCTGTTTTTGTGGGCGCTGTTGGTGCATTTGGGATCCTGGTCGGGGAAATTTTCCTTGGTGCTTAATTTGGGCGATCGAACCCTGGGCGATCGAACTTTGGGCGATCGACGGGATCCCCAGGATCCTCAGCAGCCATGATTGGAAAATGGCGTGGCCCGCAAGGCTCCTCAACCAGGCTCGGGGCGATCGGGCAGGTCGCCTTTTGGCGATCGGGTTGGGCCGTCCTGGGGTGGACCTTGCTGGGGGCCCTGGTGCGGTTTTGGAATTTGGGGGGCAAACCGCCATCCAGCATTGAAGTGGCCTCGATCGGGTTCGGACTGGGCAACGGGTTTGATCATTTGCCGCTCAATCGGCTGGTCAGCTCGGCGGAACTCTTGGAACCTTTGCGAGTGCAACTCACCGTGGGGCTGGATGAAACGATCGCCCGTTTAGCAGCCCAAAGCACCCATCCGCCCCTCTTTTTTGGGTTGATGCATGGCTGGCTGAGGGTGCTCACGCCAGCGGGTGGGTTAGTGGATTTGGCCACGGCGCGATCGCTCAGTGCCCTGCTGGGTTGTTTGGCAATTCCCGCCGGATTCTGGCTTGCCCAATGGTTGGCGGATCACCTGGTTCCGCTCCAAGACGGCGCGGCGACCCCAAAGCCCACCGATCGGCCTGTGGCGGCCCTTTGGATGGCCCACGGGGTGGCGGCCCTGTTGGCCCTGTCGCCCTATGGGGTGGCCATGGCCCAGGAGGCCCGGCACTACACCCTAGCGATTTTGTGGGCGATCGGCACTTGGGCCGCCACCTTGGGAGCCGTTCACCGCTTGGATCAGGGACGATCGCCCGGTTGGGGCTTGGGAATTGCTTGGGTGCTGGGGAATGGCCTTAGCTTGGCCACCCACTATTTTTGTTTGTTGGGGATTGCGGCCCAGGGGCTGGCGATCGGCTGGTTAGCTTGGAACCAAGGGCGATCGCAGGGGTGGTCAATCCTTCGGGGGCGGCCCTGGCGCGTGATGGGGGCGATTGCCCTGGCCCAAATTGCCCTGGCGGCCGCTTGGTTGCCGGCCATGGCGGGAGCCTCCGAAAGTGAACTCACCGCTTGGATTCGGGAGGATCTGAGTCCGGCGGAATGGCTCTTGCCGCCCCTGCGGTTGCTGGCTTGGTTGGCCACCATGGTGGTGTTGCTGCCGGTGGAACAGCAGCCCCTACCGGTGATTCTGGGCAGTGCGATCGCCCTGTTGGCCGTTCTGGGATTGCTGCTGCGGATGATTGGGCCCCTTTGGCGATCGGGTTTGGCCCGTCCTGCGCCGCTGTGGTGGGCGCTCAGCATTGGGATTTTGGGGCCGTTGGTGCTAATGCTGCTGTCGATTTACACCGATCGAGGTGACCTCAGCGTCGCTCCCCGATACCAGTTTGTGCATTTCCCGCTGGTGGTTTTGGGGGTGGGGTTGGCCCTGGGGCAACGGGCGGCCGATCGCACTCCCCTTTCGATCGGGCGGTGGCAGGGGTCGGGGCGATCAGCCATGGTCGCGATCCTGGTCGTCAGTCTGTTGGGGAGCTGGGCGGTGGCCAATAATTGGGGCTTTTTAAAATCGCGGCAAGTCGATCGCCTGTGGGAGCAAATCGAAGGGCGATCAACCCATGCCCCGCTGCTCGTCAGTCACATTGAAACCTATGCCGAAATTCGCGGCACCGTGGCGATCGCCTACGAATGGCAACGACGACAAGCGGCACCAACCCAGCAGCGCCCAGCCCAGCCCCCGAATTCACCCCAACTTGCACCGCAATTTTTGATGCTGCAAGAGGCGAGCGATCGGGCCGATGCCCAAGCCCCCTTAGCCCAGGTGATTCAGCAGCAGGCCCGCCCCTTTGACCTGTGGACAGTTGACCTGTCACCCGCCTTGGACTTGGAAGCCTATGGGTGCAAGCGAGCGAAGGAACGCCGCCGACCCACGGGCTATCGTTTACGCCACTACCAATGCACCGAAGCGGCTTCTTGACCCTACCCGATCGCCCCCATCATGCCGAGTGGATGAACGGTGCGATCGACCCGGCCAGCAGTTGGCCAGCAGGCGGAATGGGGGGGGGCAAGCGGCAACCTAGGCGCGATCGGGCTTGGCAAAGGCACGGAAGTAGAGCGATTTTGCAAACTCTTTGATCGGAAAGAGCAGATAGGTCAAGGGATTGATCGTCACGATGATGTTGCGCACATCCCGTTCCGCCAAGGCCACGATCGCCCGCGCAACCCACCCCGCCGACATAATCCCGATCGGGTTGAGATCGCTCTTGAACGGGCCAAGAATCAGCTTCCGCACCACACAGGGCGCATCCAGTCGCCGCAGGGTGATCAAATCCCCGATCGCCCGTTTCGATAGCTCATAAAGAGGGCTAAACGCCGGGTTCACTTCCGCTTCGGAGGTGTTGACCCAAACTTCCTTCAAGGCTCGGTGTTCCGACTTGGTGACCGTTTCAAAAAATAGCTCCATCAACCGCCAAGCCGACAGGGTGTTCACCTCCAGCGCTTGGGCCACGGCCGCCGCCGAGCGATCGCCCTGATTCACCCCATGGTTAATGATCAAAATGTCCACATTGGCCAGGGTTTCGCGCAGGGCCGCCTCTTCGCCCGATCGCCAAGTGACCACCCGCACATTGCCCTCAAAGGTGGTTCCTTCGCGCGTTGTCAGGGCAATCAGCCTCGCTCCTCGACTTTGCAACACGGCAATTAGGGCCCGGCCCATGCTGCCCGATGCCCCGGTAATTGCGATTGTTTTGCCCTTCAAGGACAGGGCTGTGCCCAGCAGCTTATCCACAAATGTCAAAGACCCACAGTAATAGGCATTGCCCGAATCAAAATGGTGTCGCCAATGGTAGGTGCGATTCACCGTCCAGACGGAGGGGTTACTATCCAGGTCGCCCGCCTTGTGGGTTAGGTCGGTTTCCATCAGGTAGCCGCGCGATCGGGCGATCGCCGTGGCCAAAAAGCCCAGGGAATAGAGGCAACCGAGCCACATTCCCCACTGACCCGACAAGGCCGCCGTCAGCCCCACCACCGAAGCCATGGTGGCCGCTTCGGGCGCATCGTTGGCCAATTGTGCTTTGTAATAGGCATCAAGGCTGCTGATGGTTAGGTCACGGCGATAGACCTTGTGGTGCATGTTGTGGGCCCGTTGCAGCGGTTCCCAATAGTGGCCGGCCACATGATAAAAATCGCGCACGATTTCGGCCAGGACGATCGAGCCGATCGCCCAACTCAGTTGTACGAATCCCTCTGCGTTCATGATTTGTTTCTACTTAGCCCAGCTACAGATGCTCAAAACGGTTCAACGTTGAATTGCCATGGGATCAGGTTCAACCTGGCGATCAATTGCCCAGAATTGGAAAGGACTCGATCGCCCAGTTCGCGGGGCTAGGATGCAGTTTGTTGAATTGAGCTGAATTGAGCTGCGCTGAATTGAACTGAATTGCACTAATTGCCAATCAGCCCAAACATCAATCAGCAAAAGACAATGGCTATAGAATAGCGACTTCCCGGAGCGGCTGATGCAGCAAACAACGGAGATGACACTCAAACAGGTCGGGCGTTTGAACTCCAATGCTGGCGATCGCGGGGGCCGCCGGAAAAGGCAACAGCCGATCGAAATAGACGGGATTTGGATCTTTGTCCGGGCGATCGAACCCAAATTGCATCAAATACAAACCGGGCGGAAGCCGGAGCCAATTCATTAGCTCAAAGCCCAACCGATAGGCCGCCTGTCGATCGCGATCGGACAGGTGATGGGGCTGAAGGAACTGACCCGTTGAGCCAGGTTCCGCACCGAGGGCGATCGCTTCACCATACAGAGGCCCCTTGGCGGTCACGATCAGGGGTAGCCACAACTGACCCTCGCCGTTGGGCCAATCCAGCTCCGCCGTCACCCGCGATCGCAAGCTTTCGGCCGCCGCGCAGGTCACCCAGGTGGAACGATGAACCCAGTCCGCCGGAAAGCGATCGTCCTCCAAAATCCGTAATGTTAGGGGACAGTCGATCGCCCCTGGGCCGCCGGGCAAAGGGGTTGCATCACCCACCACCACGATCTGCAGGTCAAGCCGTAGGTCAACCGCCACGGACTTCAATCGATCGAGCGCCACCGACAGCCAATCCCCAGCGGCTAGCGAATCCGCCCGATCGATCCAAACTCTTAAACAGGTCATGGAGTTTCGCCAGCAAATTCGGGGAGGTCAAGACTTCCGGGGCGACGACTGCTGACCGCGAGTCGATAGCTGACGCTTTGCAATTCTGCCTGTAGGTTGCGGTTTTCCTGTTGCAATTGGCTCACGCGCTCTTTAATGGCGCTCAGGCGGTCTTCAAACTTGGAGCGATAGACGTTGGGCAATTCCTGAATCGTTTGCTCCAGCATCCGGCTGCGATCGCCCAATTCTTGCACTGACTGCCGCAACTGGTAGATTTCCGCGTCCCGATCGGCTAATTGGTCCTGATAAAACCCCACCTGTTCTTCCACTTCCCGCACCCGATCGCGCAGGGCCTGCAATTCCGCTTGATGGCGCTCTGGCTGGTCGGAGGTGGGCACCAGGCCCGCATTGCCCTTCACCAAGCGGAACAGTTCCTGCGAAAGCTGCTGTACCAGGCGATCGCGCATTTGCAGCTCATCACGCAAGCGGGCAATTTCCGCTGGGGCTGCTTGACCGTTCAATCCGTCGGCTTGCATCACGGCAATGGGATGGGGTTAATAATCGTATGGACAACGCTACCGTATTTTTTAACCCAAGATTGGATTGAACAGCTAGGGCTAAGCCAGAAGCTGTTTTTGATTCATCGTTTTCGACGCTCTGTTTTTAATTCAATCGCTGATTCCAAGAAGCCTGTGCTACCTCGCGAAACCCTGCTGAAGCGTGCAACCCACCGAGACACGATCGCCCGGGCGATCGACCTGGCAGACCAGAGCCTAAAAACCTGGGAACCGGCCGTGAGCGATTTTTTGTCACCGCCGGAAATTGCCGACATCCAAACCGTCTTCAGTGGCTTGGCGGAAGTGGTGTTCATGCCTTGGGGGGGCTATCCCCAAGCGGAACGGCAGCGGGTGGCCTTTGCCCGATCGGAACTGCCGTTGGTGACGGACGCGATCGAGGTGGCAGCCTTGGAAATTGCCGGGAATTTTTGTTTGACCCGGCCACCCATCGGGACTTTTTGGGGGCCCTGTTGGGGACGGGGTTGGTGCGCGACAAGGTGGGCGATTTGTTGGTGCAGGGGGAACGCGGGGCCCAAGCCCTGGTTGCGCCGGAGGTGGTGGAATTTTTGGAGCTGAGCTTAACCCAGGTGCGATCGGTGCCGGTGAAAACCCGCGCCATTCCCCTCAGCGAACTGAAGGTTCGCGAACCCAAGAAAAAGGAAATGACCACGGTGGAGGCTTCTTTGCGCCTAGACGCGATCGCCTCCGCCGGGTTTGGCATTTCCCGCAGCAAAATGGCGGAGGCCATTTCCGGGGGCGATGTGCGGGTGAACTGGAAAGACATCACCAGCCCCAGCCATTTGCTGAAATCGGGAGATCTGGTGGTGTTGGCGGGCAAGGGCCGCCTCTCGATCGGGGAGATTGCCACCACCAAGAAAGATCGCTATCGGGTCCAACTCACGCGGTTTGTGTAGGACACCCGTTAGCGGGCGGGAGCACGTTTTTTCCACTGGCCGATCGCCTGTTGGGCGCTGGCATAGGCCGCCGTGTTGGGCGGCACTAGGTTGGCCGTTTGGATGGCGGCGGCCAGTTGGTTGGCATTGGCGCGACCTTGGGCAATTTTGAGGATTTCTTGGCTCCAAAGATTGATTTGGTCGCGGGCGGCGGGATAGCCCGGTTGGTTCACGGGCACGCTGCGGGCCAGGTCGATCGCCCGGTTATAGCTAGAGGCTTGGTTCAGTTGAATTTGGCCGGCGGCCTTTTGCAAAATGGCGCGGTTGTTGGCCTGTTGCTGCTGGAGGGTTTGCCATTGGGCGATCGAACTGCGCGCCTCTTGGTACACCTCACCCCGATCGGGCGCAACAATTTTGGCCGCCGCGATCGCCCCGCCAAAGTCGCCATTGAGGGCCCGCCCCTTGGCCAAGTCCAAAATGACCCGGCTCCAGCGGTCGATCGCCTGTTGGGCTTGACCGTAGCCCGGATCCCCCGGTTTGATTTGTCGGGCTTGCAAAATTGCTTTGCCAAATTCCGAGGCCTGATTCGTCCCGATCGGGATCCGTGCCAGGCTCAATTGGCTCACCCCGGCAGGGCTGGCGGCCGGCGGCGTGGGGCTGGGGTTAGGACTAACTTGGGGGCTGGGTTTTGGGCTAGGTAACCCCGACTGAGCCACAGGAGCGGGCTGAGGACTCGCCAAAGGGCTAGGTTCCGGCGGCGGCAACGTCCGGGAGCCAGTGGGCGGCGATGCCCCATTGGCCGGCGCGGGCAAGGGTGTGGCGGGGGCCGGACTCGCGATCGGGCTAGGTGCGGGGGCTGTGATGTTAGCCCCAAACAGGGCCGCATAGTTGCGGGCCACCACGGCCGCCAACAGCACAATTCCGAAAATGCCCAACCAGGTCACCAACTGGCGCGCAAAGGCCAAGTCGCTGGCACTGAGACCAGCCGTGAGCGGGCCAACCAGGGCCAAATCGCGCTGGGACTCGGGAATCGGTTCCGGTGGCGGAGCGTTGGGTGATTGGGAACCGTTGGGATTCACAGGCGCGATCGGGGAACCGGGCGCGATCGCGCTTGGGGGCCGCAAGTTGACCGACTCTACCGGGCGATCGCCGTTGGGCAGAGCCGGTGTGAAGGGATTCGATGCGGCTGACCCCGATTGGGCCCCTTCCGTGGGAACCCAATCATTGGCAAACAGCGCCTCAAAGGCACTGGGTTCCGTGGCCCAAGCATCGGGCAAATTGGCGGCGGACGCGAATCGATCGAGCGCCTCATCATCCAAAGCAGGACTTTGTACTTGATCTGAACCAAACACGCCCAGTTCTGGCGATTGATCCAGTGGTTGGGTGGGTTGTGGGTTGGATTGATTGGCTGGGTAATCGGCCTGGGAATCAAGCGGTAGATCACTGGGCGACCCATTTCCCAAGGGGGCGATCGGGGGTTCCACAGCCAAGGCCGGCGCACTGGCCGGAAACACCACAAAGGACTCGATCGGGAGCGGCGGCTCTGGCATCATCCGCCCCACCACCGTTTCATAGAGCCGCTCGTGGGGATGGGCAAACACCTGCACCTGGGGCGCAACTCGGCCCTGCTCCTGGGCTAAGGCACGGGTCGTTTCTCGCAAAAACCGCGAGAGGGCATATAAATTCATGCCTTGGGATTGGCCTAGGGCCGCCGCCAGGGCCGGAGCCAACAGGCCACTGCTTTGGCGACCCGCCCCCGGTTCTGCCAGCAAAATCGACAATCCCATTTCTTGGGCCAAGAGGGGAATTTCACCGCCCACCGGAGCCAGGTTTTCGGTGGGTGGTCGGCTCAAGTCCAAAACCAGCAGCACTTGACCACCGGGGCCAACCCGATCGCTGGCCAATTTCAAATATTCACAAACTCGCCGCAGGGGAATCCCCGCCGTTGCCGCCCGATCGAGGCTGGCTTCGATGGGTAGCAAATAATCCCGATCGCGATGGCTCACCCCATAGCCACTGAAAAAACACCAAAGGGTATCACCGGGGTTCACCAATTCCGTGGCGGCAAAATCCAGCCAATATTCCAGATTTTCGCGATTGGGATAGGTGGGGCGATCGAGCAGGGGCAAGGAGCGATCGCTCAAAATCACGGTTCGATATTGGGTTCCCGCCGAGCCGCTCGTTTGGCTCTGCCAAGCCTGGGCCACGGTGACCACATTGGTCTCCGCCTCGGCCAGCGGCGGCAACAGAGGATATTGACCAATCCCGATCGCGATCGCCCAATGGGTTTTGCCCTGGGTTGCACTGGAACTCGTCACCATCAAAACCCCTTCGTGCAATGCGTTTGTCTACTGTGCCTGGGTTGGGCTGGTTGGGCTAGTGGTTATGGCCCTGCTCGATCGTCTTGAATTGTTTTCAATTTTGCCGCCCCGAATGCCGTCGCCCCGGATGTTGAGCACATCTTGAGAGCATCTTGCTCGCGGGCAGAACCCAAGCCAAGCGATCGAACCCATCGAAAAAGTTGCCCAAACCATATCACGGCCGTCCGGCGCTCTGGAAAACGATCGAAATAGCTACGGGATGGCTATGGATTCAAGGGTTGGGATGATCAATGGATCGTCGTGAAATGAGTGCAACTTTCATTAACGCAAATGCAACTTCAATTAATGCAACTAGATAATGCAACTTTGACGATGCTTGATTTTTAAAGATTGCGAGATGATGGATTCATTAACAGATTTCAAGGGTAACGTTTGGGGTAGTCTGTGGCGAAATCTTGGGTGAGCCGATCGATTGAGGCCCTGTCGGATTTGGTTTGGCAGCGATCCTGTGAGCTATGCGATCGCCCGGCCAAGCATCAAGGCCTCTGCCTCGCCTGCGATCGTCGCCTGCTCGCCAGTCAACTGCCCCTTGAGCAACGGTGGGGCCGCCTGCCGGCCAACTTGGTTTCGTCAGCTCCCCTGTTCCTGGCTTGGGGGCTTTATGACGGCTCCCTGAAACGGTCGATCGCCGCCCTGAAATACGAAAGTCATCCCAAGCTAGCCGCAACCTTGGGCCAAGGTTTGGGTCGTCTATGGCTGACACCGGGAACCGATCGGGCCATTGCAACCCCTTGGCAACAGCTCGATCGATCGGCCCCTTGGGTGATCCCGATTCCGCTCCATGAAGCTCGACTGCAAAAACGTGGCTTTAATCAGGCGGAGTTGTTAGCCAAGCACTTTTGTGATGTAACAGGTCATCGTCTGATCCCCAATGCCCTGCAACGGATCCGGGATACCCAAGCGCAATTTGGCTTAGGCCAGGGCGATCGAGCCGCCAATGTGCAGGGGGCCTTTGCCTTGGGGCCGGGTCTGGGGCAACAACGTCCCCGATCGGTGATTTTGCTGGATGATATCTACACCTCCGGGGCCACGGTTCAAGCGGCTAGCCACAGCCTGCGGGCGGGCGGCTGGACAGTGGCGGCGGTGGTGGTGGTGGCCCGATCGGCCCAGCGCCCCGCTCCCGGAACCCACCCACCGACCCGATCGGCCCCAACGCGCCCGAAACGTAGAGATTCTTAATTGATCGCAACGGCCGGAAAACTCGTCCGCTAAAATTCGGTTGCACGGCCGCCGCGCGATCGCCAGGGCCGCCGTCCTTCCCCCTTGCCTATTTCCTCAAAGGAGCCAGATTCATGGCGCTGCCCCTCTCCAAATCCCTGACTGATAAACCCCTTTGGCTGCTGGGTGCGGGGGTTGCCGGGGTGTGGCTGGCGCTGGAAGTGCTGAACCAAGCGCTCCATGGGCTGGGCAGTTGGCTGCCGGCCGGAGCCGTGGCCGTGGGCGCGGGCTTGTGGTTAACGCGACGACGATCGCTCCCGGTGGCCCCGGTGACGGAACCGAGCGTGCTCGATCGAGCCGCTGCGGAACGGGCGATCGCCCGGGCCCAGGGCCTATTGAATTTAGTGACGGCAGAACTACCCACTTTTGCGGCTCAAGATTGGCAAGCCCAACTCGATCGCCTGACCCAAGATTTAGACCGATCGCACCTGTCCCTAGCGATTCTGGGGGGCCCCGCCGTTGGTAAATCGGCGTTGGTCAAAGGTTTGGGCGCGGCGGCCCTGGCGATCGACTACCAAGAAATGCCCAGCCTGTTTGTGGGGGGCGAAACCCAAGATCCAATCAGCCTGGACTTGGCCCTCCAGGCCGATCGGGCCCTGTTTGTGACAGCGGGCGACCTTACCGAAACGGAATACGAAATTTTGGAATGGCTGTTGGCCCACGAACAGGCCCCGATCGTGGTCTTCAACAAGGCTGATCGTTATCTGCCCGCCGATCGCGACACCGTGTTAACCACCATTCAACATCGGCTCCATGGGCAACTGGCCCCCACGACCATCATCCCCACCGCCGCCGCGCCGGCCGCAATCAAAGTTCGCAAACATGCGGCCGATGGTACGGTGCAAGAATTCTTGGAGCAGCCGGAGCCGGACTTGGGAACCTTGGTCACCGGCTTGCAAAACACGCTCATGGCCGAGGGTGATCGCTGGCGGTGGCGCACCACCCTGCGGCGAACTCGGCAAATGACGGAGCAGTGGCAAACCACCCTCAAAACCGATCGCCGCGATCGGGCCATCGGAGCGATCGAGCAAAGCCAATGGATTGCCGCTGCCACGGCCTTTGCCAATCCGCTGCCCGGCTTGGACTTGCTGGCCACGGCGGCGATTAATGGCCAATTGGTGATGGACTTGGGCCAGATCTATCAGCAACGGTTTTCCCTCGATCGGGCCCAGGCGATCGCCCAAACCCTGGGAGAAGTGATGCTGAAGCTCGGGTTGGTGGAACTGGGCAGCCAGGCGATCGCCACCGCCCTCAAAACCAGCGCCCTCACCTACCTGGCCGGCGGCGCAATTCAGGGGCTGAGTGCGGCCTACCTGACCCGTGTGGCGGGTCTGAGCCTGGTGGAACTGTTCCAAGCCCATGTGGAAGCGGCATGGGCCGGCCAACCGGAGGGCGACAACTGGCTCAGCCCCGATCACCTGAGCACCATTCTGCGGCGCGTCTTCGAGCAAACCCGCCAAAGCACCCTCATCCAAACCCTAATCGACCAAGGGCGCGATCGGCTGTTTCCTAATGCTGCAACCAGCGCTGCCCCCAACTAATCCCAAAATTTTGGGTTGGATCCTGGGTCGGATTCACCGTATTGATGGCCGGCGGGCAATGCCCACCACAGGGCTGCGATCCAAATTGGGCGAGCAAAAAAAGCCAGCAAAAAAATGGGAGCCACCGGTTGGCAGTGGTTCCCATTTGATCATTCAGCTTGATATTGAGCTGGAATGGGTTTAATTCAATTGCCGGGATCGCACAACATTGCTAGCACTAGCTATGGGCTTGGTTCCTGCGGGCTTGCTTGCTAGGGGACGAAAAAACCGGGGATTTCCCAGCAAGCATCCTTCCCGTTCTTCTACTTATCCGCGTCCTTCTTATCGGAGTGATTACGGATTTGCTCCGCTTCCGGGCATTCTTCTGACACGGGCAGGTCTAAGACACTGCGCCGAGACACCGAAGCAAGCTTGCGCGTCACCGAGCCGATACTTTCGAGGCGCACCATTTCTTCCCAAGCACAGGTTTCGTCGTCCTCTTCGGTTTCGTAGCGCAGGGTCACGAGGTCGCCTTCAATGTCAAGGATTTGTGCGCGCTCGATCCAGCGCTGCTGATCGCGCAGGAATATGCACACTTCCTGTCCGTCACAGCAGAGCTGATAAATCTTGCGGTGTAGCATAGCTTGCCTCTTCTAAGGTGGTGAACTGGCCCCTGCAATTGAGTGGAGTTGCAGTTTCAAAGTTTGATTGGGGGGCAGTGGCTTCACTGGCGCTGCCAAGCAACCCTTCAGCGCTAATGACAACCACAGGATCGAGGGAATTTAGCCCAGTCGATCCCCAATACAACTTCCATGCTGGCCATGATGGCAATTTGCTTGAGTTGTCGGCTGACGATCGAGCAAGCGGGTCAAGATTGCTCGACTGCTCCCCCCATTCTAGGCTACGGGGTTAGCTTTCAGCGCTCCGGGTGGCCAAGCATCCCTACGCCATATCCTAGCGCTTGGCTGTTCGTTAGGACGAGAGACAGGCCAGGATCGTTTCATGAACCGATCGCGCCAGACTATTGAGATCGTAGCCACCCTCCAAACCCAACACCATTCGGCGGCTAATGCCCAGGAGCGATCGCGTCAGCCATCCATAATCCTCCGGTTGGAGATGAATTTGCGCCAACGGATCGTCGCGATTGGCATCGTACCCCGCGCTAATGATCAACAAATCGGGATCAAAGTTCCGCAAAAATGGCAACAATTGCCCCTCAACCAGGGATTGATAGGCGCTGCCATCGGCTCCAGGCGGCACGGGCAAATTCAGCAGTTGATAATCCCGATCGGCAACTCCGGGGCGACCCGTGCCCGGATAGGCCGGTGATTGGTGAATCGAACAGTAGGCAATTTGGGGATGCTCCCGCACGATCGCCTCAGTGCCGTTGCCGTGATGCACATCCCAATCCACGATCGCCACCCGCTGTGCCTGGCCCGCCTCCAGGGCCGTTAAGGCCGCGATCGCCGCATTCGCAAACAAGCAAAACCCCATCCCCCGATGGCGCAGGGCATGGTGGCCCGGTGGTCGCGCCGCCACAAACACGGGTTGTCCCGTTGCGATCGCCTCGTTCATGCCGTCCAGCCAAGCCTGCACAGCCAAGCGAGCCACCTCGTAGCTCCGGGCAGAAATGGGCGTGTCAACCTCCAGTTGCCCACCGCCCCGATTGGCCAACAATCGCACGTGGTGGATATAGTCCAGTTCGTGGGCCCGCCGCAGGGCTTGGGTGAGCGGGTCGATCGGGGCATCGCTGGCGGGCACTGACTGGGGGTTGTGCCAACGGAGCCGATCGGCAAAGGGAGCCGTTTGCAAGGCCGCCACGATCGCCCTCAGGCGATCGGGCCGTTCCGGGTGGCCCCAGCCCGTGTCATGCAGCAAAAACTCATCGCTGTATACGATCGTGACCGTCCCATGGTCGATCGGCCCTGCTGTCCCCGGTTGTGCCTCCGCGTCTGCTTCTGTGTGTCCCTCGGCCTGGGCCTCAGTATTTGGGGTTTGCTCACTCAGCATTCAAAACCTCCCCATAACTTAGTCGTTTCACGGCAGCTTTTTGGTTTTCCATGCCCATTTTTCTCACAGCCCAGCTAGCGCGATTGGTCGCGACTCAAACACCATTCGCTCATTACGTTGACTTGACTTGAAAATACCCAAAACAAGGTCAAACTGATCAGATTTCTAATACCCTATTTCACTATCAACTAACTTTGCCGATCTATTTTTCATATCAAAAGTTTCAACATCTCAGCCACACAGCTCACTCCAGCAGGTTGACACTCAATATTCATTTCCCAACGACCTCAATCAGACAAGCATTTTGATGTTACCCAATCCAAGCTACTAAGTTTCCAAGATGGTTGATTTGTAGGAATTTTTCAAGAATTTATCAAAAATTCGATAAATTCAGAGATTTTCAACCCAAATCACGAACTAGTGATTAATTTCCGATTGATTGCGAGGTCTTAAGCCGATTAACTCCCTTGATGGGTCAGGTAGAAACCCTCGTTTAATTATTTCTTTGATCAATCTCTATTTTGATAGCGAATCTAAAGACATTAATAAATTCAAGTATCAATCAAGATTTATTTTGATTGATTTTAAGATCATATGCAGTTCATTAACCATTTTTCAGAAATTGAAACTTTACAGATTGCGATTAGCTTCAAAATATCAACGTAGAGGCTTGATGATTTTGATATTCATCCTCATTTTTTCATATTGACATCTAGCGACCTTACGTTTATACATCGCTACCACTGAACCATTAATCAGTCTTTCAACCAATGCTTTATTTCAAATTCAGCTTTCTGATTTGGGTGCGTTTTACGACCAAACAGGTCTCAAAAAATACGGAAATTCAAAGCAACCCCCTGAAAGTTGAGAATTCCAATCAACTTAAGGTCTGATTTTTGAGCTTTGTTTGAACTTTGATTGTCAGTACATCATCTATTGGCGTTAAACTAAGGAGTAGTTAAATTATTTTATGACCTGTTGGATAAACCCTTTTGGTTACCATAGTCACAATTTTTTAGCCACTTTTAATTTTTAATCACCATTAAAAGAGAATTGCAAGAATCACATTAGTCAATGGCTTATTTCTAATCCAGATCATTAAAAATCGTCTTTTATTCACTTTTGTTAGCTTCTGCTATTACAGAAACTTTCAGTGTCTACGGAATTTTTGTGATCCATGTCTCAGTCCTCCCGGTTTGCATTTAAATTGCCCCGCACTTTGGGTTCCATTGAAACTTGGAGTTTTGGTTTCAGCGGTTTGTTGCTTTGGCTGGGAACCGCACCGGCAATGAATGCGGCCTTGGGTCTTGGCTCCCTGTGGGTTTGGATTCCGGGAGCCGTGATTGGTACTTTGCTGAACTTGCAAGTCAGGCAACTCGGAGTTCATGACCAAGATCGATCGGGCGGAACGCCCAACTATGCCACTCAGTTACTCCATAAGTTCCCATTTTTAGCCCGCTACAGCGCGATCGGCTATTGGCTGGGTTGGGTGTCGGTGCCGCCCATGAATGCCATCATTTTGACCGACCTAATTCAGGTCAACTTGGAACCACTGGGGGTGGATTGTCCAGTCACCGCCTTTCGTATTTTATTCACCCTGTTGCCTTATATTGTCACCTTCAGTAACTCTCGAACCGTCGGAATTTTACATGCCTTTTTCGTCATTCCCGCTATTAGCTGCCTATTGGTTTTTTGCCTTCAAGGCTTTAGTTGGTTGAGCTTTTCGCCTCAAAGTCCGGGGCTGTTTGCGCCGGTTCCTTTCAACCTTGGTTTCACAGATTGGGCCAAGTGGTTCTTTGTGGCCATTTATGCGGTCTATGGCTGTGAAACGGCTTCCTCTTTTGTGGCCGACAGTCGCAAGCCCCGCCGCACTCTAGATTGCTTGGTGGCCGCTGCGATCGCGCTACCGATTGTCTATGTCTTGGGATCGTGGTTGTTGGCGCGGTTAGCCATTTCGCCCCGGTTGGGTGACAGTGCCTATTTACACCTGATCGCGGCAGCGGGGCCGTTTTGGGGCAGCCTCACCCCCGGACTGGTGACGTTTTTGATTGCTTCCGGTTGCCTGCTCAGCTCCGCCACGGCCGTTTCCAACTGTCCCCGGGTACTTTATCAGTTGGCCCAAGATCGCCATCTTCCGGCCCTGTTTTCGGTGGTTTCGCCGCGCGGAGTCCTGGAGCCGGGCCTGTTGTTCACCTTGGGGGTGAGTTTGCTCTGTTTGGCTTGGGGCAACGTGTCGCGGGTAGTGATGGTTACAGGGACTGGTTACCTCAGCGCCATGATGGGCATCCATTTGGGGTTGTGGCTGCAACGGAAGCGCCCGGAAGTGCTCTGGCCCCGATGGTCGTTGCTGTTTTTGATCACGGAGGCGATCGTGTTTGTGGTGGGTGGCCTGACTTGGGGCTGGCAAGATTGGCTGATTGGCTTGCTGTTGCCCATGGCAGTCGGCGTGGTGGCCCAGGGGGTGGGAAATTGCCCGATCGCCTTCTGCCAGCCCGCTTGGTGGAGTAATCGTTACCGTCCAAAGCCCATCAACATCCAGCGCGATTGGGTGGTGTTTCAGGTGACGGTGCTGATTTTGCTGCTTTGTGGCGCGGTCAGCATTGGTTGGTTTGCGCGGGCTGGGTTGGATCGATTTTCCTTCGGTAGCCACGGAGCCGTGTTCAGCATTGTGTTAATTACGGTGGCGTTTTTGGGGGTGGCGATCGCCTGTTGGACGAGCCTGTCCCAAATGGCCGCCATGACAGAAGCCCGTGATCGACTGGAGCGCACCCTGAGTGAATTACAAAGAACCCAATTGCAACTGGTGCAGTCCGAAAAAATGTCCAGTTTGGGTCAGTTAGTGGCAGGGGTTGCCCATGAGATTAATAACCCGGTGAATTTTATCTACGGTAACTTGGAGCATGTGCGCACCTACACTCAGGACTTGTTGAAATTATTGCAGTTATACGAAAAGTACTATCCCGAGCCAGTCGCAGAAATTCAGGAGGAACAAGAGGCGATCGAGCTGGATTTTTTAGAAGAAGATTTAACGAAGATCTTGACTTCCATGAAGGTGGGGAGCGATCGCATTCGGGAAATTGTGCTGTCCCTGCGCAATTTTTCGCGCTTGGATGAAGCGGAACTCAAGGCCGTGGATTTGCACGAAGGCATTGACAGCACAATCACAATCCTGAAGCACCGTCTCAAAGCCAAGGCCACGCGCCCCACGATCGACATTATTCGTGAATATGGCAATTTGCCCCCGATCGAGTGCTATCCCGGCCAATTCAATCAGGTGATCATGAACATTCTGAGCAATGCCATTGATGCCCTTGAAGAAGCCACCACCAACCGCGATTATCAAGACTTGCAAGTCCATCGTCAGTGGATTCGGATTCGGACTCGGATTCAAGAAATAGAACAACCCTCCACCAATCCCACCGGAGCCTCACTGAGTGATAGCAAGCCCAGCACTCGATCTAAGTGGCTGGTGGTAGGCATTGCTGATAATGGCCCCGGCATTCCCCTAGACATCCAGCGGCGCATTTTTGACCCCTTTTTCACCACCAAGCCGATCGGGAAAGGAACCGGGATGGGCATGTCCATCAGTTACCAAATTGTTGTGGAAAAACACCAGGGCAAACTGGAATGCTTTTCGCAGGTGGGTGAAGGAACTGAGTTTCTGATTCAAATTCCCCTGAACCTGGGAGCCAAATACAAAGACTAGGCACAGATCCAAACCCAAGGCAAGATTGTTTCAGGGCCACTAAATCCAGCAGGGGATTAGGGGATGTCGTCATTTTTCGAGGTGATGCTGAAACGGTTGATCTTCCGTGCCCTAGTGGTCGTAACAAGGGGCTTAAGCCCCTTATCCCCCACGATCCGCCAACGGCCGATCTGATGAATTGGGCGATTAATAATTACGAGCCTGGGGTTCAAACAGGCTCAACGTCACCGGCATGTATTGCAAGTCAATGCCCGAGGGCGACCAGTAGGCCAGCGTGTGTTTGAGATAGTCCTGATCATTGCGATCGGGGTAGTCCTCACGGCAGTGGGCCCCACGACTTTCTTGGCGACGTTCAGCGGCAGTCAAAATGGTTTGCCCCACCGTAAAGAGCGATCGCAGCTCCAACGCCTCAATCAGTTCCGTGTTCCAACAGGTTCCCCGATCGTCCAGTCTCGTATTTTCGATTCGCTGGGCAATTGCCCGCAGCTTTTCCAGCCCCGTTTGCATCAAGCCCGCTGTCCGAAACACCCCGCAATATTGGGTCATCGTGTCTTGGAAATCTTGGCGCACTTGGGCGATCCGCTCTGGCCCCGAATGCTCCAACAGAGCCTGAATTTGGGCCCGGGCCTCCGCCAGGTAGCGCAATCCGTCCAAGGATGGCAACTTGCGCCCGCTGTCTAAATATTGGGCGATCGCCCGACCCGTGCGCCGGCCAAACACAATGCATTCCAACAGGGAATTACTGCCCAGGCGATTGGCCCCATGCACCGACACACAGGCCGCCTCGCCCGCCGCAAAACAAGCTTCCACAAACCCGGCGCTGCTGCTGCGAACCCGCCCGTTCACATCGGTGGGAATGCCGCCCATGGAGTAATGAATCGTTGGGCGCACCGGAATCGGTTCCTCCACCGCATTCACCCCCAGCAGGCGATGGGCCTCTTCCCAACAAAAGGGAACGCGGCTCATGATCGTTGCTTCGCCCAAATGTCGCAAGTCCAGATGCACAAAGGGGCCACCCGCGCTGCCATCGAGATGGATGCCTCGCCCGGCTAGCAGTTCCTTAACGATCGCCCGGGAGGTGATATCCCGAGGGGCCAACTCCATACGACTGGGGGCATAGTCCGCCATGAATCGATCGCCCGCCGCATTGCGCAGGTAAGCCCCCTCACCCCGCACCGCCTCCGACACCAACACCCCCACCGGATAAAGCCCCGTGGGGTGAAACTGCACAAACTCCATATCCTCCAGGGGAATGCCAGCCCGGGCCGCCATGGCCAGCCCATCCCCCGTAGAGGCGTAATCATTGGAGGTGGTGTTAAAGGCGCGGCCATAGCCCCCCGTGGCCAACATCACAGCCCGGGCCCGGGCCAGCACTGGCTGGGAATCCCGCAGATTAAACATCACCAGGCCTTTGGCCTCGCCCTCTTCCACGATCAGGCGCATCACATACCACTCCTCGTAGAGCGTGACCCCCATTCGCTTCAGATTCATCACCAGCTCATGCAAAATGGCATGGCCCGTTTTGTCGGCCGCGTAGCAAGTGCGCCGATGGGAATGGCCCCCGAAGGCCCGCTGGGCAACGCGCCCATCTTCCAGACGCGAGAACAAAACCCCCAAACGTTCCAAGTCCACCACCACTTCCGGGGCTTCTTGGGTGAGGATGGCCACCGCGTCTTGATCCGCGAGGTAGTCGGATCCCTTTACCGTATCGAAGGCGTGGGCTTGCCAGGTGTCTTCGGGATCCACGTTGTTCAACACGGCGGCCATTCCCCCTTGGGCGGCCACAGAGTGCGATCGAATCGGGTGGGTTTTGGCCACCAATCCGATGCTGAGTTTGGGATTTTGGCGGGCAATTTCCAGGGCTGCCCGACAGCCGGCCAGCCCGCCCCCCACGATCAGAACATCGTGAATTAACTCGTTTAGCGGCTCATTCATGGGCAGGCCCCCAGTTGTCCTAAAGAGCCTGGGCCGGTTGGGTGGGTTCGTAGCCGCCACCAGTGGCCAAGTCCGCTGCTGCTTCCACCGCCACAAATTCAATGTGGTTCAGCAGGGTGGTGACAAAGGCGAACAACAGGAAAGGTAAGGATAGCACCAAAATCAACCCAACCATGGACAGGGCATACAGGGGCTTGCTGGCCCCCAGCAGGGCGAGTGCGCTGGCCAGGCTCAGGAAAATCACGATCAACCAAGCCATGATCTGGCCGTAGATGTCTCCAAAGGTCAGGGTGCAGCGGAACTGATAGCGTTGTGGGTTCATGGTTCGACTCGATGGCCTGCGGATTGCCAGATAGAACACTATCTCCCCAGCCTAAGGGGGGCGAAATCGGAGCGTCCATGGTTGTCGATGTTTCTCAACAATTTTTCTCGAATTCGTTTCAAATCCTTACGTTTCTCAAGTTATCTTGACAAGATTCTGGCAACTCCAAAAACTCTTAAATTTCTCGAACATCTGAAAATTCCGAATGTTCTGAAAACTCTAGACGTTTTTGAGAATTCCCGAACTGTTTGGAAGCTAGAGTTGGAGATTCGATGTTGTTGAAGATCTAGGGCATGTCGTCAAATCGCCTGAAAACCTGATTCCATCGTGACGAGATCGTGGGGGCAAGGGGCTTAAGCCCCTTGTCTAGGATGGTTAGGATATGGAAGATCAACCGTTTTCACTGGATCTCAGAAAATGACAACGGGCCCTAGGGGGTGTCGTCAAATCGCCTAAAACCCTAGATCTGTCGTTAGCAGATCGTGGGGGGCAAGGGGCTTAAGCCCCTTGTCTGGGGTGGTTAGGTTATGGAAAATCAATCACTTGCACTTGATCTTAGGAAATGACGACAGGCCCTAGGGTTTGGCATAATCCCGATCGATCCGAGGATGGATGGACAGTGGCCGGCGATCGCTACGCGCTTTCCGAGGATCGTGTTGAAATGATGATGGCCATTCTGTCGTTTTGATCCCGATCGCCCTATGGGCCCAAATCCTACGCCGCCTCCGCCTCAACCCGCCAAAACCATCCTGGGCCGCCTGCGCCAAACAGTGACCCAGCTTTCGCGGGTGCAACTGGCCCGGCTGAAGTTGGCGGCTCATGCCAACCCGCCCCGCATTGTGATCTATGAAGCGGGCAGCGAACCCCGAGACTATCCCCTGTTGGGGGACTACTACCTTTTGGGGAGATCGAGCAAGGCCAACGACATCCCCCTCAACAGCCCCGTAGTCAGCACCACCCACGCAGGCTTGCGGCGGGTTCCCAGTTTTTTGGGCAGCACCTTCGCCATTGAAGACCGCAACTCCACCAACGGCACATTCAGCGGCAAAAAACGGATCAATGGGCAAATTTTGCGCCACCGGGAAATGGTCGTGTTGGGGCCGCCGGAGCTGGCGGACTCGGTGCGGCTGCAATATGTGGATCCGCCAACGCCCTTGGTGCAAGTCCTGCGCTATGGCCTTTCGGGATTAGCCGGGGCGATCGGGCTGGTGAGTTTGGCGGTGATTTGGCAATGGCAGGGCATTCAGATTTTGCCCCTGCCCCAGGCCCAGCGCGGCCCGGTGATTGTGGTGGCGGGGGATGGGCAACCGCTCCAGGCGATCGAGCGGCGGGCCCACCAGGAAGCCAAGAACCTGGGAGAATTTTCGCCTTATCTCAAAAAAGCATTGCTGGCTTCGGAGGATGCACGCTACTACTGGCACTTTGGCGTTGACCCGATCGGGATTTTGCGGGCCCTGGTGGTGAACGCGCGGGAAGGGGAATTGCAACAGGGAGCCAGCACCCTTTCCCAGCAACTGGCCCGCACCCTTTACCGGGATTATGTGGGGTCAGACAATTCCGCCGGTCGCAAAATCAAAGAGGCGATCGTGGCCCTGAAGCTGGAAAGTTTCTATGGCAAAGATCGACTGCTGCTGGCCTACATGAACCAAGTGTTCTTGGGCGGCAATTTGGCCGGCTTTGAGGATGCCGCTCGATTTTATTTTGAAAAATCCGCGCGGGATCTAGACTTGGGCGAAGCGGCGATGCTGGTGGGCATTTTGCCGGCCCCCAATCGCTGGAACCCGGCCCGCAATTACAAAACAGCGGTACAACGGCGAGATTTGGTCTTGCAGCGGATGTTGGATCAGGGCGCTGTCACCCTGGAGGAGTTCAAGCGGGCCCGGCGATCGCGCGTGGAAGTGAGTCCCCGAGCACGGGAAATTTTGCGATCGACCCGTGCGCCCTACTTTTTTAACTACGTTTTTGAGGAATTGGAGCAGCTTTTTGGTTCCGGCGTGGCCCGCGAAGGCAATTTCTTAATTGAAACGCGCTTGAACTTGGCGGCCCAGTCCGAGGCCGATCGGGCCCTGCAACAGTTCATTGACAGCCAGGGCGGCCGGGCCGGGGTCAGCCAAGGGGCGATCGTGGCGATCGACCCCACCGATGGGGCCATTCTGGCCATGAGTGGCGGCCGCAGCTTTGAAGATAGCCAATTTAACCGCGCCGCCAACGGCCTGCGCCAGCCCGGCTCCACCTTCAAGCTGTTTACCTATGCGGCCGCCCTGGAAAAAGGCATCAGTCCCAACACCGCCTACAGTTGCGCCCCCGTGAATTGGATGGGGCAACGGTTTCGGGGCTGTCGATCGGGTGGTGGTTCCTTAAACATGGTCAGCGGCGTGGCCCTGTCCGAAAACCCGATCGCCCTGCGGGTGGCCGAAGCGGTGGGGCTGGATGAAGTGATTGGCTTGGCCCAGCGGCTGGGAGTCACCAGCCCCCTGCGCAAAACGCCCGGCCTCGTGTTGGGGGAAAGCGAAGCCACCTTGCTGCAAATGACCGGGGCTTTTGCCGCCGTGGCGAACAATGGCCGCTTTAACCACGCCAAGGCGATCACTCGCGTCCTGGACACCAGCGATTGCACCGACCCGCAAAACCTGCAAACCTGCCGCGTCATGTACGATGCTCAGGCAGATCAGCCCGGTGCTAACCAACCGGTGCTCTCGCCCCAGGTGGCCCAGACCATGACGGATCTGCTGCGGGGGGTTGTGGTGCAAGGAACGGGGCGATCGGCCGCCAATGTGCCCGGAGCCGTGGGCAAAACCGGCACAACGGACGACAGCGCCGACCTTTGGTTTATTGGCTATGTGCCTGGCCGCAATCTGACGGCCGGGGTTTGGTTGGGCAACGACACCCGCAAACCCACCGATGGCAACAGCGGCCAAGCGGCAGCGGTCTGGGGCAATTTCGTCAGCCGCCTGCTGCCATAACTACCTGCTGCCATAACTAAACGAACCGCAAGACTTGAGAGGGGATCTGCAAAGGGGTTTAAAGCCCCCGCCCATTACTAGCTAGTCGCGGGGGCCAGGGGCCTCAGCCCCTGGTCTGCGTTGATCGATCGCCCATTGATTATTGATGTCAGTTGGGCCCTTGGTCTGCATTGATCGATCGCCCATTGATCATTGATATCAGTCGGGCTGGCTCAACACTCGTCCTAAGGCTCTCCGTAGGCATCTTCGCCATGCTCAGGCACATCCAAGCCCTGATCTTCCACCTCTGGAGACACCCGCAAATCCATCACCAAGGACAGCCCCTTCAGAATCAAAAACGTCCCGATCGCAGCCGTGGCATAGGCCGCCAGTACCCCCACCACGCCGGCCGTGAAGGTTTTCATGCCGCCGTACAACAAACCGCTTTCGATGGCCGAGTTCACGGATTTCGAGGCAAGCACCCCCGTCAGAATTGCTCCGACTGTGCCACCCACACCATGCACCGGGAAGGTGTCCAAGGCATCATCAAATCCCAACCGCACCTTCAGGGTGACGGCTCCTAAACAGCACAGGGCCGTAATCACCCCGATCGCCATCGCCGACAGGGGATCGACGAAGCCCGCTGCCGGAGTAATACCCACCAAACCGGCCACAAAGCCACTGGCAATCCCGATCGCCGTTGGCTTGCGACCCAACAACCACTCCATCACCGTCCAGGTCAACCCCGCCGCCGCCGTGGAAACCATGGTGGCCGTAAATGCCGTGGCCGCCAGACCGTTGGCAGCAATGGCGCTACCGGCATTGAACCCAAACCAGCCAAACCACAACAGCCCCGTTCCCAGCAGCACAAAAGGCACATTGTGGGGCACGATCGCCTTGACTTGCCAATCCTTACGCGGGCCTAGCATCCAAGCCGCCACCAGGGCCGAAACACCGGAGCTGATGTGAACCACCGTTCCCCCAGCGAAGTCCAGGGCCCCCATGTTGCCCAGCCAACCTTTGCCCCAAACCCAGTGCGCCAAAGGGCAATAGATTAACGTTGACCACAACACCACAAACCAGAAATAGGCCTTGAAGCTCAAGCGCTCCGCGATCGAACCAGAGACCAGCGCCACCGTAATGATGGCGAACATCATTTGATAGAGGGCAAACACCTGGTGAGGAATCGTTGCCCCATAGCCCACCGGATCCGGATCAAGACCCACGCCTTGGAAGCCAAACCATTTCAAGCTGCCAATCAAGGCATTCGCTTCAAAGGCAGGTGTCCCACCGGGGTTGATCACCGTGGGTGCGAAACTCAGGCTATATCCCCACAACACCCAGGTCACGCCCACCACGGCCATCGCAATCAGGCTCATCATCATGGTGTTGAGCACATTGCGCGATCGCACCAAGCCCCCATAGAAAAACGCTAGCCCCGGAGTCATCAACAGCACCAAGGCCGTGGAAACCAGCATCCAAGCCGTGTCGCCCGTGTCGATTTTGGGTGCTTCGGCGGCCCCTTGGGCCGCGGCCGGGTCGGCAAACCAGCCCACCAACAGGCCAGCCCCGATCGACATCAACACAGGAATTCCAAAGGCCACCAGTAACTTCAGCCTTGCCCGTTGCACATGGGGGCGCGGCGGGGGCGAAAGCCGTCCAATCTTTGCTAACCAGGAGTGGGAATGGGGGGATTTGTCTGCGTCCGATCGAGGTGAGTACAAGTCAGCCATAGATGTAGCAAGGTATTCAGAATTGTTCGTTATTGTTCGTTGCCGTTGCCTTATGCACAACAAACCCATAAACGGATCTGCGGATTCGAGAAAAAATGGCCTCGAACCCGTTTCTTGGATGGGAAGTTATTTAAGGTTCAAACCATATTGCGCGACCAACCCCCAGAAACTGTATAGAAAGTCACCAATTGCCCAATCTCGCAACGATATTTGATGATTTTCACGAAACACCACTAATATTCACGGGTTGCAACCGAAGCTATGGGCAGTGGACTCAAAGGCAGCCAAACAGCCGGGCTTGCAACGGGTTCCTATGGCAAACGGCAGCAATCGGACTGGAGAAATTAGGCTGACCCAAATCCTAGGAAGCTGTGCCATTTCCCAAACTGTCCCTGAGTATTTTTCTGCTGGGGGCTAGCCGCCCGCCGCTCCATGGCCCATGAATGAAGGCGTTCTGGGTGATTTGCCCGATCGCGCGGGGAAGAGTGGTTGGGAGCGATCGGGGCGCTTCAGAAAGCGGTTGGTGGGGGTTTGAGCCAGGGAGCAGGGACAGGATAGGTTGAACCCAGGGTCAGTGAATTTGCTGAAGGTGGCTTGCCCGCCGTTCGTGCAATGGCTGGCCTCTGTTTTTCAACCGCTGTTGATCGCCCGTGACTGCCATGGCCACCCCCCTGTCTGCCCGTCCTTACCTCTCCGGTTTCGAGGCCCTGTCGGCCCAAGAACGCGCTCAATTGCACCCGGACGCGGTTCCTTTTCAGCTAGCGGCTACTTTAACCACGGCCAAGGAGACGACCAAGGGCCGATCGCGCGGGGTGGTGATTTGTCTCCATGGGTTCACGGCCATGCCCTATGGGGTAGGGCCTGTGGCCCGGGCGATCGCCCAGCAGGGGTTGGATGTGGTTGCGCCCTTGCTGCCGGGCCATGGCTGGCGCGATCGCCCCGTTCAGGAACGGGAAATTGCAAAAATCACACCCGATCGACTGTTAGCGGCGGCCCGAGACGAAGTGCGCCGGGCCCGGGAGCAATATGATTTTGTGGCCATGTATGGCGATTCCATGGGCGGCGCGATCGCTCTGACTTTGGCGGCGGAAGGCTTGCTGGATGCCTGTGCGGTGACGGCTCCGGCGCTGCAACTGCCCTTTCGAGGGGCCGTTTTGGCGCGCTATTTGGGTTGGTTGAATTTTTCAATTCCCAAGCGCCTGAATCGCCGGTTTTATGCCCCTTGCTATGAGTTTGAAAATGCGCGGGCGGGGCGGGTGCTCTGGCGCTTGTCGCGACGGGCCAAGGCGGGACTGGAGCGGATCACCTGTCCGGTGTTTGTGGCCCATTCCCACGCCGATCGCACCATTGCTTACCAGGCGGCGGAATGGGTGCGCGATCAGGTGGCGGGCCCGGTGGAGTTGCAATGGTTTGATCGATCGGGCCATGTGTTGCCCCTGGATGTGGAGGGGCCAGCGGTGGCAACGGCCATTTCAAAATTCTTCCATCAGCAATTTTTTCGCCCCCTCGAAAGTCCAACCCCCCAATCCCTAATAACCGCCCAGCCCAAACAGATTGAATCGAAATCCCCATTGGGCGATCGGCCTTGGTCTGGCGGGCCGGAGACCACCGCCATTGATTTTGCTTTTAGCTAGCTGCAATGAATTCGTGCTTTGGGAAATGGTTGGCCAACCTATTGCATGGATTGCAAATTAATCCTTGGATCCACAAATTTCAGCAACAAATCTGCTAACAAATTTCCCAAAATCAACATCACCGCCCCCATCATCAAACTCGCCATCGTTAAGTACAAATCTTGGACTTGAACCGCTTGCAAAATCAGCCGACCCAAGCCAGGCCAGTTGAAGAAATATTCCGTGATGAACGCACCACCCAGCAGGCTGGAAAATTCAAAGCCCAAGAGCGTAATCAACGGATTCACTGCATTGCGCAACGCATGGACATAAATCACGCGGTCTTCGGGCAATCCCTTGGCCCGGGCGGTGCGGATATAGTCTTGGCGCAACACATCCAGCAGTTGGCCGCGCATCAACCGCTGCAAGCCGGCAAAACCCGTGATGCTGAGGGCAATGGTGGGCAAGATGGAATGCCAACCAATATCTAAGAGTTGCCCGATCGGGGACAGTTCACTGAAATTCAGGCTGGTCATGCCCCCCACGGGCAACAGGGGCGAGAGATTTTGGGCCACAAACAGCAACAGCAGAGCCGTGATGAAGCTGGGGAAGCCTTGCCCCAAGTAGCTGATCACCTGCAAGGCGCGATCGACCCAGCGGTTGTGGTGAATGGCGGCCACAATCCCAAGCGGTAAAGCGATCGCCCAGGTGGCCAACAACGACAACACCGCCATGTAGAGAGTGGCGGGAATCCGTTCCGCCAGCAGGGATGTGACCGATCGTTGATAGACAAAACTCGTACCGAAGTTCCCCTGGGACACCACCTGACCCAACCAGCGCAAATATTGCTCAAGGGCGGGACGATCGAGGCCAAATTGCTTGGTGTAGAGAGCGAGGGTATCGCGGCTGATTTGCGGATTTTGGGCGATCGTGTCCAAATAGCTGCCGGGAGCCAGATCCACAATCACAAAGCACAGGGCCGAAGCCAACAGCAAAGTTAAGAGGGCTTGCAACGTGCGCTTGAGAATGTAGGTGCTGGTGTCTCCTGTGGCGATCGCCCAAAGCCGCTGAAGCAACTGTGCGAGGTAATCGTCTGGTTGTGAAACCCGCTTTGAAACCGGCATGGCATTTGTGGTGGATTAACCCCGTGGCGTGGCCCCAATGACGGCTCGACAGGGGCAGGCCCTGGGGCCCGCCCCGATCGCTGTCAATCGATGGTCTGGAAACAGGATACCCAACAATCAACGAGCCGTCCTCTGCTTGGGGCTGGGAGTGCGTGGGCGAATCAACGGCATCTGCCAAAGACCCAACTCCGGCGCAATCAGCGCTTTCGGCAGACCAGCGCAAAACAATTTGCAAATTGCGGCATTGCTGCTAATATTAACTTCGCTTACCTGGAGAGGTGGCAGAGCGGTTGAATGCGCTTGACTCGAAATCAAGTTTGGCGGCAACGTCAACGGGGGTTCGAATCCCCCCCTCTCCGTCGGAGACAGGAAACGATCGCAAATCAAGACCGCGCGATCGTTTTTTTGTCGTTCCCCAATTTTGAAATCTGGCTCTGTGCAGAAGCCGAAGGCTGTCCCGCTCACTAGTGGGCCACCACTTGGTTGTGCTGATGGCGCTGTAGGGCTGCGAGCACCTTGGCAGAAGTGACCGGTTTGCTGACGAAACTGCTTGCTCCCGAAAGTTTGGCCCTTGCTCGATCGAACAGGCCATCCGCACTCGTCAGCATCACGATCGATGTGTGGCTAAGCTGTTGCACGCGCCGCAACTGAGCACAAAGCTCATGCCCATTAATCACCGGCATCACCACATCCAAAAACACCACATCGGGCTTAGCTTCAATCACCTTAGGTAGGGCCGCCAAGGGTTCAAAACAGCCTAAAAACTGGTGACCATTTCCAATCACTATTTTTTCGATCTTTTCGCAAATTTTGGGATCATCATCCACACAAGCCACCTTCAGGGAAAAACTAGCCTGCGGCGCTTGGTGGCTCATTTCCAAGTCCGGTAACTCAATCACGGCTAACTGTTTGCGTTGCCAAAGGAGCTGAAATACCTTGAGCACGCCCCCTAGGTTGGCATAGTTAGGATCCAACTTGGCCACAATGTCCCAGAAGGTACGCCTCCCATCTAGCAGGGGAGCCAGGGTCATGGTGGTGGAGGTATCGGCGGCGGTTTCATTGCCTGGGAGATAAATCCAGCCCCGATCGGCCCACAGCGGATTGAAGGGCAGTCGTTGCCAATGGCGCTGAAGGTTGTAGGCGCGGGTGAGGGCTTCGCCCATCAAGGAAGAGGAAAGGGACAAGTTAGGATGAATGGGGTCGATCGGCTGGGCAATCCATTGAAAACGCGCCGAGGGTTGGTCAACCACAAAAAACACCTCGATCGCCACCTGCATGACGATCGCTTGGGCCCGTTCGATCGTCAACAGTTCCTCTGCCAACGCTTGCTCTAGGCAACGTACTTCCCACAGAGAATCACTCAAATTCTGCTTCGTGGCTGCCACCAACCCCTTCCACCCCTCACGCGCCTGCGACTCCGTGCGCAGCTTGATCGCCCGCTGCAACCGTCGCAACCGATGGCGATCGCCCGTACACCAGGCCAGCCGCCCGCGATAGAGCCAAATTTGCCAACGATGTTGATCCACCTCCACGCTTAGGTAACCCGTTGCCTGTTGTCGATAGGCCAGCAGTAGAAATGAACGCAATTGCGAGTCATGGAAGTTTTCTGGCATGGCCTTGAGGAAGTTTTCTGGCATGGCCCTGAGGGATCAATCTCCAACTTGGTGAATACGGAAACCCCGCTGGCAGGCTTTTTAGTGAGTACCCTTATAAAAACACTGAAGTTATCAAACGAAAATGATCAAATAATGATCATTTCACAACATTCAGAAATTTTCTAGCCTGCCCGAGGGATAAGCCTGAACAACCTTGAATTAGCTCTGTAAATTAGCCCCATTTTGGCTGATCCTCTTCTTTCAATCGGCACAATCTGGCTCACGGTGCTGGGCAAGCTTACACAACTGATCCATTAACTTCGTTATGACTCAGATCTTAGTTTTAGTCATACTCATAATGAGTTGTTGATCGTGATTGACAACATCTCCAGCGATCACCGCTACAATAGTCAGTAAATGGCAAAGCAGAAGACTAAGTTAGTCATGAAAGCCATCAACAACACTATTCCAATCCCAAATTCCAGTCCTAAACCTCAGCCAGATTATTTCAGCCAGTTCTGGATCATTCTGGCTTGTTTAGGCTGAATGATTGCGTTACTCATGGTGTTTATCAACCCAACAACAATGCTCAATTGGGCAACTGGTTTGTGGGTAACCAATGACTAATCAATCTCTGCACTCCCTGATATCTTGCGCCGAATCCGTTACTAGTTCCCTATCAACCTTGGAGATCCTCTCTCAAACATTCAAGCGCTTGAGGTCAGTTGTCTGGTGGCGAGTTGGCTTCAAGGGAAAAAGCACAGCTCAGGAAAATTCCTCGCAGTCACTGAGTATTTTCGAGAATAAATCTCATGAGCGATCGGTGCGTTGGTACGACTCATCCCATCCTAGAGCAAAATGCTAAGCGGCTGTCATTCAAACCATTATTTGGGCGGTTTGGATTTTTCAATTAATTCAGCCCCAAAGTTGCCAAATTCGCTCAATAACGTCCCTAAATTAACACCGCGTCAAATTAACCTGGTGCTGATGTCATGGGCTGTTGTGGAGCAGTGGCGGCCTGACTTGCGTGATTTCACCGAGAAATTTTCCCCTGAGAAATTTTGGGTAACAGAACAATGCAACTAAAACGCTTAGGACATGTGGCGATCTGTGTTCAGGACATTGCCAAGGCCGTGGAATTCTACAAGGACTTGGGAATGGAGGTGGCCTGGCAAGATCGAGATTGGGCCTATCTGAAGGCGGGTGAAGACGGGTTGGCGCTGCTGAGTCCGGAATATGATCAAGCGGGCCCGCACTTTGGTTTCATTTTTGACCAACGAGCTGAGATGGAAACGGCTTACGAGGAATTGCAAGCAAAGGGAGTCTATGTGACGCAGGTGCATGAACACCGGGATGGCACGGCTTCATTCTATGGTCGTGACTTGGATGGCAACTGGTTTGAGTATCTCTATGAGCCAGCACCCGTGCCAGCGGCAGTCTAGTTCGCGGGTTGCGCGATCGTGATGGCTGCGGGGAGATGGGCGTTGTGCTGAACCTGTCCATCTTCCCCGTGTTTCTAGCTGCGCGATCGGGGCGGGATTCCCATAACTTGAAAGCTCAAAAATCTGGACGGCAGCAAATCGAAGTTGCCGCCTGAAAAATCCTCTAAGCCTAACGCTGACTGACATTTGAAAGCCGGTGAGGGGATTTGAACCCCTGACCGCTCGATTACGAATCGAGTGCTCTACCACTGAGCTACACCGGCTTGCCCCAAAAGGCGCTTAAAGAGTATAGCAGCATTGGCCCAAATGGCTACAAATCGCAAGAAGAATTTTTCTGGCTTCCTGGGGCGCTGGTTGCAACTGTCATGTTGAACCGGGCGATCGCGCGGTGTTAGGGGCTGGGTCGTGGGGGTGAATGACTCCCGATCGCCCGAAATGCGGCATCGGCCCCAATTTATCCGACAATTAAGCACTGCCTTTTCCATGAACTTTCTGAACTCCCTGTTACAGCTCAGCGGGGAGGGCTAGGCAATGGGCTGATGGCGATTTTGTTCTGTTAAGTCGGGGGTGATGAGGCGCTCATGGCGGTTTTACATGGTAGCTGGCAACTGGGAGAGCAGGCTTTGTTTCTGTGGGCAGAGGCCTGGAAACCGACGGTTGGGAAGCCGCCGACCCAGTGGCAGGTGCCGGATCACCCCCGATCGCTCTCGGCAAAGGAATTGAAAGCTTGGTTGCCCACATTGGTGGAAAGCGGTTGTTTGAAACCGGGGGCGATCGAGCGGTTGAAGGATTGGTCTGCCAAGTGGCGGGCGATCGGGCTGCCCACGTTGCGCGGCAATGGAACTCCCCTGCTAGCGGGAGCGACGGTGGAACCAGAACAGTTCGATCGCCTGGAAATTAATCTTTGGTGGGTGGAAGGGCTGTGGGTTCCGGCGGCCCTGGTGCCTGATTTGTTGCAGGGGTTGCCCTTGGCGGCCGATGAAACGCCGATCGCGGGCGATTTGCGTTTTTGGAGCCATGCGGCCCGCTGGGGGCTGGATTTGGTGGCCCGGGCCAAGGCAGTGCCCACCCTTGCCCCAACGGCGGAGGGGGTTGCTCGATCGCGCTGGCAACCACTGTTGGAAGGGGCGGTGGATCGATCGCGCCTGGAGCACTTTACGCAACAGATGCCCAGTAGCTGCCGATTTTTTCAAACCCTGGAGCGACCGGTGGAGCAGCGGGCAACGGCCAGCAATGCCCGATCGCTCCGAGGCTCCAGTGGCCCCGTGCGGATTACCACTTTTCAGCCGATTTCGATGCAACTACCGGCCGTGCCAGCGGCGCTGCTGTCGGACTTTTTGGGCGAAATGGTCGATGCTCGACTGCGGGCCACGGCAGCCACGTTGCCCTTGCCCGGTGAGCGGCGCGTGGGCGGACGGGGAGCGGCCCGAGGTGGCCTGACCACCGCAATTGGCTTGCCGCCCGTGGCCCGCGATTGGTTGAGCGCATTGGGCCAAGCCAATGGCACTTGCCAAAGTGCCTTGGCGGAGTTGGTGCCCTTGGCGCGGAGTTTACAAACCTGGTTAACGCCCCTGGCGATCGATCCGGCCACCATTACCGGGTTCTGTGCAGCTTTTCGGTTGCATCCGCCCCAACCCTCAGCCGATCGCTGGTATTTGGAATATGGCCTCCAGTCGATCGACCAAGGCGGGGTTTGGATTCCAGCCCAACAGGTGTGGCGATTCCCGGTGGAGCGGCTGCGATCGGGCGATCGGGTGGTGAATCGGCCCCAGGAAACCCTGTTGCGCGGTTTAGGGTTGGCGGCGCGTCTCTTTCCGGCCCTGGAAGCCACCTTGGATTTACCCATGCCCAGCGGCTGCGAGCTATCGGCCGTGGAAGCCTATCAATTTGTGCGGCTCTATGCCCAACGGTTCCAAGACAACGGCTTAGGGGCCCTGTTACCCACCAGCCTACGGAATCAAACCAGTTACCGCCTGGGGGTGCGGTTGCTGGCCGGCGATCCCCTCGCCACCGATCGCCCTAACTTGGGTCTGCGCAATTTGCTGAACTTTCGCTGGGAACTGTCCTTGGGCGATCGGGCCCTCAGTGCCCAGGACTTTGAAACCCTGCTGGCCAAGACAGACCTTGAGACCATGCCCCTGGTGGAAATTGGGGGCGAGTGGGTGGAACTGCGGCCGCACGAAGTCCGCGCCGCTCGGGACTTTTTGGCCAAGCGCCAGGGAAACCTAAACCTCACGCTAGATGAGGCCCTGCGGATCACGACCGGCGAGAACGCCACGATCGACAAGTTACCCGTGGTGCAATTTGAATCCTCGGGCGCAGTGGCGGAGTTAATGAACGCCCTGGGCGATCGCGCGGCCATCGAACCCGTGATCACGCCCCCGAAATTCCAAGGGCAACTGCGCCCTTACCAAGAGCGCGGCGTAGCTTGGTTGTCCTTTTTGGAACGTTGGGGCCTGGGAGCCTGCTTAGCAGACGACATGGGCTTGGGCAAAACCCCCAGCACGATCGCCTTTCTGTTGCATTTGCGCGATCGCGCGGCCCTGGTTGGGCCTGTCCTGCTGGTTTGTCCCACCTCCGTTTTGGGGAACTGGCAACGGGAATTGGCAAAATTTGCCCCCGATTTGCGTGTATTGCTGCACCATGGCGATCGCCGCTTGAAGGGCAAGGCCCTGGCGCGGGCCGCCGAAGACCTCGATGTGGTGCTGATTAGCTATTCCCTGGTGTTCCGGGATGAAATGACCCTCCAGTCCGTTCCTTGGTGTGGCATCGTGCTGGACGAAGCCCAAAACATTAAGAATGCGGAATCCAAGCAATCCCAAGCCGTGAAGCGCTTGGCGGCCGTTGCCGACGATGACACCAGCGAGGAACCACGTCCCTTGCCCTTCCGCATTGCCCTGACCGGGACTCCCGTGGAAAATCGCCTGGCGGAACTGTGGTCAATCATGGACTTCCTGAATCCGGGCTATTTGGGAACCCAGACCTTCTTTCAGCGCCGGTTCGCCACCCCGATCGAGCGGTTTGGGGATGGCGCTTCCCTGCAAACCCTGCGATCACTTGTTCAGCCCTTTATTTTGCGTCGCCTCAAAACCGACAAAACCATCATTCAAGACCTGCCCGAAAAGCAAGAATTCAACCTGTTCTGTGGCCTCTCCGCCAGCCAAGCGGAACGCTATCAAGCTTTGGTGGATGAAGCCTTGGCCGCGATCGAGTCCAGCGACGGGATCCAGCGACGGGGGCAGATTTTGGCCCTGTTAGTGAAACTGAAGCAGGTCTGCAATTATCCCGCTTTGGTTGGGGGCGAAGGGGAACCGGAACCGAGCGATCGGGCCCCGAAACTGGTTCCCACCGAATCGCCCAAATTGCAGCGGTTGGGCGAAATGCTCGAAGAAGTGGTGGCCGAGGGCGATCGGGCCTTGATTTTCACCCAATTTGCCCGTTGGGGCCATTGGATGCAGGCCTATCTGCAACAGCATTTGGGACGGGACGTGCTGTTCTTGCATGGTGGCACTCCTCAAAAGCAGCGCGACACCATGGTTGAACGGTTCCAAAACGATCCCCAATCACCGCCCATCTTTATCCTGTCCCTCAAGGCCGGCGGCACGGGCTTAAACCTGACTCGGGCCAACCACGTGTTTCACTTCGATCGCTGGTGGAATCCCGCCGTGGAAAACCAAGCAACCGATCGCGCCTTCCGAATTGGGCAAACTCGCAACGTTCAGGTTCACAAATTCATCTGCACCGGCACGCTGGAAGAGAAAATTCACGACCTGCTCGAAAGCAAAAAAGTCCTCGCGGAGCAGATTGTGGGAACCGGTGAAACCTGGCTCGGGGATTTGGACACCGATGCCCTGCGGGATCTGTTACTGCTCGATCGAGCGGCCATCATTGAAGATCGCTGAAGATCGCTAAATCTCAAAATCCCAGTCAAAACAAGAGCGCCACCCATACGGGCAGCGCTCCTGTTCAAATCTAGGGCGGGATTATATGAATAATTCCCTGCTTGCCCGAGAGCGAAGTCTATTGGTGAAGGGTCTTTAAACAGTACGAGCTAGACCCCATTGAGCTAGTACCTAACGGGGCAAAATCCCCACGGGTTGAATGAACAAGGGCCTTTATTTGGGTGACCCCTTTTTATCTGGAAACCAGTTTTCCATGAAGTGGGGTCACTGGGGAAGTTCCTCAACTTTTCTTTAAAATTCCCTGAACCGCCCTCGGGGCAACCCCTTCAGCCCGGCAGGTTTTCCAAAATTCAGACAACTGGTGTCAATTTTGCCTTCATCTAAATCGCAAAAAGCCTGCCCTGAGGGAAGAGCAGGCCCGGTTCATCCAGTTTTGCGGGGCAGGGGTTGAGATGAGTTGGAAGGCTAGCTGAGGGGAACCAATCCCTAGGGTCTGTCGCCATTTCCTAGGATCAGGCGGAAATGATCGATTTTCCATGTCCCAGCCGTTGTAACAAGGGGCTTAAGCCCCTTGTCCCCCACGATCTGCCAACGGTGGAATCAGGGTTTCAGGCGATTCGACGACAAGCTCTAGGCTTCTTCTTCCTCCTCGTCTTCCTCAAAGTCCTCTTCATCGCTGAAGAGGGCCTCGACAATTTCATTGGCGCGATCGTCAGAAACGCCCAGCGCCGTTTGCAACTCGTTCAAGTAGTCTTCTTCTGATTCGGGGACTTCGCCATCGGCGGCCACGATCAGAATGGCGGTGATTAGGGCAATTTCTGCCAAATCTTCATTTTGGGTGACCACTGCCAAGGCACTGCCCAGGAGGGTCTGCGCATCGGAGGCTTCCGAGGCTGCAACCACTTTATCGACTATCTCGACGAGTTCGTCATCGGAATAGTCTTCAAATAGTTCAAATTCCGCTGCAACATCGGCCAGCAATTCGGCCTCGATGTCTTCAACGGACTCATCAACGATCATGGTGATTAACCCGATCGCAATGATTGCCTCTTCAGGTGTTAAATCAATCAGATCGGAATCCGCTTTCGCAGGCAGATGACGAGGCATAAAAACGTCCTAGTCTCTCAAAAGTTTGGAAATACTGAGGCGCAATCGAGCGGCTTTGGCCGGCAACCACAGCCCCAAGCTAATTTTTCTGCTTGGGGATGTCAAGCAAATTGCGAATCATCCCCGAAGGTAAGCACCGTTGGGGTTTGGTCAGTTGCAATGGGGGGCGATCGCCCTAGGCCGATCGGGCAAGGCCTAAAGATCCGAGAACCCCTTCTTTTTCTTGCCGGGCTTTTTCTTCTTCTTGGCCGCGTTGGGATTGTTATAGCCTCGGAAGCCCGGTGCAGGCATTTGCCCCATCGGATTACCCAGGCCCATGGGGTTACCGCCACCCATGCCGCCCATGCCACCGCCCATGCCGCCAAAGGGATTCATGCCCCCAAAGGGATTCATGCCGCCCATACCCGGGAAGCCCATTTGCCCCGATCCCAACTGCTGCATGAGGGTGCGCATCTTTTGGAAGTCGGACACCAGGCTGCTCACGTCCTCTTCCTTGAGGCCGGAGCCGCGAGCAATCCGGCGGCGGCGACTGGGGGTGCTGGCCAACAGATCCGGGTTGCGGCGCTCTTCCAAGGTCATGGATTTAATAGCTGATTCGGCCACCTTCAGGCGGGCTTCCCCTTCCTCCAGGTGTTCGGCCTTGATTTTGCCGCCCAAGCCGGGGATCAGCTTCACCATGCCCGCGAGCGATCCCATGCTCTTCATTAAGCGGGTTTGCTTCAGAAAGTCGTCAAAATCGAATTGGGCCGTGAGGATTTTTTCCTGCATCTTGACCGCATCGGACAGGTCAACGGCTTCCTGGGCTTTTTCCACCAGGGTCAGCACGTCGCCCATGCCCAAAATGCGGGAGGCCATCCGATCGGGATAGAACGGTTGCAGAGCTTCAACCTTTTCGCCCGTGCCGATGAATTTGATCGGCTGGCCGGAAATTTGCCGAATCGAGAGGGCTGCCCCGCCCCGCGCGTCGCCATCCATTTTGGTCAGGATCGCGCCTGTGATCCCCACCGCGTCGTTAAAGGCCTTGGTCAGGTTGGCGGCTTCCTGGCCGATCATGGCATCCACCACCAACAGGATTTCGTGGGGTTGCACGGTGTCTTTGATTTGCACCAGCTCGCCCATCATCGCCTCATCAATTTGCAGGCGACCGGCGGTGTCAATCAGCACGGTGTCAAAGCCTTCGGCCTTAGCTTTTTCAACCCCCTGGCGGGCAATTTCCACGGGGCTGATCTCGGCTCCCAGATCAAAAACGGGGATGTCGATTTGTTTACCGAGGGTTTTGAGCTGCTCGATCGCGGCGGGCCGGTACACGTCGGCGGCCACCATCAGGGTCGATCGCTTTTCCTTGCGCAGGTGCAGGGCCAGCTTGGCGGTGGCGGTGGTTTTCCCGGCCCCTTGCAAGCCGGCCATCAGGACGATCGTGGGGGCCGTTTCCGCTTGGGTGAGGGGTTCGTTGCTTTCACCCATCAAGGCGGCTAGTTCGTCGTAAACCACCTTGATGAACTGCTGGCCGGGGTTCACGCCGGAAACCACTTCGGCCCCTTGGGCCCGGGTTTCCACGTCGGCAATGAACCGCTTGACCACTTGCAAGTTCACATCGGCTTCTAGCAGTGCCCGCCGCACGTCCTTGAGCGCGTCTTGGATGTTGGCACTGGAGATTTTGTCCTGGCCACGAAGTTTTTTCCAGGCGGATTCAAAGCGTTCGGCAAGAGCGTCAAACATGGGCAGGGCGCGTTCGGGTGAGTCGGGTCGATCGCGCCGGGTCGGGAGATGGGCAAGATCTGCCCCGATCGGCGCGGAGTTTTTCAGCGAGGGATTTAATGCGTATTGATGATAGCGCGGTGGGCGATCGCTCGTATCTCAGGGGGCTAATCAGGCAAGGGGCGATCGATCAGCCCCTGAGTTCAGTCCCTGGCTAAATCGCCGAATTCAGACCCAAATCAAGATCCAAAACTGATCAGGTGATTCGATCAGGATCGCGGGAGCGAATCAATGGGGGCATCCTCGGAGCGATCGCCTGGGGTAGGTTGTCCTGCGTCTGAATGGTCTGGAGGAGGAGGTGCGATGGTTGAGCGTCCCTGAGCAGAACCAGCGGGGTCAGCCATGGCTGAATCATCGATCGGGGGGCCCAAAAACATCTGGCTGAGCGGCAGTTCATCCTCAGCATCACTGTGATGGTGAGGATTAATTGATGGGGGCTTTTGGTTGGCTTCTCGAATCAACCAATAACTAGCGGAAAGGGCAATGATCGCCAGTCCCAAACCGATCAACTCCAACCCATCAACTTTCGACAAATCCAAGATGATGATCTTGCGTGCTACTGCCGTGAGGGATGTGGCCACCACCAGTTCCACTTGCACCACGTGTTTTCGCAAATAGGCAGTGATGTTCTCCAAAATTTCCAAGGCAATCAGAATACTGAGGAGTGAGCCAAAAATCTCCTGCAATGATGAATTGAAAAAGCCAACGGGTGATCGAAAGAGTTGGGTGGACAGCAGCAAAATCAAGTCTACCGTGGCAACTAGAATCACCACCATCGTCGCCAAGGACAGGGCACGGGAAATGATCCCTTCAATCCCATCAGCTAGCTTCAAAAACTCCCGATCATGATAGCTAGCGCGAATCATCCAGCGGAACCAACGATTCAGAGAGAATTTTCTAGAAGATCGGCGCATAGGAAACTAAAAAGTCTGAGTTTACCGAAATGATTAAAAATGGTCGCGAGAACGTCGTAAAAATTTTGCCCAAGCGTTATTATGGCAAGAATTAATTTGTTGTATTTTTAGTTCATATTCAATTCATAATTTTATTTGTTCATGATTTTATTTCTTTTGATCGTAGATGGTCAGTAATTTTGACAAAAAAGCAAAGTAAATTAATCGAATCACAAATTGGCAAATTGCTCAACCATTTGCAGTAAAATGCCAAGCGAGATCGCGCTGTGGAGTAGAAGGATTGAGCTATCCAGCAACATCATCATCGCCTGTTTCGAGTCTTGAGGGAAAACCCTCGATGGACGAAAGTAATTCTTTGGGGAACAACACCGATGACACAATAGATGATTTCAGCGTCGATGGAGAGGGGGGCGATGGTGATGGGACTGCGGAACCGACTTCCTACAATTGCACGGTCGATCGCCTAGAGCGAATCGATCGCTTTTTAGCAGTTACTTGGCCCAACCTGTCTCGATCGCGCTTTCAAAAACTGATTGAAGCGGGCCAGGTGCAGGTGAATGATGCGTCCTGCACCAACAAGCATGGGGAGGTGAAGCCGGGCGATCGAATTGTGGTGACGATTCCGCCCGATCGACCCCTGAGCTTGGAACCCCAGGCGATCCCGCTGGATATTTTGTATGAAGACTCGCAGGTGATTGTGATTAACAAACCGGCGGGCATGGTGGTGCATCCGGCTCCGGGGCATCCGGACGGCACGATGGTGAATGCGCTCTTGGCCCACTGCAAAACCCTGCCGGGGATGGAAATGCCGTCGATTAATGGCGTGCAGCGGCCGGGGGTGGTGCATCGGCTCGATCGGGACACCACGGGCGCAATTATGTTTGCCAAAACCGACTTGGCCAACCAACACCTGCAAGCCCAGTTGCGCTACAAGGTGGCCCAACGCACCTATTTGGGGATTGTCTACGGTGCGCCTCGGGACGATCGGGGGGTGGTGGATCTGCCAATCGGGCGGCATCCGGTCGATCGCAAAAAACAGGCGATCGTCCCCGTTGAAAAAGGCGGCCGCAAGGCAATCACCCATTGGTTCATCGAAGAGCGCTTGGGTAACTACACCCTAATTCGCTTTGAGCTGCAAACGGGCCGCACTCACCAAATCCGTGTCCACAGTGCCGAACTGGGCCACCCGATCGTTGGGGATCCGGTCTATGGGTCGGGCCGCAGCATTGGGGTTAATTTACCGGGGCAGGCGCTCCATGCTTGGAAACTTCGGTTTCAGCATCCCTTGAACTACGAATGGATCGATACGGAAGCACCCTTACCGGAACATTTCCAAACCCTGCTGGAGGTGCTGCGTCGTCGATCGGGGCCGGCGCTCTAGATTTCTGCTGAGGTCATGCTCCATACAACAACAGGGACACGACTCGATCGCACCCCTGCTGTTTTATAAATTTCCAAGTACCTGAAGACCCTTGAAAATACTTGCAAATACTTGAAAAGAAGGGTCAATTCAACTAGATTTACCACTTCAAGAGGTTGAATTGTTCCATGTCGATCGTGTCGCGGTTGCGGTAAATCGACAGGACAATCGCCAAGCCCACAGCCGCTTCGGCCGCCGCGATCGTAATCACAAACACCGCAAATACCTGACCCTTGATCCCTTGGGGATCGAGATAGTTAGAAAAGGCCATCAGGTTCAAATTCACAGCGTTGAGCATCAGCTCGATCGACATCAACACCCGAATTGCGTTCCGGCTGGTGACCAGACCAAAAATTCCGGTACAAAATAGCGCCGCCGCCAATAACAAAAAATATTCCAGTTGCATCGCTTGCTCCTGCTGAAAACTGCCTTGAAGTGCTGGGGCAAGGGGCTTAAGCCCCTTGTCTGGTTTGGGTGGGCAACTAACGCGATCGATGAGCGATCAGTCGCCAGCCCCCTGTCTGATCGGGGGTGGTCACCCGTGATCGATGAGCGATCAATCGATTGCCGATTAGCGATCAGTGGCGGCCAACTCTTTCGGCCGCTCCGGCAACGCCAATTCCGTTTCCGTCGGTTGGCCCGTGGTTGGGTCATCCACCAGCAAATCGCGACGCGCCAGGACGATCGCCCCAATCATCGCCATCAACAGCAACACCGAAGCCACCTCAAAGGGCAACAGATAATCGCTAAAGAAATGCTGGGCGAGGGTCACGATCGAGGATTCCACCGTTTGGAAATCCGTCGCCAACTGCCAAGGACTGGTCAGCACCACCGCCGCCAGCAGGGCAAACAACCCCGCACAAACCAGCGCCGTCACCACCTGCCGCAGCAGGGCCCCGGCCGCTGGTACGTAGTCTTCGCGCTTGTTCACGAGCATCACCCCAAACAGGATCAGCACGTTCACCGCGCCCACATAGACCAAAATTTGCGCCGCCGCCACAAAATCCGCGTTCAGCAGCAAATACAAACCGGCCATGCTGATGAAGGTTAACCCCAGCAAAAAGGCCGAGTAGACGATGTTGCCGGCCAGCACCACACCCAGGGCCGAACCCAGCATCATCAGGGCCAAAATTGCGAATGCCCCCAGTTGTACGCTTTCGCCTAAATTCACCGTTACTTCCGCTCCGTAATTTCCCTACTTCTCAATCGCGATCGCTGGACTTATCCCTAGGAGTCAGGGAGCAAGGGGCTTAAGCCCCTTGTCTGGCCCTGCTCTGGCAACGTTCTAAGCGTCGGGCTTGTCCTTTTCCAGGGTGGCCAGAATTTCTTCCGGGCGACTACCGGCCCGTTGGGCCCCGGCGGGCAAATCGTGGGGATCAATCACCCCAGCAGGCAAGTAGGCAAACTCCCGCAGCGGCGTAACCATCGGATCGTTCGTCACCTTGTAGGGCAAGCGACCCAGGGCCACGCTGTCGAAGTTTAAGTCGTGGCGATCGAAGCTGGCCAGCTCGTATTCTTCCGTCATCGACAGGCAGTTGGTGGGGCAATATTCCACGCAGTTACCGCAGAAAATGCAAACGCCGAAATCAATGCTGTAGCTCTTCAGTTCCTTCTTCTTGGTGGCTTTATTGAATTCGTAATCCACCACGGGCAGGTTAATCGGGCAAACCCGCACGCAAACTTCGCAGGCAATGCACTTGTCAAATTCGTAGTGAATTCGGCCCCGGTAACGCTCCGAAGGGACGAGCTTTTCGTAGGGATATTGCACCGTCACGGGGCGGCGCTGCATGTGGTCGAACGTCACCGACAGGCCTTGGCCGATATATTTGGCCGCTTGGACTGCCTCGCCAGCATAGTCGCTGACTTTCTTGAGGAAGTTCAGCATGGTGTTTGCCTCTCTGTTAACAAGATTGCGGGTAACAAACGTTGGTTCGCGTTCAGTCAGTCCAACCTTGGGGCGGGCGGCGGGCCCGCCGGATCATTTCGCTGTTGCGCGTTTTGCTGTTGTGCGGTGCTTCCCGATCGCCCCCATCCGAACCCTTCGGGGATCTCTGAACGGTTCGGGTGCAAGGGGCGAAAGATCACTGATTTGGGGCACTGATTTGGGGCACTGATTTGGGGCACTGATTTGGGGCTTTGTCCCAGGTTAGCCGCCGAAGAAGGCCGGGAAGCTAAGTTTCAGGGCCGCCGTCAGCAGCAGGTTAGCCAGTGCGACCGGTAGCAAGAACTTCCAACCCAGGTTCAACAGTTGGTCAATCCGCACCCGGGGAACCGTCCAGCGCAGCAACACCGCCAAGAACACCAGCAAATAGGTCTTGAACAGCACCATCACAATGCCAAGGGCGGCGGCGATGATTTGCACCCAAGCGGCACTCAGATCCAAGCCCAGGGTTCCAGCCAACCAGTCGATCGAGACGGGCGATTCCCAGCCCCCCAGATACAACACTGCCACCAGCAGCGCCGACAGGGTGAGGTTCACGTAAGACCCCAGATAGAACAGGGCAAACCGCATCCCGGCATATTCGGTTTGGTAGCCGGCCACCAGTTCTTCTTCCGCTTCGGGCAAGTCGAAGGGCAAGCGTTCGCATTCCGCCAGGGCCGCAATCCAGAAGATCAGGAAGCCTAGCGGTTGCCGCCAGACGTTCCAACCCAGGATGCCGTAGCCCGATTGCTGATCCACGATGTCCACGGTGCTCAGGGAGTTGGACATCATCACGATCGCCAACACGGCCAAGGCCAGGGGAATTTCGTAGCTAATCGATTGGGCAGCGGCCCGCAAGCCTCCCAGCAGGGAGTACTTGTTGTTGGACGAATAGCCCGACATCAGCAGCCCGATCGGGGCAATGCTGGAGAGGGCAATCCACAGGAACACCCCCAACCCCAGGTCGGTGATGTTCACGTTTTGGCCAAAGGGCACAATGATGTAGGACAAAAAGACGGGAACCACCACCAGCGCCGGCCCGATCGTGAACAGCCAAGGATCCGCCTTGGCCGGCACGATGTCTTCTTTAAATAGCAATTTCAGACCATCGGCGGCCGGTTGCAACACGCCGAGGGGCCCCGCATATTCGGGACCAATCCGCTGTTGGGCAGCGGCGGAAATTTTCCGTTCAAGCCACACGACGACGAGCACGCCGACGGTGGCGGTAATCAGCATCAGGAGCAGCGGCAGCGGAATCCACACGGCGCGGGCGAAATCGCCAGGCAGTCCGAAGTCGGCGAGCGCTTGCACGAAGCTGCTTTGGAGGTCGATTCCTTGGTTCATAGCTTCAGCGCGATGAGCGGGTCTGGAGGAAAGCCGAGCCGCGCGATCGCGGCAAGCCAGTGGGAGAAATTGAGCCAGAATTTCAAAGAGAAATTGCTCAAAATCACCCGAAATACGCTAGTGATAGAGGCTAGGCATAGATGTTCAGCGGGCTTTCCGTGCCTAGTATATCGTTGTACGAGAACGGGCCCCGTCTTCGATCGGCTGGGGCTGATTGGTTCTGCTGATACGCCCGATTGGCCTAGCATGGGCATCAGCGCGATCGCCCTGGCCATTGCCGCCCGACGCTCGCCACCGGGCCCATGGGGCCAGGTTTGTCTTGTAGGTTTCCAGAATGACTGATTCGTTTCATCGCAACCCCTCCCAACCCTTTCAAGCGGCCAAGGCAGGTCTGGCTCCGGAGGAGGTTGACCGCCTGTTGTTGCAACTGCGGCGCAAGGAAGGATCGTGGGTCGAGTGGGGCCAAGCCTGCCAAAAGCTGCAACAAAGCGGCCTGGGCCCCCAAAAAATCTTTGAAGACACGGGCTTTGAGCCAATCCAACAAAACCAAGTCATTGTCGGATCCCAGGTTTACCAAACCCTGCTGAAACTGGACGCGCCGGAGCCGGTGCAAGAGCACTTTGGGCGCAAGGGCAGCGACATTTTGTACGAAATGCGGGTTTTGTCCGAGGACGATCGGCTTTCGACGGCGGCCCTGGTGGTGGAGCGGGGGCTGGATTTTGATGAGGCCCGCGAGGTGGTGAAAGCCTTCAAGGAATTGACCTACCTGAAACAGCAGCCGGAAGGATTTGCGGAATTGCCGGGGGATGCGCTGGCCTGGCAATGTTGGCGATCGGCCCGGCAGCAAACGGATCTGCAAAGTCGATCTCGCCTGATTGCTAAGGGGTTGCGGTTTGCCCAAACGCCGGAAGCTCGGGCCCAACTGGAAAAGCTGCTGATGGACTTCACGGTGGTGGCTCCCAAGAGCGCTCCTCGAATGCCGGTTTATCGGATCGATTCCGACGAGGAAGAGCCGCGTCTGCTGGCGGTGGCGGGCCAGTTGCCAATGCCCGTGGCGGCCTTGCGAGCCGTGCCCCTGATTGAGTCGGAAGGGCCCTTTGGCATGGTGCGGTTTTCGGGCGAAGGGGCTTGGGTGGCGCTGCCCAATTGGCAAGTATTGCGCAATGCTGAAGACCCGATCGCCCTGTTGGCCTTGCCGGAACAGTTGCCGGCCGCCCTACCGGACGATCGCCCGGAATCAGTGATGCTGGTGATCGATCGAGCCGATCGCGCCTGGCGGGATGATGCCTTTTTTGCGGTGGCCGATGGTGACGAAAACTTGGCCTTTGAATGGTTTGACTCAGAACCCGAGCGATCACTCCTGGGTAAGCTGATTCTCGTTTTGCGGCCCAAGAAAGGTCTCGATCAAGACTACGCCAAAGAACTCTGGCAAGTGGATGAGTAGCAGTTTTTAGCAACCAACCATTCTGTTTAGTAACTCACAAATACATCACAAAAATCACACGAAAAGTCCGTAGCCAGCCTCAACAGCCATGCTACGGACCCAGTTCGGTGGTAAGGAAAAAACGAAGGCGAATGCTAAGTGCAGCACTCCTGAGCACAGAACGCTGATATTCAGTGCATTATCAGTGCATCAACGGTCTTGCAGCGATCGCCTAGAGGCCAAAGACCCGACTACGGCCCATTTGGTTGCCGATCGTGCTGAAGACGTTCCCCGTGGCGTTGTTCACCGCAAAGCGACCATTCCCCATGATGCGGTTGTTGCCCGGAGTAGTGCTGGTTCCCAGATCGGGGCGAGCGCGCAAAATTGCCACAATGCCGTCCCGCCCATTGTTCTCGATCGAGTTATTGCGCAACACCGGCCGCGCTTGGTCAGAAATCACCACGCCATCTTGGTTATTGACGATCGTGTTATTCACCACCAACGGATTGGCCGTTCCCCCGATCGCCAGGCCAAAGCCCGTGGACTGGAACCAGCTATCCCGAATTTCGCCACCGGCCGCCCGCGTCAGTGCAATGCCGTTGCCCTTGTTTTCATGGAACAGGCAGTTTTGAATCATGGGCGCAGCGTTCCCGGTCACGAAAATGCCATCGCGGTGGTTGCCCTTGAACACACTGCGGCGAATCACCGGATTCGCGGACTCCACCCAAACGCCCGTACCGCGCGTGTTGCCATTGGTGACGGTGATGCCACTCAGCACGGTGTTGCGTTGCACCCGCACCGCCGCGTTCTGGCGAGCAAAGCTGGGGCTAATGAAGCTACCGCCCCCTTGAATGACCGTGTTTTTGCCCTCGGCGGCTTCGTCACCCCGCAGGGTCACCCCTTCCGGAACCATCAACGGAAACGTTTCCCCCGTGGTGGCGCTATAGACTCCCGGGGCCAACTGCACCACATCACCCGGCTGAGCTTGGCTGAGGGCGTAGGCGATGGTGCGGAAGGGGGCCCGCTGGCTACCGCTGGGGGCCGTGTCCGCGCCCATGGCAGGGTTCACATGCAAAATGCGGGCATTGCTGGGCAGGGTGCTGGCGATCGGCTCGGGGCCGGCGGCTCGCACTGCTTCAGCGGCCATCAGCGGAGTGGCAACACCTTGCACCATCGGCAGAGCCAACAGCAGAGCCAGAATGGTTTGAGCCGAACGGGATTGGTAGATACCTTGGGGGCGCAGCATAGCCATAGGTCGTCTCTGATGGGGGTGTGAAAGGAGCGATTGGATTTGAATCTCGTCTCTTGGGTTCAGATTCCCTGAGCAATTGCCAAATTCCGGAAGCCCTTGGCCAGTGGTGCGATCGCCACAGTTCCCCTATTCCACTGGCCCAATTGGCGAGGCGATCGATCCCCGTAGCAGCGTGGTTGGGCAATCCCGTACCCGCCCGATCGCCCGGCCCCTTCAAAAAATGCCCCAAGCGGTTCCGGATTTTCCCTGACCATCCAGAAGGATGAGGGTTAAGCAACCGATCGCCAAATCCAGAACGCCAGAGAGATTGATTGATCGATCGATGGCCAAGGGGCAGCAGCCTTGGATTGTTCTTGGATCGTTCTTGGATTCCTCAGGCGATGCTGTTGCGTTTGCGGGCTTCTTTATAGGAAGTGCCGATGTTGCTGAGGCCAGCCTTCACCATTTCCCGCTCCAGCAGCGAGAAAAACCGGCTGCGATCGCTCCCACGCACCACCGCTTGGTTGTGGGCCTCGGCCAGGGCGATCGGGTAACCATAGCCCTTTTGCACCTGACTGAGAATCAAACTCAAGGCCTGATTCAACAAGGCCCGATCAGTCGCCACCCACTCCGGCATTTCGACCCGCGCCACCTCGGTTCCCACATGCAGATAACAGAAATAGATGCGGTGGCGGCCATAGTCCTCCAGGACACGAGCGTTCGATCGCCACAGGGGCCCCCGCTCACCCGACTCCAGCAACACCGACCAAAGGGCCGCATCCCGCAGCGGCTTCAGCCGGTTGCAAGGGGCCTCATCAGCCCGCCCAGGACAGTGGGTTTTGCAATCGGGCGTGATTTGATTGCAAGTTTTGAGCCGGAAAAAGTTAGCCGCCTCGCCGCTGCGGGGAGCGCTCAGGTAGCTGACGAGGGGAATGCCCGCCAATCGCAACCGTTCCCAGGCAGCCAGAATCGGTGGCAAAATTCGATCGACCGCTGTGCTCGGCATTCGATCGAGAAACCAATAGATCAGCGAGCCATCCACCATGGCCAGCGTGGGCGGTGCGTCTTTGCTGTTGCCAGTGGTGATGCTGTGGGCTAAATCCGTGCCCAAATCCGCCAGGGCTTCCGCCTCGGCCACGGTGCGCCGATGGCCCATCCAGTCTTCGGTGCTGATTCCCCACTGGCGGGAAATGTAGAGGTCTTCGGGTTTGTAAAAAATTTCCGGCAAACTATCTAGCATGGGATAGCGCTTTTGGCCGTAGTGCAGGGCCACGCGCCCGGTGTTGATCAAATAGCAATAGGCGATTTCGTGGTGGCTGGGGGCAATTTGGGAACCATCGGTGGCGATCAAGCTGTGGGCGATCGGGGCGGGGCCAATGGGTTCGCGCTTGTCCAAGGGTTCGATCGGCTCGGCCGCCACAAATTCCAGGCGATCGCGCCATTGGTGAAGCTGCCCCACCCAATAGTCCTGTTCCGGTTGCACCTGGGCCAGCAATTCTTGGGCGATCGTCAGCCGTTGGCGTGCCGCCCGCGATTCCTGGGTGAGCTGTTGGCCCATGCCCTGCATTTGTTTGGAAAGCTTTACCAGATCCAGCACAGCCCGCTCTCAATTCCGTTTGAATGCTATTGATTTGAATGCTATTTAAACAATGGTTGAATCCCGCAAGAATTGCAAATTACAAATCAAGCGACGCACTACAAATTGGGTCATTAGATTAAGTCATTAAATTAGAGGATGTCTGAGAAGGATCTTTCAGTACGGGCTAAAGACTAATTGTCGTAGGAACAAGGGGCTTAAGCCCCTTGTCTACATCGATCTTTGGGGCGTACAGAGTAGAAATTTTGGCTTTTCAGACATCCTCTTAGGTCATTGTGATGGGAAACCTGTCAGCACTATGGGCAACGATCGCCCGAGCCATTCGGGAACAGGGCGGCGGTTCAGCGGAGTCGCCCGCGGCCCGATCGGTCGGTGGCGGTTGCATTAACCAAACCTATCGCCTGAGTTTTGGCGATGCTGCCAACGCTCCCGTTTACTTTGTCAAACTGAATCAGGCCAGCGGTCTGGACATGTTCGCCGCCGAAGCCGCAGCCCTCCGAGACCTAGCTGCCGCCCAAGCCATTAAAGTGCCCCAGCCCCTCTGCTATGGCCAAGCGGGCGATCGCGCCTATTTGGTTTTGGAGTGGCTGGAGTTGGGCCGTGGCAACCACGAAGCCTGGGCCCAATTGGGGCGTAACCTAGCCCAATTACACCGATGGCAGCCGGCCTCCGGTCAACGGGCCTTCGGGTGGTGGCGAGGCAACACGATCGGCTCCACCCCCAACCGAACGATTGGGCCGATGATTGGGTCACCTTTTGGGCAGAGCGGCGTATTGGGTTTCAGTTGCAGTTGGCTCAGCGGCGTGGTGGTCATTTCCCCGAGGCCGATCGCCTGCTGGCCGCCATTCCCCGCTTGCTGAAGGGACATCGGCCCCAACCCGCCCTGCTCCATGGGGATTTGTGGTCGGGTAATGCGGCGGTGATGGTGGATGGCACACCCGTGATCTTTGACCCGGCAACCTATTGGGGCGATCGGGAGGCCGATTTGGCCATGACTGAATTATTTGGCGGCTTTCCCAACAGCTTTTATCAAGGTTATGGTGAAGTGAATCCTCTGGAATCAGGTTATGAAATCCGCAAAGATCTTTACAATCTTTACCATATCTTGAATCACTTTAATCTATTTGGCGGTGGCTATGGTAGCCAAGCCAATGGGATGATTCATCGGCTTTTAAAAGATTGTTAATTCTTGAGGGGTTTGAAAAATCTGGGCCATGATAGGGATGCAATCGATCATTCTGGATCAATGGCAATCCTCAAGCGGCATTACGAACAAATCTAAACCCAGATCACTTCACGCTAGGTAACCTCAATCAAAACTCAATCGCGACTTGATCAAGACTCAATGCATTGAATTGCGTATCCTTCTAACGCTTCATTTTTCAAGCAGAAGGATAACTTCGCTGAGAAATTCATAGCGAGAGTCAATCGATTTGGTCAGGAAAAATAGAATTGGCAGATGGTTTTTGACCAATTTCTGCATCACTCTGGAAAGCTAATTGAGCAAGTTTGGAAGATGGGTATTTGAGAGATCCAAGGGCAGCACCCAACCACTTCATCAGGCAATTCATATCCCCTCGGTAGGGATTGTTTTTCGGGGCTGAACTTGTTTTTTTGGAATGGCAATCTGTTGTGTGATTAACGCTGGCTGGTTTCATGCATATTCCTGACGGTTTTGTTTCGGTGCCTGTGGCAACGGTCACATCGGCGGCCACGATCGGGGCGATCGCCCTGTCCCTGGCGCGAACCCGATCGACCTATGGCCTCAAACAGGGGCCAATTTTGGGGCTAACCACGGCCTTCGTCTTTGCGGCTCAGATGGTGAACTTCCCCGTCGCTGGCGGCACAAGCGGCCACCTGCTGGGGGGAACGCTGGCGGCCGTGTTGATGGGTAATCCCTGGGCGGGAACCCTCTCGATCGCCACAGTCCTGCTGATTCAGGCGGTGCTGTTTGCCGATGGCGGCATCACGGCCCTGGGAGCCAACATTCTGAATATGGCCGTCTTGGGGGTCTGGACGGGCTGGATTTTGACCCAGGTGATTCAGCGGCTGCTCGGGGGATCCCAGCGACGGTTACCGCTCGCGGCCGGCATTGCAGCGGGGGTGAGTGTGGTGGTGGCGGCGATCGCCTGTGCGATCGAGCTGGTGCTGTCCGGAACGGCGGCCTTTCAGCTCGCCGTGCCCGCCATGGCCGGAGTGCATATCCTGATTGGCTTGGGCGAAGGGATCATCACCGCCGGTGTCATTGGCTATTTGACCAAGGCTCGCCCCGACCTGCTGCCGGGAGCCAAGCCGCGTTTGGAACAGTGGCAAGGGCCGGTGATCGGCGTGCTGTTGGTGGCGGGGGTGCTGTCTTTGTTGGCATCTTCCTGGCCCGACGGCTTGGAAAAGGTGGCGGAAGATTTGGGCTTTATTCGGCTGGCGGAAGAGGTGCGAATTACCGTGCCTACGCCCTTTGCAGACTATGGCATCGAAGGATTGGGGCCCTTGGGCACAACGATTACGGGGTTGTTGGGCAGTGTGGTTTCCTTTGGTGCAGCCTTTGGAATCGCCAAGTTGGTGCAACCCAAGCGAGCTGAAGAGTCGTGATTGAAATCAGCCTGAATGCCAATCGCCAATCGACATGGGGTTTGGAGCGATCGACTCCGGGCCCGGCCCTGGTGGTGTTGCGGTTGCGGTTGGCTCTGATTTGGGTGTTGGGGGCTGCTTGCTTGCGGGTGGGAGCTTGGGCCCCGTTGGCGGTCTATGGTGGCTTGGCGATCGCCTGGGTCTGCTGGTTGCGGGTTCCGGCGCGATCGCTCCTGGGTCTGTTGGGGGCGGAACTGGTGTTTCTGAGCCTGGCGGCCTTGCCCCACGGTTGGGAGCGGGCCAGCTTTCTGATGGCGCGATCGCTGGTTTGCCTGTTGCTGATGAATGGGGTGTTGTTGACCCTGCCGCCCCATAGTTTGGCGATCGCCTTGAAAAGTTTGCCGCTGCCGGCCGCGTTGCGAGAAACGGCTCTGTTGGCGGGGCAATACTTGGAAATTGTGATCGACGAGGTGCAACGGATGCAGCGGGCGGCCGCCTGTCGGGGGCTGTCGGGGCCGGGCAGTTGGTTGCGCTATGTCAGCGCCGCTACCATCGGCTCTCTGTATTTGCGCAGTCTCGATCGCGCTGAACGGGTCTATGCGGCCATGGTGGTTCGGGGCTATGGGGGAGCCTTGCCCCTGTTGCACCCCAGCCCGCCACACCATCGCTGGTGGTTGTGGGGGGCGGCAGTGGGGGCCGCTGGTCTGGCGATCGGCTCCTACGGTTTTGAGTAGAGGTTTTGGCACAGGTTTGCCCCCTTTGGGACGATGCCAACGGGTGCTGGTTTGGCGCTGCCGCCCTAATCCCTTTAAGGTTGAGCAAGCAGGAACAAAGTTCGATCGCATGGCCGCCGCAACAGTTTCATGACCCTTTTTTCTGAATGCAAGCTTGATCGTGCTGAAGTGTCGGCCGCCGTTTTGGTGCAAGATTTGCAATTTGCCTATCCCCAACAGCCGCCGGTTTTGCAGGGGATTTCCTTTGCGTTGGAGCCGGGCGATCGGGTGGCTCTGTTGGGGCCCACCGGTTGCGGCAAAAGCACCCTCTTGGAGCAACTGATTGGCCTGAAGCAACCGAGCCGGGGCGCTGTGTGGATTGGAGGAACTCGGGTGGAACCGCGCACCCTGCCCACGATTCGCCGCCGCTTGGGCTTTTGTTTCCAGGATGCCAACGACCAATTGTTTATGCCGACCATTTTGGAAGATGTGATGTTTGGGCCGCTGAATTATGGCATCCCGATCGCCCAGGCCAAAAACCAAGCCAGGGAACTCCTAGCCCGTTTTGATCTGTTGGCTTTTGAGGGGCGATCGGCCCATGAACTTTCGGGGGGTCAGCGGCGGTTGGCGGCCTTGGCGGCCGTGCTGGCCCTGGAGCCGGCCATTTTGGTGTTGGATGAGCCAACCACGGGCCTCGATCCTCGGTGGCGACGATCGCTCGCTCAGGTTTTGGAAACCTTGCCCATTCAATCGCTGATTGTGGCTTCCCATGACTTGCAATGGATTGGCAAAACCACCCATCGAGCCTTGATTTTGTCCCATGGACGGATCCGAGAAGATCGACCCACGGCGGAATTATTGGGCGATCGGGCGCTGTTGGAATCCTACGATTTGCCGCTGGATTATTAGCAAAATCATGGGCGAAATTGTGAACAACCAATATCTCGAATTATTCGGATGATTCTGCTGGATTTCCCAAAAGGTCTGACAGGGCGATCGATTCGTCGGGAAAGGCCAAGCAAGCGGCTCGATCGGCAGCGGTGAGAGTGAATTTGGTTTGATAGCCCTCGGGGCTGGGATCGCGATAGACCTCGAGTTTTCTGTGCTCCAAATCCACTAGCCAAAACTCGCCAATCCCCGATCGCGCGTAGAGCGGCCCTTTGACCTCACGATCAGATTTCAGCGTACTATCCGCTACTTCGATCAGTAGCAGGACTTCAGCAACCTCGGGTGATCGATCCTCATAGAAGTTCTCCGTTTCTTGCAAAATCATCAAATCCGGCTGAGGCTGCGAATCACCTAGGACAACGGAATTCTGCACACTGATGATTGCCCGATTTTGGATCAAGGCACAGAACTTACGATTCAGTCGATTGATGCAAGCCTGATGATGAAATCCAAGGGGCGACATTTTGACAATCGTTCCTTCAATGAGTTCTGTTCGCACGTCCGGCGCGATCGCACCGGCCTCATAAATTCGCTGGTATTCCGCCACTGTGAACCGATAGGGCTGAATAGGAATAACCGGTTGTGGTGGTGCTGAGTCTGCTAATTGGATCGCTGGTTCGCTGGGCAGACAAACTTGGCTCATAGGACTCACTTCCCACTGATCCTCTAGATTCCACGATCGAACACCTTTCCAAACTATCGCAATCGATCGAGCCAGGGCAGTCAGCCGATCGTCCCCTGTCAGGGCCGCGAACCGTTACAATCGAGACCGCTCTAACAAGACCCTTTAGCCCCCAAAATCATCGTGTCCGTTCGCGTTCGCCTCGCCCCTAGCCCCACCGGAAACCTCCACATCGGCACGGCCCGCACCGCCGTTTTTAACTGGCTTTATGCTCGTCGCACGGGTGGTACCTTCGTGCTGCGGATTGAAGACACCGACACCGAGCGATCGCGCCCCGAATTTGAAGCCAATATCCTCGAAGGCTTGCAATGGCTGGGCATGAACTGGGATGAAGGCCCGTTCTACCAGTCCAAGCGCAATGAGCTTTACAAGCAAGCGATCCAAACCCTGCTGGACAAGGGCTTGGCCTATCGTTGCTACACCACGCCCGAGGAGTTGGACAAACTGCGTGAGGGTCAAAAAGCCCGCAACGAAGCGCCCCGCTACGACAACCGCCACCGCAACTTAACCCCCGAGCAGGAAGCTGCCTTCATTGCCGAAGGTCGCCAGCCGGTGATTCGCTTCAAAATTGATGACAAACGGACGATCGCTTGGAACGATCGGGTACGGGGCACGGTCACTTGGAAAGGCTTTGACCTAGGCGGCGATATGGTGGTGGCCCGCGCGGCCGGCATCGATGATGTGGGCCAACCGCTCTACAACCTGGCCGTAGTGGTCGATGACATTGATATGCAAATCACCCACGTGATTCGCGGCGAAGACCACATCGCCAACACCGCTAAGCAAATTTTGCTCTATGAGGCTTTGGGCGCAACGGTTCCCGAGTTTGCCCACACGCCGCTGATTTTGAACCGAGAAGGGCGCAAGCTCTCGAAGCGGGACGGGGCCACCTCGGTTTCGGAATTCCGCAACATGGGTTATCTGTCCGAGGCGATCGCCAACTACATGACCCTGTTGGGTTGGGCCCCGCCGGAAGGGATGGAAGAAGTCTTTTCCCTGGAGCAAGCGGCCGCCCAATTTGAGATCGATCGCGTCAACAAGGCGGGCGCGAAGTTCGATTGGGACAAGCTGAACTGGCTGAACGCCCAATATCTGCACAAGATGCCGCCGGCCGAGCTGCTGGAGCACCTGATGCCCTACTGGCAAGGCGCGGGCTACAGCTTCGATCCCGTAGCCGATCGCCCCTGGCTGGAGGCCTTGGCGGGTTTGTTGGCCACGGCGATCGTCCGGTTGGATCAAGCGCCCGAGGCGGCCAAGCTGTTCTTTAGCGAAACGGTGGACTACACCGACGAAGCCCGCGCCCAACTGGCCCAGGCCGGCGGCGCGGAGATTTTGGCGGCCCTGGCGGAGGGACTCAGCGATCAGCCCTTAGATCACGACGCGGCCATGGCGCTGATTAACACGGTGGTGAAGTCCACGGGCACGAAGAAGGGCCAGGTGATGCGGACGCTGCGGGCGACCCTGATGGGGGCGATGCAGGGGCCGGAGATGGTTCCCACTTGGCAGATCCTGAACCAACGCGGGTTCGATCGCGCCCGGATTGCGGCGGGCCAGGCGATCGCCCAGCCGTAGATCCCAGCAGGGTGGCAAGGGGCTTTAGCCCCTTGTCTTTGGTTCCCTGTCCACAGATGGGATGGCCCCGCAAGCCCTAAGATCTTCGGCAATACTTCAGCAATAAATCTTTGGCCAGAGATCTTCAGCAGTAAATCTTTAGCCAGAGATCTCCTGTAACGCTTCCACTCGCTCGATCGCGCAAGGATCGGAAACGCAACTATGGCCATTCAATCCTGGTTTCAACCCCGCCACCGTCGGCTGATTGGGCGATCGCTGGGGTTACTGGTTTGGTTCGGGGCGATCGGGCTGGCCCCCGAGTTGGCCCAAGCCAGTCCCCTCACCCTGGCCCAAGTCAGCAACAGCAGCAACAATCCCCAACTTCAGGATCTGATTGAACGGGGCGAACAGTTTGTGCAGCGACGCGATTGGGAATCGGCCCTGGTGATCTATGAACGGGCGGCCCAGCTCGATCGGGACAATGCCCGCATCTATTCCGGGATTGGCTATGTGCAAGCCATGCGCGGCAACTTCGCGGAAGCGGCCCGGGCCTATCAACAGGCAACGGTGCTGGATCCGCGCAATGCTGAATTTTTCTATGCCCTTGGGTTCAGCCTCGCCAACACTAACGACCTGGAACCAGCCTTAGCCGCCTACTACCGCGCGGTGCAGTTGGATGAGCGCCACCTGAATGCCCATTTGGGGCTGGGAGCCGTGCTCTATCGCCAGGCCAACTACAGCGGCGCACTGCAAGCCTACCGTCAAGTTCTGAATCTGGATCCCCGGAATGCGACGGCCCAGGAGTTTGTGGGGCTAACCCTCCTGAAGACCGGCGAAGTGCAACAGGCGATCGCGGCGTTGCAAGCGGCCCAAAAGCTGAACCCCCGCCGCGACAGCACCTATGTTTCGCTCGGGGTGGCCTGGTTGGCGGCCGGCAACAGCACGGAGGCCACGGCGGCTTTTGCCCAAGCGGCTCGACTGAACCCGCGAAATCCGACCGTCCATCTGCAAATTGGCAAAATTCTGCGGGAACAGGGCGATATTCCTGGAGCGCTCGCCGCCTATCAACGGGCGGTGTCGGCCGATGGCGATTCCTATGAGGCCCAAGAGGCTTTGGCGGATCTGAGTTTGGAATCGGGCGATGTGCTGGTGGCGATTATTGGCTACCGGCGGTTGGTGGAGTTGCAGCCCAACACGGGCATGGCCCATTTCAAGTTAGGTCGCGCGTTGGCCAAGCAAGGGCGGAATTTTGAGGCCCGGGAAGCGTTCGATCGCGCGGCCGCTTTGGGGGTTCCCGATGCGATCGCCGCCCGTGATGCTCTGCCCAAGTGATGGGTGCTTAGGTCGGGTCGCCAACCGTCGCGGTCTGGGGTGGGTTCAAATTCGGCGGTTCCAACTGATCTAGGAAAGCCAAGGGATGAGCCATGTTCGCGGCGAAACCCAGAATTCCCCGATCGCGATGTTCATAGAGCAACGTCCCGGCGCGATCGAACAAAAACGTTCCCCCCCGTTGGGTCATGTATTGGGCATCGGGAACGTAGCGATTCCAGTGGCTCAACACTTCCACCATATTTCGCAGTCGCAGGGTAGCCAGCTCAAAGGGACGCTGAAACCCGCGCCCACCGGCCAGGGCAAAAAATTCACCCTTCATCGGGGGCAGGAATTTCGTATCGATCGTTTCGTCGTCAGCGATCAACTGCGGTGCAGCGCGATCGCCCCGATAGCCGCGAAACACCTCCGCCAGCGTGCCCGGACTGCCCAGCCCTGCACACATCAACATCAAATTCAGCCAAGCGCTTTGACCTGATCGCAAGCCTGGCCACGATCGGGTCAAGCCCCCGTATAGCCCCAATTGCCGATGGAGATCCGCCGTGGGATCGATCAACAGCGCTTCGGCGGGAAACCCCGTGTAATCACAAAATTTTTCCCCCGAGGAGCGATCGCCAATTCCCACAGCCCGCAGCACAATTTCGTGATCACGCAGGCGATCGGCCTCCCGACGCAACCACCAGGCATATTCCAAACTGTCAAAATCCCCCAATTGGGGCAGCGCGATAAACAGAATTTTGGCTGCCCGATCGCACCCGTTCAAAACAGGAACGATCGCACCATCACTGACTCGTTCACGCTGGCAGGTTTGCAAAATTTGGTAGCGAGAATCCATGGCATTCAAGATCTTTCTAAGACTGTTGGCAAGGCTAGAGTTTTTCGGACATTCTCTAGGGACAAGGGCCCGGTGCAAAGGGTGGTTCTTTCCAGTTTCCTTCAATGCTGAACCGAACCCGATTGCCTACAACTTGCACCCGTCCCATATCAATGTGGTGGACTGGCTCGCCCCCTCCGACGGGAACCACCTCCACGCAACTCAAAAGCCGACGCGGATAGTTGCCAGTCATGAGCCGGGCTTCGTTGGGATAAATGCCAATCGAATCTGCTAATAAATCGGTTCCGGGACGATTGCGCCGTTCTCGGATCACAAACCGCCGAATAAAAGCATCTTTGGTGCGGTTTTCTAGAATTAGGGACATGGTTGGCAGTCGATCGGGCGCATTATTCGGATCATTACTATTGCTGGGGAGCTGGGCCCGCAAAGGATTAGCCATCAGAATTAGCCCGATCACGATCGCCCCAGAGCCTAACCAAGTTCCACGATCAATGAGCCTCTTCTTCAAGATTTTGGGCTGGATTTTGGACTGCTTGCCTGGCTTTTGGGCAATATTTTGCTGAAGTTTCTGAATCATGCCCGTTAGTTTAGTTTCCAAGTGAATTTCAGAGCTTCCAAGGATATCGGAAAAGGATCTTTGAGGATTAAGAGGATGTCTGAGAAGTATCTTTCAGTACGGGCCAAGCATCAATTATCGTGGGGGCAAAAGTCCTAAGCCCCTTGTTTGCGTTGATCGCTGGAGCATACAGAATAGCAAGTCTGGCTTTTCAGACATCCTCTAACAAAGTAAAGACCGTTGCGGCGCAAGCTGCTTGAATATCTTGCATCAATTGTTAGGGTCCGCAGCATCTTGATTTTGACGTTCCAAATATCCTGTTAGTCTTCAGGCTGATCAATCGCCAGCTCATCAGTCGATGAATCCATCTCCGAAAAATCAATATTGCTATAAAGATCGGTTAATTGCAGACTCAACTCAACCGTTTTGAGCTGAAGGGTAGATTCAGGCTTGCGGTATTCCAAAAATCGCCATTCACAATCTTCTAGTTTAATGAATTGTTCAACGCGCATTTCATATTGGTCAATTAGAAGATATTCCTGAAAGCTGGGAATGGTACGATAGGCGGCAAATTTTTCGCCCCCATCATAGTTTCGAGTGGATTTGGACAACACTTCTGCAATCAGCAAGGGATTCGTTACCGTATCTTTGCGACCTGCTTGCAGTTCGATCGGCTTGGGCAACACCATCACATCGGGATAGGTATACATCTGCCGCTCAGGAACCCACAGCCGCTGATCAGCTTGAAAAACACGGTAATTCCGATGCCGGAGTGCCAGCTTGAGGACAATGTAGAGATTCCCTGTAATGTCGTTGTGATTAGGGGTTCCGCCAGTCATGGGGATGATGACTCCATCTCGGTATTCGTGACGCTGATCGCTGTTGACTTCCCGATCGAGATAAGCTTCCGGGCTATAGGCTCCGAGGCTGTGGGGTTGCTTGTCCAGTTGGGCGATCATGGGCAAAATCTCTTTACTGGGGAACTGGGGCAAGCTGGCTTGGGTCGATCGCCCCGTCACTTTCCATCCTACCGTTTCGGTCTCGGCCGCGCTGCCGCCCGCCCCGATCGCGAGACCATTCTCAACAGGGCATGATGGAGATCACGACCTCCAAAACCAGGCATCACTAAGTATCGTGAACGTGGCTAGCCTGCCAATACGTCTAGATCGGGAGGATTAGTAGCGATTTCAAGAATACGAATAATGCTGGACTCCAAAGCAGCTTGGAAATCGCGATCTTGGGAATAGTTTTTATTTTTATACAGAGATAATTCGCGGCAGCGTTCTTCTAATTTGCAAATTCAAGATAATGCCATCAAAGACAATGTCAATGAAGGCTTATGAAACACAAAAGCCGTACTACGGCAAAAAGATGACAGTCATTAGTGCGATCAGACGATCAGGAGTTGTCACAATTAAAGGTTTGAAAGGCTCAATGAAAAAGGAAGATTTTCTAGAGTTTGTCAAAGTAAACTTGGCATCGCAATTAAAAGTAGGTGATGTGGTTGTCATGGATAACTTGAATTCTCATCATCGCCCAGAGGTGAGAGAAATGATAGAAGCAGTAGGGGCAAGAGTAGAATATCTGCCAGTATATTCACCAGACTTTAACCCTATAGAAATGATGTGGTCACAGTTAGAAATCTTTTTGTGGAAATTTAGAACAGAAACCATAGAGGTGTTGGAACAATTAACTAGACTGGCAGCCCGACTAGTGGATTTACAGTGCCTGAGAAACTGGCTTACCAAGTGTTGTTATTGTACTTAATGATCGAGGTAAGGGCTGTATGAATAGCTCCACCCAGTTCAAAGGAGTCATGACGACCCTTTTTCTTGAATTTAGGAGCGCCTGCAGTCTTTTTGAAGCATCGATCCCAAGTAGCTCGCAAATGACGAAGGGCGTTTTGAGGAGAACTTTTGGAGACCTCATAGTACCAAGGGTGTTCAGACTTGACCAAGGCTACCAACCACTTATGCAAATCAATGGCCGATGGGAATTTGATTTTGTCTTCGGGATGTAATTGGTTATGGTCAAGGATACTCTTGGTCAACCCCAGCCCCCAGTTCCAAGCATGACGCGCAACACCGGCATGGCGAGCTAATGCGGTGCGTTGTTGGTTGTTGAGCTTGAGTTGAGTTTTGAATCCGAGTAGCATCTGTCCATTGTATGACAGCCCCTAAAATGGATTCGCATTTTGCAGAGAATGTGGGCAAATGAGGGGAAATCAATCACTGTTGATTAACCCTTAACTCCACTTATGTCACCGCTCGATCGCCCCAGCGAACCCGACCCCATGCCCACCGCCCGATCGCCCCGTGTGGATTGGATGCGATGGCTGGCTCCCTTCTATGGCCTGTTGTTTTGCGGCATTCTTTGGCTGGCCTACACGGGAAATCTGCCCAGTTTTTTAGGCAAAATTCCCCACTACGACATCCCCGGCCACATCATTCTTTACGCCATGGGCAGCTACCTGGGCCACCGCTTCAGTCGCTGGAAAACCATCCGTCTGGGCGGGCGCGCTTGGCCCCTGTTTCCCTTGGGCTTTGCAATTTGGACGGCGGCGGAAGAATGGCTACAAAGTTTGTCCCCCAATCGCACCTTTAGCGGGGTGGATTTGGTTTGCAGCTTTTTGGGCATTGGGCTGGGGTGGTGGTTGGCCAATCGCGATCGCCCGGTTCAGCCCTGAAGATTCCTGGTTGGGTAACAACAATTGGTTAGGAACAATTGGTTAGGAACAATTGGTTAGGAGCGCCTGATTAGCGCCTGATTAGCGCCTGATTAGCGCCGATCGCGAATGAGCCGCTCGATCGCCGCTTGCCAGTACCAATCCTCCGACTTACCCGGTATCCGCGATCGCTCCAAGGCCACCAAGCGTTCAGCGGTCGATCGCTGGTTTTGCACTAACAGCAACAGTTGCGCTTCCAGGGCCCGGCTGGGGCCACGACTTTTTGCGGGTTTGGGCTTGGGGTCTGGGCGGGGCGGCCGCTTGGCCGCCGGGCGATCGCGCTGAGGTCGGGATGGGGGTGGTGTTGGCTGCGGTGGAGTCGATCGAGACGACGCGGATTGCGATGAGGAAGAGGTGGACGAGGTAGACGGGGAAGTCGTAGGGCGATCGGCCTGCTGAGGTTGGGTTTTGGGAATGGTCTGGCTGGGTTCCGCCTTGATTTGGTCGAGCTGTTGCCGGGTCAGGCGATATTGACCCCCATCAAATCGAAATCCCGTAGGCCGTTCTTGGGTGACTCGCACGGGCGATCGCCGGGAAACCGATCGCCGGGGCCGGGGCGATCGTTGCCGCCACCAGCGACTGGCCGCCAGCCCCAAACCCAAACCCACCGCCCCGCCTCCCAGAATCAGCCAAGATTCCGGATTGGCCAGCCACTGTTGCACCAATTCCCAAGAGCGCGGATTTGCCATCATCCAGTCCGTATCCGGTTCCGGGCGGGCTGTCCAATTCAGTCGATCCAAATCCCGTTGCTCAATCACCTGATAGATATTGCGCACCGAAGATTCTGAAAATTGCCCCAACCGCAGCAATTGGGCCAGCTCCTCCGGAAACAGTTCCATCACGGGATGATCGGGATAGTGAATTTCCAGAGCCACGTAGGTATGGACAGCCCGCGCATATTCAGCCCGTTGGGTAAACAGCCGCCCACAGGTCAACAACAACAGCGGTGTGCTGGGGTGTTCGGCGCTGACCACGGCCCGATCGAGCAGAATGGTTAACCCTCGGCAAGCTTCCGGACTGGCCAGGCTGCCCGGACTGGTGCGATCCAAAATTCGCCGCACATTAGCCCGCACCGCGCCAATCAGCGCACTGTGGGGATAAATCTTGGCAAATTGCACATAGGCTCCAAACGCCTTGTTCAATTGGCGAGCCTTTTGGGCCTGCTCAGCGGTTTGATAAAGCTGACATTCCGCTAACCGATAGCGACTTTCCACGGCCGTTGGGTCCCGATCGTCCGGAGTGGATCGATCGGCCACCTGCTGAAACTGGGGAATCGCGGCGGCACAGTTGGCTTGGTCATAGGCCGATCGCGCGGCCCTCAAAATCGGGTCACTACGCAGCCACCATTCCAGGCCCAGCCCCGCAACCACCACTGCCCCCAACAGCCCAATCAGGATTTGCCCCTTGCGTTGCACGGCCACCTTCCGTTGATTAATCCTTGGCGATGAATTCCACCAGCACGGCCAGTTGAAAGAGACAGGTCAACCGTCAAAAGTTTTGCTTCCAACCGGGGCCGGGCGATCGCTAGCGATAGAATGAAGTCCGAGCGCTTTGATCGGTTTTTTGATCGGGTGATGGTCTAGCTAGTTGATTTGGCCACTGGCTCAACTATTGATTAACCCTTTCAATCATGCCAACTGGGGCCCTCTCGGGATTCTAAGCCGATCGCGCTCAAAGACCCACAGTAGGAATACTGGACGGGCATGAGCCATGGACACTGAATCGGCCTGCTGATTCAGCCGGACTCCGTGCCTCTGGGTTCATTCACTTTCGGTTCATTAACTTCTCATCCGTCACTCACAGCAAGTTCAGCCAAGCATATGACCGTTGCCGCGCCTGCCAAGACCGAATACGAAGCCGTCATTGGTCTCGAAACCCACTGTCAACTGAGCACGGAAACCAAAATTTTCTGTACCAGTTCCACGGAGTTTGGAGCCGATCCCAACACCCATGTGGATCCGGTGTGCTTGGGGTTGCCGGGCACGCTGCCGGTGCTGAACCAAAAGGTGTTGGAATATGCGGTGAAGGCGGGCTTGGCCCTCAATTGTCAGATCGCCCCCTACAGCAAGTTCGATCGCAAGCAATATTTCTATCCCGATTTGCCCAAGAATTACCAAATTTCCCAATACGACCTGCCGATCGCGGAGCATGGTTGGCTGGAAGTTGAAATTGTGGACAAGCAAGGGAACGCTACCCGTAAGCGGATTGGCATCACCCGTTTGCACATGGAAGAAGACGCGGGCAAGTTGGTTCATGCGGGGGCCGATCGCCTGGCCGGGTCGGCCTATTCCCTAGTGGACTACAACCGAGCCGGTGTGCCGTTGGTGGAAATCGTTTCGGAGCCGGACATTCGCACGGGCCAAGAGGCGGCGGAATATGCCAAGGAACTGCGCCGAATCGTGCGCTATTTGGGCATCAGTGACGGCAACATGCAGGAAGGTTCCCTGCGTTGTGATGTGAATGTGTCGGTGCGACCGGTGGGCCAAAAGGCCTTTGGCACGAAGGTTGAAATCAAAAATATGAACTCGTTCAACGCGATTCAGCGGGCGATCGAGTATGAAATTGAGCGCCAAATTGAGGCGATCGAAACCGGCGAGCCGATCGTCCAAGAAACCCGCCTTTGGGAAGAGGGCAGCCAACGTACCATTTCCATGCGCTCTAAGGAAGGCTCCAGCGACTATCGCTATTTCCCGGAGCCAGATCTCACCCCGATCGTGGTGTCGGAAGAACAACGGGAGTCTTGGCGCGAGGAGTTACCGGAGTTGCCGGCCCAAAAGCGCCATCGCTATGAAACGGAGTTGGGCTTGTCGGCCTATGATGCCCAGGTGCTGACCGATGAGCGGGCGGTGGCGGAATATTTTGAAGCCACGGTGGCCGCTGGGGGCGATGTGAAGCAGGCGGCAAACTGGATCATGGGTGATATTGCCGCTTGGCTGAAGAACGAAAAACGGTCGATCGACAACTTGGCCCTGAAACCAGCGGAGTTGGCGGAGTTGGTGGGTCTCATTGTGAATGGAACCATCAGCGGCAAAATCGCCAAAGACATCCTGCCGGAGCTGTTAACAGAAGGTGGCTCGCCCAAGGCCCTGGTCGATCGCAAGGGGTTGGTGCAAATTTCCGACCAAGGGGCGATCAAAGCCATGATCGAAGAGGTTTTGGCGGCCCATCCGACGGAACTGGAGCAATATCGCGCGGGAAAAACCAAGCTGAAGGGCTTCTTTGTGGGGCAACTGATGAAGAAGAGCGGCGGCCGCGTGGATCCGAAGCTCACGAACCAATTGCTGGAGGAGTTGCTGAATGGCTAGGCGATCGGCCGACTGGATTTCCAAGAATTCATCAAAATTTCAAAAAAGGGGGTGACACCCCTCGCCCTTCTGCTGTTATACTGTGCTAAGTAGATGCACCCTGATGACTGGGAGAGTCCGCAACGACTCTCCTTTTTTTTGCCAATTTTTTGCCGAATTGCTACCCAATCTTGCTCGACCCATTTCCCAAGCCATTTGGCCAAGCCAATTTCCGCTCCATGGCTTGTGGCCGGCCTGTTGGCGGCCGGTCGGTGGCTTGTCGCCCGCCTGAGTGAGGTGGGCCTCCGATCGTCCGATCAAGACTGGTTGAGCCATAGGTTCATGGGCGATCGGCCCCCAAACAGGCGACAATGGGTTGAGTTATTTGCCCACCCGATCGCTACGCTTTCCATGTCTGCACCATCCGCCCCGTCCGGTCAGTCCAGCCAACATCGCGAGCAATATACAGTTTTCTTGGATCCGACCTTGATCAATCGGGTGTTAGAACTGACCGATGCACCTGGGAACGCGATCGAGGATGGGTTGCGGTTATGGTTAGCCCAGCAAGCGGAACCTGCGGCCCCGGCGATCGCGAGCCGTAGCCTTCCCGCCAGCACGCCACCACAATTGCCGGCGAAATTGGCGGCCCCGATCGTGCCGGAGCGCCGCAGCAAACCCCGCATTTTGAATTTGGCTCCGCCGGTTGCCCCCGCCCCGATCGACCCGATGAACGATCGCAATCTGCCGAAGCCCCTGACTCGTCCCAATGCGCCGACCCCGCGCCGATTGCCGCCGCGCCGCTCGGTCTCGGGCCCGATCGACCCGCGCAAGAGTAATGATGACGAAACGGGCTGGCTGGTTTAGGGCAGCCGGTTCAGAAAACTCGCCCCAGTTGGTCGGAATGGGTTGGCCGTGAGGGTCAGTCGTGAAGGTTGTCGCCAGGCGATCAAGTGAGGGCCGGTTTAACCCATGCCCGGTTCCAGAGCCGTATCCCAAGGATCGGCCCCAAAATCTACCCAATCGGAGTCTGGCGATCCTTGAGCAGGAGTGGCAGTGCCCGATCGCTCACTTTGGAAATTCACACCGCTGGTAACGGTTTCCGTGGTGGTCATGGCCGCAGTTAACCCTGGCAATTGACGGGAGGGTTCTGTTTCTGCCCGCAGTTCAGCCGTCGGCCATGACTCAGAAGATGACTCAGAGGAAGGGATTGGCTCGATCGCGTCCGGGTCAAGCTCGCGCCACTGGGCTAATCTCCGTAAATTCACTGAGTCACCCTCAGCCTTCTCCGAAGTTGCAGACGGGGCCCCAGAGTCGGCCAAACCGGCTGGCGGTTGGTCGGCCATGGCTTCGATCGTGGTTGATGGTTGGGAATCCGAAGCTGACCGACCCACAGCGGGCACTTCCGGGATCACGGTTGTTGTTTTTTTGACCTGCGTCACACTGTTGCGGAACGACCAAGCGAGATAGACGGCCAACGCGTCGGCGATCGCCCGCACGTTGTCCTCTGGACGCTGGCCAGATCTGGGGGAATGCGTGCTCATCATTGCTCGATCGCCCATCATGCTTGTGATATCTCTAGTTTCACTCGGTTAGCAATCACAGATGGCGACGGCGATCGCAAACGGAGACCGATCTCAGTCATGCAGCAGCCTGTCCCCGATCGCCCAATTTCCGTGTTTTCACCATCGGTCGTAGCGATCGTCACCACCTTTTTTCCTCTTCCTACCGAAGCAGCAGACTTCCGGATTGGGGAGGGGCTGATTGTCGCCTGCGAAACTGGCCGATGATCGGTCGCCAAATGTTCCCACGCCCACTAGGGAGCTGAGATTGGTGAAAATTCAGCGCGTTCAGGCAATTTTCTGCTGAAAACTTCCAGGATTGCGAAATTAGGGTGTGATTTCAGTTGGAGATCGGTGGTTAGATATCGGTAGTTAGGGATTAACTGGGTGCGATGCAGGGTCAATCAACCGTTCAACAACGGGAAAAAGTGCCCGATCGGCCCCTGGCCTTGTCCGATCGCCAGAGAATGGCGCAATGCTTGCGTAACGTAGGCTTTGGCTGCCTGGGTTGCCGCCAACGGGGCTTGCCCCAAGGCCAAGTTCGCCGCGATCGCCGCAGACAAACTACAGCCCGTGCCATGGGTGTGGGGGGTGTCCACGGTTTCCGTCCGCAACACCACCGGTTCATCGCCCGCAAACCACACATCCACGCCCCGTAAATCTCCCGGCAAACCGCCCCCCTTCACCACCACCGCCTGGGGCCCCAACTGCCAAATGGTTTTTGCCGCCGCGATCAAGTCCGCCAAGGACTCGATCGCCCGTCCGGTCAATAGTTGCGCTTCATAGCAATTGGGCGTGGCCACCGTCGCCAAGGGCAACAGCCGATCGCGCATCAGTGCCACCGCGTCGTTATCAATCAACTGCGCCCCCGTGCGGGACACCATCACCGGATCCACGACCAAGGCCGGTAACGGGTCAGCCGTGAGCCGATCGACCACGGCCGAAATAATGTCTCGATTCAGCAACATGCCCGTTTTGGCCGCTGCGATGCCTAAATCGATTGCCACCGCATCAATTTGGGCCACCACCGCCGCCGGAGCCAACGGGTCAACCCTGGTGACCCCCAAGGTGTTTTGGGCCGTCACACAGGTTAAGGCACAAGCACCGTGAACACAGTGCATGGCGAAGGTTTTTAAATCGGCTTGAATTCCCGCACCGCCGCCGCTATCGGAACCGGCAATGGTCAGGGCGATCGGGGGCTGCATTCCCTGGCTCATGGTCTAGATGATCTAGGACGATCAAGATCGGGTGGGATCGGGGAGCCTAGGGATTCCGCCGCCGTTGCAGGAACTCGGGAATATCTAGCCCACCCAACATGCTGTTGCCCTTTTGATCGCCCGTGGGGTTCGGGAGGGGCTTAGGGGTCGATCGCGGTAAACCCGTGCCCAAGCGGCCCGCCGCCGGATTGGGGGGCAAATCTGCCGAAAAGCCCGTTGCAATCACCGTGACGCAAATTTCCCCCTGCAGTCGCTCATCAATCACCGCACCGAAGATGATGTTGGCGTTCGGGTCAACCACTTCATAGATTGCTTCAGCGGCCGCATTCACCTCATGGAGGGTTAGATCACGACCGCCCGTAATATTCAAGACCACGCCCTTGGCCCCTTCAATGCTGGCTTCGAGCAGCGGGGAGGAAATAGCCGCATTGGCCGCATCGCGGGCCCGGGACTTCCCGGAACCAATACCAATGCCCATCAGCGCCGAACCGGCATCGGCCATCACCGCTCGCACATCGGCAAAGTCCACATTCACCAAACCGGGAATGGTGATGATATCAGAGATCCCCTGAACCCCTTGCCGCAACACGTCATCGGCAAACTGGAAGGCTTCTTGGACGGGGGTTTGTTCCGGAATGGCGGCCAACAGGCGATCGTTAGGAATGATGATCGTGGTGTCTACCTGGGCTTGCAGTTCCGCGATGCCTTCTTCGGCTTGGGCCATGCGCCGCCGCCCTTCAAACTTAAAGGGCCGGGTCACCACCGCCACCGTCAGCGCACCGGCTTCCTTGGCCATTTCCGCCACGATCGGGGCGGCCCCGGTTCCAGTGCCGCCGCCCATGCCGGCCGTAATGAAGACCAATTCTGTGTTTTGCACCAGGTTGGCAATTTCTTCCCGGGATTCTTCAGCGGCGCTTTTGCCAATGGTGCGGTTGCCGCCAGCTCCCAGCCCCTTGGTGAGCTTTTGACCAATTTGCAAGCGGTTTTGGGCCGCCGATTGGGTCAGGGCCTGGGCATCGGTATTGATAGACCAAAACTCGATGCCGGAAATTTGGCTGGCAATCATGCGGTTCACAGCGTTGCCGCCGCCACCACCTACGCCAATGACCTTAATACGGGCGATGCTTCCTGGCACGATCTCGCTTCCTTTGGCAGTTTCACCGGGCTGCATCCCGCCATCTCCATTATTCTTAAAGCCGCTACCGATATTGCTGAGGGGCAGGCCAGCACTTCCATAGGCTCCGCTGGCTCCACGGGGGTACTCGGCGGAGTCGTAGGCGGTTGGGTTGTCTTGGGCAGGCCCCAGGCGGTCATTAAGCGTCATGGGATTGGCAAGCTAAAAGGGTCGAAGGTTAGATTGTCCAACCGACAGAATTTACAGAATTTGTAGACAACTATAGGGTAAGTTGCTGAAAGTTGCTGGAAAAAAGTTATCTCAGCAATCTGGCGGCTGTTGGATCAAGGGGCCGGGGCGTGAACGAGTGTGGGGAAGTTGCTGAGGTGGAAATCCGATCAACGGGTGAAATGCTCGGGCGATGTGCTCAGGCAACAACAGTGTTACTAGGGTGGTTTTAGCTGTTGTTGTGCTCCCTTGTCCAGAGTGGTGGATCGCATTTGGATGGCGGGTCGCTCCAAATCCCGGAAATCAATGTGATCAATTTGTCTGGGATCAAGTTGTTGCGGGAGCGATCGCATCCGCGCCAGGAGCGCCATTTGCTGGGCCCAGCGATCGCGCCCATAGGTTCCCAATTCCACGGGCCCCAATTCCGTTTGCAAACGGATCGATCGGGGATTGCGCCAATCCACCGCCTGCACAGCCACGGGCGACAGACTCAGCCAACGGTAGATAAAAGCCCATTCCCGTTGGATCGTGTCATAGTCCCCGATCGCCTTGAGCACGGGCAATTGGGGGACAGGGCGCATGGCTTGGTATCGCTCTAGCTCAATCCAAGTGCCCTGGCTGTCCATCAGGCCGATTTGGGCGCGGGGGTTGCCGCCAGCCCGTTGCACCGGAACCGTGGACTCAATCACAGCCACCGGAAACAGCTCCGTGACCTGCACCACCAACTTGGGCGGCAACAGTTGGCGAGTGACTTCTGCGTGGGCCACGGGGCCCCTGGCCCGCAAACTGGCGGCAATCACTTGGGGCTGGAGTTTCCACAAAGATTGAGGATAGCTGATGCCCAGGAGCGATCGCACATGGTCATCGCTCAGCATCCGATTGCCCAACACGTCCACCTGTTCGGGCCCCCGAATCACCCAAGGGGAAGCGGTGACCAAGCTGGCCGTCGCGATCGCCACCAACCCCACCGCCACCAAGCGCCAACTCCGCCGCGCAATTTTCCAGTGGCGGCGACGGCGAAGGTGCGATCGCCGCAGATCCAAGTGGCGGCGAGACAAGGGAACAAGCGGATCCATATCTGGCCCGTCATCTGGCCCGTTGAACATCTGGCCCATTTAACTGATCTGTTTTATGTAATAGCGTCTGTAATAGCGTCCTGAATATATGGATTTCTGCAAGGGATACCTGATTTCTCCTGAGCTTCAGTGGCCAAGACCCCCAACCCCAATTCAAAATGGGGCCCTTTAGAATAGTTGCCGCTGCTCGCCCCACAACGAAAACCCAGGACAAACTGCACAATTTTCATCAATTTCAAGATTTCAGGAATAGATTTCAGGGTGAATGCCGGTCTTCCTGTACTTTGATCGCTAGGTTGGTCATGATGGTTGCATCGTAGCCCTAGTCCAAGTCGATTGTTGCTGTTTTCTTTGGCCGATATTTCTCAGTACCATGGCAATTGACGATATATCCCGCTTCTTTAAGGCCTGCAATCCTTCCTATACGCTCGATCTCGCCAAGCCGGAAGATCGAAAATACTATATTGATTTCTCGAATGTGCGCGGTGGCAATATCATTGGTGAGCTGAAGCGGACGATCGTCCGAATTTCTCCCGATGTGCCCACTTGTCAGCTTTTTACGGGACACATTGGCTGCGGGAAGTCCACGGAACTCTTGCGGTTGAAAGCTGAACTGGAGCAAGAGAATTTCCATGTGGTCTATTTCGAGTCTACCCAAGACTTAGACATGGCCGATGTGGATATTAGTGATATTTTGTTGGCCATTACTCGCCAGGTCAGCGAAAACTTAGATTCCGTTGGCATTAAGTTGAAACCCAGCTATTTTGCCAATTTGTTCCAAGAGGTTTCAGACTTTCTGCAAACCCCGATCGAGTTGGGTGCTCAGGCGGAGGTTTCCCTAGGAATTGCCAAAATTACCGCCAAAACCCAGGACAATCCCAAACTGCGCAGCCAATTGCGACAATACCTGGAGCCGCGAACGGAGGGAATTCTGCGGGCCATTAACGAGGAAATTATTCAGCGGGCCACCCAAGAATTATTGCGGCGCGGCAAGAAGGGCCTGGTGGTGATTGTGGATAACCTCGATCGGGTGGATAGCCGCACCTTACCCTCGATCGGGCGGCGGCAACCGGAATATTTGTTTATCGATCGCGGTGCTCAGCTCCGGCGAATTAATTGCCATTTGGTCTACACCGTTCCCCTTTCGTTAATGTTTGCTGACGAATACGAAGCGATGAAAAACCGCTTAGGCGGCGGTTTGGCTCCCAAAGTATTGTCAATGATTCCGGTGCGGACTCGGAATGGGGAACCCTTTGAACCAGGCATGGAAGCCTTGCGATCGGCTGTTTTGGCGAGGGCTTTTCCCAACCTTTCTCCCACCGAAGCCCTCAGCCATGTCAGCGAAGTTTTTGAAGACTTGGAAACCCTAAATCGTCTTTGTCGGGTCAGTGGTGGTCACCCCCGAAGCCTGTTAGGATTACTCTATCGCTGCCTACAGCAGGAAGACCCTCCCTTTGCTCGGGCGAACTTGGAGCGCGCCATTCGCGACAGTCGGGACGATCTCACCCTGTCGATCGATGACATCGAGCGAGAGCGCCTTTTCCAAGTTGTCCGTGAACAAAGTGTGCGTGGCGAGGACAGCTACCAAATGCTGCTGCGGACTCAAATTGTTTACGAGTACCGCGATGCCCAGGGACGTTGGTTTGGCATCAACCCTTCCCTTGAAGAAACCGACTGGTTTCAAGCTTGGCAGCAACAAAACCGCTAACTCCCAGATGATCGCCGCCTGGGCCTAACCCATCCACCCAGGCGCAATACGTAGCAGTCATGCGACTGTTCCCAATGAGGAGCGTTAAGCCATGGGCCCCAAAGTTCCAGGCAGTCTCGCCAATGCCAATGAACGATCTGTTGCCATCTTGGCCAGAACTCTGTTGCACCAGCAGGGAGAATTTGCCTTGATTCTGGCGCACTGCAACGATCCCACGGTTCAGCGTTGTGCCACTAATCGCTTACGCGAGATGCTGTCCCTGGAGGTCGGGTGCTTGCAGTTGCCCACCTCTGCCCGATCGCTCTTGTCACCTATCCAACACATTTGCCGCCAGCACCCACCGCAAGCCCTGGTGGTCACCGGGTTGGAAACCCTAGAAGAACTGGATGATCTATTGGTGGCCACCAATCGGGCCTTCAACGCCTTCACCCATCAGTTTCGGTTCCCCATCATTTTGTGGGTCAACGATCGGGTAGTGCGCCACCTAGCCCGCTACGCTCCCGATCTCAAAAACCGCACACCTACTAGCATTCGCTTCTTTGAACAGCAGCCTCAGCCTCTCGCCTCAGTGTTGAGCAATTAGCGCTTTCCTGCTCTGAGAAGTTGTATTTTTTCGGAATTTTCCTGAAATTTCCCAGATTTTCCCGATTTTACGCAAAATTTGTAGAGCTATACTGCTGGGTGATCTCCTTAGTACCCCATGACATTGGATCAGTGCCTTGTCAGTGCTGAGTGCTGGGAAGATTTCTACGCAGCACTTTTTTGCCATTCCCGAGATTTTCCTGATTTTACGCAAAATTTATAGAGCCACATTGCTGAGTGATCGCTGAGTGATCTCTTAAGTGCTCTAAAACATTGCATCAATACCCTGGCAGCGCCGAGTGCTGGGGAACTTTCGTGCGCCTTGAATGTGTTCCTGAATGGATTGAGCCGATCTCCTGGTATCACTTATGACCACCACAACGCGAGTAGCTGAACAGTCGATACCCAATATTTCGGACTACACAATCACCGAGCAACTGTATTTGGGATCGCGAACCGCTGTCTATCGAGGGGTGCAGGATGCCGATCAACGAGCAGTCGTCTTGAAAATCCTGCTGTCGGACTATCCCACCTTTGGCGAATTGGTGCAATTTCGGAATCAATACGCGATCGCCAAAAACCTGAATCTACCTGGCATTATTCACCCCCTGAATCTTCAATCCTTGGGGAATGGCTATGTGCTCGTAATGGAAGATTGGGGAGGACTGTCTCTCAATCAATACCTACAGCAGCAAACGCTTAATTGGGTCGAAGTACTCAAGATTGCACTGCAACTAACCAGCATTCTGCACGATCTGCATCAGCAGCGCGTTATTCATAAAGATATTAAACCTGCCAATATTTTGATTGATCCCAAATCAAAAGAAATTAAATTAATTGACTTCAGTATTGCTTCTTTGTTGCCTAAAGAAACTCAAGAGATTCAGAATCCAAACATTTTAGAGGGAACTTTAGCCTACCTGGCTCCCGAGCAAACCGGGCGGATGAATCGTGGCATTGATTATCGTGCCGATTACTACTCCTTAGGAGTCACTCTCTATCAATTATTGACCATAGCCAATACGCTGCCCTTCATTTCCAATGATCCCTTGGAGTTGTTGCATTGCCATATTGCCAAAACAGCACAATCAGTGGATCAGGTAAATCCGTCAGTACCTGAGATGGTGGGGGAGATCGTGGCAAAACTGATGGCTAAAAATGCTGAGGATCGATATCAGAGTGCCTTGGGTCTCCAGCATGATTTACAGCAATGCTTAAGCCAATGGGAAGCAACAGGAACGATTGCAGCATTTGAGTTAGGACAACGGGATCTGAGCGATCGCTTCTTAATCCCTGAAAAACTCTACGGTCGCGAGACGGAAGTACAGATTCTACTCAAGTCTTTTGAGCGAGTTTCCCAAGGTGCATCAGAACTGATGCTGGTGGCGGGCTTCTCGGGAATTGGTAAAACGGCTGTTGTGAATGAAGTTCATAAACCAATCACTCAGCAAAAGGGTTATTTCATCAAAGGAAAGTTTGACCAGTTCAATCGCAACATTCCCCTATCAGCATTCGTGCAGGCTCTGCGGGATCTGATGGGGCAACTGCTTTCAGAATCTGACAGTCAATTAGCCGAATGGAAAGCTCAAATTCTCAAGGCTGTTGGCGAAAATGGACAGGTCTTAATTGAGGTGATTCCAGAGTTAGAGCAGGTCATTGGTCAGCAGCCCGCAGCCCCGGAGCTTTCAGGAACCGCAGCGCAGAATCGATTTAACTTGCTGTTTCAGAAGTTTATTCAGGTTTTTACGACCGTTGACCATCCGTTAGTCATTTTTCTAGATGATTTGCAGTGGTCTGATTCTGCTTCATTGCAGTTGTTGAAAGTGCTCATGGAAAGCAGTGGCTATCTGCTGATGTTGGGTGCTTATCGGGACAACGAAGTTTCGCCGGTTCATCCCCTGATGCTAACGATCGGGGAGTTGGAAAAAGCGAACTTGACCGTCAATACAATCACCCTATTGGCATTAAGCCTAGAGCATACCAATTGCTTGGTGGCGGATACGTTGAAATGCAGCCAAGAGCTATCAAAGCCGCTGACTCAACTGGTCGATCGTAAAACCCAAGGGAATCCTTTCTTCACGACCCAATTCCTGAAGGCTCTTCACGAAGATGGGTACATCATCTTTGACCGTGACCAAGGCTATTGGCAATGTGATATTGCCCAGGTCAATGCCCTAGCCCTGACGGATGATGTGGTGGAGTTTATGGCGTTGCAGTTGCAGAAACTGCCGACAGCAACGCAAGAGATTTTGAAATTAGCGGCTTGCATTGGCGCACAGTTTGATTTGCAGACCTTGGCGATTGTGGCAGAGCAATCTCAAACGGAAGCAGCCACTGTCTTGTGGAGAGCTTTGCAGGAAGGATTGATCATTCCGATCACTCAGGTTTACAAGTTTTTTCAGTCTGAGGAAATTGAGCAGCTTGAGTCTCAGAATCATGCCAATCCAGCCTATCGGTTTCTGCACGATCGGGTTCAGCAAGCGGCTTATTCTTTGATTGCCGCAGAGCAAAAGCAAGCCACTCATCTCAAAATTGGACAACTCCTGCTGAGTAGTACGCCACAGGAAGAATTAGAAGCCACAGTTTTTGATATTGTCAATCATTTGAATATAGGAATTGATCTAGACAATGATCAATCCTGGAAGCATAAGCTGGCTCAATTGAATCTAATGGCCGGTGAAAAGGCAAAGAAATCTAATGCTCATGCAACAGCAATTAAGCACTTGAACCTTGGAATCGAGCTGTTGTCTGCTGGTAGCTGGGAAACTAACTATGAGCTGACTTTTGCTTTGTATCGGGAATGTGCTGAGTGTGAATATTTGAATGGTAATTTTCAAGCCAGTCAACAACTTTTAGACATTGCTTTTCAACATACGTCCATCAACCTAGATCAAGCTAAGCTTTATTCGATTTTGATGAATCTTTGCATGACTCAAGGGGATAACTTTGCCAATGGAATTTCTGCAGGACTAGAAGGGTTAGAAGTTTTAGGATTATCAGTTCCAAGGCAAGACAATGAATTGCAACAATTAATCTCTGACGACCAACAACAGGTACAGCAGTTTTTGGCAAATATTGATATTGCAAGTCTTTATGATCATCAAGTGCAAACTGATCTTGCGCAGAATTTTGTCATGCGCCTTTTGGTTGATTTATGGGCCTTAGCCTACTTAGATGGCAATCTTAATCTCTTACAATTAACTGTCTTGAAAATTGTTCTTTTATCACTTGAGAATGGTAATACTAGCTTTTCTGCATTTGGCTATGTTACCTATGCTATGAACTTAGCATTTGGTCAAGATTATTCAACAGCCTATCAACTTGCACAACTAGCATTACGGTTGAATGCCAAATTCAACCGAACTGACTTGGTTGGAAAAGTGAATAATTTATTCTGTCATTCCATCAATCCCTACAATCGACCCTTTGTCACCAACCTAGCTCTTTATCAGGAGTCCTATCAACGTTGCACAGAGTGCGGCGATTTAACCTATGCTGCATGGGCCTTATTTTTTGACCTTTGGACAAGACTAGAAACAGGAGAAAATTTGCAAGCAGTTGAGGATGAGGCAAACAAATATGTTTACCCTCTGGAAGAAGTGGGTGATTTCAACATGTTTTCCTCTTTCTTGGCGGTACAGCGAATGATCAGAAATCTTCAAGGGAAAAATGAAAGTCGTTACAGTTTAACTGATGAAATTTTCGATGAAAACTTATGTATAGCCAAGTGGCGCGAAAACAATTTTGAACATGGACTTAATTGGTATCACTATGTAAAAGCACAGTTACTTTATAACTACGAACAATATGAAGAAGCTTTGCAAGCTTGTCAGGCTGTTCAGGATAAAATTGCAGCTAATTTTGGTTTCTTTCCGGTAACCAAATACTATTTTTATCATTTATTGATTTTAACGGCAATCTATTCAAACGCTTCTGAGGAAAATCAAGAAAATTATTGGCAAATCATTAATTTGCATCAAAAACAAATACGGGTTTGGGCTAATAGCTGCCCTGAAAATTTCTTACACCAGTTTCTGATGGCCTCTGCTGAAATTGCACGTATTCAAAACCAAAAGTTAGAAGCAATTGAGTTATACGATCAAGCAATTTCAGCGGCAAGAGCAGAGCAACTGACTCATCACGAAGCGCTGGCCAACGAGCTTGCCGCTAAGTTCTATCTTGAGTGGGGTAAAGAAAAATTTGCCGCAGGCTACATGCAAGAGGCCTATTACTGCTATGCCCGCTGGGGCGCAAAAGCTAAAGTTGATGACTTAGAAGAACGCTATCCTCAATTATTGCAACCTATTTTACAGGCGGCCAACCAGCGTTTAACTATTTTAGAAACTCTTTCGAGCATTACTGCTCCTGTCTATTCAATTCATTCCACACCTCACACGCATTCTGCTAGCAATATCAACCAGACTCTAGATTTGGCTACGTTGCTGCAAATTTCTCAGACCTTTGCTAGCACGATCGCCCTAGATGATCTCCTCAGAAATCTGACCCAAACCATGCTGGAAAACTCCGGAGCAGATGGGTGTGCCTTAATGCTCTGCGAGGATGATCGATGGCAAGTTCGGGTAATGGCAAATGCAGAACAAGTAGTGCTGCAATCTGTGCTGCTAGAAGGCAACTCTACGGTTCCTGTCAAACTGATTCATTACGTCAAGAACACTGCAATGACAGTGGTGGTCGATGATCTCAAGACTGAGCTTCCCGTCATTGGTGATTACCTCACTCAACATCAACCTAAGAGCGTATTGTGCTTGCCAATTTTCAGCCAAGGAAATTTAAACGCTATTTTGTATTTGGAAAATCGATCAGCCAGTGGTGTATTCACGGGTGATCGCATTGCAGTGCTTAACTTCCTTTGCACCCAGGCAGCAATTTCTCTGGAAAATGCACGACTCTATCAACAATCTCAGGAACATAGCCGACAACTAGAGCGATCTTTTCATGAATTAGACACTACCCAATCTCGTTTCCATCATCTAGTGGATAACGTTCCGGGGGTGGTGTATCAGTTCCTCATGAAAACTGATGGCTCAGTATTAATGCCATACATCAGTAATGCTTGTTACGACCTGTATGAAGTTAAGGCTGAACAGGCGATCGCTGATGTGCAAATTCTTATGAATATGACGCATCCAGAGGATACTGAATCACATCGCCAGTCCATTGCTGACTCGGTTCACACCTTAACTCCTTGGCACTGGGAAGGAAGAATTATCACACCATCCGGCAAAGTTAAATGGATTCATGGGGAAGCACGAATCGAAAAACTTGCGGATGGTGCGTTGGTGTGGGATGGCCTCTTGTTAGATATCAGCAATCGTAAGGAAGCTGAAGCTGCATTGATTGAGAGTGAGGCTTATCACCGCACGCTTTTTGACCAAGCATCCATTGGGTTGGCACTATGCAGAATGAATGGTCAACTACTCTATTGCAATCCTGCCTACGCCAAGATTGTAGGACGAACAACTGACGAGCTTTCCACATTAACTTACTTTGAAATTACACCAGCATCTTATGCTGATCAGGAGCAACTACAGATGCAACGCCTCCAAGCAACTGGACGCTATGGCCCCTATGAAAAGGAATATATCCATAAAGATGGGTATCTCGTTCCAGTTCGACTATCTGGGATTCTTGTGGAGCGACATGGTGAGCAATTCATTTGGTCAAGTGTTGAAGATATTAGTGATCGTAAGGCTGCAGAAGCCACAATTCAGCAAAAGTCTCAGGACTTAGAAAATACATTGCAAGAGCTACAAAGTGCTCAGTTACAGATGGTGCAAAGCGAGAAGATGGCATCGCTAGGAAACCTAGTGGCAGGGGTTGCCCATGAGATTAATAACCCGATCGGCTTTCTGAATGGCAGCATCAATAATGGCAAAGAGCACGTACAGGACTTGCTTGAACATTTAGCTCTATATCAACAGCATTATCCTAGTCCTACTTCTCCAATTCAAGATCACGCTGAAGATATTGATTTGGAATATGTTTGCGAAGATTTGCCTCAACTCTTGAATTCAATGCAAGGGGCAACCGATCGCATCAAATCGATTAGTACCAGTTTGCGGACTTTCTCTCGTGCCGATACGGAGTATAAAGTCAGCACTAATCTGCATGAAGGAATTGATAGTACGCTGCTGATTCTGAAATATCGGCTCAAGGCGAATGCGAACCGACCCGCGATCGAGGTGATCACCAACTATGGTGAAATACCGCCAATCGATTGCTTTCCAGGGCAGCTTAATCAGGTGTTTATGAATATCCTGGCTAATGCGATCGATATGTTTGATGAGATGGCGCAAGGGCGATCGTTCAAGGAATTAGAAGCAAATTCTCAACAGATCACCATCAGCACAGTTTTGATTAACCAGCAAGTGCAGATCTCAATTCGGGACAATGGCAAGGGGATGAATGCAGAGGTGCAAGCCAGGATCTTTGACCACTTGTTCACCACAAAATCTGTGGGCAAAGGCACAGGGTTGGGTCTCGCGATCGCCCAACAAATTGTGGTGGATAAACACAGTGGCAGTTTGACCGTTGAGTCGGAGCCAGGACAAGGTGCTGAGTTTTTGATTCGACTGCCAATCTAGTCATAGATTCTGCTGCGAAATTCTAGGCTGTTATGTAAAACCAAATTACGTCCGTATGCTGTGTCATATCTAGCACATCAAAGTTGCTGTATCACCGGAAGAGATCTAATACTGAAAAGGAGATTTTACTTTTAACCATATTCATGTCATCCCTCACTGGCTCTTCATCTCGGTCATTGCCTACGATTGCTGGCTATACAATCATTGAGCAACTCTATTCGGGATCAAGAACGGCCGTTTATCGAGGGGTGCAAGATGCCGATCAACGAGCAGTTGTGTTGAAAACGCTGCTGTCGGACTATCCCACCTTTGGCGAATTGGTGCAATTTCGGAATCAATACGCGATCGCCAAAAACCTGAATCTACCTGGCATTATTCACCCCCTGAATCTTCAACCCTTGGGGAATGGCTATGTGCTCGTAATGGAAGATTGGGGAGGATTGTCCCTCAATCAATACCTACAGCAGCAAACGCTCAGTTGGGTCGAAGTGCTCAAGATTGCCCTGCAACTGACCATCATTCTGCACGATTTGCATCAGCAGCGCGTTATTCACAAAGATATTAAACCTGCCAATATTCTAATTAATCCTGAATCACAAGAAATTAAATTAATTGACTTCAGCATTGCTTCTTTGTTGCCTAAAGAAACTCAAGAGATTCAGAATCCAAACATTTTAGAGGGAACTTTAGCCTACCTGGCTCCCGAGCAAACCGGGCGCATGAATCGTGGCATTGACTATCGAGCTGATTACTATGCTTTGGGGGTGACGCTATATCAACTATTGACGGGTCAATTACCTTTCATTGCTAACGATCCCTTAGAAATTCTGCATTGCCATATTGCCAAAACAGCACAGCCCGTGGATCAGGTGAATCCGTCAGTACCTGAGATGGTGGGGGAGATCGTGGCAAAACTGATGGCTAAAAACGCTGAGGATCGATATCAGAGTGCCTTGGGTCTCCAGCATGATTTACAGCAATGCTTAAGCCAATGGGAAGCAACAGGAACGATTGCAGCATTTGAGTTGGGACAACGAGATCTGAGCGATCGCTTCTTAATCCCTGAAAAGCTCTACGGTCGTGAGAGTGAAGTACAAATTCTACTCAACTCCTTTGAGCGAGTTTCCCAAGGTGCATCAGAGCTGATGCTGGTGGCGGGTTTCTCGGGAATTGGTAAAACGGCTGTTGTGAATGAAGTCCATAAACCAATCACTCAGCAAAAGGGTTATTTCATTAAAGGAAAGTTTGACCAGTTCAATCGCAACATTCCCCTATCAGCATTCGTGCAAGCTCTGCGGGACCTGATGGGGCAACTGCTTTCAGAATCTGACAGTCAATTAGCCGAATGGAAAGCTCAAATTCTCAAGGCTGTTGGCGAAAATGGGCAAGTCTTAATTGAGGTGATTCCAGAGTTAGAGCAGGTCATTGGTCAGCAGCCCACAGCCCCGGAGCTTTCAGGAACCGCAGCGCAGAATCGGTTTAATTTTCTGTTTCAGAAGTTTATTCAGGTTTTTACGACCATTGACCATCCGTTAGTCATTTTTCTAGATGACTTACAGTGGTCTGATTCTGCTTCGTTGCAATTGCTGAAAGTGCTCATGGAAAGCAGTGGCTATCTGCTGATGTTGGGTGCTTATCGGGACAACGAAGTTTCACCGGTTCATCCCCTGATGCTGACGATCGGAGAATTGGAAAAAGCTAGCTTGACTGTTAATACGATTACTTTGTTGCCGCTGAGCCTGGAGTATACCAATTGCTTGGTGGCGGATACGTTAAAATGCAGCCAAGCGTTAGCACAGCCACTGACTCAACTGGTCGATCGTAAAACGAAAGGAAATCCTTTCTTTACGACCCAATTTTTAAAAGCACTTCACGAAGACGGGTATATCATCTTTAATCGCGATCAAGGCTATTGGCAATGTGACATTGCCCAGGTCAATGCCCTGGCCCTGACGGATGATGTGGTGGAGTTTATGGCGTTGCAGTTGCAGAAACTGCCGACAGCAACGCAAGAGATTTTGAAATTAGCGGCTTGCATTGGCGCACAGTTTGATTTGCAGACCTTGGCGATTGTGGCAGAGCAATCTCAAACGGAAGCAGCCGCTGTCTTGTGGAGAGCTTTGCAGGAAGGACTGATTGTGCCCGTTGGTGATGTTTACAAGTTTTACATCAGTCAAAGTCTTGACTCAAGTGCGCTCAAAAACCAACAGGCCATTAATTATAAATTTCTGCATGACAGAGTTCAGCAAGCAGCTTATTCTCTAATTCCTAATGATCAAAAGCAAGTGAAACACTTAAAAATCGGGCAACTTCTTGCTCGTGTAGTAAATTCAGTAGATCAAGAAGAGAGGATCTTTGAGGTTGTCAATCAGTTAAATCAAGGATCTGACTTAATTAAGTCTCAAAATGAACGAGAAGAGCTAGCTAAATTAAATCTAAAAGCTGCACGAAAAGCAAAGCTCTCTACTGCTTATATTGCAGCTATTGAATATGCTGACCAAGGAATAAAGTTACTTGCTTTGCAACCTTGGAGACAACATTATGAAATCACACTGAGCCTATATAACTTAGCGGCAGAAGTAACTTGTTTGGTTAGCAACTTTGAAAAAATGCAGCAGTTGGTTAACGAAGTAGTTATACACGCACATCATGTGCTGGATAAAGCCAAAGTCTATGAAGTAAAAATTTTGGCTGAGGTAGCACAAAGTAAACAACCTGAGGCTATCAAAACTGCTCTTAGTGTTTTAGAGCTATTTGGCATGGTGTTTCCAGGAAACCCTAATGCCGCTGATATTTCTCGAAGCCTAAGGCAGACTCAGGAATTATTAAAAGGAAAAGACTTGGCAGATTTATTAGTACTGCCAGAGATGACTGACTTACAAGCTATTGCTCAAATGCGAATTCTAGCAACTGTTACAGCAGCAGTTTACCAAGCAGTTCCTGAACTTTTACCACTGATTGTGTGTAAGCAAGTTGAATTATCCGTTCAGTATGGTAGTGCTGCTGTATCGGCTCAAGCTTTTGCTTGGTATGGAGTAATTCTGTGTATTACCGGAGAAATTGACTTGGGTAATCAAATTGGAGAAATTGCGCTGGGGTTACTATCGCGCTTTCAGAACCGAGAATTTAAAGCCAGTACTATCAACATGGTTTATCCGTTTGTAAAGCCCTGGAAGCACCACATTAAAAATTCTCTAGCTCCTCTACTCGATGGATATCACAGCGGACTAGAAACAGGAACTTTAGAGTATGCTGCCTATTGTGCTTATAACTATTGCTCGCTTTCCTACTTTCTCGGAAAAGATTTATCAACTCTAGAATCAGAAGTTCATCTATACAATCAAGCACTGGCACAAATTAAACAAGAAGTGGCTCATAACTATTTGAAAATTTTCTATCAATCTATCATGAACCTAATGATGCGGAATGAGCATTCTTGGAAAATTCAGGGTGAAATTTATGATGAAAACAATATGTTGCCTCTACATCAGAAAGCTCACGATCTTTATGCGCTAGGAACCCTTTACGTGAATAAGTTAATTCTCTGTTACCTTTTTGGTGAGTGGGAATCCGCGACTGAAACTGCCGCGCAAGCTAAAAAATATCTTAGCGGAATATCAGGATGCTTCATGGTTCCCTTATTTCATTTCTATGATTCAGAGCTGATTTATAAAGCAACTATTAATCATCTAGGGCAGCCAATCTTCTCACCATCAAATGCATTAAGCAGCCATAGATCATTCCTTCGCTCGTCTCCGAATACAACTCATAGTCCTTGCTCAATCGCCGAAATCGGTTCAGCCAGCCAAACGTCCGCTCGACAATCCACCGCTTGGGCAACGTCTCAAACCCTTTACCGATTCGGCTGATCACCTCCACGCGCACACTCTCACCACACACACGCTTCACAGCATCCGCAAACTTTTTCCCGGAATACCCCTGATCAACCCAAATAACCTCTAGTCGAGATAGCTTCTCCTTCACTTCCTCTAACACCACAATCCCTCCCAATCGCTCAGAAGCATTCGCTTCAGTCACCAACACGCCCATCAGGAACCCTTGCGAGTCAACGATAATGTGGCGTTTACGTCCCTTAACCTTTTTGCCACCATCGAAGCCGTAGACC
>MKGP02000058.1 GCA_001913845.2 Limnothrix sp. CACIAM 69d | reverse complement strand
CGCTGAATTACCCCGGGGCCAGATAGAAGGCCCTCGATAGGATCTTCTACCGTGCCAATCGGCCCGCGGTCTCGTTTGTCCATGCGCTCGAGTGCAGAAAACAAGGTGGTTGATTTGCCTGAGCCCATTTTGCCGGCAAACAGGGTAAGGCCTGATCCTTTCAGGAGCGAAAAGATCATCTGTGGATCGAGGTGCAGGTCATCGCGAAGATGCAGGGCTTCGCTGGGCAGCAGGCGCATTGTGACGCCCCAGCCATGGATCGAGTCGGCGAGGATGCAGCGGTAGCGGTTGCCCTCGAAATCAGTGGTGAACAGCGCAGACTTCTTCCTGCTACTCGGCTTCATATCCGCCATGATTCGGTCGAAGAATTCCTTGAGAGGGCCTTCGATAAAAGTCGATCCGAACTCTCCGTTGTTGTTCCAGGCCTCGATGCGTCGTTCGGTGAGGTGGATGTTGGTGGGCTTGTTCGGAAGCGGAAGCTCACTGGTCATGACTGTTCCTGGGCTTTGAAGTGTCTAGAATGGGCGCGCGGGCTCGCGGAAAGCCATGAAAGCCTGCCCTTAGTCGTACACTCTGACCACCCAAAATCCCCCCGCGAAAACCCTGATTCCTAAGAGCAAGCAAGCGCACTCGATTTCTTCCAACTGCTGGACCATCGCCCAACAGCTTGCCACCTACAGCGGCTCAAAATGACCAGCTGGGCAGGCTTTCTCCCGAGTTAGCTAATTAGGACTTCCATGACTCAAACAGCCGAACCCCTTGCGCACAGCGGCTTGGCGGGGGGCGGGACTATAGTCGGCCCGGTTTTTGGGGGACTGCTGCGAGAATCACGCCCCATCATCGGGTGAGGTTGGGGCACCTAGAAGTTGAAAGGGGAAGCGCTTGCTGAGAAGCAGCGGCAGAACGAAGCATTTGGCTCGTTACTGCAGGATCTGCGTGAGCGTAGAAATTGGAACAGAACTGACCTGGCCTTTTACTGCGGCCTGGATCGCTCAACCATCAGACTCCTTGAGCTTGGAATCAGATCGCCGACGTTAAATACCCTCTCCGGGTTGCAAACGCCTTCGGCCTTTCA
>MKGP02000038.1 GCA_001913845.2 Limnothrix sp. CACIAM 69d | reverse complement strand
ACGACCTTTGACTAAACCACTCTTAATGATGTTTTGAGAATCACAATGGGGACAGTGCATTGTCATGGCCAAGCTGAACAGCGACTCACCCCATTCTGCCATAACATTATCTACTTGAAGCTCTCTAAACGTCAACTGTTCGCGTAAATCGCCTAACTGCGCCAAATCCACATCTGGGAAAAACTGCGCCTTTGCAAACCCCAGCAGTTCAATCCCCGCCCGCTCCCCCGCCAGCCACACTACCCCGCCGCGATAGTCCCCCTCCTGCAACCGCCACCGGGCATACTGCACCGCCAGCTCACTCTTGCCCACGCCGCCCATGCCCGCCACACTCGTCACCGCCACCCGATCCGATCGCCCCAACCGATCGTGCAACTCCGCCAACACCTCATCACGCCCAAAAAAGCGATCGCGATCGACCCCCCGATCCTGCAAATTCGTCGGCGGCCCATCCCCAGTCGGCTGCGGCGGCTGGGGCCCAAAGTTTTGAGTAACCGGGCCATAGAAATGCCCTTGCGATCGGTCATTGAAGATATTGCCTTGCTGGATTTCGGGACGATCGCCCATGATTTACGCCTGCCCTTGTTGAATCACCAACCCAAACCCGATCGCCCGTAACCAAGCCACCCAAGCATAGATAATTCCCGATCCCGGCGTTGCCAAGCCCTGCTCAAACTGCTGCAATGCGTCCCGCGCCGCTTCAGAACAACGCCCCGCTGCAATTTGCCCTTCCGTCACCGCCACCATTGCTCGCACAAATGCCCGATCGCGCACCGTTGGATCATCTTCAGTTTCTTCTAGCAAAACCGCTAAACAGGCGATCGCTTCCTCAGGGTCTTGGAGCGACTCAACCAATGCCTCAAACCAGCGATCGCTCGTCGATTCATTCGTTGCTAATACCACGGCTTTCATGGTCGAATCATCAATTTTGTAGGTTAAGCTGAGGCACGCAACCCAACAGCTATAAGAGTTACATTGATCGCGTTGGGTTGAGCTTTGCGAAACCCAACCTACTGACTGACTATTAGAACCACGATGCCTGCTAGTGCCAATGTTGTGGGTTCCATCGCCTGACCTAATTTGCTGCGGTTTTGCTGTGATTTTGTGGCGATCGAATCCTTCTTAGTTGGGGCAAACAGGGGCGATCGCTCCTCACATCTGCTTTAAGTTTACTCACTCCCCCAGACCCCGCCATGGTATCCGGCGCGATCGAACCGCTCGATCGGCCCGTGCTATCCTTCAGGCGAGTTGCGAACTATGTCGATCGTGCGGATGCGGGATCGATTTGGTGTGGAAAGCAACACAAACCCTTGGTGTGGAGTGAGCGCAATTATGGTTACGTCTCCTGTTCGGTTGGGTCGCGAATCGGGCGAACTTGGGTTGAACCAAAAACCCCAGGATTTGGAGCAGCCCAGCTTGAATCTAAATCTGCATGGGTTGTCGCCCCTGGAAATTCCCGAGAACGTGCCCCTATTTGGAACCGACGGGATTCGCGGGCGAGTGGGCGAGGTGTTGACCGCCAGCCTGGCGCTGCATGTGGGCTATTGGGCCGGGCGCGTGTTTGCGGCGCGATCGGGCCAGGGGGCGATCGTGGTGGGCCAAGATTCCCGCAACTCCAGCGAAATGTTGGCGGCGGCCCTGACGGCGGGGCTGACCGCAGCCGGGTTGGAGGTATGGAATGTGGGCCTCTGCCCGACTCCCTGCGTGGCCTATTTGGTGGAAGCAACCGGGGCGATCGGGGGCGCGATGATTTCCGCTAGCCACAACCCGCCCGGTGATAACGGCTTGAAGTTTTTCGGCCCCGATGGTCACAAGCTGGCCAAAGAAGCCCAACAACAAATTGAAGCAGCCTTGCGCCATCACGCTTTGCCCGGTTTGGAACCCGTGACCGGTTGCGGCCGGGGCTATTTCCGACCCGAGCTGGTGCGCGGCTACGCGGTATCGCTGGAGCAAACCCTGGAGCAAGAGGGCTGGGGCGATCGCCCGTTGGTGGGTTTGAAGGTGGTGCTGGATACGGCTTGGGGAGCGAGCGCGAAGGTGGCCCCGGCGGTGTTTGAAGAGTTGGGCGCAACGGTGATTGTGCTGCACGGGGAACCGGACGGCGATCGGATTAATGTGAATTGCGGCTCGACCCACCTAGAATCCCTGAAGGCGGCGGTCGTTGAGCATCAAGCTGACCTGGGTTTTGCCTTTGATGGGGATGCCGATCGCGTGTTGGCGGTGGATGGCAAGGGGCGCGTGGTCGATGGCGACTACATCCTTTATTTCTGGGGGCAAACCCTGCGATCGAGCGACAAGCTACCGGAAGCGACGATTGTTTCGACGGTGATGGCGAACCTAGGCTTTGAGCGCGCTTGGCAAAAGCAGGGCGGCAATCTGATTCGCACGGCGGTGGGCGATCAATATGTGCAAAAGGCGATGCTCGATCGTGGCTACATGCTCGGCGGTGAGCAGTCGGGTCACATCCTTTGCCGCCACTACGCCGTTAGCGGTGATGGCACCTTGGTGGCGCTGCACTTGGCGGCGTTGGTAAAGCAGTCCGGACGATCGCTCGCGGCCTGGGTGGATGACAGCTTCCAGAAATATCCGCAACTGCTGGAAAATGTGCGAGTTGAGGATCGCGATCGCCGCCTAAGCTGGCAAGATTGCGCCCCGGTGACCGAGGCGATCGCCCAGGCGGAAACCCAAATGGGCGATGCGGGTCGGATTTTGGTGCGGGCTTCGGGCACGGAGCCGGTGATCCGGGTGATGGTGGAAGCCGCCGAAGCGGATTTGGTGCGCCATTGGGCTGATCGCTTGGCCGCTGTGGTGCGATCGCATCTGAGCTAGGTTTCCAACGCGCGATCGGGTGGGTTGATCCGGGCGATCGACTCACCCGTTTCATGTTGGTTTTCCGGGCGGGTTATTGCATCAATCTTAAGGCCGCTGACCTGCCCAACGCACTCCAATTCAGTCCAGTTGATCCAATTCTGAAAATTCTTGAGACTCAACAACATCCAACCCAAAATCCAGAAACCAAAGCCTCATCGATACTTAAACCTTTAAAATCAAAAACCTAAAATTTCAGAACCAAAATCATCAGAGATTACAAAAAGAGTCTCTTCATTCTTATTGATTGGATTGACACTTAACAGATCAACATATTTCCTGTGCAATCAGGCAAGTAATGCCTATCTTGATGGGAGTAGTTGTTCTGGATCTGAAATGATATTTTTCCGGCTAAAGATTGCCCAACAGAGACCGCATCAAACCCAGCGCCAAGCTAGCCCTATGAATTGGCAGCGGCTAGGGGCGTTCGTTGGCGGCCGTTGGGTTGTGGGGTTTATGGTGGGCCTGGCGATCGCGCTGCTGACAGCAACGGGCCTGTGGGCCGCGCCGCCTCCACCCGACTATTACCCCTTTCCCTTGAATGGTCGTTGGGAATATGCCACGACCAATGCGGCACAGGGCACAACGGGTAACTTGCTAATCAAGGTGATTGGGGCCGATCGCGACGGTTCGCAAATGCGCTACACCACGGAGCAAGACTTGGGGTTTGGGCCGTCTAATTTGCTCTATCTCAAGGGTGAAGGTTGGGTCAAGGAAATTAAGTTTGTGTTGGCTCGCAACGGCATCACCAACGAAACGGCTAATGATCCAATCAAGCCCATTTTAAAAAATCCACCGAAAGTGGGCGATCAATGGTCTTGGACTGGTCAACAGGTGGGCGCAGCCACCACGAATGCCTCCGAATCCTACAAAGCAGCGGGGGCGGAAGAAGTCACGGTTCCAGCGGGCAAATTTAATACGATTCGGGTGGAAATTACGGGCGAAAAAGCGGGAACGGCCTTCCGCAAGGTGATGTGGTATGCCGATCGGGTCGGGCCAGTGAAGTGGCAAATTTGGGATGCCAGCAATGCGCTGCAAACCACCACGGAATTGAAGCGATACGAGTTTCCCAAAGCTTCCTAGCCTTGCCTCGTGGCCCAGGGGAATCGGGGGATTGAATGGTCATTATCCCCCTCGCCGTCAATCATTACGGGTCTGCGATCGTGCCTCAGCCTGTCACCTATCTTTGTTGTGATCGAACTTTAGGAAGACAACCGTGCTCGATCGCCTGAGGCGGGAAAGCCATGGGATGAATGTTCATGCATGGATTTCTACTGATCAGTGACTGGAGAAGCTTCTGAAGTTGCAATGAATTTGTAGGACTCTGGCAAAGTACCGCGCCAAAGGTATTGAGTTAACATCCGTCCGGCGGCCGGTTCTTGGTCTGCTTGCTTCGGAAAGGGTAATCGCAAAGCCTCGTAGAGCAAGCCACGATAAAGATCAAAACTCGCTTCGATCAAGTCGCCATAGGTTTTGGCCGCCGCGATCGCCCAGTGATAGGCAAAGCACGCCGAGAAAAAGGCGAGCAACGCCGCCCACCAAGCCCAAGCCGTCCAAACCAAAAATAACCAACTCCAGATCCACAGCCGGGCCATCGCGTTCAGTTCAGCCCGCGCTGCCTGTAAATCTGCCTTGGCGGATTCGGGCAACAACAACCACAATCGCGGCCAACAAATCACCGCATCCAGCCCATATTTATCGAGCGATCGCAACTCCGCCGCCCGTAAAATATTGCCAAAGCGGGTAGGCATTAAATCGCTTTTGGGAAACTCTTCTAAGCGATCCTGAAGCTGAATATATTGACGATGTAATTCTGAATCAGGTTGCTGTTTATAGGCCTTGGCAACTTTTTTCCACTGCTGATAGATTTTTTTACGAGTTTCTATTTGTTTAGCAATAAGCTGTCGTCGTTGATGCTTAAAAACTGAATACCAATAGCCTTCTAGCCCACGCAACGCGGCTAGCTGAAATCGTTCGACTATCATCGAAGATGCAATAGCACCAGCTAGCACAACAATGAGAAAGGCAATTTGAATTGCTTCTGATTGACCATTCAGTAAATCTAGTACAGGCCGCCAGCCAAAGCGGAAAATGGCAGCAGCCAAGCCCCCCGCCCAAAAGATCATTGAAGAGGTGAGCAACCTAGGCAGCCATTCTTCGGCGACTTTGCCGCCTGCACCTTCGAGAACCTTGGCAATCATGGTTGATCCTGTTGGCGAAGGATCAGCTTTTCGCGATCGTGAGGACAGGTTAGCTGTTGTCCTAGCAAGTCCACGTCAACATCTTCCTCGGCAAGGCTGTAGCCGCATTGCTTGCAAAAATATTCGTAGAAAGCAATGCTCATGCGATCGCCTGCCAGGCCTTCATAGCTGCGTTTTTCACCTTGAACTGCCTGGATTTTGAACTTTTCTAGCCAAGCTTTGGCGATGTCTTGGGTTTCTAGGATTTCTTCGATCGCCTCGCTAGCCTGGAGCAACTGAAATGTGTTGGCGGCGGCTAAATTTGCTGGCAGCGAATCAAGCACTGAGGATAGCTTTTGATGAGCATCGGGATCTGATTCCATGATTGTTTGGCATACATCATTGAGATTGGCTCTCAGATATCGAATGAGTAGATGATCGTAGCTCATGACTGAAATCACTTGGAAAAAGATTGACTGATATTGACAAGATCAGGCTTTGACTAGAATTCCGACTAAAGCCCGCAGCAGCTCATCTAAATCATTGGGGACACGATACATATTCAAATCTTGTGTCACGGTTTTTTGGTGAGCATTCAAAACAGAAAACTGCCATACGCGCCCAATGGAAACGGCTCCCCATAGCTCATTGCTGAAGTTGCTGGGGGTTCTACTTTCTCGCTGAATTTCTTCGTGAATTGCAATCAGCTCAACGGCCAGTTGCTTGAATCCTCGCTCAAGGTTCTCATCCTTAGCTTCGACCACGAGCAATTGATCGGTTGATTGCAAGAGATAATCAACCGATCCTCGAAGCTGCGGGCTGACATCTACAGTGTAATTAACGCGAATTTGACTGTGGGTGCTGATCGCGAGTTCAAGCAGAATTGGCGAAATCAAGAATTCACGCCGCGCCGTTTCATTGTCGGTTGAAATCAGTGGCAGTGTTTTCTTGATATGGCTCTTGAGGGATTCTGTATCGAGATTAATTTGATGAGCTGTGGGTAGTTCTAATTCTTTTTTCTCGAACTGATATCCAAAGTAATTCAGAATTTCTTCGGGATAGGCGTTGAGTTTAAAGTAATCGGAGAATGCACAGCTTTCGGGTAGATGAATTGAGCGAATCATCTGAAGTAACCACGCAAAAAATGCTCAAAAGACGGTCTGGGTGATGCCTCAAATTATAGGCCGGTGTAGCTGAAGCCTGCCCAATAGTAGGGGTGGTCGTTGTTGCCTGCGGGGACTAGGTTAGTTTCTTGAGAGATGGTGCTGCGTTTGGTGTCGCGGAACCATTGTTGAGCTTGGCGGAGGGCCTCGGGTGGGGTGAGTTGGTGGTTGCGCCAGAGGTCATAGAACTTGGTAAGTAGGATCGCAGTGTTGCAATCGTCTACTTTCCAGAGGGAGGCGATCGCCCCGGCCACGCCTGCTTGCAACAATCCGACGGGCAAGCCGATCGCCTCGTCGGCTAAGTCCAGGCCGGGGAGTCCCGTTTCGCAGGCGGAAAGGACAGCCAGCCGGATGCCGCGTTTGTTGCCTTCGGTGAGCTTGAGGTTGAACAGTTCGCGCAGGGTCAGCAGACCGTCGTTCATTAGCAGGCCGCTGTTGAGGGGTTCGTTGAAGTTGACGGTTCCGTGGCAGGAGAAATGGACGATCGCCTGCTGACCTAGGTTTGCGGCGACGGTGGCAGTGGTGGCTTGTTCGTGGCGCAGGATGGTGTGGTTGTCGAAGGTTTTGACGGCGGCCATGACTTCCCGTTCGGAGCTGGGGAGGTCTTGGCGGGGATTGTCGATCGCCAGGATCGAATCGAGGTGGCTGTCGGGGAATTGTTGGGCGATCGCGCGGGCGGCTACGAGGGATTGGGCGTTGGGGGCGTAGGTGAAGGTCAGCTCATCGAGGGCATAGCGGCGGCCGGTGGGGCGGCTGGGGTCTTCTGTCCAGGCGGCGTGGAGGGGCAACAATCCGAGCAAGTCGGTGGGAATCAGGATCGCTTGGGTGTGGTTGTGTTGTTTGAGCTGATCGATCAGGGGAGCCATCAGCTTGTCCCACAGTTGGCGGGTTCCCTGGTCGATCGCCTCCAGCCAGCCGGGGAAGTCGTTGCGTTGGTTCTGGGAAGCGTTGAGCCAGGTTTGCACCAAGTCGGTAAGGGCGGCTTCGGGGAAATCATCGAGCCATAGGGGGGCGATCACCTGGGGAGTGGCGATTAGGGCGAGGCTGCCGTTGGGGGTGGGGATCAGGTAGACGGTGGGAGCTTCGGTTCTGAGGTTTTGTTGAATTTCGGTGAGGCTGGGTGCTCGCAGGAAGGTTTCATAGCCGGGGACTTGGCGAATTTGGGCGATCGCCTCGGTCAATTCCTGGCGGAGTCTTTGGGCTTCGTTGCGGTGTTGTTCGGGGGTGATGGCTTGGCGATCGCGGATTTGCTGTTCGCGTTGCTGGCTTTCCAGGTTTTGCAGTTGGTTGGTGATGTCGCGATAGCGATCGAACAGGTCGGGGCGCTGTTGTTGGAGTTGTGCGAGGTCGGCGCGATCGCGTTGGAGTCGTTCGCTGAGACCCCGAGCGCGGCCCCGTTCGATCGTTTCGAGGGCTTTGGCGAGTTGACCGGTTTTGGCGTAGGCATAGGCGGCGCGGCGGGGCAGGTCAGCGGTTGCTTTGAGTTCACCGGCTTGGCTGTCGAGTAGCGTGCAGGCTTGGTATAGGTCTTCCGCAGCAGCAAGGGCTTGCCCATAGGCTTGGGTCGCAGCATCCCAGTTCTGCAACTCAGTTCTTAGGTTGCCTAACAGCCAAGAGGTGCGGCGACAGTCATTCGGAAAGGCATTGCGAGTATAGACTTCCAGTGCCCATTCGGAGGCGGCAATCGCCTGCTCCAGGTTGTCCGCCCGCTCCCCTCGGATGCGATCGCGGTAAGCAGCGGCCAGGTTGTTTTGAGTCATGGCCCAATCTTCAGGAAACGCCTCGCGGGTATAGACTTCCAGCGCCCGTTCGCAGGCGGTGATCGCCATTTCCAAGTTGTCTGCCCGCTCCCCTCGGATGCGATTGCGGTAAGCAGCAGCCAGGTTGTTTTGAGTCATGGCCCAATCTTCAGGAAACGCCTCGCGGGTATAGACTTCCAGTGCCCGTTCGTAGGCGGCGATCGCCATTTCCAAGTTGTCTGCCCGCTCCCCTCGGATGCGATCGCGGTAAGCATTGGCCAGGTTGTTTTGGACC
>MKGP02000086.1 GCA_001913845.2 Limnothrix sp. CACIAM 69d | reverse complement strand
AGATGAAGGGATGATAGCGAGATACGTTAAGAACCAGGGTAATGAGTATCTGAAATTGCACAGAGATGAGCAGCTTACTCTTTTTTGATTCTGATACCCCGTCCGCTTGCGGCGGGGTAGTTCATTTTTTTAAATTAGTTTTCTCAATTATTCCCAACCGATTCCCATTCATAACCATGACCCCCGCCAATCCATTTCTGCGTTTGGATTACGAACCCGCTTTTCAGTCACTGGGGGACGATTATTTTGACCCGGTGGCGGCCGCCGAATTTCCAATGCATCAATTGCGCTTTCGGAATGATCACCTGCTGCCGAAGCTGGGGCTAGATCCTGCGGCGGTTTGTGACGATGACTTTGTGGCGGCCTTTGGGCAATTTGTCGGACGGGAACCGCTGCTGGCCATGCGTTACCACGGCTATCAGTTTGGGGAATATAACCCACGGTTGGGCGATGGACGGGGGTTTTTATATGGCCAAGTGCGGGGCCAAGACGGCGTTCTTTATGATTTGGCCACGAAAGGATCCGGCCAAACTCCCTATTCCCGAAACGGCGATGGGCGCTTGACCCTTAAGGGTGGCGTGCGGGAAGTGTTGGCGACGGAGATGCTCGATCGGTTGGGGGTCAACACATCACGCACCTTGTCACTGATTGAAACGGGCGAAAAACTGTGGCGAGGTGATGAACCTTCGCCCACGCGATCGTCCGTGATTGTGCGGATGGGAGCAAGCCACATTCGATTTGGCACGTTTGAGCGCCTGCACTATCTCAAGCGGCCTGATTTAATCGATCGCCTGTTGGCCCATGTGCTGGAAACCTACTATGGCCATTGGGCAGGCGATCGGGATTGGAAAGCCAAGCTCTATGCCGAATTGGTGGAGCGGGTGGCGCGGCTTTGTGCCCAATGGATGGTGGCGGGGTTCTGCCATGCGGTTTTGAACACGGACAATATGCTGATCACGGGCCAGAGTTTCGACTATGGCCCCTATGCTTTCATTCCCACTTACGATTTGCAATTTACGGCGGCCTATTTTGACTATTACGGCCGCTACGCCTATGGCAACCAACCCACCATTTGCCGCTTGAATTTGGAGCTGTTGCAACGGCCGCTGGAAATGGTGATGCCGGTGGCAGATTTAGAAGCCGGACTGGAACGATTCCCAGAACAATATGCTCAAGAATATCGCCGGTTAATGGCGGCCCGGCTGGGGTTTGAGCATTTGGCAGAAGCAGAGGCGGATGATTTGGTGGAGGCAACGGTGCAATTTTTAGCCGTTTCCCAAACGCCCTATCACGCGTTCTTTGCCAAACTGCGCAGCCACTTTGCCCCCAGTTGGCGCGATCGCCCGGAAGACTATGCCAGCGATCGCCCCTTTTGGGTGGGCCCTGCTGACAGCAACCCCCAAGGGGAAACCCTGGCCTATTGGGGAAAATGGTGCGAAGTTTATGGGCGAATTTTGCAACAGCAATCGGATCAGGACTTGGCGGCCGTGGCTGACCAACTCCAGCGGGCTAACCCGTTGATCACGATCGTCCGGCCCGAAATTGAGCGTGTTTGGGAGGCGATCGACCAGGCCGACGATTGGCAACCCTTCGCGGAACTGCTGAGGGCGATCGGTTCTTAGAGGATGTCTGAAAAGCCAAAATTGCTACTCTGTACGCCCCAGAGATCGATGTAGACAAGGGGCTTAAGCCCCTTGTTCCTACGACAATTAATCTTCAGCCCATATTGAAAGATACTTCTCAGACATCCTCTTAGGGTCGCAAGCCGGTAAAAGCTGTAATGATTGGCCACATCAGGACGGGAGTTCTGGATTTTTGTTAAAACGGCAATATTGCAGCCCGATCGAGCCGGCCCAATTCAGCAAGCTCCCACCCTGGCGATTCAGGGCCGTTGCTGGAGTCGCTGGCGGATCATCTGCCGCTGAGGAGATTGTTTTTCAACATAAATTTGGGGTGATCCGCATGGCGACATTTAAAACCGAAGCCCAAAAAAGCTGTTACGAGAAGATTTTTCCTTGGCTCCAAGGGATTTGGTCCGATGTGGTGATTGACATGGAAGCACCCCATCCCACGGCTTACATCACCGCCGGTTCTGCCTGTGTGTTGGTGGAGGTGTTGCCCTGGGGGGACGATGATGCAGTGGTGAACACGCGCTCCTATGTGGTGACCAATGTGGATTTGTCGCCGGAGCTGATGCACTATCTATTACGTGAGAATGATCGGTTGCTGTTCGGGGCTTTTGGAATCGATGCCGATGGTGATATTTTCCTAAACCATGCGATCGTGGGTTCTGAGTGCGATCGCCCGGAATTGGAAGCATCGGTGCAGGCGGTTTTGTCCTTGGCGGATGAATATGACGATGCGATCGTCTCGCGCTGGGGCGGTCAACGGGCGGTCGATCGCGTGCCCAGTTTGACCTAACGGCTTGAGAGAAATTGATGAGACAAGAACAATGGCGTAAAGGGCAATGGCGCAAAGGGCAATGGCGCAAAGGGTTAATCCTAATCAGTGGTTCCGTTGCGAGTTTGTGCTTAGCCACAACGGCTAGGGCGATCGCGCCGTCGCTGCCACAACCCAACTTGGCTCCGGCTGCCGATCACTGGATGGCCCAAACCCCTAACTCCGAAGGGGCGATCGGTCAGGAATCTGCGGACTTTTTTGCCAACCGGGCCCAAGAACGGCTCCGTAATCGCGACTTTGCCGGGGCGGTGGCGGACTTTTCCAAGGCGATCGAACTGCAACCGGCGGGTCAACTGCCCCCCGCCCAACTGGCTCGGCTCTATTACAACCGGGGCAATGCCCAATGGAACTTGCAGGTGGCGGAAGCGGCGATCGCGGACTACACCGAAGCCCTGCGCTTGGATCCGCAGTTGACCAATGCCCTGGTGAATCGGGGGGTGGTGCGTCGGGCCCGGGGCGACCTGGCCGGGGCGATCGCGGACTATTCAGCGGCCCTGAGTCAAAACTCAAATGACCCAACCATTTACTACAACCGGGGCAATGCCTATCGCGATCAACAAGATTGGGCCGCGGCTTTGGCGGATTACGATCGGGCGATCGCCCTCGATCCCAACTATGTGAATGCCTACATCAACCGGGGAACGGTTCACCGCCAACGGGGCGACGGGGCGGCGGCCTTGGCGGATTTTGACGCGGCGATCGACCGGAATCCCCAATCGGCGGAAGCCCTGTTTAATCGTGGCGTGTTGCGGTTTGACCGGGGCGATCGACCGGGCGCGGCGGCGGATTTGGATCGGGTGGTGGCCCTGCGGCCCCAGCAGGCCAGCGGCTGGGTGAAGCGCGGCCTGTTGCGCCACATTGCGGGCGATCGCAACCGGGCCATGGCCGACTACGGCCAGGCGATCGCGGTGGATCCCCAAGTGGCCGAAGCCTATAACCTACGCGGGTTAGGCTATTTCCAAATGGGACAAATTCGGGAGGCCCTGGCGGACTTGAACCGGGCGATCGAACTGGATCCGCTCTATGCCAATGCCTATGTCAACCGAGGGATGGTTTATCATCAGCGACGCAACTTTGAAGCTGCGATCGCGGACTATTCAGCGGCCCTGCGGGTGAATGTGGACTATGCGGAAGCCTTCCACGCCAGGGGGTTAGCCCGGGCCGGAATGCGCGATTGGCTCGGGGCGATCGCGGATTATTCCGAGGCCCTGCGGTTACAGCCCACCTATGCCAACGTCTTGTTGAATCGAGCGAGGGCCCATCGCTCCCGGGGCGATCGAGTGGCGGCGCGGGCAGATCTCCAGGCGGCGGAAGTGATTTACCGCGATCGACAGGATCAAGCCGGTTTGCAACAATTGCGGGAACTGCGGAACTCGCTCTAAATTCCACACCAGGCTCGAAAGGGGCTGAAGCCCTGTCGTCATTTCCTGAGATCAGACAACAACGGTTGATTTTCCATGCCCCAATCGTCGTAACAAGGGGCTTGAGCATCTTGTCCCCCACGATCTGCTAACGGTTAACGGTGGAATCAGGGTTTCAGGTGATTTGACGACAGGCCCTAAGCCCCTTGCCCCGACGGCGATCGGTGCTTTGCAAGTCCCCTTCGTTACTGCTCAGCTTCCTCAGGATCGGGATCGAGATTGGAATCGGGCGCAGGCGTTTTCGGCGGCCGGCGAGATCCATAGCGAGGTTTGGCCTCCGCCGCCTTCAGAGGCGATCGCCCGGAAGACGGACTGGGCAGCAAGGTGAGTTGGCCCTTGGCGCGATCGGGTGGGGCCGCCGATGGGGTGGTGGGGCGGCGGCGATCGCTCGTGCGTTCCTCCACCGTGTCCGCCGCCACCACTTCGTAGAGAATGGCCCGTTTGCCCGGTTCACTGCCCTTCCGCAAAATTCGCCCCAACCGTTGAATGAACTGCCGAGTGGAACCGCTGCCCGCCAAGAAAATCGCCACCTTCGCATCGGGCACATCCACCCCTTCATCCAACACATTGGCCACAACGATCGTGCAATAGTCCCCCTGTTTGAACTTTTGCAGAATTTCGTGACGCTCCTTGACCGGCGTTTGGTGGGTGATGGCGGGGATCAAGAATTCCTGGGAAATTCGATAGACCGTGGCGTTGTCGTTGGTGAAAATCAACACCCGATCGGGGTGATGTTGAGCCAATAAATCCGCCAACAGGCGCAATTTGCCATCGGTGCCGAGGGCGATCGCCTTGGCCTCGTGGTGCGCCAGCAAGGCCCGGCGGCCTTCGGCCGATCGGGCAGAAACCTGAATAAACCGCTGCCAGCCATCCAAGGAGCCAAAGCTAATTTTCTGCGATCGTAAAAATTGATTCCGGGTTTGAATCAAGGTCTCGTAGCGATCCCGCTCCCGATCGGCCAAGTTCACCCGAATTTGCACCACCTCGTGATCGGCTAAGGCTTTGCCCGACAAGTCCTCCGGCGCTTTGCGGTAGACCTCGGGCCCAATCAGCTCATCCAAATCCACATGGCGACCATCCGCCCGATCGGGTGTGGCCGTTAGCCCCAAGCGGTATGGGGCGATCGAACAATCGGCGATCGCCCGATAAAACTGGCTGGGCAAGTGATGACATTCATCAAAAATCAACAGGCCATACTGATTGCCCAAGGCTTCGGCATGGATAGCGGCGCTGTCGTAGGTGGCCACCAACAGGGGCGTTCGATCGCGCGAGCCACCCCCCAACAACCCCACCGCCACATCGGGAAACGCCGCCGACCAATGGGCATACCACTGATGCATCAAATCCAGCGTGGGCACAATCACCAACGTGCTGCGCGGTGTAGCCACCATGGCCATTTGGGCTAAGTAGGTTTTGCCCGCCGCCGTTGGCAACACCACCACCCCTTGGCGACCCGCCTGTTTCCAGGCCGCCAGGGCCTCCTGCTGGTGGGGATAGGGTTCCATTTGCAACCGGGGTTGCAGTTCCAGGGGGGCAAATTCCTTGGCCTCGTCCTGAAACTCGATCGCCTCGGCCCGCAAGCGCTCCACCAACGATCGGTATTGATGCGCCGGAATCCGAAACTTTTCGATTCGATCGTCCCAAATGGCCCATTCAATCCAACTGCGGCCCTTGGGCGGTGGATGCAAAATCAGAGTGCCGCGATCGAAACTTAAGCGGGGCAACCGAGCCATGGGCAGCGCAATCGGACAGGGCTGATGGATCTGATAGAACAGAAGTGGAATTGCAGTCATGGTAGCCCGGTTTGGGTTAATCAACGGAGAGCGCCCTATGGTGGCTTGGCGATGGCACTGGTTAGCAATGGCGACGATCTCGCTCGTGGGGGGATCGGTCAGCCTCGGCGGGCCCGTGACGGCGGCCGGGCGCTTGATCCCCAACGATCAACTGCCCCAGTCCCGTCCTCTGCTTCCCCACCGGGCCCAAAGCCCCGAAGTCGATCGCCTCATTCAACGGGCCGATGAATTGTTCTATCGCCAAGATCGATACGCCGAAGCTGCCCGGTTGTACCAACAGGCGATCGACCAAGGGGGCGAGAATCGTCCCGAGGCCGTTGGCCCCCTGGCCCAATGTCTGATGCTGTTGGGGCGGGATGCGGAGGCCATTCCCCTGTTGCGGCGTTTTGCCAACGGGAACCCGGGCAACGAAACTTGGCTGAGTCGGTTGGCCATTGCGGAATATCGCACCCGCGACTATGCGGCCGCCGAAAAGCATCTGTTGATGGCGATTCAGTCTTGGGAAACCAAACGAGCCAGCGGCGACTTAAACGATATTCAACGGGTGACGCTGCTGGAACAACAAAGCTACGCCTATCGCCAACTGTTGCGAACGCTGATTGCCCAAGGCAAAACCGAGGCGGCCCTGGAGTGGGCCGAACGGGGTCGGGCCCGGGCGCTGGTGGAAGTGTTGATGCAACAGGCCGCCCGCCAGCCCACAACTGAATCCCTGTCGATCGGGCAAATTCGCCAACTGGCCAAACAGCTCAACGCGACCCTCGTCACCTATGCGATCTTGGGCAAAACCCCGAAGATTATTGGTGATGAATTGGAAGATGACTCGATCGTCGCCATTTGGGCTGTGCAACCCAATGGGTCGATCGCCTTCAAGGAAGTGGATCTCGCCCAAGTGTCCGCCAAATCCCTCACGGAATTGGTATTGGCGGCCCGGGGAGCCATGACCGCTGTGCTGCCCACCGCCGACAGCGCCACCACCGAGCTAAAACGGCTCTACCAATTGTTGATTGCCCCGATCGCCCCCCAATTGCCCCGCGATCCCAAACAGCGCTTGGTGTTTGTGGTGCAAGGGGCCACTAACCTGGTTCCCTTTGCGGCCCTCCAGAATCCCAACGGCGATTACCTGGTTCAAACCCAGACGATCGCCACAACGCCATCCCTTCAGGTGTTAGCCATCGCTGAGCAACGCCGTAAAACGCAAACCCCTGCGGCCCAGCCCGGTCTGGTGGTGGGTAACCCGGTCTTAATGCCCGAAGTACCCGCCGGCCCGGATGGCCAACGGGAGCGGCTGGCTCCTTTGCCCGGAGCTGAAACCGAGGCCCAGGCGGTGGCTCAAATGTTGGGGGTGCAACCGCTGCTGACCGACCAGGCCACCAAAAGCGCGATCGTGGCTGAAATGCCCCATCAACGGATCCTGCATTTCGCCACCCACGGGGTCTTGGATCTGGATGCCAATTTGAACGAGTTTGGCCGCCCGCGCGATCCCAACGCCCCCAAAGCTCGCCGGGGCGGCGTAATTGTCAGCCCTGGCTCTGTGATTATTGGTGGCAACGTAACGGTCAATGGCAACAATGCCAACCTTGCCTTAGCGGGGGAAGGGGTGGTGCAGCCGGCCGTGCCTGGCCTCTTGGCCCTGGCTCCCTCCCGAGGGGATGATGGTCTGTTACGAGCCGCAGAAATCGCCACCATGCGCTTGCAAGCCCAGTTTGTGGTGTTGAGTGCTTGTAATACTGGTCGGGGTCGCATTACGGGTGATGGGGTGATGGGTCTGGCGCGATCGTTCCTAGTGGCCGGCGTGCCCACGGTGGTGGCTTCCCTTTGGAAAGTGCCCGACAACCCCACCAAAACGCTGATGATTGCTTTTTATCAAGCCCTTCAGCGCAATCCCGATACCGCTGTCGCCCTGCGCAGCGCCATGCTGGAAACCATCAAACAGCATCCAAATCCTCGGGACTGGTCTGCTTTTATCACCGTTGGGGCCCCTTAGAGGATGTCTGAAAAGCCAAAATTGCTACTCTGTACGCCCCAGTGATCGACTTAGACAAGGGGCTTAGGGCCTGTCGTCATTACTTCGAGGTGATGCTGAAACAGTTGATCTTCCATGCCCTAGTCGTCGCAACAAGATGCTCAAGCCCCTTGTCCCCCACGATCCGCTAACGGCAGATCTAGGGTTTCGTGCTCAACGACGACAGGCCCTCAGCCCCTTCCACGACTATTGGTGCTTGCCCGTGCCAAAGAATACTTTTTAAACATCCTCTTAGGGCGAAAAATCAATCAAACCCTTTCAAAATTCGGCTTGTTGAACCGTCACGAGTCACCCCGCGATCGTTGCCTATCCCGAGCGATCGCTATTCAAGGGCGACCATTGATGCTTCAATTTTCTGGATGATTTCGATTGTCCTTCCCGGATTTTTTCTGGTTTGCCTGATGGGTACTTTATGGACAGTTAGGGCCCTTGGAAACCGTTGGACCACCAACGCCCTTGGGGGTTAAAAATGGCCATCGAGACTGTTTCTTTTCAGAAATTTGCCCAAAAATTCACCTAGAGGTTGAGTTGGGGATGTTCCTGGCAATGACCTCAGAGACTTGTTTAGAGAATGTCTGAAAAGCCACAGCTACTACTTGCCGGACTGATCGATCGACGCAAGCCAGGGGCTTGGCAGCCCATCCGAACCACTTTTCAGACATCCTCTTAGAAAGAAATTGACCAAGGGACTGACCGAGGAATGAGCTTCGGATTTGACTGGAGAACTGGCTGGAGAATTAGCTTGAGAGTTTGCTGGAAAGTTTGTCTGAGAGTTTTGATCGCGACCCCATGATTCAACCACGCACCATTCAAGTTTGGGTTGGGGCTGTTTTGGTAATCACCATTCTGCCGTCGCTGTTTGAGTTGGCAGGGGTGTCTTTTTCCACGGTGATTCAGCCCTTGGATCCGACGGTTATCCCTGCCATGACGGATCCTCGCTTTGTGCAGGATCCGGAATTGGTGGATGGGTTGCACCACATGCTGGCAGGTAGTTTCATCCACACCATTTTGGAATGGAGCGCCTTTGCAGCCGCTACCCTAACGGCGGTGTTGGCCTTTTTGCACTTTACGTTGCATCGAGATTTGGTCACCCCGCTGATTGGGTTGGTGTTGTTTTATGCCGGTTGCATGGATGCGTTTCACACCCTGGCTGCCGATCGCCTGATTGATTCTGCCGGTAGCTCGGTGGATTTAATTCCTTTTACTTGGGTGCTCTGTCGGTTATTTTCTGGCACTATTTTGACTCTGGGCCTGGTTGCAATTACGAATACCAACAGTCATCTTTTGCCCGATCGCTGGCAGTGGGTAGGCCGATCTTGGCTGGGTAGCTCAGCATTAATTGGTTTCGCATCCTTGGGGTTAGGTTTGCTCGCCTATTTAACCATTTGGCTGTGCTTAACCAGTCAGAAGCTACCACCCACCTTGTTTCCCGATGCGATCGTGACTCGTCCTTGGGATTTGGGGCCGTTAGTGCTGTTTGCCCTTTTGGGTTTGTGGGGATTGCCTCGGTTTTATGAAAAATATCCCAGCTATTTTTCTTTGGCCCTTTGGGTCAGCATGATTCCGCAGGTTGCCACTCAGCTTCACATGGTATTTGGGTCAATGGCCCTGTTTGATTCGGGGTTTAATATTGCCCATTTTCTGAAAATTGTGGCCTATTTGGTTCCCTTCAGTGGCCTTTGCTTAAGCTATGTGCAGGTGAATCGGGAACGCACCATGGCGATCGGGGATTTGCGACGGGCCAATGAGTCCCTCACCGAATTGGAGCGTTTGTCGAGCGATCGAGCGGCAGTCCTCAATCAGGTGTTGTTGGATTTGCGCAACACCCAAAGCCAACTGATTCATGCGGAAAAAATGTCCGGTTTGGGCCAGTTGGTGGCTGGCATTGCCCATGAAATCAACAATCCTGTTAGTTTTATTCGGGGCAATTTGCTGTATGCCAAAAACTACACCAAGGATTTAATTGATGTGGTGCGAGCCTATCAAGAAACCTATCCCGATCGCCCGGAACATCTACAGGACTTGGAGGCGGAATTAGATCTTCCCTTCATTCAGGATGATTTTCTGAAACTGATGGACTCCATGCAGAATGGGGTGCTGCGAATTAACTCGATCGTCTTGGCTTTGCGCTCTTTTTCGGGTCTGGATGAAGAGGGAATGAAGCCCTTGAATTTGCAGTCGAGCATTAAGCACGCTTTGTTGATTCTGAATCATCGGCTGACGGGCAACGATTCCATGGCCAAAAAAACGGGATTGAGCGTCAATCTCGAAACGCGCTATGAGGCGGTGTCGCCAGTGTTGTGCTATCCCGACCAAATTAATCAGGTTTTGTTGCATTTACTGACCAATGCGCTGGATGCGCTGGAGGAGGCAATTCGCCAAGACCGGCAATGCCAAGACCCCAACTGGCAACCCATGTTGGCCGTGTCCCTGGTCAATTTGGGCGATCGGGTGCGGGTTTTGGTGCGGGATAACGGAATGGGAATTCCTGAATCGGCCCAGGATCAGCTTTTTAATCCCTTTTTCACCACCAAGCCGGTGGGCCGGGGAACGGGTTTGGGTTTGTCCGTGAGCGAAAGAATTGTGAAGTCCCATGGCGGACTGATTGAATTCAGCACGGCGATCGGGCAAGGAACGGAATTTCGGGTGGAGTTGCCGATTAAGCCTGACTCCCTGACCTAGGGGCGCAAAACTCAACCATTTCCATGAATACTCGGATTCCATGAATACTCGGGATCACGGATTGGATGGGTGATGCTGCGGTGATCGCGTGGCTATGATGATAGGCGGCGATGATGATGGGTGCGTAGCCGATACCGGCGGGCTAGTTGCGGGCGAATCAACGGTCAATTCCATGCAGATCAAGATGGCGATGGATATGGAAATGGATATGGAACCCGAAGCGGTCAAAGTTTCTCAAGTTTCTACGGATATCCACGGTGATATTAAGAGCGCACCCCATCCCACCCATCCTCAGAAACATCGCCAGCGGGCCCGGAAGCAGCCGAGCCAAAATCCCCAGAACCCCATGGGCCCAAGCTGGGGGCGTTGGTTGGGGGCCATGGCGCTAACCTGCTGCGGCCTGGGAGCGATCGCCCCCGTAGCTTGGGCCAATGACACGCTTCCCTTTGGTGCGCCCTTGCCCGGTGCGCCCGCCGCGCCGATCCCCGAAGCTGAAAGGCCCGCTGCTGCGCCCCCACCGCGCTCACCCATTGATGTGGAAGTGTTGGAAGCGCCGCGCCCCAGCCCGATCGCGAACCCAACGGCTACGGAAGAAACCGGTTGGGTGGTTGAAGAGGGAGCAGGCTCGGGGGTGACCATGGTGCAGGAACCTCCAACCCCGTCCAGCGCGATCGCCCCGACGAACCCAACCGATCGCAACTTTTTTGAGCCGGTGGTTCCCAGCCAGGGCCGTTATGTGGTCTATGCCCTCGGCGATAGCTTGGGGCTGTTTGAGCAGGTTAAACAACTGTCTCCCACGGCGGCTTTTGTCACCTATCGGGGGCAAACGGCCGTGCGGGCTGGGCTATTTGAGCGATCGATCGATGCTACTGCCCGGGTGCGAGAACTGGCTCAACGGGGGATCACCGCTGAAATTGGCGAATTGAGCGACTCGGCAGCTTCTGGATCCGATGCCACGGTTAATGCCAGCGTCAATTCCTTCAATCGGGTGCAACCGGTTCGATCGCCCCTGCCCGCTCGATCGGACGCGGCCGGGTGGTCACCAACGCGGGGCCCCAATCAGAATCAACCGGATCCCAGCGCACTTTTTGCCAATTTTGAACCCGCTGGCAGCGATCCCCAATGGCAACCTCCCAGCAATGCGGCTCCGCTCCCGATGACGGGCCGCCGGTTGCCCCCCTTGGGGAACACCAGTCGATCGCGCAGTTTGCCCGAGCCACCACCGGAACCCATGGCCAGCCTGCCGGACTCGGAACCGATCTTTGCGCCAGCCCCCAGCCGCCTTGCGCCTTTGCCTCGATCGAGCAGTCAGCCCGCCACCCTGGCCGCTGCCAACTCCATGGCAACCAATGACCCGGCCTATTTTGTGGTGGTGACCAACGGGCGATCGCCCCTCGCGCAATTGATTAACCGGCTCAGTGAACTGGGGGTTCCGGCTTCTAGCGTTTTCCCCAACGAAACCGGCGGTCTACGTATTGGCCCCTTTGCCGACCAATCCATGGCCCAACAGTGGCGATCGCGTCTTGGGGCTGCCAACCTGACCACCGAGCTGATGCAAAACGGCTGGATCATCGACGGCAATAATCTCTAAGAGGATGTCTGAAAAGCCAAACTTGCTACTCTGTATGCTCCAGCAATCAACGCAAACAAGGGGCTTAAGCCCCTTGCCCCCACGATAATTGATGCTCGGCCCGTACTGAAAGATACTTCTCAGACATCCTCTAAGGCATCCCTAAGGCAGTCATCTCCGTGTGTTGCCCCTGATCTGGCGCGATCGCCCCTTCACCCGCCGCCAAGGTCTGGCCATGGGCGCAATAGCTCTGCAACAGCTTGAGTCGCTCTTGCATGGTCGATCGCCGCTGGGCAAAGGTCGCCGGTTGGCGAGCCATTCGCAAAAATGCCCAATCCGTTTCCAGCAAACGTAACTGTTTGTAAATTTCCACTTGCAGTGATTGCTCCAGGCCGCTGCCCTCCGCCAGCCCCGTCACCGCCACCCGCAGATCGGCCAGCACTTCATTCAGATCCGCCGGAGGTTGGGTTACCGCTTGCAAGCGCAATTCAAAGCATTCGAGTGCCGATCGTAGTTTTTCGTAGCCTCGATCCGATAAACTGCGATTATCGACTGGTTCAAGCGAGTCAAGCGCTGCTTTTTCGGAATTTGACGCATTTTCACTCATCGAATCGGGAGATTGCATAGGGCGATCGGTCGTAATGAAGGGACGGAAATCAGGGCGATCGGGTGTAATCCAAAAAACATCATTCCCAATTGCGTGAAACCGAAGAGAATTTAGTAGAATCTATTGCATTTCATAAAAATTTCCTCCAACCTTCGGGCTGTTCACAAACCACAGTCCAAAGGTCAGGGATGCTTAGAAAATTTGGTTGAAGCATGACAGAAACCAGCTTTCTAAGTTAGACCTAATTACAGCGTTCTCTAAATTTAAAACTCCTTTTAGCGATAACGGCCTCAGCCGCTACGTTGTCCCCATCTAGGGCCAGGGGGCTAACAGTACCCTAGCAGTTTGAGGCTCTTCTTGTCGTCTTCGCAGGTCATTTTGCTTTCAGGCTCTTTGTTTTGAATTGCTGAGTTGATGTGTGATGTTCCCTCAGCCTGGGGTCATCACTCGGCCCCATTTCAGCCAGCTTTTTCCCCGTCTAAGCATTCACTTTGGTTGGTCATTGGTTGGCCATTGGTTCAGCTCCAGCCCTGAAGAATCGCCGTTTCCGATCGCCCTTTGCGCGGATTGGGCTTGATTGCACACCCTTCAGGCTGGGGATCATTCTCATCAATGGGAATTGGCCAGTGGAATGACCATTACTCGTTTGATCGCTCCTCACCCCCCATCCCAGACCCTAATTTTTTCCCTCAAAAATCCTATGGTTGTCGCCGTTTCCCACCATTACTCGCCCATTGATGAATATCCCAGCCTGTCGTTGCCCACCTGGCTCAGCCAATGTTTAATGGAGGATTTTCATCATCCCCAAGGTACAGAACGCCCCCTCGGCAACAGCTTGATTTGTCGAGCCTTTCAATTTGCCTATGATCTGCATCAAGATCAATACCGGGCTTCCGGTGAACCCTACATTGCCCATCCGGTGGCCGTGGCTGGTTTGTTGCGAGAATTGGGGGGCAGCCCCGAGATGATTGCAGCGGGTTTTCTACACGATATTGTGGAAGACACGGCTACAACCCCGGAAGATTTGGAAGCCAAGTTTGGTGCAGAAGTGCGATTTTTGGTGGAAGGGGTCACGAAGCTTTCTAAGTTTAATTTCTCGAGTAAAAAAGAGCAGCAGGCGGAAAATTTCAGGCGCATGTTTTTGGCGATGGCCAAGGACATTCGTGTGATTGTGGTGAAATTGGCCGATCGCCTGCACAATATGCGAACTTTGGAGCATCTGGCTCCGGAAAAACAACGCCGGATTTCCCAAGAAACCATGGATATTTTCGCGCCCTTGGCCAATCGCTTGGGCATTGGGCGCTTCAAGTGGGAACTGGAAGATCTGTCGTTTAAATATCTTCAACCGGATGCCTATCGGGAAATTCAAGAACTGGTGGCGGAAAAACGCACCGATCGTGAGGCCCGGCTCGATCGGGTGTTGCAAATTCTGCGCGATCGGCTCAATCAACTGGGCATTCAAAGCGCCGAAACCAGCGGCCGGCCCAAGCATCTCTATGGCATTTACCAAAAGATGCAGCGCCAGAATAAAAGCTTCTGGGAAATTTATGACATTGCTGCCGTGCGCGTCATTGTCCAATCGGTTGATGAATGTTACCGCGCTTTAGCCGTGGTTCATGATGAATTTCGTCCCATTCCTGGCCGGTTCAAGGATTACATTGGTCTGCCCAAACCCAACCGCTATCAATCGCTTCATACCTCAGTGATTGGCTTGACGGGACGGCCCTTGGAGGTGCAAATTCGCACCGAAGAAATGCATCGGGTGGCGGAATACGGGATTGCAGCCCACTGGAAATATAAGGAAACGGGCGGTAGCCACTTAGCCGCCAGCACCGATGATGAAAAGTTTATTTGGCTGCGGCAATTGCTGGAATGGCAAAGCGATCTGAAGGATGCGCATGAGTATCTGGAAAATGTTAAGAAAAATCTCTTTGAGGATGAGATTTATGTCTTTACACCCAAGGGCGATGTGATTGCCCTCAGCAACCATGCAACCCCGGTGGATTTTGCTTACCGAATTCATACGGAGGTGGGCAACCATTGCGCGGGGGCCCTGGTAAATCGCCGGATGGTGACTCTGGACACAGGCCTGCAAAATGGCGACATCATTGAGATCATCACCCAGAAAAATGCGCACCCCAGCCTCGACTGGCTGAACTTTGTGGTGACGGCCACGGCCCGCAACCGAATCCGGCTGTGGTACAAGCGATCGCGCCGGGAAGAAAACATCAGCCGCGGCCGCGAACTGCTGGAAAAGGAACTGGGTAAGCAGGGGTTTGAAAGTTTTCTGAAGTCCGCGCCCATGCAGGCGGTGGCGGAACGCTGCAATTACCACAGCGTGGATGACACCCTGGCCGCGTTGGGCTATGGGGAAATTACGTTGAACATGCTGCTGGGGCGGATTCGTGAGGTGGTGAAAACCGCGCAACCGGTGGCCGAGGCGGTGATTATGCCATCGCCCAATCCGCGCCCCCATGGGGATTCGGGGTCAAATCGCCATCGCCTGTCGCCCATTTTGGGGGTGGAAGGGCTGTTGCATCACATGGCGGGCTGTTGTCACGCAGTGCCGGGTGAGCCGATCGTGGGGGTGGTGACCCGCAGCAGCCGGGGCTTGGCGATTCACCGCCAAGATTGCAGCAATTTGGCCAATGTGCCGGGCGATCGCCTGGTGCCGGTGAGTTGGAACCCCGAGGTGACCAATGTGGGTCGCCAGCCCACCTATCCGGTGGAAATTCGGGTGGAAACCATCGATCGGGTGGGGGTGCTCAAGGATATCCTGACCCGACTGGCGGACTCGAATGTGAACGTGAACCGGGCCGCCGTGAAGACCAAGCCGGGCGAAACGGCGATGATCACCTTGGGCATTGACATTTGCGATCGAACTCAGCTCGATCGGGTCTTTACCCACATTCGCAAGATGAGCGACGTGATTGATCTGCGGCGGGTTTTCCAAAACGCGGAATAGCGATCAACGGAAATGCCTGTGGGGGCGCACGGCCGCACACCCGTACGCTCCTACTTGGGCACTTTTGTTGCTGAGGCCTGCTGCTTAGGCTCCCATGCCGGAATATTGCCGCAGTCCCCGCCGCCAGAGCCAACGGTTCAAGCCATAAAAAAAGCCACTCCACAGCCCGATCGCCAAGAGTCCCTTCCCCCAATCCACCGGTAATCCCATCAACAAGGCAGCGGGAAAGTGGATCAGGTAGGGAAACGGAGTCCATTCCACAATCGATCGCACCGTGGGCGGAAACACTTCCAACGGAGCCAAAATTCCTGACCCCAGCAGATAGATAAAAAACCAAGCCTGTTCCAGGGCGGCGGCTTTTTCCATCCAAAATGCCCCCATGGCAAAGGTGTATTGAATTAAAAAACGCAGGCCAAAGGCCAAAAGCGTAATGATCATAAACCCCAAGAGATTTGCGGCGCTGGGCAGCCAAAATGATTGGGGATAGAGCACAAAAAATAAGATCACGAGTAACCCAATGATCGGCAGTCGCACAAATCGCTCCGTGAGGTGGGAAACCAGGTGATGCCAAACCGGGTCGATCGGCTGTAGAAGCTTGGGCGAAAGGAGTCCTTGGTTCACTTCTTTTTCAAACTCCCAAACCACCCAAACCACGTTCATTTGCCGAGCAATAAATGCGGCCAGGTAATATTGAGCAAATTGGATGGAAGACAGCCCAAATTGCCCGGTTTCCGCCGCTTTGACCCAAGCACCCATCAAAATGAATGGTACGGCTCCCGAAAGGGCCCATAGCAATAATTCCGCCCGATATTCCAACATATAGGCGTAATAGGTGGTGCTCAGGGCGCGGAAAATGGCTCCCGATCGCCGAATTTGCGCAATCAAGGGCTGAGGAGGTTGAGGAGTGGGCTGCATGGGCAAAGTCACGATGAGTTTCTAATTGAGAAATTCCTAATCAATAGGTTCTCGATGGGTGAGTTTCCGATGATTTAACTGTTAATCAATTAAAAGTTAATTAATTAAAACGTAGATCAAGCAGTGATCAAATCGTAATCAGAGAGCGATCAAAAAGAATAATCAAGAATAACGAGCAAAAAAACATGGTCAAAGGAGGTAGCTCAAAAAAGGTAGCTCAAAAACAGTAAATCAAGTCGTAAAGGACGGAGGCAGGGGGGCATGGATATTCAAAGGCTACAGTCGATCGCCGATCGCCATGGGTTTTCGTTGGCAGCGGTCAGCCATTTGGCGGACAGGATTCGATCGGGACGCGGAACCATGGCCCAGTTTAATCACCCGGAGTTGGGCGGGTCGGGTCAATGGATGCAGGGGGGGATGCTGATGATTGGGGATCTGTTTAATCAGTCCCTGAAAGCTCGGGTGGGCAACCTGTGCCAAGACTTGTACCAGGACTTGTGCCAGACCTGGGCGACAGAATTCCCCGCAAGCCCACCGTCGGGTGTTTCCCACTCAACCCAGGTGCAATATCAAAGCGCCCCGATCGCCCCATCCAGTCAGCCATCTCACCAGCCCCCCAGTCAAGAATCCCCCGGTCAGTCGCCGCTTTCCTGGAACCCCATGCCGCCCATGGACTTCGGAGCGGGCGATGGCTGGTGGCCAAGAGACTGGGGCCAGCCCTCAATCCAAGGCCGCCAAAACCATCTGGATTATGCTTATTTTGCGTCGTTCAATCGCCTGGCCCTGCGACAGGGCGCAATGGTGACCTTTTATGACACCACGGGCTATCAGATCACGGGATTCAGCCAGCAACAAACGACGGAAAGCCAGGGGCTGATTTGTTTCAGTTCCCGGGGACAGGTGGCGGTTCGTCAGTTCCCACAGTTAGTTTGAGCATTGCCTCGACCGTTGCCATCCATGACCAGCGAACAGACCTTGGGCCTTCTACTGTTGCTAACCCTTTGTCCGGCTTTGGGCGCTTTGCCCCTCACGGACTGGATTGTGCGTTGGGGCACGGGCAAACGGTTGCGACGGTTGGGCACGGGAAATGTCAGCGTCTCGGCGGCTTTTTACCATGCGGGGCCTTGGTGGGGCCTGTTGGCCGTGTCGGGGGAGGCTCTGAAGGGATTGGGCGCGGTGTGGTTGGCTCGGCAGTTTTTCCCGATCGAGTCGGGCTGGGAATGGCTGACGATCGGGGGTGTTGTGTTGGGGCGCTATTGGGTGGGCCGAGGCGCGGGCATGACCAACGCCACTTGGGGGGCGATCGCCCATGAACCCAGTGCAGCGCTGTTGACGGGGTTGTTGTCGGTGTCCGGGTTTGCTTTCACGCGCGATCGCCAAACCAGTCGGCTGCTGGCCCTGGCACTCTATCCCCTGATGTTGGGGTTGCTGAACCCCAATGGGGTCGATCGGGTGGTGGGGGCTATGTTGGTGGCGGCTTTGCTGGCCTGGATTTGCCAAACCATGCCCGAGGATCTGGCCTTGGGGCGATCGGGAGCGGCCGCCGGCTCCCAAGGGGCCATGGGCTTTTTTCAAGGCAAGGCAGATTCAATGCTCTCTCTCGATCAACCACTGGATCCACAACGGGCCGGCACAAAGGCCGCCACCCTGTCCCGCTTGAAGGCTTGGGGCTATCCGGTTTTGCCCGGTTGGATTTTGCTGCCGGGAGATGATCCCGTGCTGTTGGCCAATCGCCTAGCAGGTCAGGGCGAGTTAACCGAAGGGGTGGCCCAAGCCATTTTTGATCCGCCCTTGATCGTGCGCTCGTCCGCGATCGGGGAGGACGGCGATCGCTCGGCTGCCGCTGGCTTGTATTGCACGGTCAGTGATGTGCGTACTCCCTTGGAGTTGGTGGAAGCGGCGGCGGTGGTTTTGGTGTCCTATGACGCACCGGAGGCGATCGAGTATCGGCGCGATCGCAGCCTGCCCGATGCCAGCATGGCCGTGCTGGTGCAGCCACAAATTGCCGGAGCCTTCTCGGGAGTGGCCTTCAGCCGCGATCCCGTGACGCAACAGGGCGAAGCGGTTTTGGTGGAAGCATTGCCCGGTTCCGCTGCCCAGGTGGTTTCCGGGCGCATCACCCCCGAATCGTACCGGATTGATCTGAGTGAATTAGACGTGACGGCCTGGCGAGAGTCCCGATCGGTTGCCTTTCCGGGCCCGGCCAATCCACCCCAGTCGATCGAGTCAGAATTGCGGGCCCTCGCCACCAGCACGCGCCCCCTAGCCGCCGAAACCGGAACCGGTGACGTACCCGGCTGGTTGGTGCGAGAAGTGGCCCTGTTGGCGCGGGACTTGGAATCTCACTTTGACGGCGTTCCCCAGGATGTGGAATGGACTTTTGACGGCCAGCACCTGTGGATTTTGCAGGCTCGCCCCATCACCACCCTGCTACCCATTTGGACAAGGCGGATGGCCGCTGAGGCAATTCCCGGCGTAATTCGGCCTCTCACTTGGTCTATTAATCGGCCAATGACCTGCGGAGCTTGGGGGCGGCTGTTCACGCTGGTTTTGGGCGATCGAGCAGCGGGGTTAGATTTTTTGGAAACGGCCACCCTGTTCCACGGCCGCGCCTATTTCAACGTCACCCTACTGGCGGATCTGTTTCGGCGGATGGGCTTGCCGCCCGAGAGTTTGGAAGCCCTCACCCACGGGGGCAAAATGAGCCGGCCACCCCTCACGGCCACCCTGCGCAATCTCCCGGGACTGTGGCGGCTGTTGGGTCGGGAATGGAATTTGGATCGATCGTTTCAGCGCGACTGGGAACAGTGGTTTGAACCCGGACTCCAAAACCTGGAAACCCTGCCAGCAGAACAGTTTTCGGAGCCGGAACGCCTGTTGGTGCGGGCAGAGCAAATTATGGGGCTGCTCGATCGCGCCACGGAGTACAGCATTTTGGCCCCCCTGAGTGCGGCCCTGCGCCAGGCGATCGGCCGTCGCAAACCGGAGCAACTGGATCCCAGCCGCCACCCGGAAGTGGCCGCCACCCGCTGGCTTCAGAATTTGGCTCAACGAATGCAAGCGGTTTTGTCCTTGGAGCGAATTCGCGCCTTGGATCAGGCCCCGGCCGTTTGGGCAGCCTTGGCGGAGTCACCGGAAGGGCGGGAAATTCTCGCCAGCTTTCAAGTGTTTCTGGACACCTATGGCTATTTGAGCGAAGTGGGAACCGATGTGGCCGTACCCACTTGGCGCGAGGCGGTGGAGATTCCGCAGACCCTGCTGTTGCAGTTGGCCAAAACCCCGATCACCCAGCCCAGTAGCCCCCGTCGTCAAACTTCGATCGCCCAGCGTCGTTTGGATTTGAAAGGGCAGGTGGCAGAACTCTACAACAAACTGCTGGCGCAACTGCGATGGACTTTTGTGGCTCTGGAACAGCAGTGGCAGGCGATCGGCCTGTTGCAGCAGGAAGGCGATATTTTTTATCTGGAATTAGCCGAAATTCGGCAATGGGTGGCCCACCCCCAAAACCAAAATCTGCAACGGATTCTGACCGCTCGGATTGCCCAACGCCGCCAGGCCTTTGCCGATTGGTGCGAAGCGCCGGCCGCTCCGTTGGTTTATGGCCAAGAACCGCCCCTTTGTGCGCTGGAATGGAGTGCGGCGGCGGCGCGATCGACCCTCCGTGGGTTAGGGGGCAGTCCCGGCCGGGTGGAGGGGCGCGTGATTGTGATTCGGTCGCTGAGCGAACTAACCCTGGCTCCGGCGATCGATCAGCGATCCATTTTGGTAATTCCCCATGCGGATGCGGCTTGGGGGCCCCTCCTGGTGCGAGCGGGTGGCCTCATTTGCGAGGCGGGGGGGCGCTTGTCCCACGGAGCGATCGTGGCGCGGGAATATCGAATCCCAGCGGTGATGGACATTCCCAACGCCACCCAACGACTCCGCACGGGGCAACTGTTGCGGCTGGATGGCACAACCGGCACGATCGAGATCCTAGATTGATTGACCTTGGGGCCGGCTCGATCGTCCGGTTTATCGGCTGGGAAACACCGCCCTGTTAATCAGCCTATTTGTGAACTATGAACGACCCGTCAATCACAGCGCGATCGGGTTTTGATCTGGTGAGTTCGGTTAATCAACAATGGCAGTGCAATCAATTTCTACCAAAACATTCTTGGGCAACCGAGCCACTTCTACGGTGGCGCGAGCCGGAGCCGTTGCCTCATCAAAGTACTTGGCATAAACGCCATTCACCGTTGCGAAATCATCCATATTCGCCAAGAAAATTGTAGTTTTCACCACATTCGCAAAACTGGTTCCCCCAGCTTCCAAAACCGCTTGCAGATTTTGCATCACCCGTTCCGTTTGGGCTGCCACATCACCTTCATTGACGAGCTGATTCGTAGCCGGATCAATCGAGATTTGACCCGACGCGAACAACATTCCATTCGCGACGATCGCTTGGTTATACGGGCCAACGGGGTTAGGCGCTTTGTCGGTTTGAATCACTTGTTTAGACATGATCGGTTTCAGAGTGGTACAAGTAATAAGAAGTCAGCAAAATCGTCAAAGGCAAAAGGCTCAATCATTCACCAGAGACAAGGGGCTTAAGCCCCTTGTCTGGGACGACTATTGGTGGCGAAAACTGACAGCATGGACAACGATTTAGGGTCGTGGTCGCTGTCCATAATAGCGGTAACGGAGATAGTCTTCGAGAATGCGATCGTGATCAAAGCAAAGATTTTTAGGCAGTTCCCAAGGATTAAAAATCGCTAAATTTCGAGCATCATCCGCCGCTTGGGGTTCGCCCGTGGCCGACGCAATAAACACCACGCTCATCGTATGTTTGCGCGCATCCCGCTGCGGGTCAGAATACACATAAAATTGCTCGACTAGTTTCACAGCCAAACAGGTTTCTTCGAGGGCTTCTCGCCGGGCCGCATCCTCCACCGATTCGCCATAGTCCACAAAGCCGCCGGGAATTGCCCAACCCAGCGGCTTGTATTTGCGCTCAATCAGGACGATCGGGCGGTGGGGGCGATCGACTAATTCAATAATCAAATCCACCGTGGGGGCTGGATTGCGATAGGTTGGCTCGCTCATAGGGCTTTTTTAAGGAGATTTTTGCGGGAAAGCATAGGAACCATCAAGGGGATAGACCGTGCCGCGATCGGTATCGAAGGCCCAAGCAGTAATTTTGGGCGATCGCATAATCTCCAGTCGTTTCTGGGGATTAGAAACCAATTTTTCTAGCTCAAAACTTTTGCTCCAGCGACTGTTAGGGCAAATAAAATCACCGAGAATCTGCCCCATGCCACGATAATTTTTACCCACTTTCGCCGCCGTGAAAGGAATCGTTGCGCCGTCTTTTTCGTAAGCCAGCAAAACCGATCGCGTGGGCTGGCAGCCCCCACCCAAGGTCAGTTCACCGCCGGCCACATATTCCCAGGTATCGTCATTTTTTTGGATCGTCAGGGTCTGGAAATTTCCGGCAATCGGCTGATCCTTCGCCATCATTTTCAAATCACTTTTAATTGGCATCGGCAGGGCTAAGGGTGGCCGAATAAATCCGAGGCGATTGATATCCCCAATTGTTTTTAAAACATGGTCATTCAGTTCGGGATAAATCCACTCCGTGAAGCAACGTTCATCTTGGAAACTACCAATAAAAGTTAAGCAAGCCTTGCCCTGATGGCGATCGCGGCTGAAGTTAGCCAAATTTCGCGCCCCGATCGCGAAGCTAGCGTAATGCAGCACCAAAAACAGGGTTAATCCAAAAATCACCAGCCCTTTTCGCCAAGGTTTGGGTAAGCGATTTCGAGTGAATGAGGACAATAAAATAGCCGACAGATGAATGATCGCGATCCACAGGTACAGCGAAAAGGTTTGGTAACGGGAAGTCAGCGCAGAATCGGGCCCAAAACCAAACCGCCCGAGGGTGACGATCGCATCCGTCCCGATCGCATAGCACCCAAAAATTACCCATTCAAACGATCGCACTCGATCGCCCCGCCAAGCCAGGATCACTAACCCCAAAAAGCCCAGCAGACCCAAGCCCCCCAGCAGTTGGCTCAAGCCCAAATCATCAAATCCCAGGATTGCCCCCATCAAGGCAAACCAATATTTCAACCCCTCGATCGGGTGTTGCAGCGGCCCCGCAAAACTCGGGTGGCTAGGTGGTTTGTAATAATCCCAGAAATAGAGCAGCAAATTCGCCGCCATTGCGGTCAGCCAGACCCCAAACCCGATCCAGGATTGACGAGCTGTTGTACCCAGAGATGAAATCGATCGACCCAAATTCCCAATCAACTCGACTACGGGGCTAGATTTCTCAGAACCGCGATCGTCCCAAACCAAGCCCACCAGCCAATCTTTTAAAAACAGCGCTGGGAAGGAGAGAAACCAGCAAAACATGCCACTGGCGCTAGAATAGGTACTGACCGTCGCTAGAACAATGTTGATCGCGATTTTCTGCCAAAACTTCAGCGATGATTGTGCCAACCACAAACTAGCAGTGATGCAAAAAATCGGCAGAAAAACCACAATTTGAATGCTATAAACCCAGTTTTCCCACTGCGAAGGACTGAAGAGTAAGCAACTAGCGAGGGCAAAGGCGATCGCCTGAAATCTGCGATCCAAAACCGTTGATCGCCCCAGGGCAAAAATCGCCATTGCTGCCCCACAAACCAGGGCAAAAATCACCGCTAACTCTGCCCGAATATCCCAGCCCGTCAGATAGGCCAATCCCAAAAAAATCAGCCGGGGAAACACCTTACGGCTTTCATTGTGTTGGGAAATAAAATCCGCGAAGGTTAATGGCTGATGCTCCGCCAACTTCACGAATAACACCCCCGGCGTGTCCCACTGGTCGTAGGTGGGCAGGTTTACGCCATACCGCACCATCAAGGCCGCCAGCAGCAGCGCGGGCAGCACCCAAACCGCCAGCCACGGCCAGCCCTTCGATCGAACGGCATTCAACACAGACCACTCCTCGCCAGAACCCTAACGCAAATAGGCGATCGTCACGCCCGTGCCGCCGTCTTCGCGGGGGGCATCCTCAAACCGTTCCACCAGTCGATGGGTTTTGAGGTGGGCGCGCACGCCGTCTCGCAGTTTACCGGTTCCCTTGCCATGCAAGATCCAGAGGCAACCAAAGTCGGCGGAAATCGCCCGATCGATCGCCTGTTCCACTTCGATTTCCGCGTCGGCCACTCGGGCCCCGCGAATATCTAGGGTGTTGCTGCTGGTGCGCAGGATCGATCGCTCCTTCGCTTTCGGTGGGGGTGCGGGTTTCGGCTCCGGTTTTTGCACCTCGATTTTTTTGCCGTCGAGGGATTCCACATCGGCAAAGCTGAGGGTGGCTTTGATCAACCCCATCCGAATCGTGATTTCCTCATCGGCCTCATCGATCGCCAGCACCTCCGCCGCGCCGCCGAGCTTGGGCACGCGCACCCGTTCGCCCACCTGGGGTTTGTAGCCTTTGGGTTTTGGTTTGGGCTGCTGAGATGGCAGGAATTTTTGGGCAATTTCGCCTACTTGGGCCGTAGCCTGCTGGGCTTGCTGGCCCGTGGGCGTGCCCCGCTGAAGCTGCCGGATCACCTGGGCAATTTCGCCCCGGGCCCGCTCGATTTCCTTCTGGACGGCGGCTTCCTGGGTTTGCTTGAGCTGTTCTTCGCGCTCCTTTAGGGTTTGGGCCTTGCGATCGATTTGTTCATGCAAAAACTCTGCCCGCTGCAACAGGTGCGCCACCTCATTGGCCTTGGCTTCCTGGCGGCGGCGTTCGGCTTCCAACCCGGCGATCGTCCGGTTAATGTCTTCCGATTGACCACCCACCCGATCGCCCGCGGCCGTGACCACCGCTTCATCCAAACCCAAGCGGCGGGCAATGCTCAAGGCGTTCGATCGCCCGGGAATTCCCCACAGCAACCGATAGGTGGGGCTGAGGGTTTGGTCATCAAATTCCACCGAGGCGTTCTCAAACCGGCTGTCGCGATATTTCAGGGTTTTCAGTTCCCCAAAGTGGGTCGTGGCCACGGTCAAGCGGGCGCGATCGGCCAGGGTTTCCAGCAGGGCGGCGGCCAGGGCGCTCCCCTCGGCCGGGTCGGTTCCCGCGCCCACTTCATCGAGCAACACCAACGAGGCGATCGATTGTGCTGCGACGGGGCGATCGGCGAAGGGCGCAAAATCGGGGGCTGCTACGGTCTCGATCACCCCCAACCCATTTACCTCATCACCGTCCAAAGCCTCGTTAGCATCGGCATCGTCGGGGGCAAGGGGCTTAAGCCCCTTGTCTGGCGATGGGTCTGGGGTTGGGGTGGTGACGGGGGTGGGCTGAAGGGCATCGAGGATGCGGACGATCCGGCGGATGTGACCCGAGAAGGTCGAAAGGTTCTGCTCGATCGACTGTTCATCGCCAATATCCGCCAACACCTGGCTGAACCACGGCAGCTCCACCGGCTCCCGCGCGGGCACAAACAACCCCGCCTTCGCCATCAGGGCCGCCAAACCCAAGGTTTTCAGGGTGACGGTTTTGCCCCCCGTGTTCGGCCCCGTAATTGCCACCACCCGAATCGTTGGATCCACACGCACATCGATCGGGATCACATCGCGGCCCTGTTCGTGCTTCTGTTGCCAAATCAGCAGCGGGTGGCGCAACTGCCGCAGGGTCAGGGTTTCGCCCGAGTCAATAAAACGCGGCGCATTACCCTCAATCCAAAAGGAATAGCGGGCGCGGGCGGCGGCCAAGTCCAGCTCTGTGGCCACCGCCAACAGCCGCTCCAGATCCGGGGCCACTTCGGCAATCTGTTCACTGAGCTTGCGCCGGACGATTTCTGACTCGATCGCCTCTTGCCGTTGCCATTGGCGCAGGCGGTTGTTTTGCTCCGTAATCGTGTGGGGTTCCACGTACAAAGTCGCGCCCGTGGAGGAGGTGTCGTGGACAATGCCGCGAATCACGTCCTTGTGGCTGGCTTTCACGGGAATCACGAACCGATCGCCCCGTTGGCTAATGTTGGGTTCCTGAATCGCGTTGGAATGCTGCTGCATGATGTTGTGCAGCTTTTGATAGATCCAATCGCGCCCGGCCCGCAGCTTTTCGCGAATCTCCGCCAACTTGGGGCTGGCCCGATCGGTCACATCACCCCGATCGTCGATGCAGTAGTGAATTTCCTGTTCGAGTTCGGGATAAGTCCGCAGCTCTTCCACCAGGGCCGCCAAGGCCGGCAAATCTTCCCGCTGATCGATCGCCCGTCGCAGGTTCCGCGCCCCGGACAGGGTAGTGGCCACTTCCAGCAATTCATCGCCGGCCAGCACGCCGCCCCGGGTCGCCCGATCGAGGGCCGAGCCAATATCGGCAACGCCGCCAAAATTCAGGCCCCCGGTGGCGCTGCGTTCCAGCTCCCAAGCCTCGCGGGTTTGGGCCAGCAGGGTTTCACTGGTGGCGCGATCGCTCGGAATCGGCAACTGTCGGGCCACGATCGCCCCCAGCTTGGTTGCCGTAAAGGTTGCCAGGTGCTGGCAAAGGCGCGGCCATTCCAACAATTCCAGGGTTTCAATCTGGATCGACTCAGCTTGATTAGCAATCAGTGATGATGGCAACGGAGACACAGGCAACCTAACGTTATTGCGATGAAAAACGGGGTAGTTCTTCTATTGTAAAGGTCAAGCTCAAAGGATAGATCCAAGAAATTCCAGAAATTGCTGATTTTGTCCTGCTTTCTCCTTGATCAAATTTTCTAATTCAGACCTGATTTTGATTCAAGGATTAATCTGACTATATTCTTAGGTCTAAGAGGATGTCTGAAAAGTGTATTTTGGCACGGGCAATGCACCAATAGTCTTGGGGCAAGGGGCTTGAGCATCTTGTCTTCGTCGATCGATGGGGCGTGCAGAGTATCGATTTTGGCTTTTCAGACATCCTCTGACTGTGTTGATCCTGATTACATTTTCTGCCATTGCATTGGCCGGCCGCGTCGATCGTCTGATCGCTGACGGCTCCAATCCTTGATTGATTTAACTTGATCGATCTAACTTGATTGATCTAATACATTTGCAATTCAATTTGCCGAATCGAAATAAAGCGTTCGTCCGGTAAAAGAATCACTCGATCTTGAAAAATAGGCCGTCCTCGAAAGGTATTCCGATTCACCACAATTCCATAGGGCCGCCGAGCACGATCGACCATAATCACACAGTAGGCCTCATAGATGGCCCGGGCTGCTCGCAACAAATCCAGCTCTGGCCCCTCTGGCGGCAGTTCCAGGTAGTCTGCATAGTCCGTTTCGGGGGTCTGAGACCGCTTAGACAGCGCACGCGATCGAGTGGATGGGTATGGCACAGGGCAGAACCAAGGTGATGGTGGTGGAGGAATTGCCGATTATTCTAATTCAATGGACATTGATCACAAATTAACCCTAAATGCCTCAATTTCAGTGAAATGTTCGTCTGAGAGGTTAAGAATCAAGATTTTTCAGCAATGTTATCTACAACATTCCTCTAGAACATGACTTTCTCAGAAATCCAAAGGCTCTGTTGATAGTCGAGGATGCAGCTCCAGCCCTGTTGACTTAAAAATTCCTTGGTTAGCTTTGCTTTGCCACCACCCGGTAACCCATTGTCATCGAGCAAAATAATGCAGCCCTGCCGTAATTTGTCCCAAGCGGCTTCAATTTCTGACAACTGATGGGCCTGGGATTGTTGTTGAATTTGAGGATCATCCCACCAATCCAAACTATCTAGATACAGCAAGTCGATCGAGCGATCAAACTGTTTGAGGAAGGTCACCGAATCACTGCAAACATACTCAATGCGCTGAGCCACATGCTGGGTGCAGTGCCGGGAGGTGGTCAGATTGTCCGACGACAGATCCACCGTCCAAAGGCGACCGCCATCAAAGGTTGCCAAGGTTTCACCAAAGATGGTGGTTGAACAGCCAGCTCCCCAGTCATCGGGTAGTCGCTGGGTGCCGGTTTCCACAATCACCCCATCCCGCCGATCGCCCAAGTGTTGCAAAAATAGCCCGATCGCTGACTTAAATGTTGGATAGCGGGCTTGGGGGGCTGACCCAAAACGTTGGTCAAACCAGCCCCCAAAATAGCCAAATGTCGCAGATCGTGAAGTCATTAGGTTAAGGGTGCGATCGACTGGAGTTGCAAGCTGGGGTGATCGCCCTCCACCTGCTGACAGTTCCACTCATTCTTAAACAACAAAACGGGACGATCCCACATATCTTTGACGGTCATGGCATTAAACAGCCGGCCCACCTTGGTCAGCTCATCCCAACCGGCGGTGACCCAACGGGCCACGGAATAGGGCAGCAGCTCAACCCGTGATTCCACGCCGTATTCACTTTGCAAGCGGAATTGCACCACTTCAAATTGCAGTTGCCCCACGGCGGCCAGAATTGGATCGCGCTTGGCTTCGTCGGTGGAATACATGATTTGGACGGCCCCTTCTTCGCGAAGTTCCGAAATTCCCTTTTGAAATTGTTTGAACTTAGAGGGGTTAGGATTTCGCAAATAGGCAAAGAGTTCCGGCGAAAAACAGGGAATGCCTTCGTATTCAATTTTGGGGCCGATGTAAATGGTGTCCCCAATCGAGAAGGCTCCAGGATTGTTTAAGCCAATGACATCGCCCGCGTAGGCTTCCTCAACGGATTCGCGATCCTGAGCAAAGAGTTTTTGCGGCCGAGCCAATCGTAAGCTCTTGCCCGATCGTGCATGGGTCACCACCATGTCTTTCTCGAATTTGCCGGAGCAAACCCGCACGAAGGCCACCCGATCGCGGTGTTTTGGATCCATGTTGGCCTGCAACTTAAAGACAAAGCCCGAAAAATGTTCATGGGTTGGTTCAACGGCTCCCGTGCGGGCGGTGCGGGGGCCTGGCTTGGCCGCATAGTCCAAGAAGGCATCGAGAAACAGTTGCACCCCGAAATTGGTCATGGCGCTGCCGAAGAAAACGGGGGTGAGTTCGCCGGCCAAAACCGCTTCAAGATCTAACTCAGAACCCACCTCTTCAATCAGTTCCAACTCATCCCTAAAGGTTTGATAAACGTCCGGTTCCACCAGTTCCAGCAGTTCCGGTGCGTCCAAGTCCAGGGTGGTTTCGTTGGCCATTTTGCTGCCGTGGCGCGATCGCTGGAACAGATGCACTTTCCGGGTGCGGCGATCGAACACTCCTTTGAAGCGATCGCCCGTCCCGATCGGCCAATTCACCGGATAGGTGGCGAGTTTGAGTTCTTTTTCAATTTCATCTAATAGATTCAGCGGTTCTTGGGAGGGGCGATCGAGCTTGTTGGCAAAGGTGAAAATCGGCAGTTTCCGTAACCGGCAAACTTCAAACAGTTTGCGCGTTTGTGGCTCCAAACCTTTAGCCGCGTCAATCAACATCACCGCATTATCCGCAGCGGCCAAGGTGCGGTAGGTGTCTTCGCTGAAGTCTTGGTGACCGGGCGTATCCAACAAATTAATTTGGCAGTCACGATATTCAAACTGCAACACCGTGGAGGTGATGGAAATGCCCCGTTGCTTTTCCAATTCCATCCAGTCTGAGGTGGCTTGGCGCTGGTCGCGACGGGCCCGCACGGAACCGGCTTCGTGAATTGCACCGCCATACAGGAGCAACTTTTCAGTGAGGGTGGTTTTCCCTGCATCCGGGTGGGAAATGATGGCAAAGTTGCGGCGGCGGTTAACTTCCACAGCCAGTTTGGCGGAGTCGGCGAATTCAACGACCATGGTTCAACGGAAGGATTGGCTTTCAGATTATAGGGGCTTGGGCCGGTGTGGACGGTTGGGTTCCGATCGATCGCAACCGACGTAACCGAATCTCGATCGCAACCATCCTGTTAAATCGATCGCACGGGAACCGAATCAATCCCTGTATCTTCTGAGGATCAGAATCCGATCTGCAATGGTAGTCAGAATTGGCTGAAAGCTAAAAGTTGCTGAAAGCTAACGGGTTAAAACGCCGTCTGACATGCCAGTGACAACCCCCTGACATCTGGCGGCCTTAGGCTGACCGACGGTTACCCAGCGGCTGGGCCGCGTTGGAGTCCTGCGTTTTGAGGTGCGATCGACATGCGAAACAATCTCAGCCTTGCGATCACCACTCTAATGACCGTGGTTGGCTTGCAGCTTCTGTTGCTACCGCGATCGAGCACCACGGCCAAAATTCCCCAAACAACAGCTTGCACCGAGGCGACGGTTTCCGGGCGCTGGTTTGGGGTCTCCTTGGGACAATCACAGCAGAAATTCGACGATCCCTGGACGATCGCCACCCTTGAAACCAATACCATTCCGAGTCCTCAAGGAGCGCTGAATTGGCTGCGGGGTCATACGATAGGTTGCGAACCGACCCCATCGCCCACCCCATCGCCTACCCCAACCCCAGCATCCCGCCCGTGAGTCGCCGCCGCCGTCCTCCTGTCTCTGCCCGATCGTCCGCCTCTGACTTGACCCAGCCGATCGCCCCGGTGGCAACGGCTGCCCCCCACGCGATCGCGCCCCAAGCTGGGCAACGGTTGCAAAAGGTGTTGTCCCAATGGGGTTTGGCTTCCCGTCGCCATGCGGAAGTTTGGATTACGGAAGGGCGAGTGCGGGTCAACGGTCAGGTGGCGCAATTGGGCTGCGTGGTCAATCCCGCAGTGGATCAAATTGAGGTTGATGGTCGGCCCGTTCGTCCAGCCGATCGCCCCGCACTGATCTATTTACTGCTGAATAAGCCCGCCCGGGTGCTGTCGGCTTGTGCAGACGATCGACAGCGGCGAACCGTGTTGGATTTATTGCCCCGATCGCTCTCTGAACAAACGGGACTGCACCCCGTGGGTCGCTTGGATTGGGATTCCACCGGGGCCCTGCTGTTAACCAACGATGGGGAACTGACCCACGCCCTCACCCATCCTCGGTTTCACCAACCCAAAACCTATCGCGTGTGGGTGCAGGGGCAACCCAGCGCCCAAGTGTTGGCGCAATGGCGACAGGGCGTTTTATTGGATGGTCGCCCAACGCTGCCGGCCCAAGTCCGCGAGGTACAAGGGCGCGGGAATCACCCCCAGGGCGATCGCACGGAACTAGAAATCACTTTGGTGGAAGGCCGAAATCGGCAAATTCGACGCATGGCCGAATTATTCGGTCATCCGGTGATAAAGTTGCACCGTACTGCCATTGGTTCGCTCACCCTGAAATCAAAGCAGGGTCAAGAGCTGCCCATCGGCACTCACCGGCATCTGACAGCCGCTGAAATTCAGCAGTTGCGCCGCCAGACCGGCTTAGGATCAGCCCATTAATCCCAGTTCGACTCATGCCTCGTCGATTGATCATGATTGATCATCATGCTGACCGGAATTCCCCTTGAATTCCCAAAAGCGTCGCGAGCGGTATCGGTCAAGACCCAGTCCATGGGACAATCCTAATCTCAGACCCAAACACCATCCTCAAGATTCTGACCTCAAAAATCTGACCTCAAAATTCTGATGGTAGTTGTCTAAACCTTCGCAAGATGGCCTCTCGGTCGCTAGGATAGTCACGAGTCTTCGTCTCCCCAACTCTCGGTACAATCTTCCAACTCCTCCCCGTTCCGCCGCATCACGCACCGCAGCAGCCACAAGGATATGAACGACAGCACGATGCCTGCTGACTCGCCCCAAGTTGAGCGCCTTGTTGAAATCGGCACTCGACTGCGGGAATGTCGCGAAAGCCAAGGCTTAACGATCGAGTCCGTCGCGGCAACCACCAAAATTCAACGTCGTATCCTGCAAGCACTTGAGGCGGCCGATTCGTCCTCGCTGCCCGAGCCGGTTTATGTGCGCGGGTTTATTGCCAAGTACGCCACGGCTTTGGGGTTGGATGGCTCCGAAATTGCCCAGGAATATCCGCTGCAAAATGGCATAGTTCCCGTGCGCTCTCAACGGGTGCTGTCGGTGATTCCTGCTCCCCAGCTCAAGCCGGCCCATTTGGTGATGCTGTATATCGGTGTCCTGATTGCGTCGGTGTTGGGTCTGTCGGCCCTGTTGCGCCAAAGCCAGCCGGCCCCCAGCACGGTGATTGTGCAGCCGCCGGTTGCTTCACCCAGCCCTGCGGTTACGCCTACTCCCCGATCGACCGCCAGCCCCAGTCCCCCAGCTCGCCCGACGGCGGCCGCTAGCCCTTCACCTAGCCCCACGCCTTCGCCTAGTCCTTCACCAACTCCTAGCCCTAGCCCCAGTTCTTCACCGACTCCTAGCCCCAGTCCTTCACCCAGCCCGACTCCTACGGCTTCTGTCACGCCGAAGCCCACCACGAGTCCTCGTGCCACGACTCCCACGCCTTCGCCGAGACGCACGGCAGCCCAGTCACCCCGCCCTGCTGCGACCAGTAGTCCTGCACGATCGCCCGTTCCAGCCCTAGCCAGTGGCGGTGACGGAGTGTTGCTGGCTCAGGGAATTGCTAGCCAAATTCGCTTTCCGCAGCGGCTCAACCTGGCCCCGATCGCCCCCGTGCGAGTGAACGTGCGGCTCACGGCTCGCTCTTGGGTGCGAATTTTGACCGATGGCAAGGTGACCTATGAAGGGGTCTTGCCCGAAGGAACCCAGCGTTTGGTTACGGGTCAGCGCAATGTGGTGGTGGTGACGGGCAATGCGGGGGGAACATTCCTGAGCTACAACGAGGGTACGGAACGCAAGTTGGGTAACACCGGAGCGGTGCAGTCGGCTCGCTTTGGCACACCCGGCGCGGGCCAGGCTCCGGGGCAAGCGAACAGGCGATCGAACAATCGCCCCAACAACCAGCGTGGTGGCACTCCGGCAAACAACCAAAATCAAGCGCGGGACGGCGCAAATCGCAACAGCTTGCCCAACTAGCCGGTTCAACTTGCGTGGCTCTTTTGTAGCCGGTTAGCGAGTGTTTCAAACCTTTTGGCTGTTCCCCGCATGTCGCAAAGCCCTCGGATCGCGATTTGATCGATCCAAGGGCTTTGAGTATCGTTAGGGGCTTTGAGTATCGTTAGAGGCAAGGGGCTTAAGCCCCTTGTCTATCTTGTCTACGGCGATTGGTCTCGACATACAACCTAGGGTTTTTGCCATGCCACTAGGCTTTGAGGCTGACTTCCTCGCCGGAAACCCATGTCTATTACACCTGTTGATGATGCCGAACTGGGGAAGGCCTAATAGGCATCCTGAAGTTCGTAGAAGTCCGGCGAGATATAGTCCTTGCGCAAGGGCCAGCCCACCCAATCTTCTGGCATCAGAATCCGCTTCAGGCTCGGGTGACCTTCGTAGACAATGCCGTACATATCGTAGGCTTCGCGTTCTTGCCAGTCAGCGCCTTTCCAAATCCAGTAGACCGAGGCTACGGTTGGGTTGGCACGCGGCAGGAACACCTTGACACGTACTTCCTTGGGCTTGGTTACGTTGTCGGCCACCTGCACCAGGTGATAGAGACTCACGAGGTCTTCACCGGGGCCCAGGTCGTAGGCGCACTGACACTGGAGGTAATTAAACCCGTAGGCGTAGAGGGCGGTAGCGATCGGGAGCCATTTGTCCCGATCGACCTTGATCACTTCCACGCCCAAATCATCGATTTCCAGCAGCTCGTTGCCGAAGCCGTTGCTGGTCAGCCATTGGGAAATGTCCCCTTTGAGGGCGATCGCACCGGCTTCGTTGGTGGCGAGATCGGTGGGTTGGGTTTCGTCGGCCATGCGTTGCGTCTCCTAAGCTTCCTGTTTGGCCCGATCGGTCAACAGCGCGGGCGGCACGGGCAGCCCGATCGCGTCGGTCAGGCTCTTGGGCGGGGCTTGTCGGCCCGGCTCTTGCAAATAGCGACCGGTCAAAATCGGCGAAGTTGGCTTCATTTGGTGGTCGATCGTGTAGTAGCGGTTGGTTTGGGCCGTGGCTCCGCGCTCCGCCAGCGACTCATTGGCCACCTTTTTGCGCAGCTTGATAATTGCATCCACGATCGCTTCTGGACGGGGCGGGCAACCGGGCAGATACACATCCACCGGAATCAACTTATCCACACCGCGCACGGCCGAAGGTGAGTCCACGCTGAACATGCCACCCGTGATCGTGCAAGCCCCCATGGCGATCACATATTTCGGCTCTGGCATTTGCTCATACAAGCGCACCAGGGCCGGAGCCATTTTCATGGTGATCGTCCCGGCGGTGATCAACAGATCTGCCTGGCGCGGGCTGGAACGAGGCACCAGTCCAAAGCGGTCAAAGTCAAAACGGGAGCCAATCAGGGCCGCAAATTCAATGAAGCAACAGGCCGTGCCATAGAGCATCGGCCACAAACTCGACAACTTCGCCCAGTTGTAGAGGTCATCCACCGTGGTCAAAATCACGTTTTCCGACAGATCTTGCGTGACCTGCGGACGACCCACGGACTCGATCGGGTTAGGGTTCGGCGTTACGACCATTCCAACGCTCCTTTGCGCCAGGCATAAACAAGGGCAATGACCAGGATGGCAATGAAGACCAGGGCTTCAATGAAAGCCAACAGACCCAAGCGGCTAAAGGCCACCGCCCAGGGGTATAGAAACACGGTTTCCACGTCAAAGACCACGAAAACCAGTGCAAACATGTAGTAACGGATATTGAACTGAATCCAAGCTCCGCCGATCGGCTCCATCCCTGATTCGTAGGTCGTGCGCCGTTCCTTGCCAGGACGCTTGGGGCGCACAACGGCAGAAGCACCTAGGGCAAGCACAGGCACAATGCCGCAAAGCAGCAGGAAGCCTAGAAAGTATTCATAGCCACTCAGCGTAAACATATCTGGGGGTACTGCTGGAGAACTCTAAAGCGGGGATCAGCGCCTTTTTTCCCAACCTGGGGTCGGATTCACCCAGGGTTTGCCAACCGAAGGGCTGGCCATCACTTGCTGGAAGCTGGCGCTCATTATTCTGACATGAACGAATCGATGAAAACTTTGGATGCTGGGGATTTGATGGCTTTTTCGGGGATTTTGCGCAGGGCCGATCGCCCCAGAGCCTAGACCAGAGGGGCGATCGCGCCTGTGCGATAATCGTTAAGACAATCTTTTAATCCCAGTAATTAGCCCACGTTAACTAGCCCAGGTTAACGGTGGCGGAGCATGGGCCTGTGCCCGGCTCTGTGGGGCTAAACCCGATCGAGTCCTGATTCGATCGGCTCGGTTGAATTCCCGTCGTTTCGATCTTCACGCTTCCTGTCGCAACCCATGACTCATCCACCAGAGGACTCACCGATCGAATCGATCGCGGCTGCCGACTCCAGCGCGATCGAGGCCACCTCCTCGGAACCGGCCGCCCCCGCCCCGCCCGATCGCTATGAATGCCGCTCCTGTGGCTATGTCTACGAACCCGGCAAGGGGGATGAGCGTCGGAACGTGGCCCCCAACACCCCCTTCGAGACCCTGCCCGAAAATTGGCGCTGTCCCGTTTGTGGCGTGAAAAAATATCAATTCAAAAGCATCGGCCCCGCCGGCAAAGCCTCCGGATTTGACGAAAACCTCGGCTACGGCATTGGGGTTAACACCCTCACTCCCGGTGCAAAAAACGTCCTCATTTTCAGCGTTTTGGGCCTGGGAATTCTGTTGCTCCTGAGCTTTTATGGCCTGAATTAGCCCAAGGCAGTTCCCTTGGCTGATTCCCGCTGAGTACCCCTTTCAGACCGCACCGAAACTCTCGATTCCGGTCACCTCATCATCCCATTCATCCCATGACCCACTGGCTTCGTAATCTATTCCCCAAATTATTGCCTGTCCTGTTGGCGGCCCTGCTTTGTGTGGGCTGCACCGCTCGCAAAATTGACTCCGTAGCGGCCAACCCCTGGGAGGTGATTAACCTGCCCACCGAACAAACCATGTTGGATGTGACCCTGGTGGGCAAGGGGCCCCACGGCTGGATGGTGGGTAAAGGGGCCACCATCCTGGAAACCACCGACGGCGGTAAAACCTGGGCCGATAAGTCCCTGGATTTGGGCGACTCGCCCTATAACCTGGAGTCCGTGAGTTTCTCGGGCAAGGAGGGTTGGATTGTCGGTAAGCCCGCCATCCTGCTGCACACTACCGATGAGGGTAAAACCTGGTCGGAAATTCCCCTCAGCAACCAACTGCCCGGCGATCCACGCTTGATTGTGGCTCTGGGATCCCAGCAGGCCGAAATGATGACCGACTTGGGAGCTATTTATCGCACCACGGATGGCGGCCGCAACTGGAAAGCCATGGTGCAAGAGTCGATCGGGGTGGTGCGCAACGTTTCCCGATCGAGCAGCGGTAAATATGTGTCCGTTTCCTCGCGGGGGAGCTACTACTCCACCTGGACTCCCGGCGATGAAGCTTGGCAGCAACACAACCGCAACAGCTCGCGCCGTCTGCAAAACATGGGCTTTGGCCCTGACGATCGCCTGTGGTCTCTCGCACGCGGTGGCCAGGTGCAATTCAGCAGCCCCACCGATGTGGAAACCTGGGCCGCCACCACCAGCCCCGAACTGCGCAACAGCCTGGGGCTGCTGGACTTGGCCTATCGCAATGATCAGGAGCTGTGGATTACTGGAGGGAGCGGCGACTTGCTCGCCAGCTATGACGGCGGCAAGACCTGGCAGAAGGATCGCGCCGTCGGCGATGTGCCTTCCAATTTCTACCGAATTCTGTTCTTTGGGCAGGATCAGGGCTTTGTGCTGGGCCAAAACGGCGTAATCTTGCGTTATGACACAGCCAAGCTCAATGCCGCAGCTCCGGCTGCCAGCTAAGGCGATCGCGGCTTTGCCCATCGATTTTCGGTGAGTTTCGGCCGGGAGCGTTGCGGGTGCTCGATCGCTGGTGGATCAGTCGCCGGTTCATGACAATCGCGAGACGCATCCCCAGCGATCGCCCGATCCCCGCTGACCCTCGCAAAAAGCTCGATCGCCCAGGATTGGCTTGTGGAGTTTTTCCCCCGTTCTGTATCATGGAAACCAGCAATTGCCCATTTTCCGGCCGTCGCTGAAGTTCCCAAAACTCAGCGGTTTCCGGGTTGAATGATTGGGCAAGCCGCTAGCTCTTGTTTAATTTTCCATTGAGAGAAGACTAAAGAGACTATGTCATCTGGATCAACTGGTGAGCGTCCGTTTTCGGACATCGTAACGAGCATCCGCTATTGGGTCATCCACAGCATCACCATCCCGGCTCTGTTTATCGCTGGTTGGTTGTTTGTCAGCACGGGCTTGGCCTACGACGCATTCGGAACGCCCCGCCCCAACGCATACTTCACCGAGACGCGCACCGAAGTGCCGATCGTGCAAATCCGTCAAGGCGCTAAGACTCAGATTGATCAGTTTTTGCAGAAGTAGTTATTGAGCGTTTTTAACAATCATGGCGACGCAGAATCCCAACCAGCCCGTTGTTTACCCGATTTTTACCGTTCGTTGGTTGTCAGTCCATGCACTGGCAGTACCGACGGTGTTCTTCCTGGGCGCGATCGCGGCCATGCAGTTCATTCAGCGCTAGGAGATTGTCACTGTGGAACGTAGCCCTAACCCCAACAAGCAACCCGTAGAGCTGAACCGGACTTCACTCTATCTGGGTCTGCTGTTTATTTTCGTGATTGGCATTTTGATGTCCAGCTACTTCTTCAACTAGGCTTGTCAACTGAGCCGCGCAAGAACTTAAGCTCCGGCTTAAGCCTTGGCTGCTGATTGGCTGCTGAATTGATGAAGCATTCGTTGAATGATCAACATCCTCCAGTCCTGAGCTGGGGAGACTCTCAGTGCGATGCGCTTCAGTGGCGCGTCCTCATCAAACCCTATTTCCTTACTAAGGAGGTCACGGCTGTGTCTGGAGGCGGACGAATTCCCCTGTGGGTTGTCGGCACGATCGCCGGTATTGGTGTCATCGGTGTTGTCGGTTTGTTTTTCTATGGCGCTTACGTCGGTCTTGGTTCGTCGATGTAATTTTGGCTGCCTGTTGATTGGGAACGCTCTTGTCGCTTGGCACAAGGGCGTTTTTGCTGATTAGGGTCTGCTCAATGGGAATCATGGGAATGAGCGATTAGGGTTGCCAGCGGCACAATTCAGCCCAGCGCTCCACCCGATCGAACCCTGACAAATGGTGGTGGAACCGTGGCAGAACCCCATGGCAACCGCTGAAGATGTGCGATCGGTGACCGGGAGCCGGAAACGGGGCGCGATATACTGCAAATACCCGATAAGATCACCAATCAACGAGCACTGTTCCGCAAGCTGGCATCGGCCCCTGATCAGCCAGAGCCAGACAAGGTTCCCCAGTGCATCGATGGCTTGGTTTCCATTAGTTCCCATTGAACGGAGCCATAGGCCCAGGGTGCGATCGCCATTGTCTAGAGCCTTGTCCAGAACCTTAGAACAGTTGATCGACGGATGCCGGGGCGGATTGCTCCCCCCAGTCAGATTCGGGTTGTTTCCGGTGCTTTTTCGGTTTGGATACCAGTTGCAATGACCTCGTTTTCCACAGCTCGATCGGATCTCAGCGAACTTCGACGACTCAAAAGCCTGTTGCCCCCTGAGCTACAGAGCTGGGTAACCGTTGAAAAGGCCATGGACGTGAATCCGCCCCTGATTCGTTGCGAAGAAATCGGCAAGGATCAGGTGGAAATTCAAGTGGATTTGGTGGCCTGGGAGCAATTCGCGAAGGATCAGCGTAATTTGCTGTTTTGGCACGAGGTGGCCCGCATTCAAAACGACACTATCCCGCGCGACGGCTGGGAAATGGCGGCCCTGGCGATCGGGCTAGGCGGCGCGGTGGGTGAACTGTGGGTGCAAGACGGCCTGTTGCTGCTGTTGGCCTTGGGGCTTTGTGGGGTGTCCGGCTGGCGGCTTTATCAGAAAAACAACAGCGATCGGCAACTGAAAGAATCGATCGAGGCCGATGAAAAGGCGATCGCCCTAGCCGCTCGGTTTGGCTATTCCTTGCCCAATGCCTACAAAAGTTTGGGCAGTGCCCTGAAAACCCTGGTGGAACAAACCCCTAAAAAGAAGTTGCGCAGCCGATATGAATCGCGACTGCAATCCCTGAAGCGCAGTGCCGCTAAGGCCAAAGCTCGAATGCAAGGTGGCTCGGAGTCGGAGCCGAATTTTTACCGCGATCGGGATCGGCAGTTGGAGTTTTAAGGCTGGGGCCTGGTCTGGGCCGCCGCTTAAACATTTGGGGGGGGTCTCGCCAATTGACGGGATCCCCCCATGATTTAGGCCCAGTCAGCGCGGCCGAGTCGGATTGGCCCAGCCAGGCTCAATAGGGCCTGATCATCATCAATTAGGCCCGTTTGGGAATCAGTTCAAAGGAACGACAGCCCAAGCAGGGGCCTGACGGGTTCACGGCACAGCGGAGCAGTTCCGATCGCGCATTGAATCGACAGCGCGGATCGCCAATGATCCATTGACCTTCAAAGAAATTTTGTTCCGAGGGGCGCTGGGTCGCCTGCACGTGCAACGCAATCTTGTAGAGATGGTAGCGGCCCGATCGCAGTTGATAGCGATGGTGTCGTTCCAAGACTGCATAGGTCTTGCCGGCCAAGTCCAAGTAGCTGCCGGGCTGAGGATGCCAATCAAGTTGCACATCACCGAGGGACTCACGAGGGTGGGTGACAATCACCTCCGTGGGCAATGAGGGTGGATCTTGTTGCATGGGCAAGCGGGGAAGGGATTGAGAAGGAACCTGGTTGACCAACCCAATCGGGCAGTTTGCAACCGGATGATGGAAAATCGGCGCGGGGGGCTGGCCCCAAGGGGCGATCGCCCGGCATGCGCAATTGTCCTATCCTAGCCCGAGACTCACCGGAATCCGGCGGCCACCTCACCGGTCGATCGCACAGGGAGCCACGATCCAGGGCCAAACCACCGATCAACTCGGGTGATTTTGGATCGATCGGCCCAGCCAACAGAATCATGTAAGCCCGCCAAGCGATGACCCCAAAAATCCAGCCCGTATGACTGCGCCGTCGCCGCGCAAAAAATGCGCGGGAATTTTGTGCAAAACATTAGGGCGATCGCGCCAATACCTGTATACTGGTCGATCTGGAAACGTATGCCGCGGCTGGCACGTTTGTCATAAGCTTTCTGGCTCAGAAGCTTGCGTTGCTTGATCTCCAACCGTCCTTCCCGTTGTCGATTAGGCGCAAAAACCGCAACAAGGAAAGGAATCTAAAGTCTTAGTTATGTCTCGATACAGAGGTCCGCGTCTCCGCATTGTGCGTCGTTTGGGCGAGCTGCCGGGTTTGACCCGCAAGAGTGCCAAGCGTGCCTACCCGCCCGGACAACATGGCCAAAACCGCAAAAAGCGTTCGGAATATGCCGTGCGCTTGGAAGAAAAGCAAAAGCTGCGGTTTAACTATGGTGTCAGCGAGCGCCAAATGTTGCGCTACGTTCGGAAAGCTCGTCGGGCAGCCGGTTCCACGGGAACGGTGCTGTTGCAACTGCTGGAAATGCGCCTAGATAACACCGTGTTCCGTTTGGGCATGGCTCCCACCATTCCCGCCGCTCGTCAGTTGGTGAACCATGGCCACATCATGGTCAACGGCCGGCGCGTGGACGTGGCTAGCTATCAGTGCCGTCCTGGGGACGTGGTTACGGTGCGCCCGAAAGATCAATCGCGCAAGATCGTGGAAAACAACCTGCAATTCCCCGGCTTGGCCAACATGCCCAGCCACCTGGAATTTGACAAGGAAAAGTTGACCGGCAAGGTGAACAGTGTGATCGATCGCGAGTGGGTGGCGCTGCAAATCAACGAACTGCTGGTGGTTGAGTACTACTCTCGCCAAGCTTAGGTTCGTTGGGGCCAGATTCCCCACTTCTATGCAAATTTGGGATGCAGGTTTCTGGATCCAGTGCCAAAAAAGCATTTCAAGAGTCACCCAGCCCGATCGGTTGGGTGATTTTTTTGATTGCAATGCCCTAATCCATCAACACCCAAGTGTCCTTGGAACCGCCCCCTTGGGAAGAGTTGACCACCAGCGATCCCCGGCGCAGGGCCACCCGTGTCAGACCGCCGGGATGCACATAGATATCCTCCCCGTAGAGAACATAGGGGCGTAAATCCACATGGCAACCCTCAAACTCCCCATCGAGCAGGGTGGGAACCCGCGACAGGCAGAGGGTGGGTTGGGCGATGTAGTTGCGGGGGTTAGCCCGGATTCGATCGGCAAAATCGGCCTGTTGTTCGGCGGTGGATTGGGGGCCAATCAACATGCCATAGCCCCCGGATTCGTTGGCCGCCTTGACCACCAATGAATCCAAATGCTCCAGCACATAGGTCAAGTCCGCCGGTTCCCAACAAAGATAGGTGGGCACGTTGGGGATCATGGCCTCTTCATCCAGGTAGTAGCGAATCATTTTGGGCACGTAGGCATAAACCGCCTTGTCGTCGGCCACGCCGGTTCCCAGCGCATTGGCGATCGCCACTCGTCCCGATCGATACACATCCGTTAGCCCCGGCACACCCAACATAGAATCGGAGCGAAACACCTGGGGATCGATGAAATCGTCATCAATCCGCCGATAAATGGCATCTACCCGTTGCAGGCCTTTAGTAGTTTGCATTTGCAAATAGCCATCGGCCACCACCAGGTCTCGCCCCTCCACCAACTCCACGCCCATTTGTTGAGCCAGGAAAGAATGCTCAAAGTAGGCGGAATTGTAGATCCCCGGTGTGAGCACAACGACGGTGGGATTGGCCAGGCGATCGGGCGTAAGGTTCAGCAGCGTTTCCAATAATCGCGACGGATATTCATCCACCGCCTGAATGTTGGCGTTTTCAAAGACCTTGGGGAAGGTGCTTTTCATCACGCGCCGATTTTCCAAAACGTAGGAAATGCCCGACGGGCAACGCAGGTTATCTTCGAGCACATAAAACTGCCCCTGGCGATCGCGCACCAAGTCGGTTCCGGTCACATGGCACCAAATGCCCTTGGGGGGCTGTAATCCGATGCAAGGCTGCAAAAAACCCTTGGCTGATTCGATTAAATCGCGGGGCAAAATACCATCTGCAATAATTTTTTGGTCGCTATAGATATCCTGTAAAAAGCAATTCAGGGCATGAATTCGCTGTTTCAGACCCTGTTCGAGGGTTTGCCATTCTTGGGCATTAATAATGCGCGGAATGATATCGAAGGGAAAGGCTCGCTCAATGCCTTCGCTGGCTCCATACACATTGAAGGTGACCCCCTGCCGAAACAGGGCAATTTGGGCTGCTTCTTGGCGTTGGCTTACCTCGGCGGCCGATAGCGAGCGGAGGCGATCGACCAAAAATTGGGCTTCGGGGCGGGGCTGACCGGGGCCGGCAAACATCTCATCATAAAAGTCCCCTGGATCGTAGGAATCCACATTCATAGGCAGATGCGTGGGCCGAGTCATGGGCTTTTGGGGTTGGGTCAATAAAGGGTGAATTTGGTTGGGCGATCGCTGGCCGAGGCTCGGGGGTTGGGGTCGATCGCCCCTTGGCCCGTGATAACGCAGGGGCTGGCCGTGATTCTGTAAGTTTTGACGCGATCGCGGGTGCCCAGAAATGCATGGAAGCTGGGCCCAGGTGTGACTGTTCCGGGGCGATCGCGTGGTGAAGCCTGGGTTCAGGCTCAAGGAATCGGTGAAAGGTGTTGGCGATCTCGGGGTTCAAACGAGCCTGCTCAATCATCCCAGATGGGCTATGGCCATTATGGTTGGCAGCGGGCAAGAGGTGGCGGCCCCAAGGGGTTGGGCCCCAGCGGGGGATCACCGGGCGATCGGGATCACAACACCTCTGTTGGTGGATCACGCTTGGCCTGTGAAATTACCACCCATAATCATGGGCTTTCGTCACGCGATTACAGGGAAATAATCACGGCTTGAATTACAGATGAATCACAACATTCAAGCCAAAATCACGGCATATTTAATGTCATCGAGATAACTAATTCGCAAGTGCCCAGTGCCTTCATCACTCTTAAAAATTAGTTGTCTCCAATCGCTGGCTTTTGTCCTGTTTCGATTATCCCTAACCAAACCCAAAGATCATGGCACTGAGCACTGAAACCCGATACATCAACATCGAATTTTTTGTTAGCAATCCAATTCTGAAATGCCCTGGGAGGTTCATAGACATGTCGCAAACAACCTGGTTCTACAAAGATATGTTGGCAGAACTGTTTTCGCGTGTTTGGGAATCCCGCTGCTTGACCATGAGCGATCGCTGGGGTCTGTCCCGTGCTCTGTTGAGCTGCTCATTGGATCTTGAAGATTTGGCTGCGATCGATCGAATTGTTCATGCCGTGCGTCGTGGCTGGCTCAGTTGCGCAAATTAGTTCGGTAATGGGTTGAGCAGTTAGTTTGCTACTGAGCTTTTGGGTATCTAGCTAGCTCGCGCCCTGTGATATCTGCTCCTGCAACATCTGCCCCTGCAACATCTGGCTCTGTGACCTTTGGGCTTGTGATGTCTGGACTCACGGTATCTAGCCTTCCGATATAATGGATTGGCTCAATTTCTTCAAAGTTTTGAACTGATTGAGTGACCATTAGCAATCGTGTCGCCATTCCGATGATTCTTGGGCATCACTGGGGAAATTTTCTCATTCAGCTTTTCATTCAGCATGGTTTGGGCTTGATTTTGGCCACCTATTTGGTGGGGTTCTCGATCGCCTACTGGCGATCACTGAGTCACCGGTTACAAATCCTCAAACAACAACAGGCGGCTCCCGACCACTGGCGATCGGGAACCGCCTTGGTTTTGCAAACGATTTGGCCGCAATTGCTCTGGTTTTGGCCCAAGCACAACTAATCATCAAACACAATCAAGCAGATTAACTAAACGAGTGCTTCAACAATTCAACCAAAAGGGTGGCTCTAATGAATGTTCTAGGTCAATTAAGCCCCTGAATTTTCAGTTCTTGAATTTTCAGTCCCTGAATTGGTTTGGTGCAGTCTGCTGATTGATGTTTGATGATGCTGGTTTAATTGCACCTAATTGCCAACTTCGGAGCTAGTGTTTTCCGGAACCACAAAGAGCAGTAGTTTGTCAGGATACAGCTCGTCTTTGGCGCGTTCAGCAAGGGCTTGAACTGAAAAATTGGGAACAATAATGGTGTCGCCATCTTGAGCATTACGAATCACTTGCTCTAAGTTGGCAGCCCAGTTGTCATCGTCAATCAGCGCGAGAGATTCGGCCATGGCTCTGAGGAAAAATAAAGTCTAGAGAAGAATGGAAGTTAACAAGAGCGGAAGAATCACGAGTCAAGAACTGAGGAATTGGTAACTTTCGCCAGTCCTTGACCAGCGTTCATGGTTTATTTAACCATGCTCAATTCGGATCGATGGTGCTTTAAGGGTGATTTAATGGCACTGGGATGATGATTCAAGGACTGAAATTTGATTTCTGTTCAGTCTGTATATTAATTTGGACGTTGATTTGTTTGAATGTTGATTTAGATATGGGTCGGTGTTTTTCAATCGCCCAATTTAGGAAACCCTGCAAAAGGTCGCTAGAGAAAATACTGGATCACTGTTGAAGGTATGGCGGTTGACAATAGCTGCCAAGATTGGTAGCTGACAGAATTTGTGGTTTGGTTGAGGTTTAATTTGGGTGTTTGAGGTTGCAGCACGCGATTGGCGGTTCTGCGTACCATTGGGAGATGGAATATCGGGTTTTGCCAACAACGGTGGTCTGTGCCGATCGCGATCGGGCAGAGCAGGTGGTGCAGTGGCTGGCGCAGGTGGATACGCACTGGGCCCAGGCTGCTTCGATCGTTGACGGGCGATCGCCCAGCAGCAATGGTTGGCGAATGACAGTTCCCTGTGGCCAACGGGGTTGTTGGTGGTGGATGGGGCGGTGGTGAATGAGCAGGGAGAGCCGTTGTGGCGGTGTTTGCTCCCCTCTGGGTCACCGGTTGCGATGCCCTTGCCCGGGATGGCTGATGAACAATATCAGGTCTCGATCGCCCGCTTGTTGGTGGTGTTGGTGGACTCGCCCGCTGCGGAGGTGGCGGTCATTGAGGCGGGTGCGCTGGATGCTTTGGTGTGGTCGGCGTTGGCGGCAACGGGAGGCCTGATCCGGTTGGGGCGATCGTTGCGGTTGGTGCAAGGAGTGTTGGCTAATTGGGAACGGCAGTTGGCGTTGGCGGCTCCTTTTGCGGAAGAAGTGGGTGAAATCGCGGATTCCGCTGTGGTGATTGTGCGTGCCAATGCAGAGAAACCGAATTCAGGAACCCAATTGGCCAGCAGCCCGATCGCCAGCCCGATCGAAAACTCGACGATCAACCCAACTCCCCACTCAAGGACGGGGGCAACTCCGGGCATCATCCCCGATGCAGTTATCAATTGCGCCCTGGGGTTGCCTTCGATCGAGCAACCCCTGCTCGCCACGGCCAGTTGCGATCGGGAAGATGATGACTCTACCCAACCGATCTCCCCATGGGAACCGGCCTTGCCAGCGCGTTCGGGATCGGGCTTGCAACCCAGTGACGATTCAGAATTGACGATCGGGTTGCCATCCGTTGCACCCGTGGGCCGGCAACCGCAAGCCCCGCCGACCACCCCCGCCGGCCAGTGGCCCGGAGTGCCGTCAACCACTGTGCTGCCCGGCTTGAGAATTGCCTTGGGGGGCAGTTTTTCGGGCCCTAGCAGCGATCGGGCTGGGATGGCCGCTGAGAGTTTGTTCACCGACCCTGAGATTAGACCTGAGATTAGGCCTGAAATTAGACCGAAAACCAGCTCTGATCCTGGAATTCATCCCGAAATTAACGTTGACACCAGCCCCGGAGTTAACCCTGAAGTTTCCCCCGAAAACTCGATCGAGGCGGTTGCTATGCCGCCTACCCCAAGTGCCGAGGGCAACGGGCCGAAAATCGTGCCCACCGAGGGCGAAATTACCGCCATTCAAGGCGATCGCCTGCCAACCTTGGGAGCAGCCGATTGGTCTCAAGCCGCATCCCAATCTTGGTTAGCGGTCTTGGATCAGGTGTTGGATCACACGATCGATGGGATCGTGATTGTGAACCGCGAGGGGCGAATTGACTATGCCAACCCGGCGGCCTGTCAGCTTTTTGGGCGATCGCCGGAACAGTTGGTGGGCGAACACCTGGGAATTCCGATCGGCTCCGAGAAAACCACAGAAATTGATATTCTGCACCCCGATGGTTCCGTGGGCGTGGGCGATTTGAATGTGTCCCCGATCGAGTGGTTGGGGGAGCCGGCCTATGCCGTCGCTATTCGGGATGTGAGCGATCGCAAGCGGGTTGAAGCAGACTTGCGCTATCGCCTCAGTCTGGAAAGCGTGGTGGCCTATGTGGCGCGTCTGTTGGTGACTGCCGATGATGATGTGCGGTTTGGGTCTGTTTTGGAAGCGGTGGGACGAGCCATGCTAGCCGATCGGGTTTTGCTGCTCCATGGGCCCATGGAACGTCCCCTGTTGAATTTGGCCTGCGAGTGGCATGAAGAGAATCAAATGCCGGTGGTACGAGACTTTAACCGCCTTGGGGGCCATTTGCCGTCCCTTTGGACTGAGCAATTGGGGCGCGATCGCGCCGTGGTGATTGAGTCCCGGCAGGCCCTGCAATCGGAAGATTCCGCCGTGACCGAGTGGCTCAACTGCTTGGGGGCCAACTCCGTACTCATTGCCGCCATTCACGATCGCCGGGATGCTCTCTGGGGAGCCTTGGTGCTTTGTGTTCATCAAGCGCGTTCCTGGTTAGCCCAAGACCTGCAAATTTTGCAAACCATTGGGGACACCATCTACGCCTGGTACGATCGCCAAGCCACCCAAGATCGACTGCGAGCCTCCGAAGCGCTCTACTCCAGCATTTTTGAGCGATCGGACGAACGAATTTTTCTGGTTAATGTCCACCCAGATGGACGCTTCACCTACGAAACCGTGAACCCCGCCTTTGAACGGGCCTTGGAACACCGCGCCACCCACATCATCGGTCGATCGCCCCAAGACCTGTTTCCCCCCAGTTGTGCCACGCCGATCATCGCCCGATTTCGAGCCTGCGTGGCCGGCCGGGACACCATCCGGTGCGAAGAAGAACTGATGATTCGGGGCAAACAGCGAATTTGGCACACCAGCTTAGTGCCCATCCGCGATGCCTGGAACCGTGTGATTAAGCTCCTGGGCAGTGCCCGTGACATTACCCAAGAGCGAGAAGCCGCCCTCCAGCGCAACAACCAAAACCGCTATCGGCAACTGCTCGCCTCGATCGCCTTCAAAATTCGCCAATCCTTGGATATTCAGGTGATCTTGGGGCGCACGGTCAGCGAACTGCAAAAAACCCTCAAAGCCGATCGCGTGATGTTTTACCGTTGCCAAGCGGACGGCAACGGATCGATCGCCGCCGAAGCCCTCGCCCAGCCCTTTGGGGCGATCGACCCCAGCCACACCTGGTGTTGCACCCTCAACCTAGACAACACCCACCCCAACCTCGATCGCTACTGGCAGGGGCAAATTTCCTGCGAAGACGACCTCACCCAACTGCAACTGTCCCCCGAGCAGCGCAGTTGCATCGACAGCCTCAGCATTCGTAGCCAAGTGATCGTCCCCGTCACCATCGCCGCCGTTCACTTCAATCCCAGTGCCCTTGGATTTGTGCCCCCGGAAGTGCTGACCGATCGCCTACAGCCGGCCACCATTCTGTTGGGACTGCTTTGCCTTCAGCAATGTCAAGGGCCAAGGCATTGGACTTCCTTTGAAATTGACCTGTTGCAACAACTGGCCGGACAACTGAGCATTGCCCTTTACCAAGCCCACCTCCTTGAAGAACGCACCAGAGCCATTGAAGGATTGCGGCGCTCCAACGAACAGCTCCAGCAATTTGCCTACGTCGCTTCCCATGACTTGCAAGAACCCCTCCGTGGCATCATTGCTTTCTCAGAAATGCTCACGGAAGAATGCGCCCCCCAGCTTGATCAAAATGCCCAAGAATATTTGCAATTCATCATCGATAGTGGCCAACGAATGCGCCAACTGATTCGAGATCTTTTGGCCTATTCCAGAGTAGAAACTCGCGGCCGAACCCTAGAACCGGTGGATTGCAGCCAGATTATTGATGTCGTACTTAATAATTTGCGATTGGCAATTCAAGATAATCAGGCCACTATTCAGGCTAAAAATTTGCCCATTGTTTTGGCCGATGCCATGCAATTAGCACAGCTTTTTCAAAACCTAATTGGCAATGCCCTAAAATTTCGGGGCAAATCCAATCCTGTCATTACCATTACTGCCGATCATGAAGAACATCATTGGCGTTTTCAAGTCATTGATAATGGCATTGGAATTGACCCACAATATAGCGAGCGAATTTTTAATATTTTCCAAAGACTCCATAACCGTGAAGAATATGAAGGGACTGGCATTGGGTTAGCCATCTGTCGGAAAATTATTGAGCGTCACGGTGGCTCGATCGGGGTGCAATCTCAACTCGGCCAAGGATCATCATTCTGGTTTACGATTCCCGACCAGCCTGAAACCATTCCCGTCACTGAGCTAAGTTTTAGCCCCAGCTAGCGATCGCAACCCTGTAGGATTGATGTTTAATTCCGCTCGATCGGCCCGTGCCATAGGTTCTTGGCCATGTCATTAAAGCCAATGATTGTTATTGAATTGTCCAATCATTTGAGTTGGGCCAGCCCAATGAGTGCCATGAGCGCAAGGGGCTGAACTGGTTGAGTGGGTTTAATGGAGTAATTGCCAAACAACAGCAGAATTTCTCAATCGAGGGGGTCTCGATCGAGCTGTGCAGGGTTTGTTGATCGATCGAAAGATTGGTGAATGAGTGAGTTTGTGAGTGAATAGGAATAATGAGTCAATAGGAATATAATCCCATTAATAATGACCCCCAATTTCAGAATCATTACCCCTTTCAGCAAATGAGCAGGCAGTGACCAGATTGTTAGGATGTCGTTATAATGCCAGCAAAAAATATTGAAGTTTTACTCATTGAAGATTCAGCGGTTGATGCCAGGCTAACAGAAAGGCTATTTGGACGGCTGAACATTCCCCATCGATTACACTTGGTGCGAGATGGCGAAGAAGCAATCAAGTTTTTAGAAAAAACAGCATTAGTTCCTGAAAAATACTGGCCCGACTTAATTCTTTTAGATTTGAACCTACCCCGCCGTAGTGGCTATGAGGTCTTAGAAGCAATTAAAAAACATCCATCACTCAAAATTATTCCTGTCATTGTTATGACCACTTCTGATCAAGAGGAAGATATTCGCAGATGCTATGAATTGCAAGCCAATGCCTACATTACCAAGCCAGATAGTTTACATAGTCTGTTAGAAACGCTATTGGCGATCGAGGCGTTTTGGTTACGTTCTGTGAAATTACCCTCTCCAAAGTTCTAAAAGTCATCATTAGTTGACTGCTTGGAAATAAATCCTGGAAATGAAGCCTAAAAATAAACCCTGAAAATGAAATAGATAATTTTTCATTGCTGACAATATAAAACTTGAAATGGTGATGTAAAATCATACCAATTCTTGATACAAAAATCAATTTATATTGTTATTTGTTTGGTTGTCTGTTTGACGAATCAGTTGAGTTTAATATGGTTGTTGCCTAGAAAGAAATCAAACAGATTGGACGAGCGGTCTGCATAACTAAACTTGACCACTGGCAATCGAATCATTAGCTAAAGTTGATATATTTCACTCTGTAATCACTCTGGTAGCATTTCGCACATTGTCCAGACATCCCTTGACCATGCTTGGGTTAATTTGGGTTAATACTGAACAATTGACCTATCGAGAGCGCATGATTGATCCTGAAAATATTTAAGGACAGTGATGTTTCTATCACAGCGTAAAAACAATCCAAGAATATTGATTGGTAGGCTTCTCTCGTTAATACTTAGACGAAAATCATGAGTTTGATTAGCTCACTTGCTAAGACTTCCCAGTTTAAGGTTGGTCTTAAAAAGATGGGTCATGATGTATAGGGCAGGAATTTGCATGAGATAGACCTAACGAGCCGAACTTCCAAGGATATTCGGCTATGCCTTTACTTTGCCTTTACCTTTGGGAAAGTTCTGGTCATGGGGTTGGTTAAATGAGTAGGATCACTGGGATTCTGCTAGACAACCGCCCCCAAGGTCTGGTTGCTTTCTGGGTGGGAGGACTGCTGGAGTTGAATGGGCGGAAATGATTAGGCAAACCGGTGGCGGCAATTTTGCCAATCAATCCCCTTGGGGGTTGAGGTTTGGGTGGTTAGGCTGAAGTTGGCAACGATCGAGGTCATTTGAGGTCAGTCATGCTATGCCACTCACGATCGCGCGGCCACAGGATCTAGGAGGTTAATTCAGCGGTGGGGGACTCAGCGATTGAAGTGCTGGTCGTGGAAGACAATCCCACGGATGCGCGATTATTGGAAATGATTTTGGCGAAGGTGACGACCCAAGGGTTTCGTTGGCGAAGGGTCGATCGTCTGAGCGATGCCCTGACGCTGTTGAATCAACGGCGGTACGATATTGTGCTGTTGGACTTGGCCCTGCCGGATAGCTACGGGCTGGATACGATTCGGCGGGTGCGATCGGCGGTGGCTGATGTGCCGATCGTGGTGCTGACGGGGTTGGATGACGAGGCGATCGGGTTGGCTTCCTTGCGCGAAGGGGCCCAAGACTACCTTTTAAAAGATGAATTGCGGCCAAATTTGCTGTCGCGGGCCATGCGCTATGCGATCGAGCGGCAACAAATTTTGGATGACCTGCGCCACAACCGCGAAGAATTGCAACGGCAGGAGTCGTTTTTGCGGGCAATTGTTGACGCGAACCCAAACTTTATTTTTGTGAAGGATGAACGGGGGCGATTCACCCTAGTTAATGAAGCTTTGGCAACGTTTTACAACACAACGCCCGGGCGAATGCTGGGCAAAACAGAGGCAGAACTGGGCGGAAACTCGGCCCAGGTGCAACATAGCCAGCGGGAGGAAGAATCGATTATTGAAACCATGCAAGAAAAATATATTGCCCAGGAGCCGCGCCGCAGCTCAACGGGCGAAGTGCGCTGGTTTCAAACCATTAAAAAGCCTTTGATGTTGCCCAACTCAACCCAACGGCAACTGCTGGGTGTGATTACGGATATTACAGAACGGCAACAGGCGGAGGCCCTGCTGTGGCAACAGGCGGAACGGGAACAACTCCTAAGCCAAGTGACCCAGCAAATTCGCCGATCGCTAGATTTGGGGGAAATTCTGCAAACGACGGTGCAAACGGTGCGCGAAGTGTTGGGGGTGGATCAAACGGCCATCTATCGTCACTTGACTCCGGCGGGGATGGCGAGTCGATCGGACGCTGACCCATCTAGCACCCATGCGCTGGAGCTATCGGCGATGAATTGCCGTGATGCCGCTCGTCCAGTCTGTGGCAGCGAGGCGGTGACCGACGGGGTGGGCCTGGAGCGGTTGCTCTACCTCGTGAAGCATGAGATCTGGGAGGTGGAAGATGTGTTGGCGGACGATCGCTGGCCGGCTGCTTACCGGGATGCCATTTCCCAGGCGGGGGTGCGTGCCATCTTAGCCGTACCCATTTTGCGAGGGGAAGCGGTGCCGGTATTGCCGCTGAAAATGGACGATCGCCCAGAAGGCGGGGCCACCACGGGACATGCACCTAATCCGCTTGGAGATGATCAGTGGGGACTGTTGGTGGTGTATCAGTGGCACGAACCGCACAGTTGGCAAGCCTGGGAAATTGAGTTTTTGAAGCAATTGGCCGGCCAACTGGCGATCGCGATTCAACAGGCGGAGCTATATCGACGGTTGGAGTTGGCCAACCGAAAGTTGGAACGGCTGGCTACGTTGGATGGCCTGACGGGCATTTCCAACCGCCGCAGTTTCGATGAGGCCCTGGCCCGAGAGTGGCAAAGGGCCTTGCGTCAACAATCGCCCCTGGCAATCTTGGTGGGTGATATTGACTCGTTCAAAACCTATAACGATCGTTATGGCCATTTAGCGGGGGATGATTGCCTGCGCCAGGTAGCCCGCTCGATCGCCCAGGCTGTGAAGCGATCAACGGATCTCACATTTCGTTATGGGGGGGAAGAATTTGCGGTGATTTTGCCGGAAACCCACATCGACGGAGCCATGACGGTGGCGCATGGCATTCTCGAAACGATTCGCGACTTGCAAATTCCCCACGCCTATTCGCCCGTAGCTTCAATTGTGACCCTCAGCTTGGGGGCCGCCAGTCTGATTCCGCGTGCCAATTTGGATCCCTCGGCGCTGGTGGCTGCGGCTGACTTGGCCCTGTTTGAAGCCAAAACCCGTGGTCGCAACCGAGCTTGCCCAAGTGGCGAGTTGTCCCACTGAGTTCTGTGGTGTGGGATCAACTCAGGGCAACTCAATTCACTTCAGCAACTTCAGATCATTCAGCCAATTTCAGCAACTTTAGATCACGTCAATTAACTTCAGCTTCAGATTCAGATCATTCAGCCAATTTCAGAAACTTCAGATCACGTCAATTAACTTCAGATTCAGATCATTCAGCCAATTTCAGCCAATCAAATCGCGTTCTGTTTAGTTGAGAGATCTCAGTAACTCCAGAGAAAACCTAGTAAAGGGGCACTGAGCGATCGATCTCTATGGCATAGGCATGAATGCCGCCTGTGATGTTTTTCACAATTTGACAACCCTTCCCCTCCAGCCACTGACACATTTGAGCCGATCGCAACCCGTGGTGACAGATCACCCAGGTTTCCTGATCAAAGTTCAGGATTGATTCGATCATGGTGCTCCATTGCTCATATTCACTCAGGGGCAAATTAATAAATCCAGGAAGTTGCGACAGGGCCAATTCTTGGGGTTCCCGCACATCCACCAGTTGCACCAGACCGGTCGGTTCGCGCAAATAGGCTGCCAAATCTTGCACAGTCACGGTATCCATTAACATTCGTTCCAAATCACGCTGCTGTTGAAAAGGGATGAAAAACCGCCGCAAACGGCGATTACTTGAGTTTGATCGAGATTAGCCGAGAAGAACCCCCTGCGAAGGGATTCTTCATCACCATAACCTGACTTTTAAAAACAGGCGACTAATTGTATAAACCAGAACTTAACAGCATCTTTTGCAGACACTTCAGCCAATTTCAAAAAAATTGCTAACAACAGGCCGCTTTGAAATTAGCTCAATTTGGGCTATGAAGTCATGGTTTATACCATCGATTAGTATTAAATAATCGCCATCAAATAGTCGCCATCAAAGCCAGTCGCTTTGAGGTTCCAGGGTTCATGCTGATTAGGATTGATGAATTGGGAAGCGAGATTGAAATTGGTCAGCCAGGCATGGCCATGACTAGACCTCTTGCATCAATCAA